>NZ_JBWKUQ010000021.1:0-114223 GCF_059420925.1 Pseudomonas sp. GW821-FHT03C07
GGCCTGATACATAGATGCAACCGGGTAGCAGTGTTCAAAAGCGTGTTGACAGGGTGGGCGAGTCCATACATAGGAGCAAGCTTGCTCGCGATGGTCGTTAACGATAACACGGGGCACCTGTTGCCCCGTGGCGTCTTCAAGTCCATCGCGAGCAAGCTCGCTCCTACACCGATCAGGCCAGTTTCTTGTGCCGTACCCGGTGCGGCTGGGCCGCGGCATCGCCGAGGCGCTTCTTGCGATCGGCTTCGTACTCGCTGTAGTTGCCTTCGAAGAACACCGCTTGCGAATCGTCTTCATACGCCAGGATGTGCGTCGCCACCCGGTCCAGGAACCACCGATCGTGGGAGATCACAATCGCCGCGCCCGGGAAGTCCAGCAGGGCCTCTTCCAGGGAACGCAGGGTTTCCACGTCGAGGTCGTTGGACGGTTCGTCGAGCAGCAGGACGTTGCCGCCCTCTTTCAGGGTCAACGCCAGGTGCAAGCGACCGCGCTCACCACCGGACAGGTCCTTGACGAACTTCTGCTGGTCGCCGCCCTTGAAGTTGAAACGGCCGACATAGGTACGCGACGGGATTTCATAGTTGCCGATACGGATCTGGTCGGAACCGTCGGAAATCTGCTGGAACACCGTCTTGCTGCCGTCGAGGTCGTCGCGGCTCTGGTCGACACAAGCCAACTGCACGGTTTCACCGACTTCGATGCTGCCCGAGTCCGGCGTTTCCTTGCCCATCAGCATGCGGAACAGGGTCGACTTACCGGCACCGTTACCACCGATCACGCCGACAATCGCGCCCTTGGGCATGCTGAACGACAGGTTGTCGATCAGTACGCGGTCGCCATAACCCTTGCTGACGTTCTTGAACTCGATGACCTTGTCGCCCAGACGCGGACCGGCCGGGATGTAGATTTCGTTGGTCTCGCTACGCTTCTGGAATTCCTGTGACTGCATTTCTTCGAAACGCTGCAGGCGGGCCTTGGATTTCGACTGGCGGGCCTTGGCGCCTTTGCGCACCCACTCCAGTTCTTCCTTCATGGCCTTTTCATGAGCCGACTGCTGCTTGGATTCAGCAGCCAGACGGTCGGACTTGGCTTCCAGCCAACCCGAGTAGTTGCCTTCGTACGGGATACCGGCACCGCGGTCGAGTTCGAGAATCCAGCCGGCGACGTTGTCCAGGAAGTAACGGTCGTGGGTAATCGCTACCACGGTGCCCGGGAAATCGTGCAGGAAGTGCTCCAGCCAGGCCACGGAATCGGCATCCAGGTGGTTGGTCGGTTCGTCGAGCAGCAGCATGTCCGGGGCCGACAGCAACAGGCGGCACAAGGCCACGCGGCGCTTTTCACCACCCGACAGGTGTTCGACCTTGGCCTCCCAGGCCGGCAGGCGCAGCGCATCGGCGGCGACTTCCAACTGGCGCTCCAGGTTGTGGCCGTCGCTGGCCTGCAGGATCGCCTCGAGCTTGGCCTGTTCGGCGGCCAGCTTGTCGAAATCGGCGTCCGGGTCGGCGTAGGCCGCGTAGACTTCATCCAGGCGCGCCTGGGCGTTCTTGATCACGCTGACCGCTTCCTCGACCACTTCACGCACGGTCTTGGTCGGATCGAGTTGCGGTTCCTGGGGCAGATAACCGATATTCAGCTCGGGCATCGGCCGGGCTTCGCCGTCGAACTCGGTGTCGACACCCGCCATGATTTTCAGCAAAGTGGATTTACCCGAACCGTTCAAGCCGAGCACGCCGATCTTGGCGCCCGGGAAAAACGACAGGGAGATGTTTTTCAGGATTTCCCGCTTTGGCGGAACAACTTTGCTCAGCCGATGCATGGTAAAGACGTATTGAGCCATGGAGAACCTAGCGTCAGTGACGGATGAATAAAGGCGCGAGCGGTACCCGCAGTGAACAGGCCCCGTGTGCCAGCCAAGAGGTCAATCCATGGCCGCACCGGTCGATACCCTTGAATAGGGCGCGTGAATTGCTGGCGCGTAACCGGTAAAACTACCTGAATGCGGCAGACAGGGCAAACCGCTCGGTCGATCAGGACTGGCACTTTGCCACAACTCAAGGCATGCTAGCCGCCCTTCGGGCGTCCGGCTTATAGTGCATGTCGCGCCAATCCAGCCCAACCGCAGGATCACAGTTTGACCAAAGCCAATCCGCCATCGTCCGCGCGTGCAGCCGTCCTTGCGTCGGCTCCGCCTCTGCGTGGGACACTCAAAGGCATACTGGCCACGCTGGTGCTGTTCCTGCTCGCCCTGCTGTTTTGGCAACTGATCGATCAATTCCAGCAAAGCCGCCAGTTGCAACGCCAGAACAGCATCGATTCGAGCGCCGACATGGCCGAACGGGTCAGCCTGAACATGTCGCTCAATGCGCAGATCGCCCTCAACCTACTACCGATCTTCGACAAACCCAACAACCGCGAAGAACTGCAGGCCTTGCTCGACCGGGTGCGCGTGTCGATGCCGGACCTGCAAAGCATCGCCCTGTTCGACAGCAAGGGCACCCTGATCGGCGACAGCGCCAGCGACAGCCAGGATACCGCCTTCCTCGCCGAACAGGTCAGACACAGCAACCGTAAACAGACCTACTACTTCACCAATGACGATCACGGCTCGGCGGTGCACCTGCTGTTGCAGCAGGCCAGCGGCGAGAGCAACGGCTACTGGGTCCTGCGCCTGTCGCCGCGGCTGTTCCAGGACCTTACCCGCCAGGGCAACCAGGAGCCGGGCGCGAGCTGGCTGATCGAAAACCGCAACAATCACCTGGTGATCAGCCGGGACGATGACATCGCCCCCACGCCCATGCCGCTGAACGCCGACGAAGCAGCCAACAGCGTGCTGGTCTCCCCCTTGTCCAACAGCGACTGGCAACTGCGCGGCCTGTTCGACCCGCGCAAGGTGGTCGAGGACCTGCTCCCGGCCCTGATCGGCAAGTGCCTGCTGGGGCTGGGATTGTCGCTGCTGCCGGTGCTGGCGCTGTTCAACATGCGCCGGCGCCAGCACCAGGTCACGGAAGGACGCCGACGCTACCAGGATATTTTCGAAGGCACCGGTGTTGCCCTCTGCGTCCTCGACCTGTCCGGGCTGCCGGGCTTCCTCGAACAGCATCGCCTGCTGGACAACGAATCGCTCAAGCAGTGGATCGCCCACGACCCCGAACACCGTCGTTTGTTGTTGCAGGAGTTGCGAGTCACCGAGGTCAACCTGGTGGCCCTGCGCGTGCTCAATGTCGACTCCCGCGAAAGTGCCTGGGGCAGCCTGATCGAAGGCTCCCCGGGCAATGCCGCCGGGATCGGCTACCCGCTGGTCGAGGCACTGCTCAACCACCAGAACCAGCTGGAGCTGGAGATCAAGCTGACCGACGCCCGCGGCCAGGACCAACATCTGTGGCTGGTGCTGCGACTGCCGGAAGCCCCTTGCGACTATCAAGCGGTGATCCTGAGCATCACCGATATCACCAGCCGCAAACTCATCGAACTGTCGCTGCTGGAACGCGAGGGCTTCTGGTCCGACGTGGTGCGTACCGTGCCGGATCACCTGTATGTGCAGGATGTGATCAGCCAGCGGATGATCTTCAGCAACCACCACCTGGGCCAGACCCTGGGCTACAACAAGACCGAACTGCACCAGATGGGCGAGTACTTCTGGGAGATCCTGCTGCACCCCGAAGACGCCGAGCACTACCACCGCCTGCGCCAGCAGCAGCGCCATGCCGGCTACAGCCAGTTGCTCCAGTGCCAGTTGCGTTTCCGCCATCGCGACGAGCACTGGCGGCATTTCGAGGTCCGCGAGCAGGCCCTGGCCCGGGACAAGTACGACCAGGTCACGCGGATCATCGGCGTGGCCAAGGACGTCACCGACCAGATCGAGGCCAGCGAGTCCCTGCGCGACAGCGAGAAACGCTACCGGATGCTCGCCGAAAGCATCAGCGACGTGATTTTCTCCACCGACAGCCAGCTGAGCCTGAACTACGTCAGCCCATCGGTCCTGGCCGTGCTCGGCTACGAAGTCGACTGGGTGTTCCAGAATGGCTGGCAATCGACCATCGCCAACCCGCAGCAACTCAATGGCATCTACCTGTTGATGGAGCGGGTCAGCAAGGCGCTGAACAAGCCCGAGGCCCTGGCCGAGCTGCGCGAGCAGGTCCAGACCCAGTTGTTCCTGTTCGACTGCCTGAAGGCCGACGGGCGCAAGATCCCCATTGAGCTGCGCCTGGTATTGGTCTGGGATGAACACGGCGCCTTCGAGGGCATCCTCGGCGTCGGTCGCGACATCAGCCAGCAACGCCGCGCGGAAAAAGACCTGCGCATGGCGGCCACGGTTTTCGAGCACTCGACCTCGGCGATCCTGATCACCGACCCGGCCGGCTACATCGTCCAGGCCAACGAGGCGTTCAGCCGGGTCAGCGGTTACGCCGTGGCCGATGTGCTGGACCAGTTGCCCAACCTGCTGACCGTCGACGACCAGCAGGAAGCCCACCTGCGTTATGTGCTCAAGCAACTGGAGCAGCACAACACCTGGGAAGGTGAAGTCTGGCTCAAGCGGCGCAATGGCGAGCACTACCCGGCCTGGGTCGGCATCACCGCGGTGCTCGACGATGAAGGCGACCTGGCCAGCTATGTGTGTTTCTTCACCGACATCAGCGAGCGCAAGGCCAGTGAACAACGGATTCACCGTCTGGCCTACTACGACGCCCTGACCCACCTGCCCAACCGCACCCTGTTCCAGGACCGCCTGCACACCGCGCTGCAACAGGCCGAGCGACAGAAGTCCTGGGTGGTGCTGATGTTCCTCGACCTCGACCGTTTCAAGCCGATCAACGACTCCCTCGGTCACGCCGCCGGCGACCGCATGCTCAAGGAAATGGCCACCCGTCTGCTGGCCTGCGTGGCCGATGACGACACCGTGGCGCGCATGGGCGGCGATGAGTTCACCCTGCTGCTGCAACCGCGAGCCACCCGGGAAGTGGCCTTGAACCGGGCCATCAATGTGGCCGAGCAGATTCTCACCAGCCTGGTGACGCCGTTCGTGCTCGAAGGCCGCGAGTTCTTCGTCACCGCCAGTATCGGTATCGCCCTGAGCCCGCAAGATGGCAGCGAGCTCAGCCAGTTGATGAAAAACGCCGACACCGCGATGTACCACGCCAAGGAACGCGGCAAGAACAACTTCCAGTTCTACCAGGCCGACATGAACGCCAGCGCCCTGGAGCGCCTGGAGCTGGAAAGCGACCTGCGCCATGCCTTGGAGCAGAACGAATTCGTGCTGTATTACCAACCGCAGTTCAGCGGCGATGGCAAACGCCTGACCGGCGCCGAGGCCCTGCTGCGCTGGCGCCATCCACGCCGTGGGCTGGTGCCGCCGGGGGATTTCATTCCGGTACTGGAAGAACTCGGGTTGGTGGTGGATGTCGGCGACTGGGTGCTGGCCGAAGCTTGTCGCCAGCTCAAGGCCTGGCACCTGGCCAAGGTGCGGGTACCGAAGGTCTCGGTGAATATCTCGGCGCGGCAGTTCTCCGACGGCCAGTTGGGCACGCGGATCGCCAATATTCTCAAGGAGACCGGTGTGTCGCCGGCCTGCCTGGAGCTGGAACTGACCGAAAGTATCCTGATGCGCGAGGTCAGCGAGGCCATGCTGATCCTCGCCGGCCTGAAGAACCTCGGGCTGAGCATCGCCGTGGATGACTTCGGCACCGGCTACTCGTCGCTGAACTACCTCAAGCAGTTCCCCATCGACGTGCTGAAGATCGACCGCACTTTCGTCGACGGTCTGCCATCGGGCGAACAGGACGCGCAGATTGCCCGGGCGATCATCGCCATGGCTCACAGCCTGAACCTGGCGGTGATCGCCGAAGGCGTGGAAACCCACGAACAGCTCGATTTCCTGCGCGAACACGGTTGCGACGAAGTACAGGGCTACCTGTTCGGCCGACCGATGGCGCCCAATCGCTTTGAAGCGCAGTTCAGCAATGATGCGCTGTTCATGTTCGACTGATGTCCTGCGGCGCCTGGCCCGACGCCTTCGCGGGCAAGCTCCGCTCCCACAGTGACCGTGGTCGCCTGCAGTTTTCGTGTCTGGCATAAACCGTGTGGGAGCGGCCTCTTCGCACGCAAGCTCCGCGCCCACAGTGACCGTGGTCGCCTGCAGTTCTCGTGTCTGGCATAAACCGTGTGGGAGCGGCCTCTTCGCGCGCAAGCTCCGCGCCCACAGTGACCGTGGTCGCCTGCAGTTCTCGTGTCTGGCATAAACCGCGTGGGAGCGGCCTCTTCGCGCGCAAGCTCCGCTCCCACAGTGACCGTGGTCGCCTGCAGTTTTCGTGTCTGGCATAAACCGTGTGGGAGCGGAGCTTGCCCGCGAAGAGGCCGGAACTGACAGCGCGGCGCCCCAAATGAGCGCCGCTTATCCGCGACATGACACCCTTTCATATGCCAGATAAAACCCATTGGGTTAGAATGGCTTCTTTTCTACCCCCCCCCGATCCTTGAGGACCGCCATGTTCAGCCGTGATTTGACTATTGCCAAGTACGACGCCGATCTCTTTGCCGCCATGGAGCAAGAAGCTCAGCGCCAGGAAGAGCACATCGAGCTGATCGCCTCGGAAAACTACACCAGCCCCGCGGTGATGGAAGCCCAGGGCTCGGTCCTGACCAACAAGTACGCCGAAGGCTATCCAGGCAAGCGTTACTACGGCGGCTGCGAATACGTCGACGTGGTTGAACAGCTTGCCATCGATCGTGCCAAGCAACTGTTCGGCGCCGATTACGCCAACGTCCAGCCACACGCTGGCTCCCAAGCCAACTCGGCGGTCTACCTGGCCCTGCTGCAAGGCGGCGACACCATCCTGGGCATGAGCCTGGCCCACGGCGGTCACCTGACCCACGGCGCCAGCGTCTCCTCCTCCGGCAAGCTGTACAACGCCGTTCAATACGGTATCGACGCCAACGGCCTGATCGACTACGACGAAGTCGAGCGCCTGGCGGTCGAGCACAAGCCGAAAATGATCGTCGCCGGTTTCTCCGCCTACTCGCAGATCCTCGACTTCCCACGTTTCCGCGCCATCGCTGACAAAGTCGGTGCCTACCTGTTCGTCGACATGGCCCACGTGGCCGGTCTGGTCGCCGCCGGCGTCTACCCGAACCCTGTGCCGTTCGCCGACGTGGTCACCACCACCACCCACAAGACCCTGCGCGGTCCACGTGGCGGCCTGATCCTCGCGCGCGCCAACGCCGAGATCGAGAAGAAGCTGAACTCCGCGGTCTTCCCGGGCGCCCAGGGCGGCCCGCTGGAACACGTGATCGCGGCCAAGGCGATCTGCTTCAAGGAAGCGCTGCAGCCTGAGTTCAAGGCGTATCAGGAACAAGTGGTGAAAAACGCCCAGGCCATGGCCGAAGTGTTTATCGAGCGCGGTTTCGACGTGGTTTCCGGCGGTACCAAGAACCATCTGTTCCTGCTCTCGCTGATCAAGCAGGACATCTCCGGCAAAGACGCCGACGCGGCCCTGGGCAAGGCCTTCATCACCGTGAACAAGAACTCGGTGCCGAACGACCCACGCTCGCCGTTCGTCACTTCCGGTCTGCGTTTCGGTACCCCGGCTGTCACCACCCGTGGCTTCAAGGAAACCGAATGCCGCGAACTGGCCGGCTGGATCTGCGACATCCTGGCTGACCTGAACAACGAAGCGGTGATCGACGCCGTTCGCGCGAAGGTCAAGGCCATCTGCGCCAAGCTGCCGGTTTACGGCGCTTAAGCAGCCCGCACCCCGTCGCACCCCAAGAGCCCGGTCAGTCATGACCGGGCTTTTTTTCGCCTGGAGAAAACTCGCCGTCCGTCGCTCCCGTAGCCAAGCAGTGCCTTTACGGTGGAGCGCCATTTTGTGGGAGGCGGCTTGCTGGCGATGGCGGTCTTGAGGCTTGCATCGCGCTTGCGGGCCTCATCGCCGGCAAGCCGGCTCCTACAGGACCAGCATTACTGGTCAGACCGGTCCAACCAATTTAACGAAAAACCGCTTGTGATCCCGGAAAAATCGGGCGTAGACTGGCCTCGCACTGGACATACCGGTAAGACCACAACAATTAAGTTCCGACGCTGCGGCCACAGGCACAGATCACGGAACGCCGACCAGGATCCTCCCCATGCTCAGATGGTGCTCGCGTTCGATTTTCCTTCAGGTTGTCCTTGGACTGGTGCTCGGCATCATCTGCGGACTCGCCCTTCCCGAATTTTCCGTCCAGCTCAAACCCCTCGGCGACGGCTTTATCAAGCTGATCAAGATGCTCATCGGACTGATCGTCTTCTGTGTGGTGGTCAGCGGCATCTCCGGTGCCGGCGACCTGAAGAAGGTCGGGCGGATCGGCCTCAAATCGGTAATCTACTTCGAAATCCTGACCACCATCGCCCTGCTGATCGGGCTGATCCTGGCCTTCTCCACCGGCATCGGCAGCGGCGCCAATATTCATCTGGAGCAACTGTCCAAGGTGGCCCTGGGCGACCTCGCCGACCGCGGCCAGCATCTGCGCGGAACCACGCAGTTCCTGATGGACCTGATCCCCAACTCGGTGATCGGCGCCTTTGCCGACAACAACATCCTCCAGGTGCTGCTGTTCTCCGTGCTATTCGGCAGCGCGCTGAACCTGGTGGGCGAGTCGGCGTCGGGCATCTCTCGGCTGATCAACGAACTCAGCCACGTGATCTTCCGCATCATGGGCATGATCGTGCGCCTGGCACCGCTCGGGGTGTTCGGCGCCATCGCCTTCACCACCAGCACCTACGGCCTGGACTCGCTGCGCCAACTCGGCAGCCTGGTGGCGCTGTTCTACGTGACCTGCCTGACCTTCGTGCTGCTGATCCTCGGTGTGGTGATGCGCCTGTCCGGCCTGCGCATCCTGCCCTTCCTCAAGTACCTGCGTGAAGAGCTGCTGATCGTGATGGGCACCGCCTCCTCGGATGCCGTGTTGCCGCAGGTGATGCGCAAGCTCGAACACCTGGGGATAGGCAGCTCGACGGTGGGCCTGGTGATCCCGACCGGCTACTCGTTCAACCTCGACGGTTTCTCGATCTACCTGACCCTGGCCATTGTCTTTATCGCCAACGCCACTGGCACCCCGCTGGCGCTGACCGACCTGCTGACCATCCTGCTGGTGTCGCTGATCACCTCCAAGGGCGCCCACGGTATTCCCGGCTCGGCCCTGGTGATCCTCGCCGCCACCCTGACCGCCATCCCGGCGATCCCGGTGGTCGGGCTGGTGCTGGTGCTGGCGGTCGACTGGTTCATGGGCATCGGCCGGGCCATGACCAACCTGATCGGCAACTGCGTGGCGACCGTGGCCATCGCCCGCTGGGAAAAGGACATCGATGTGCAACGGGCCCACAAGGTCCTCGATGGCCAGCAAGGTTATGCCTTTACACCAAGAAAGCCGGTGCCACCGGCTCATCAGCAGGAATTCTGATGCGAAGAGCCCAGGGATGGGCGCCGGTACCGGCCCCAGGCGCGCGCAACCATCGCCGGCCTCGGGTCGTGGCCTGACCGTTTTATCTGGGAGTGAACCGTGATTAGCTCGTCAACCGTCGTCAATTCAGTCGTAGAAAAACTCCGCGCCGCCCTGTCCCGCGGCCAGTGGCGCAGCGGCGAGATGCTGCCGGGCCAACGTGAACTGGCCGAACAGCTGGGCATCAGCCGCCCGAGCCTGCGCGAAGCCGTGACCGTACTGGAAACCCTCGGTCTGGTGCGCTCGATGCCGGGCAAAGGCGTGGTCGTGCTCGACGCCGCCCCCAGCGAAACCTCGGCCGCCCACAGCGGCGTGGCCGACGCCAGCCTCGAAGATGTGCTGCAACTGCGCTACACCCTGGAGCCGTTTATCGTCGGGCTGGTGGCGCAGTCCATCAGCAGCAAGGAGGTCGGCCAGTTGCGCCTGACCCTGATGGACATGCGTGAAGCCCTGGAGGCCAACGACAGCGAAGCCGGGATGAACGCCTACATTGCCTTCCATGAAGAACTGTTCGCCCTGACCTCCAACCCGATTTTCCAGAACGTGGTGCAGCAGACCAGCAACGCCCTCAAGCAGAGCGCCGAGGTGCTGCGCAACTCGCCGGAGCACCTGGCCGAACGGCTGGAGGAAAATGAAGCCGTGGTGCGCGCCATCCGCAACAAGAACAGTGCGCTGGCCAGCGCGGAAATGCGTCGGCACATCCTCCAGGAAGGCCGGCGCATGGGCATCGAACTCACCATCCCGGACGACCATCTGGGCAGTACAGAGCAATAACCCACCCGCCAAGGGGAGACCGGATATGAACAGCGTTGCGACACCCCTGCCTTTCACCGCCCGGCGCACTTTCGCCCTGCCACAGGGGCCGGCCGTTTGCGCCGAGACGCTCTACGCCCAGGTGTTCGAGGACATTCTCGATCGCCAGTTTGCCGAGGGCTTGAGTGAAGAGACCTTGATCCGTGCCTATGGCGCGGGTCGCAGCCAGGTGCGGCGGGTGATCAGCCGCCTGGCGCGGCAACAGGTCATTCTTACCCGCCCCAACCAACGGGCGCGGGTCGCCGAACCGGATGCCGAACAGATCCGCCAGACCCTGCAAGCGCGGCGGTTGGCCGAGATCAGCGTTATCGAGTTGGTTTGCGCCAAGGCCTCCGAGCTGACGTTCGCGCCGCTCCGCACATTGGTCGCGCGCGAACGCCAGAGTGCTGAAGCGGGCCGGCAGAGCACGGCGACCAGACTCGGCGGTGAGTTTCATCTGGAGTTGGCGAGGATGGCTGGCAATGCGCCCCTGGCGCATTTTCTCAGCGGGCTGGTGCCACTGACCGGATTGGCCCTGGCGCAACATTCGGCGCGAGTCGAGGATTGGCGGGTGCGTGAGGCCCTGGTCACTGCCGTGGAGAATGGTGATAGCGGGGTGGCTGCCGGACGGTTGACGGAGTATCTGGATCGGCTTGCCGTCCTGCAGTGGTCCTGAGTTTGCCAAAAGCTTCGCGGGCAAGCTCCGCTCCCACAGGGCATTTAGGCGCCCGCAAACTCATGGTTGGCCACGGACCAGGTGGGAGCTGGCTTGCCGGCGATGGCGTCCGGATAGGCGCCGCAAGGCTCAAGAGCCTCATCGCTGCGATGCGGCGTCCCGACAAGCCCGCTCCTACAGGTTATGCGGCGTTTTCAATGCCCGGTTTCCTTGACTGATTGCCTCAGGCCGCCGCGACCTTGGCAAAGCCTTCGCGAATCTTCTCTTCCGGCAGGTCATCGGCAATAAACACGATCACGCTCTCCCGCGCCGCGCCCTCTTCCCACTCGGTATCCCAGTCGAAACCGTAGAGTTTGAGCACGCCCTGGAACACCATGCGCCGTGGCTCGCCGGCGATATTCAGCACGCCCTTGTAGCGCAACAACTGTTTGCCGTGATCCTCCAGCAGCTCGTTCATAAACTCGCTGAGCTTGTCGATATCCAGCGGCTCGGCAGTGCGCAGCACCAGGCTGGAGATGCGGTCGATCGACGGCGCCTTGCTGGCCGGGCGCAGACTCAAGCCACCGCCCAGGTCGGCATTGAGGTTGAAGCCACGTACATCGAGCAGTTCCGCCAGGTCGATATTACCGTGCTCGACGATGCGGATCGGGGCGCGGCGGTTGATCCGCGTCAGCCGTTCGCTCAAGGCGCTAAAGGTCGCCTCGTCCACCAGGTCGCGCTTGCTCACCAGCAACCGGTCGGCAAAGCCGATCTGCGCCTGGGCGATGGTCTGGGTCAGGTGATGCTCGGCATGGGCCGCGTCCACCAGGGTAATGATGCCGTCGAGCAGGTAACGCTCGCGCAGCTCCTCATCAATGAAAAAGGTCTGCGCCACCGGGGCCGGGTCGGCCAGGCCAGTGCACTCGATCACCAACCGGTCGAAGGCGATCTCACCGCTGTCCAAGCGCTCCAGCAACAGGTACAGGGCCTTGGTCAGGTCGGTGTGAATGGTGCAGCAGACGCAGCCGTTGGACAGCGTCATCACTTGCACCGGCTCGGCACCGAGCAGTTGGGTGTCGATGCCGGCGTCGCTGAATTCGTTCTCGATCACGGCGATTTTCAGGCCGTGCTCGGCTTTGAGCAGATGGCGCAGCAAGGTGGTCTTGCCGGCGCCGAGGAAACCGCTCAGGACGGTCACAGGAATAGGAACTGACAAACAAAAATCTCCCATACGCTAAAAAACTGTGGGAGCCCGGCTTGCCGGCGATGGCATCCGCAAGATCGCCATCGCCGGCAAGCCGGGCTCCCACAGTGACGGTGTTCAGCCTTGAATAACCCGGTACGCTCTCAAGAGAGCATCACCCGGGTCAACAGCACTTCGGCCCGCCCTTGCCGCCATAACGGGCTTCCTGGCGTTCCCGAAAGAACGCCTCGTAGGTCATGACCGGTTTGTCCGGGTGCTTGTTCTGCATATGCTCGACGTAGGTGTCGTAGTCGGGCATGCCAACCATCAGGCGCGCGGCCTGACCGAGGTACTTACCGAGGCGACTCAGGTCGTTGAACATGCTGGCATTCCTCTCTTACGCATCAGGCACGGCCTGGAACGGGGTTTCTTTGTCCGTGCGTTCCTTGTTGCCCCAAGCCGAGACACCGACCTTGATGGCATAGAACAACACACTGAATACCACGAACAGGAAGAGTGCCGTCAAGGCCGCGTTGGTATAGGCATTGAAAATCACGTGCTGCATCTGGCTGATGTCCTTGGCCGGCGCAATCACTTGCCCTGCCTCCAACGCTACGCTGTATTTCTTCGCCAGGGAGAGGAAACCGATAGCCGGATTGGCGTCGAACAGCTTGATGAAGCCTGCGGTGGTGGTACAGATCAGCAGCCAGGCGGCGGGCAGCAAGGTGACCCAGATATAGCGTTGGCGTTTCATCTTGATCAGCACCACGGTACCGAGCATCAGTGCGATACCGGCCAGCATCTGGTTGGAGATACCGAACAGCGGCCACAAGGTGTTGATGCCGCCCAGCGGGTCAATTACGCCCTGGTACAGCAGGTAACCCCACATGGCCACGCAACCGCCGGTGGCGATCAGGTTGGCGGTCCATGACTCGGTGCGTTTGAGCGCCGGGACGAAGGAGCCGAGCAAGTCCTGGAGCATGAAACGTCCGGCACGAGTACCGGCATCCACCGCCGTCAGGATAAACAGCGCTTCGAACAGGATCGCGAAGTGGTACCAGAACGCCATGGTGTTTTCACCCGGCAGCACATGGTGGAGGATCTGCGCGATACCGACCGCCAGGGTCGGTGCACCGCCGGCACGGGACAGCACGGTGGTTTCACCGATGTCCTTGGCCACGGCCAGCAGGGCGTCAGGGGTGATCGCGAAGCCCCAACTGCTGACGGTCTGTGCCACCGTCACCACATCACTGCCAACCGCCGCCGCCGGGCTGTTCATGGCGAAGTACACGCCCGGCTCGATCACCGAAGCGGCAACCATCGCCATAATGGCCACGAAGGATTCCATCAGCATGCCGCCGTAACCGATGTAACGGGCGTTGGTTTCCTTATCCAGCAGCTTGGGCGTGGTCCCGGAAGCGATCAGCGCATGAAACCCGGACACCGCACCGCAAGCGATGGTGATGAACAGGAACGGGAACAGCCCGCCTTTCCAGACCGGGCCGGTACCGTCGACGAACTGGGTCAGCGCGGGCATTTTCAGCACCGGCATGGTGATCAGGATGCCGATCGCCAGGGCGATGATGGTGCCGATCTTGAGGAAGGTCGACAGGTAGTCGCGCGGCGCCAGGATCAGCCACACCGGCAATACCGCGGCGACAAAACCGTAACCGACCAACATCCAGGTGATCTGTATGCCCGTGAAGCTGAAGGCCTTGGCCCAGACCGGATCGGCGGCAATCTGTCCGCCCAGCCAGATCGAGCCGAGCAACAGAAGCACGCCGACAATCGAGATCTCACCGATGCGTCCCGGGCGGATGTAGCGCATGTAGACGCCCATGAACATCGCAATCGGGATGGTCGCCATCACCGTGAAAATGCCCCATGGGCTCTCGGCCAGGGCCTTGACCACGATCAGCGCCAGCACCGCGAGGATGATGATCATGATCAGGAAGCAGCCGAACAGGGCGATGGTCCCCGGGATGCGACCCATTTCCTCGCGGACCATGTCACCCAGGGAACGGCCGTTGCGGCGGGTAGAGAGGAACAGAACGATAAAGTCCTGCACCGCACCGGCCAGCACCACGCCGGCGATCAGCCACAGCGTACCGGGCAGGTAGCCCATCTGCGCCGCCAGCACCGGCCCGACCAATGGCCCCGCGCCAGCAATGGCCGCGAAGTGGTGACCGAACAGAATGTGTTTGTTGGTCGGCACATAGTCCAGACCGTCGTTGTTGAGCACCGCCGGCGTGGCCCGATTGGCATCGAGCTGCATGACATTGTTGGCGATGAACAGACTGTAGTAACGATAGGCAACCAGATAGATCGCCACGGCGGCGACCACAATCCACAAGGCGTTGATCGCCTCGCCGCGGCGCAAGGCCACTACGCCCAGGGCGCACGCTCCAACGATCGCCAGCAGCAGCCAGGGTAAGTGGCGTAGCAGGCTATTATTATTTTTCATTTTTATATTCCAGCCAGAGAAGACAAGAAAGACAGCTACCTTGAGTTTAGCGCCTACAGGGCCAAAGGCCATACCTGACAGGGGTCGAGAATGACTTTTCTGCCTTGGCGCGATAGCTAGCGATGGCCCCCAACGATAGCCCACGGTCGCACAAGTCGTGTGCTATCCGGCTATCCATCGCAAGCCGGCTCGCTGCCGCTGGCTGTGGCGGCTATAGTCAGGGGATTCGTACAGGAGCCACGTTATGAGCGACTCGCATTCCAATCGACGTCAATTCAAACGCATCGATTTTGACGCCGATACCACCCTCAGTCAGGGCTCTACCGTCTGGTCGGCGCATCTGCTCGACCTTTCGCTCAAGGGACTGCTGCTGCAGCGGCCCGGGAATTGGGAAGACAGCAACGAAGGCATCTTCCGCATCGACATCCGCCTGGCGGCGAACGCCCATGTCGAAATGGATGCCGAACTGGTGCACCGGGAAAAAGACCACCTGGGCTTCAAGTGCCTGCACATCGGCCTGGAGTCAATCCAGCACCTGCGGCGCCTGATCGAGCTGAACCTCGCCGACGCGGCGGAGCTTGAGCGGGAACTGGGCGCACTGATCGAACTGTAAACAAAGCCCCTGCCCCTCAGCGCAACCTGTAGGAACATGGCAGCTTGCTGCTGATACGCAAAATTAATGTGGGAGCCGGCTTGCCGGCGATGGGGCCCTGAAACCTTGTATCGTTCTAATGGACGTCATCGCCAGCAAGCCGGCTCCTACAGTTCAGGTCTCGGGATCGTTCAGGGAAACGCCGACCGCTGTGGAAAATCGCTCTCGGTGTCCCAATACCCCTCCTCTTGCCGCGACGACAATTGCCAGGCGCCGTCCTGGAAGCGATAAGTGCGGTAGATGGTGACAAACTCTTCGTCCTCGCCCGCCGGCGACGATGACACCTGCTGGATCTGTGCCACACCGTCTGCCGCCGGCGCGCCGACCTGCCAGGCCGCCTTGCCGGTCTGGGCCAGGAACAGCGCTTCGCTCTTGCCCTCCGGCGTCCGATAGACCGTGGTATTGAGCTTGCCCGCTGACGGCATCAGCACCTGGGTGGCCGGACCGCTGTAAGTGCCCATGGGCGCGGTTTCATCGATGGTCAGGAAAAACGCCGGGGCTGGCAGACCCGCCAGCGGTGCTTTCTCGACGCTGGCCAGCGGGTAACCCAGGCTTTTGCTCTCCAGCGCCTCACCGGACGCCGCCAGCAAACGCACCTGGGCCTCGACCAGCGGGGTTTTTTCGATATCCGCCGCGAGGACCTCGTCCTCGAGGTTTTCCGGGTCCGCGCCGTTGCCCCACAGGTCGCGATGCAGATCCGGGCTGATCCGCACATCCTCGAGGATCTCCAGCACCTGGCCATCATCGATCGGCAGTTGCTGGGCCACGCGATAACCGGCGGGCACCTGCGCCGCCGCTCCCGCCAAGCCACACCACGCGGTCAATCCCAACAGCAGCACGGCAGAGCCGATACCTTTCATCCCTTGACTCCCTTATGTCGATTGATGGGTGAAGCGATCATTATTCGAACAACGCATCCAAGGCCTGCTCCAACCGCGCGACCGCGATGATCACCAGCCCCGGCGGCGCCTCTTTCGGCGCATTGCCCTTGGGCACGATGGCCCGTTTGAAACCGTGCTTGGCCGCCTCTTTGAGGCGCTCCTGGCCGCTGGGCACCGGACGTACCTCGCCGGACAGACCGACCTCGCCGAACACCAGCAGGTCATGAGGCAAGGGTCGATTGCGCAGACTGGACATGATCGCCGCCAGCAACGCCAGGTCCGAGGCGGTTTCCAGGACCTTGACCCCGCCGACGACGTTAAGGAACACATCCTGGTCGTGGGTCGGAATCCCGCCATGACGGTGCAGGACCGCCAGCAGCATCGCCAGGCGATTCGGATCCAGGCCGAGGGTGACCCGGCGCGGGTTGGCCAGGTGACTGTCGTCCACCAGCGCCTGCACCTCCACCAGCATCGGTCGGGTGCCTTCCCAGGTGGCCATGACCACGCTGCCCGGCACTTCTTCCTGGGCCCGGGTGAGAAAAATCGCCGAGGGGTTGGAGACTTCCTTCAGACCACGATCGGTCATCCCGAACACGCCCAGCTCATTGATCGCACCGAAACGGTTCTTCACCGCGCGCAACAGGCGCAGGCGACCATCGGATTCGCCCTCGAAATACAGCACGGTGTCGACCATGTGCTCGAGTACCCGCGGTCCGGCCAGGGCGCCTTCCTTGGTCACGTGACCGACCAGGAAAATCGCCGTGCCGCTCTGCTTCGCATAACGCACCAGCAAGGCCGCGCTTTCACGCACCTGGGATACGCCGCCCGGGGCCGATTGCAGTTGCTCGGTGAAGATGGTCTGGATCGAGTCGATCACCATGACCTTGGGCTTTTCCACCCGGGCAGTGGCAATGATGGTTTCGATGCAGGTCTCGGTCATCACCCGCAATTGGTCCTGGGGCAGGCCCAGGCGTCGGGCGCGCATGGCCACCTGCTGTTGCGACTCTTCGCCGGTGACATACAGCGCCGGCATGCGCATGGCGAGATTGCACAGGGTCTGCAGGAGAATGGTCGACTTGCCAATGCCCGGGTCGCCGCCGATCAGCACCACTGAACCGTCCACCAGGCCGCCACCGAGCACCCGGTCGAGTTCCCCGGACGCGGTGGAAAAGCGCGGGATCTCCTCGACGCTGACTTCGGCCAGGGTCTTGATCTGCGCCTGTTGCCCGGTCCAGCCGGTGCGACCGCTGGGCGGCGCGGCACCGCCGCTTTCCACCAGGGTTTCGGTCAGGGTGTTCCAGGCCCCGCATTCGCCGCACTGGCCGGCCCACTTGGGAAAGGTCGAGCCGCACTCGGTGCAGCCGTACATGCGCTTGGCCTTGGCCATCTGAACCCCCAGGCAAAACCGCGATGATAGCTCAGCTGGCGCCGATCAGCGCGGTGTAACCCTGGGGGGGGGGTGGCGAACTCCAGGTCCCAGTTACCGTCGCGGGTATAGACGGGCCATCCTCCACCAAGGCGCGTATTTCGCGCGATTGATGGCACTTTGAAAACTTTCCCCCCGGCAATCGGTCGATTACACCAGGCGCAACCGGCCCCACGCGCACAGCAAGATGCGCTTGGCTCCATTACACTGCGCTTACTCCACTCATCTGTAACAAGGAATAACCTATGAGCGTGCTCAGTGAGTTCAAGGCCTTCGCGGTCAAGGGCAATGTGGTCGACATGGCCGTTGGTATCATCATCGGGGCCGCTTTCGGCAAGATCGTTTCGTCGTTTGTCGGCGATGTGGTGATGCCACCGATCGGGCTGCTCATCGGCGGAGTGGACTTCGGTGCCCTGGCCATTACCTTGAAAGCCGCCGACGGCAATGTGCCTGCCGTGGTACTGGCTTATGGCAAATTCATTCAGACCTGCATCGACTTCATCATCGTCGCCTTTGCCATTTTCATAGGGGTCAAGGCCATCAATCGGCTCAAGCGCGAAGAGGCGGTAGCCCCGACCCTGCCGCCGGTCCCGACCAAGGAAGAGGAGCTGCTGGGCGAGATCCGCGACCTGCTCAAGGCGCAGGCCAACAAGCCCTGAAGCCACACCGCGTGCTCTTGTAGGCGTCCGGCTGGCCAGCACTGGCGATCTTGCGCACGCCAGCGCCGGCCAGCCGGACTCCTGCAGGTTCGCGGGTGTTCAAAAGCCGGTATTGCAAATTTCCCAAGCGTTTTTGCAGGCCCCTCCGCCTACCAGTAATTCTCCACCGCCACCTGTCCGGGACGCCGGCTCAGACTGAGCTGCAAGCCCCGTTGCTTGAGCAGCGCCCGGGTGTCATCGATCATCTGTGGGTTGCCGCACAGCATCACCCGCGAATGCTCGGCTGACAGCGCCACACCCGTCACCCGTTCCAGCTCGCCGCTCTCGATCAACTGGGTAATGCGCCCATTCAACAGCCCCGGGCACTGCTCACGGGTGACCGTTGCAATGAACTGCAGCTTGTGCCCGTGCTCAGCCAGGTAATCACGCCCGGCCAGGCCGGCGATCAGCTCCTGATAAGCCAGCTCGGCCGCCTCGCGGACACTGTAGACCAGGATGATTCGCTCGTAGCGCTCCCAGGCCTCGAAATCCTGCAGGATCGACAGGAACGGTGCGATACCGGTACCCGTGGCCAGCAGCCAGAGGTCACGCCCGCCGACAAAACGGTCCAGAGTCAGGAAGCCGAACGCCTGCTTGTCGACCAGCAAGGTGTCGCCCTCCTGCAGGCGACTCAGCTCGCTGGTGAACTCACCCTCGGGCACAACGATGGAAAAAAACTCAAGGAACTCGTCATGGGGCGAGGACACCATCGAATAGGCGCGCCACACGACACTGCCGTTGGCTTTGCTCACGCCAAGGCGGGCGAACTGACCGGCCTGAAAACGAAAGCCGGCATCACGGCTGGCCCGCAAGGTGAACAGGCTGGGCGTCAAGGGCTGGACCCCGAGCAGGGTCTGGCGGGTGAACTTCTCGGCGCTGGCGGTCATGACGCTCTCCGTGAGGCAGTGAACGTCAGTGTCGCGCAAAGAGCCGCGGAGAAACACCGATGGTTTGTAGTGGTATAGGATTTTTTAAAAAGCTGTACATATTTAAAGCACACGTACATGAACCACTGAAAACAACAACTTATGTATATATATTTACCCCGCACTCAATACACATTCACAAACAGACACTTAAACAGTGTCTAAAGGTAGCACTTCCAGTGCCAGCCTGCCACCCAAGAACAATTTCCAAAATGATAGCAAAACGCCCTTAACCACAGTACAACAAGCGATAACTGCGGAATTTTAAAGACTATAAAAATATCGCCCAGGGGCCAAAAATATCGGCTGCCAAGGCGGATATTTCCTACACTACTTCCGTCACCTTCGACCGTTACACGCAATCACGGAAGGGCACTTCAATGGAGAACTGGCAGGATAATCAACTGCATCAGCTCATGAGTGAAAAAGAAGAACAGGCAATCTTCAACGCAGTTTTCAATCTGGCCGTGCAAATTGGCTTCACCTACGCATCATTCAGAATAACCACCCTACTCGGAAGCCACCCAACAAACAGCACACACTTCAACAACTACCCAAACGAATGGAACAGATGCTATCAACGCAATAACTACCAAACGATCGACCCGCTGGTGTTCCACTGTCATCGCTCGGTATTCCCGATCCTCTGGTCCCCGGAGGTCTTTCAATCCACGCCAACACTCTGGAGAGACATGCAAGAGCATGGGTTGAGACAAGGATGCTCACAGTCAGTCCATGACGTTCGCGGCATCGTCAGCACCTTGAGTCTGGCGCGCAATTCGGTCCCGATTACCACCGATGAGTTCTACAGCAAGGCCGGGCAAGTCCTCTGGCTGTGCAACTGGCTGCATTCAGCGCTGGCAGACAAGCTGCTGCCGACCCAGAGGTCGGACACCAGCTACCCGTTGTCGCCGCGCGAAGCCGAGATCATGAAGTGGACCGCGGAAGGCAAGACCGCCTCCGAGATTGCCGACATTCTCCACCTGACAACGCGTACCGTGGGCTTTCACATGAGCACCATCATGAGGAAGTTCGGGGTCAACAACAAAGCTTCCGCCGTCTTGTGTGCCGCCAAATCAGGGCTGCTTTTCTGAACGAGCATGGAGCACCCGGGCAGAAGGACCTGCCCTCAGAAGAAACAGGCAATCCGCGCTAAACCCACGTAAAATCCTTCAATTCTCTAATTCCCGCTTGTCCTGTCCCAACCTGTGACGAGGCAACATCGACGCTCCAGAGCCCCCCATGCCCCTGCTAGAAAGCCCGTTTGCCCGACTCGACCTGATCCGCCAGCCCGAACAACAGAACGAGCCGCTGCAAGCCTTCGATGCCGCGGATGAGTACCTGCTCGCCCATCTGGCGCAGCAGGGTGTGTCGGCCGAAACCCGGGTGCTGGTGCTCAACGACAGCTTCGGCGCCCTGGCCAGCAGCCTGGCCGGGCATGTCCGGGTGACCAGCAGCGGCGACTCGTTCCTCGGCGCCCTGGCCCTGGAGAAAAACCTGGTGCGCAACGGCCAGCTCTTCGATGCGGTGCCTCACGTTCCCGCCAGTGAGGCCTGGGTCGGGCCATTCGACCGGGTGTTGATCCGTGTGCCGAAGACCCTCGCCCTGCTGGAAGAGCAGTTGATTCGCCTGCAAGGCCATCTGGCTCCGGGTGCCCAGGTGGTCGCCAGCGCCATGATCAAGCACCTGCCCAGGGCCGCCGGCGATCTGCTGGAGCGCTATATCGGCCCGGTACAGGCGTCCCTGGCGGTGAAGAAGGCCCGCCTGCTGATCGCCATGCCCGAGGCACGGGAGCCGGCAGTATCGCCCTACCCGACGCGCTACCGGCTCGACGAGCCCGCCATCGAGTTGCTCAACCACGCCAATGTGTTCTGCCGCGAAGGCCTGGATATCGGCACCCGCGCGTTCCTGCCGCATCTGCCGGACAACCTGGGTAGCGCGCAGGTCGCGGATTTGGGCTGCGGCAATGGTGTACTGGCCATTGCCAGCGCCCTGCAAAACCCTCAGGCCCAGTACACGCTGGTGGACGAGTCGTTCATGGCCGTGCAATCGGCGCGGGAAAACTGGCGGGCGGCGCTGGGCGAGCGCGAGGCGGTGATCAGGGCTGACGACGGCCTGGCCGGGCAAGCGTCGCAATCGCTGGAGGTGGTGTTGTGCAACCCGCCCTTCCACCAGCAGCAGGTGGTCGGCGACTTCCTCGCCTGGCGGATGTTCCAGCAGGCCCGTGAAGCCTTGGTGGTGGGCGGCGCATTGTATATCGTCGGCAACCGTCACCTGGGCTATCACAGCAAGCTGGCGCGGTTGTTTCGAGGCGTCGAACAAGTGGCGGCGACGCCCAAGTTCGTGATTCTCAAGGCGCGCAAATAATCGCAACCCACCGAACTCTAGCGCCGTACCACATGTGGGAGCGGTGCTTGTCGGATCGCCGCACCGCCGCGAAGCTTTTGACATACTTGAGGGCCTCTTCGCGGGCAAGCTCCGCTCCCACAGGTACCGGCGACCGCGTCCAGACTAGTGAGTGGTCAACCCCGCCGCATTCATGAACAGCCGCATCAGGCTGGCGACCACGAACAGCGCCAGCACACTCCCCGTCCAGATAATCACCAGCCAGCCAATACGTTGCCAGAGCGGTTTCTTTTCCGCCGCCTCGATTTCGTGCAAAGAAGGTTTGCCTGTCATGAGCCCAATCCTCGTCGTTCAAGCACGATGGCGTGTCTAAAGCACGTCACCGCCAGCCAGCCCGCCCCCGCCGGAGCGGGCACAGAGCGCTAGTGATAACCATCCTCGTGGGTCACCTTGCCGCGAAACACGTAGTAGCTCCAGAAGGTGTAACCCAGGATGAACGGGATGATGAACAGCGTCCCCACCAGCATGAAGCCCTGGCTTTGCGGCGGCGCGGCGGCGTCCCAGATCGAGATCGACGGCGGCACGATGTTCGGCCACAGACTGATGCCCAAGCCGCTGTAACCCAGGAAGATCAGCGCCAGGGTCAGCAGGAACGGCGTGTAGTGAGCATTGCGCGCCACCGCCCGGAGCAGACCGTATAGCGTCACCAGCACCAGGATCGGCACCGGCAGGAACCAGAACAGGTTCGGCAGGGTAAACCAGCGCGCGGCGATTTCGGCGTGGGTCAGCGGGGTCCAGAGACTGACCACCCCGATCACCGCCAACACCACATAGGCCAGCGGCCGCGCCAGGTTGTGCATCTGCTCCTGCAACTTGCCCTCGGTCTTCATGATCAGCCAGGTGCAGCCGAGCAAGGCATAGGCCACCACCAGCGCCACGCCACAGAACAGCGTGAAGGGTGTCAGCCAATCCAGCGAGCCGCCGGCGAACTGGCGGTCGACCACCGGAATGCCATCGATGAAAGCCCCCAGCGCCACCCCCTGGAAGAAGGTCGCGGTCAGCGAGCCGCCGATAAAGGCCTTGTCCCAGATATGCCGCTTGTGCTCCTTGGCCTTGAAGCGAAACTCGAAGGCCACGCCGCGGAAGATCAGCCCGATCAGCATCAGGATCAATGGCAGGTAGAGCGCCGACAGCACCACCGAATAAGCCAGCGGAAACGCGCCGAACAAGGCCGCGCCGCCGAGGACCAGCCAGGTCTCGTTACCGTCCCAGACCGGCGCGACGGTGTTCATCATCACGTCGCGGTCGCGGTCATCCTTGATGAAGGGGAAGAGAATGCCGATCCCCAGGTCGAAGCCATCCATGACCACGTACATCATGATGCCGAAGATGATGATCACGGCCCAGATTAGTGGAAGATCAATACCCATGACTCAGTTCCCCTTGTTCAGATGGTGAACATCTTCGGCGCCATCATCGGCGGCGGAGAGCGGACGGGCCGGTGTCCGTTGCTGGCCGGGACCACCGTGGCTCGGCTCGGCACCTTCGTCGATTTTCGGCCCTTTGCGCACCAGGCGCATCATGTAGCCCAGGCCGGCACCGAACAGCGAGAAATACACCACGACGAACAGCACCAGGGTGATGCTCATCTGCACCAGTGTGTGCCCGGACGAGGCATCCGCCGTGCGCATCAGGCCGTAGACCACCCAGGGCTGGCGACCGATTTCGGTGGTGAACCAACCGGCCAGGATCGCGATCAGCCCCGAAGGTCCCATCCATAGCGCCAGGTACAGAAAGGTGCGGTTGCTGTAGAGGCGGTCACGCTTGCGCAGCCACAGGCTCCACAACCCGGTGAAGATCATCAGGAAACCCAGGCCGACCATGACCCGGAACGACCAGAACACAATGGTCGAATTCGGCCGGTCTTGCGGCGGGAACTCCTTGAGGGCCGGTACCTGCTTGTCCAGGCTGTGGGTCAGGATCAGGCTGCCCAGGTAGGGAATTTCCACGGCGAAGCGGGTCTTCTCGGCCTTCATGTCCGGCAGGCCGAAGAGAATCAGCGGAGTCGGTTCGTTGCCGAGGTTTTCCCAGTGACCTTCGATGGCGGCGATCTTCGCCGGCTGGTGCTCGAGGGTATTGAGACCGTGGAAGTCACCGATCACCGCCTGGATCGGCGCGACGATCAGCGCCATCCACATGGCCATCGAGAGCATGGTACGGATTGCCGGATTGTCGCGGCCGCGCAACAGGTGCCAGGCCGCCGAAGAGCCGACGAAGAACGCCGTCGCGACAAAGGCCGCAGTGGCCATGTGCATCAGCCGATAGGGGAAAGACGGGTTGAACACCACCGCAAACCAGTCCACTGGAATCACCCGGCCGTCGATGATTTCGTACCCCTGGGGCGTCTGCATCCAGCTGTTGGACGAGAGAATCCAGAAGGTCGAGACCAGCGTACCGATGGCCACCATCACCGTGGAAAAGAAATGCAGGCGCCGTCCGACGCGGTTCCAACCGAACAGCATGACGCCAAGGAAACCGGCTTCGAGGAAGAAAGCCGTGAGCACTTCATAGGTCAACAGCGGCCCGGTGACCGCGCCGGCGAAATCGGAGAAGCGACTCCAGTTGGTCCCGAACTGATAGGCCATGACCAGCCCGGACACCACCCCCATGCCGAAGTTGACGGCAAAGATCTTCGACCAGAAATGGTACAGATCACGGTAGGTATCGTTGTGCGTCTTCAGCCACAAGCCTTCGAGTACCGCCAGGTAACTCGCCAGGCCGATAGTGATCGCCGGGAACAGGATATGGAACGAGATGGTAAACGCGAACTGGATTCGGGCGAGATCTAACGCCTCCAAACCGAACATAATGCTTCCTCTGGCAGGTATTGATCCGGATCAATCAACGTTGAAAGAGTAGTCCCATTCCGACGAGCTGCCTGCGTGGTCTTTTGCCGCGTGACAGGTTGTCTCAGCTCAGTTGCCGCTCTGCTGCGCAAAAAAAATCCGCGCAACTCAGCAACTTCTTGTTACACCCAAATGATAACCTCTGCTTTTCCCTCCCCCTCGACCGAGCCCGCGATGCCCGACCCCACGCCGTTGCTGTTGCGCCACCACCGCCCGTTCCTGGCCTTCTGGCTGGCGCGGATCTTTACCGCCAGCGGCTTCCAGATGCTCACCGTGGCGATCGGCTGGAACCTCTACCAACTGACCGGCAATGTGCTCGACCTGGGCCTGGTGGGGTTGGTGGAATTCGCCCCGCGGGTGCTGTTCATGCTGCACACCGGGCATGTCGCCGACCGCTACGACCGGCGCAAGGTCGCAGCACTGTGCCAGACCTTGCAGGCGCTGATCGCCCTGAGCCTGGCCATCGGCAGCGCGACCGACCACGTGACCCGGGAAATGATCTTTATCCTGGCGTTCCTGCTGGGGGCGGCGCGCTCTTTCGAAATGCCCACCACCCAGGCGCTGTTGCCGTCCATTGTGCCGACCGCCCTGTTTCCCCGCGCCGTGGCCGCCGCGCAGTCGGCCCAGCAACTGGCGACCATCGTCGCCCCGGCCCTCGGCGGCTTGCTCTACGCCCTGGGCAGCACCTGGGTCTATGGACCCACCGTGGCCCTGTATGTGATCGCCTGCCTGCTGATGCTCAACCTGCCGGCGCGGCAGACCGCCCTGAACAAGGGCAAGGCCACCCTCCACTCGCTGTTGGCCGGGATTCGTTTTATCCGCAGTCGTCCGGACATTCTCGGGGCCATTTCCCTGGATCTGTTCGCCGTGCTGCTGGGCGGCGCCACGGCCTTGCTGCCGGTGTTCGCCAAGGACATCCTGCTGACCGGCGCCTGGGGTCTGGGCCTGTTGCGCTCGGCGCCGGCGGTGGGCGCGTTGCTGATGTCGCTGTGGTTGGCGCGCTTCCCGGTGGAGCGCAAGGTCGGGCGGATCATGTTCAGCGCCGTCGGCGTGTTCGGCGTGGCGACCATCGCCTTCGGCCTCTCGACCTCGTTCTGGTTCTCCCTGGCGGTGCTGGTGCTGCTGGGTGCGGCGGACATGATCAGCATGGTGATCCGCGCGTCCTTCGTACAGTTGGAGACCCCGGACGAAATGCGCGGCCGGGTCAGTGCCGTGAACGGGCTGTTTATCGGTGCGTCCAACCAGCTCGGCGAGTTCGAGTCGGGGCTGACGGCCCACTGGTTCGGCACCGTGCCCGCCGTGGTAATGGGCGGTATCGGCACCCTGCTGATCACCGGGAGCTGGATGAAGCTGTTTCCAACCCTGACCCGGCGCGATCGCATGCACGAAGCCCCTGGCCAACCGGCGGAAACGACCGGGCCTGCGAAAGTCGCTTAGTAGGCGGCGATTTGAATTTCCGCACCCTTGGTCTGCACCGGCGCTGTCAGCGAACGATCGGCGACGACGAAAGTGCCGACCTGCTGGCTGTCCAGCTCAAACACATAGCTGAACCGGTAACCCACCACCTTGCCGGTGGTGCAAGGCAGGAACGGCCGTTGGAATTCGCAGAGTGAGCTGCGCGAGGCGTAGGGCAGCGGTACGCCATTGAGAAAGGCCTGCGGACCATGACCATAGCCCGACTCCACCACCGTCACGGTGATCGGCCCGCGATGGGCGCATTGGGTTTGCCTGCGACCGTCGGACACGTCCTCGATACAGCCCTGGGACACCACGGTGTAGATGGCCACGCCGATCAGCGACTGGGCCGGCGCGGCGGACACCGTCAGCACCGTGCTGACCATCACCAGGCCCAGGCACAGGACCAGACTCTTCACTCGACTGCTCATAAATCCCTCCGAAAGGAGCGCGCAGTATGCCTGATGGACCCGGCGACAGCATGGCCGCGCCGCCAGCGCCGAAGTTTTTTGCTGATGTCCTGGCATCTTGCTTGCAACGCGCAGCCAACCGGCACAAACCACTGGTATGATGCGCGGCTTTTTTCCACAGACAGAAGCACATCAGGCCGCTAGAGTCTGTGCTTGGCTGTTTGCGGATCGATTCATTCACGGCGCCGAGTGCGCCACGGGGGAGCAGAGATGCTGGAAAGGCTGTTTCAACTCAAGGCACACAACACCAATGTGCGCACCGAGATACTCGCGGGCGTTACCACCTTCCTGGCCATGGCCTACATCCTGTTCGTCAACCCGAGCATCCTCGGCGAAACGGGCATGGACAAGGGCGCGGTGTTTGTCGCCACTTGCCTGGCCGCGGCCATCGGCTCGACGGTCATGGGCCTGATCGCCAACTACCCGATCGCTCTCGCGCCGGGCATGGGCCTGAACGCCTTCTTCACCTATACCGTGGTCCTGCACATGGGCCACACCTGGCAAGTCGCGCTGGGGGCGGTGTTCATCTCGGCGGTGTGCTTCTTCCTGCTGTCGATCTTCCGTATCCGCGAATGGATCATCAACAGCATCCCGCTGCCGCTGCGCTCGGCGATTGCCGCCGGTATCGGCCTGTTCCTGGCGCTGATCGCCCTGCACAACGCCGGTATCGTGGTGAGCAACCCGGCGACCATGGTCGGCCTCGGTGACCTCAAGCAACCGGCGCCGATCCTCGCCACCCTGGGCTTTGCCGCCATCGTCGCGCTGGATGCGCTGAAAGTCCGTGGCGCGGTGCTGATCGGCATCCTCGGCGTGACCATTGTCTCGATCCTGATGGGCTTCAGCCCCTTCGGCGGCGTCATCTCGGCACCGCCGTCGCTGGCCCCGACCTTCCTGCAACTGGACATCAAAGGCGCGCTGAACATCGGCCTGGTCAGCGTGATCTTCGCCTTCCTGTTCGTCGACCTGTTCGACAACTCCGGCACCCTGATCGGCGTCGCCAAGCGCGCCGGGCTGATGGGCAAGGACGGCCATATGCCGAAAATGGGCCGGGCACTGATCGCCGACAGCACCGCGGCCATGGCCGGCTCGCTGCTGGGCACCTCGACCACCACCAGCTACATCGAGTCGGCGGCGGGCGTCAGTGCCGGCGGGCGGACCGGCCTGACCGCCGTGGTGGTGGCGGTACTGTTCCTGCTGGCGCTGTTCTTCGCCCCGCTGGCCGGTAGCGTCCCGGCGTTCGCCACCGCACCGGCACTGCTGTTCGTCGCCGTGCTGATGACCTCGGGCCTGGCGGAAATCAACTGGGATGACATCACCGAAGCCGCACCGGTGGTGGTCACCGCCCTGGCCATGCCCTTCACCTATTCCATCGCCAATGGCATCGCGTTCGGCTTCATTGCCTGGACCGCGATCAAGCTGCTGTCCGGTCGCGGTCGCGAACTGAACCCGGCGCTGGTGATTCTGTCGATTCTGTTCGTGATCAAGCTGGGCTGGTTCAACGCATGACTTTCGATTCCAACACTTACACCGCTCAGCTCGAAGACAAGGTCGCGCGCTTGCGCGACCTGCTGGCGCCATTCGATGCACCCGAGCCACGGGTGTTCGACTCGCCGCTGCAGCACTTTCGCCTGCGGGCGGAGTTCCGCCTGTGGCGCGAAGCCGGTGAGCGCCACTACGCGATGTTTTCCCAGGACGACAAACGTACCCCGATCCTGATCGAAGACTTCCCCATCGCCAGCCTGCGCATCAATGCGTTGATGCCCAAGCTCAAGGCCGCCTGGCAAGCCAGCGCGCCCCTGAGCCACAAGCTGTTCCAGGTGGAGTTCCTGACCACCCTGGCGGGCGACGCGATGATCACCCTGTGCTATCACCGCCCGCTGGACGAACACTGGCAGACCGCCGCCGAGCAGTTGGCCGCCGACCTTGGCGTCAGCATCATTGGCCGTTCCAAAGGCAAGCGCGTGGTGATCGGCCACGACTACGTGGTGGAGAAGTTCGAGATTGCCGGGCGCACCTTCAGCTATCGACAACCGGAGGGTGCCTTTACCCAGCCCAACGGCACGGTAAACCAGAAGATGCTCAACTGGGCCTATGAAGCCCTGGGTGAGCGTTCCGACGATCTGCTGGAGTTGTATTGCGGCAACGGCAACTTCACCCTGCCGCTGGCGACCCGGGTGCGCAAGGTGCTGGCCACCGAGATCAGCAAGACCTCGGTGAGTGCGGCCTTGAGCAACCTCGACGAGAACGGCGTGGACAGCGTGACCCTGGTGCGCCTGTCCGCCGAGGAACTGACCGAGGCGCTGAACGAGGTGCGGCCGTTCCGGCGCCTGCACGGCATCGACCTGAAAAGCTATGAATTCGGCAGCGTGTTCGTCGACCCACCGCGTGCCGGCATGGACCCGGACACCTGCGAACTGACCCGACGCTTCGACAATATCCTGTACATCTCCTGCAACCCGGAGACCCTGGCGGCGAATATCGCGCAACTGCACGATAGCCACCGTGTCGAACGCTGCGCGCTGTTCGATCAATTCCCCTGGACCCATCATATGGAATCCGGGGTATTGCTGACCCGTCGCTGAGGCCGTCAAGGATATCGACACCGCCACATCACCTGTAGGAGCCGGCTTGCTGGCGATGCGATCTGCTGAGCAACATCGCCGTTGCCGGGAGAATCGCTATCGCCAGCAAGCCGGCGCCTACAGATCGGGTTCCAACCCAAAGATATCGTCGTGTTCAGTCCCTCACAAACCCGAACAACTCCGCCGCCGTGTTGCACAGCAGATGCTGACGCAGTGGCGCGGCGCAGGCCAAACGGCGCAGGCAATCGAGTTCCGAGTCGAAACTCACCTCGTGCTCATGCTGGGTGTGTGGCCAATCGCTGCCCCACAGCAAGCGGTCCGGTCCCAGGGTTTGCAGCATCAGTGACAAGGCCTTTTCCGCGAAATGCAGGTTTTCCATCGGCGTCCCGCCCAGCCGGTAGATGCCCGAGACCTTGATCCACAACCGCCCGCTCTGACCCAGCTCAAGCAGACGGGCAAAAGCCGCTTGCCCGGCCCCAAGCCGTGCATCGGGACGGCCGAAATGATCGACCACCACCTTGCACCCCAACGCCAGTAGCGGCTTGACCAAGGCCGGCAGATCCTCCAGTTGGCGATGCACTTCGACATGCCAGTCGAGGCGCCGCAAATGCTCGAAAAACACCTGCCAAGATACTTCGGCAAAGTCCGGCAACGGCTGCCCCATCAGGTTCAAACGCACGCCCGCCACACCGAGCGCGGCCATCCGCGCCAACTCGCTGAAGGCAATATCGCGCTCGACCACCACCACGCCCCGCAATCGCTCGGGCGCCTGCTGCAACGCCGCCAGCAAGTAACGGTTGTCGCTGCCGAGAAAACTCGGTTGCACCAGCACCCCGTGGCTCAGGTCGTTTTCCCGCAAGCGTTCCAGATAGGTGGCCAGGGTTGCATCGTAGTCCGGCGCATAACGGCGCACGGTGGCAAGTCCCAGGCCACGCTGGAAAACATGGGCATGGGCATCGATGCCGTGAATCGGCAATGGGCAAGTCTCGGACATGGAACTCATCTATGGAAAGGTTGAATACAACCCCTGTAGGCGCCAGCTTGCTGGCGATAGCGATTTTCCAGGCGACGGCGATGTCGCTCATCAGATCGCATCGCCAGCAAGCTGGCGCCTACAGGGGTTTTGCCGTTCTCAGGATAACTGGCTGACATTGACGCCCTTGGCCGGCACAGTCTCCGTCGCGACCGCCTGCAAATTACGCCCTTTGGTTTCCGGCAAGGCCAACGCCGCCAGCACCGCCACGCCGTAGGCGATCCCCGCATCGATGCCGATGGCCGAGCCGAGGGACATCGACTCGCTCATATGCCCGACCATGAACGGAAACACCGCCGACAACACACGTCCGAAGTTGTAGCAAAAGCCCACGCCGGCACCGCGCACATCCGCCGGATACAGTTCATTGAAGAACGAACCCAGGCTGGCCGGGATCCCGGCGGCAAAGAAACCCAGGGGAAAGCCGAGGAACAGCATCTGCGTGTTGCTCAGCGGCAGGAACAGATAACACTGCACCGTGACCACGCAGCAGAAGGCGAAAAGGATGATGTTCTTGCGCCGGCCGATGCGGTCCAGCAGCAGGCCGCTGACGATACAGCCGAACCAGAACGCGACGATAATCACCGCCAGGTAACCGCCGGAACTCAATACCGAGAGGTTGCGTTCGGTCTTGAGGAAGGTCGGCAGCCAGGTCATCACCGCGTGGTAGCCACCGTGCGCGCCCAGGCCAAGGATGCCGCCGAGCAGCGTCACCCGCAGCAACTCGGGACGAAAGATCGCCGCCATCGAGGCCAACAGGCCGCGGCCCGCGGCCTTGGCCTGACGTTGCGTGCCATCAGGCTCGACCACGCTGCGCCGCACATAGATCACCAGCAGCGCCGGCAACAAGCCCACCAGGAACATCACGCGCCAGGCCATGGCCTCGGGCACGAAGGTATAGATCAGCGTGAACACCCCGACCGCCACGCCCCAGCCGATTGCCCAGGCGCTCTGTACCGCGCCCATGACCTTGCCGCGGAACCGGGCCTGGATGGTCTCGGCCATCAGCACCGCGCCCGCCGCCCACTCGCCGCCAATGCCGAAGCCTTGCAGCGCCTTGACCACCAGCAACTGCTGGAAGCCGCTGACAAAGGCCGAGAGGAAGGTGAACAGCGAGAACCAGAGAATCATCCATTGCAGCGTGCGGACCCGGCCATAGCGGTCGGACAGCGTGCCACCGAGCCAGCCACCAATGGCCGAGGTCACCAGGGTCACCCCGCTGACCAGCCCGGCATCGCCCTTGCTCAGGGCGAAGGCGGCGATCAGGGCCGGGATCGCCAGGCCAAACATTTGCACTTCCAGTGCGTCCAGGGACCAGCCGCCAAAGCAGGCCCAGAATGTCTTGCGCTCCCTCGAAGTGATGTCGCGATACCAACTGAACATGATTTCTTATCCTTATAGGTAAACGGGAAAGCGCCCCGGGCTCAGCGAATCTCGACGCTGTAGCGGAAGTGGCTGGCATGACCACGGGAACGCCGCCATTCCAGCGGCTGGCCGGCGTAGTCGCGGGCCAGCCGCTCGATCACCACCACCGGGCTGTTGGCCTCGATCTGCAACAGCCGCGCATGCACCTCGCCCACGGATTCAGCGGTGAGGGTTTCCTCGGCACAGGCAACGACCTGACCACACAGCTCCTCGTAGATCGGATAGAGCAGCGGCCCCTGGCGGCCCAGGTCGGCGCTCAGCAAGGCCTGGAACGGCGCCTTGGGCAGCCAGATTTCCTCGGCCAGCACTGGCGTGCCTTCCAGCAGTCGCAGACGGACCAGGCGAATCACCTCGGCCTCGGGCGGCAGCCCCAGGGCCTGGCTGACCGCCGAGGGCGCGGGCAGGACGTCGATATTGAGGATTCGGCTCTCGGGTACCTGGCGTTCACCGGCCAGGGTCTGGAAGCGGAAAAAGCGGAACAGCGAAGACTGGAACTGCGGACGGCGGATAAAGGTGCCGCGGCCTTGATGGCGCTCGAGGACGCGCTCTTCCACCAGTTTGTCGATGGCCTTGCGCACCGTGCCGATGGACAGCTGGTACTCGCCGGCCAGCACCGCTTCGGTGGGAATCGCCTCGCCCGGACGCCAGCGGTTGTTGGCTATTTGCCGAGCCAGTTCGTCGCGCAGACGTTGATAAAGGGGCAGGCGTTCATCGCTGGAAAGGGCATTCATTTTTGTAGTTATCCAGTCATCTATATGAATTTTTGCCGAGTATTCGCCTGGAATGGAAACGCGTCAAGCACTCAGCCGATCACTGGTTGAACCCCGGCGCTGAAAGATCTCCCGGGGACTGTTCGCTGATCGAACACTAAACAGCACGGTTTCTTCCTGGCGTGCTCTGTTCATTTGACTTGGATTAACCAGTTAGTACATTTTACCCTCGCAGACCTGATCAGCTTGCGGTCCAAGCCAAAAACAACAACGGAGATTTCCTGATGCCTCCTATCGTCCTGGTGCTCAACGGCCCGAACCTGAACCTGCTCGGCGTGCGCGAGCCAGCGACCTACGGCCACGAAACCCTGGCGGATCTTTCCGCCCTGTGCGGTCGCGCGGCCACTGAGCTGGGCCTGACCGTGGAATTTCGCCAGACCAACCATGAAGGTGAACTACTCGACTGGATTCACGCGGCCCGTGGCCGTTGCGCCGGGATCGTCATCAATCCCGCCGCTTGGACCCACACCTCGGTGGCGATCCGCGATGCGTTGGTGGCCAGTGAGTTGCCGGTGATCGAAGTGCACCTGTCCAACGTCCACGCCCGCGAGCTGTTTCGCCATCACTCATTCGTATCGTCCATCGCCACCGGGGTGATGTGCGGGTTCGGCAGCCACGGCTATCGCCTGGCGCTGGACTATTTCAGCCAGAAATTGAAGGGATAAACGTAATGTCGCAAAACAACAGCAAAAGCGTATTGGCGGGGCTGATCGGTGCCGGCATCCAGGCTTCGCGCACGCCGGCCCTGCATGAACGCGAGGGCGATGCCCAGGGGCTGCGCTACCTGTATCGGCTGATCGACCTGGACCCGTTGCAGCTGGACAGCAATGCCCTGCCCGAGCTGTTGCTGGCCGCCGAACGCATGGCCTTCACCGGCTTGAACATCACCTTTCCCTGCAAGCAGGCGATTATTCCGTTGCTCGATGAACTGTCCCCGGAGGCTCGGGGGATTGGCGCGGTAAACACGGTGGTGTTCATGGATGGCAAACGGGTGGGTCACAACACCGACTGCCTGGGGTTTGCCGAAGGCTTTCGCCGGGGGCTCAAGGGCGTCGCGCTGGAGCGCGTGGTGCAGATGGGCGCCGGCGGCGCGGGTGCGGCAGTGGCCCATGCGCTGCTCGGCGAAGGTGTACGGCAACTGACAATTTTTGATGTGGACAGCCGCCGCGCACAGAGCCTGGCGGATAACCTCAACCAACATTTTGCCGGCTGCCGGGCCAGGGCCGGGAGCGACTTGCCCGCGGCCATGGCGCAGGCCGATGGCCTGGTCAACACCACGCCGATGGGCATGGCCAAGCTGCCCGGCATGCCAGTACCACGGGAGCTGCTGCACGCCGAACTATGGGTCGCGGAGATCGTCTATTTCCCGCTGGAAACCGAACTGCTGCGCAACGCCCGGGCCCTGGGTTGCCGCACGCTGGACGGCGGAACCATGGCGGTGTTCCAGGCGGTCAAGGCCTTTGAGCTGTTCAGCGGGGTAACGGCGGATTCGCAGCGGATGCTGGAACATTTTCACAGCCTGTAAGACTCACCTGGCTGGGCCCTTGTGCAAAACCAGGCTCAGCCAGATCAGGACTTGGGTATTCAGGCCTGCAAATACCTCAATACCGATTCACAAATCATCTCCCGATGCCGCGCCTTGATCTGCTCGTCCGAGAAGTCGAGCTGGAAGATCTCGCCAATGGTGTGGCGGTTCGAGACCCGATGGAAACAGAACGAACTTATCAGTATGTGGACGTCCAGCGGCTCCAGGCCACTGCGGAACAGCCCCTGCCGCACACCACGCTGGAGGATCTCGCCCAGGGCGGTCAGGATAGTGACGTTCAACGAGCGAATCGCCTTCGATTGCTTGACGTACTCACCCTTGTGGATATTTTCGATGCTGACGATCCGGACGAAATCGACGTTGCGGTCGTGGTGATCGAAGGTAAATTCCACCATCCGCCGAATCGCCTCCCGCGGTTCGAGCGCTGTCAGATTCAGACGGCTTTCGGTGCTGCGAATATCGCCGTAGAGCTTCTCCAGCACCTCGACGTACAGCCGCTCCTTGCTCCCGAAGTAGTAATAGATCATCCGTTTCGAGGTGTGGGTCCGCTCGGCAATCGCATCGACCCGCGCGCCGGAGAGTCCTTGCTGGACGAACTCGACAATCGCTTCCTGGAGGATGTTTTCGCGGGTCTTCTCGGGATTGTTCTTGCGACTCTTGCGCGGCACGACGGGCGGCGCGTCGGTCGTGGCGGTAAGTTCTGAAGTCATCGTCATTATGGGCTCGCGGCCTTCTCAGCAGATGCTGGTGATTATGAGCACAATCTCTTGTAGGAGCGAGCTTGCTCGCGATGAACGCAAGCACACCGCGTTTTTCCAGTTACCCAGCGTTATCGTTGACCTCCATCGCGAGCAAGCTCGCTCCTACAGGGGAGGCCGCCAGGTCAAAGCCGGGCGTGACGCACCCCACCACTGCGGGACTTGGCCATCGCCGCCAGGCGCACCGCGACGTTCGCCGCGCCATACCCGGCATAACCGTTACGCCGTTGCAGTATCTCGAAGAAGAAGCGCCCCTCGAACGGCTCGGTATACACGTGAAACAGCTCGCCACCCTGGGCGTCGCGGTCATAGAGCACGTTGTAGTAGGCCAGCTCGCTGAGGAACTCATCGTCGAAATCGAAGCGCGCCGCCAGATCGTCATAGTAGTTGAGCGGGATATCCAGCAACGGCACACCCGCCTCTTTCGCCCGACTGACCTCGGCGAAAATATCGTCACAGTCAAAGGCAATATGATGCACGCCGGAGCCGCGATAGCTCGACAGCGCATGGGAGATCGCCGTGTTGCGGTTCTCGGAAATATTCAGCGGCAGGCGAATCGAACTGCAGCGGCTGCGTAGCGCCCGGCTTTTTACCAGGCCGTAAGGGTCGGGCAGCACCACTTCATCGTCGGCTTCGAAATCCAGCAAGCTCTTGTAGAACAGCACCCAGCTGTCGAGGCTGTCGGCGGGCAGCGCCATCGCCATGTGGTCGATGCGCTTGAGGCCGGCGCGCGAAGGCGTGACGGGCAACAGGTGGAAATCGTTGGCATAGAGTTTCTGGCCGGTAGCGTCCTGGTCCACCAGGTAGATCAGGCTGCCATCCGGTGCCCGCACCGCCGCCAGTTCCAGTTCATTGGGACCAACCAGGCCACGATAGGGTTGCCCCTTGTAGGCCACGGCCCGGGCCAAAGCGCTGGCGCTGTCGTTGACCCGGATCGCCGTGGCGCACAAGGACGGACCATGCGCCTCGAAGAAGCTGTGGGCGAAGGAATAGGGTTCGGAGTTGAGGATCAGATTGATATCGCCCTGACGCAGAAGACTGACGCTTTTCGAACGGTGCTGCCCGGCCTTGGCAAAGCCCAGGCGTTCCAGCCAATGGCTCAGCTTGGCGCCCAGGCTTTCATCCACGGCGAACTCGAGAAACTCGATGCCATCGTTTTCACTGACCGCTGGCGCAGAGAACAGCACGTCCAGATTGACCGGCGGTTCGCCCTCCTGCGCCAGGCGCTCGCGGGTTTTCTCTTCCAGGTACAGCAACGAACGCAAGCCATCGGCGGCATTCGCCCGCGGCGGCGCGGCGCGGAAACCGTCGTTGAAGATTTCCAGGGACAGCGGCCCGGTGTAGCCACTCTTGATGATCGGCGCGAGAAAGCCCGGCAGGTCGAATTCACCCTGCCCCGGGAAGCAGCGGAAATGCCGGCTCCATTCCAGCACGTCCATGGCCAGGATCGGCGCGTCGGCCATTTGCACGAAGAAGATCTTGTCGCCCGGAATCTGCGCGATGGCGCTCGGATCGCCCTTGAGCGACAGGGTATGGAAGCTGTCGAGCAACACCCCGAGGCTCGGATGATCGGCCTTGCGGACGATCTCCCAAACCTGTTGGTAGGTATTGACGTGCCGGCCCCAGGCCAGGGCTTCATAACCGATACGCAGACCACGGGCGCCAGCGCGCTCGGCCAGCAGGTGCAAGTCATCGACCAGGATCTGCTGGTCGCCAACGCTGTCGGCCGACGCATTGCTGCACACCAGCACCAGGTCGGTGCCCAGTTCCTGCATCAGGTCGAACTTGCGCTCCGCGCGCTCCAGGTTGCGCGGCAAGCGCTCGCGGCGGCAGCCTTCGAAGTCGCGAAAAGGTTGGAACAGGGTGATGGCGATGCCCAGGTCGGCACACATCTGGCGGATTTCCCGCGGGCTGCCATCGTAATACAGCAGATCGTTTTCGAAGATCTCCACACCGTCGAACCCGGCGGCGGCAATGGCTTCGAGTTTTTCCGGCAAGGTGCCGCTCAGGGAAACGGTGGCAATGGAACGCTGCATATAACGACTCCCGACGGTGGGCATTTTTTATTGTGGCGACGACCTAAAGCCAGACACCGCTGTTGCAGGAGCCGGCTTGCCGGCGATAGCGGCCGATCAGGCGATGCAAGGCTTACCGGCCTCATCGCCGGCAATCGAGCGTCGACCGGCCACTCCTACAAGGGACTTCATCCAGCCGGCCTCAAGAGGTGAGCGAATTATTGATGCAGGGGAACCCGGACTTCAATCGAAGTGTACGAACTAGTTAGTTTTGTGTGCGATTATCGACCACAATAGCCCACGGCGAATTGACGGTTTTTCGCCCACTGCGCACCATCGTCCCGGCCAAGGCAATGCTTCAAACGCTGCAGAAACACACCCAGACAATTCCAAAAAACGGGTAATCGCTCATGCTCTCGACTTCACAAAGCTCCCCTGTCACCCAGGGCAGCACCCGCGGCGGTATCGCCGACAAGATTCGTGGCGCCATGGCTGTCGGCACCACCCGCTGGGGCATGCTGGCCCTGGTGTTTTTCGCCACCACCCTGAATTACATCGATCGCGCCGCCCTGGGTGTCATGCAACCCATCCTGGCCAAGGAAATGAGCTGGACGGCGATGGACTACGCCAACATCAACTTCTGGTTCCAGGTCGGTTACGCCGTCGGTTTCGTCCTGCAGGGACGCTTGATCGACAAGATCGGCGTGAAGCGGGTGTTTTTCTTCTCCGTGTTGCTCTGGAGCCTGGCGACCGGCGCCCATGGCCTGGCCACCTCGGCGCTGGGATTCATGGTCTGCCGGTTGATTCTTGGCTTGACCGAAGCCGCCAACTACCCGGCCTGTGTGAAAACCACCCGCCTGTGGTTCCCCGCCGGTGAGCGGGCCGTGGCCACCGGCATCTTCAATGCCGGGACCAACGTCGGCGCGATGTTCACGCCCATGCTGCTGCCATTGATCCTGCAGGTCTGGGGCTGGCAGGCGGCGTTCCTGTGCATGTCGGCGCTGGGCGGTATCTGGCTGGTGTGCTGGGGCCTGAAATACTTCGACCCGCAAGCGCATCCTTCGGTGAAGTCGTCGGAACTGGCGTATATCCAGCAGGAAGTCGAACCGGCCCAACCCACCGTACCCTTCTCACGGATCCTGCGCATGCGCGGCACCTGGGCCTTCGCCCTGGCCTACTCGCTCACCGCCCCGGTGTTCTGGTTCTACCTGTACTGGCTGCCGCCGTTCCTCAACCAGCAATACAACCTGGGTATCAGCGTGACGCAGATGGGCATCCCGCTGATCATCATCTACCTGACCGCCGACTTCGGCAGTGTCGGCGGCGGCATCCTCTCCTCGTTCCTGATCGGCCGTGGGATCAACCCGATCCGCGCCCGCTTGCTGTCGATGCTGCTGTTCGCCTGCTGCATCGTCGGGGTAGTGATGGCGGCCGGTGCCAGCCACCTGTGGGTCGCCGTGGCCGCGATCTCCCTGGCCATCGGCGCGCACCAGGCCTGGACCGCGAACATCTGGAGCCTGGTGATGGACTACACCCCCAAGCACATGATGAGCACGGTGTTCGGTTTCGGCGGCATGTGCGCGGCCATCGGTGGCATGTTCATGACCCAACTGGTGGGCTACATCCTGACCGTCACGAACAACAACTACGCGGTGTTGTTCACGCTGATCCCGGCGATGTACTTCATTGCCCTGCTCTGGCTGTACTTCATGGCCCCGCGCAAGATCCCCAACCTCGCCGACTGACCCGCCCTCCGCCGAGGCCCGATTCCGGGCCTCTTCCGGTTGATCGAGCAGGCCGCCGCCACGCCCGACACGCCAAGATGCAGGCGGCCCGCCAGCAAGGGCAAAAAATGGAAGGCGACGGCGGCTTGCTGGTCCGCCAGGAGCTACAAGCCGATTGCCTGGCCGGGGTCTGGGCCTATCACGCGCAGCAACGTTTGAAATGGCTGGAACCCGGCGACATCGAAGCCGCCTTGAACACTGCCAACGCAATCGGTGATGATCGCCTTCAGCAGCAGGGCCAGGGACGTGTGGTGCCAGACTCTTTCACCCACGGCACCTCTGCGCAGCGGGTGCACTGGTTCAAGGCCGGCTTCGCCCAAGGGCAACTCAACCAATGCGATAACTTCGTCGCCAAGAGTCTGTGAATGAAAAAAATAGTCTGTCGGTCATTGTTGCTGGGGATGTGCGCTATCGGCGGGCAAGCCCAGGCCGCCGAACATGGGGTCAAGGAGGTCAGCCCCAATCATTTGAAACTCTCGGCCGGCGAGTTGAGCGTCGGGCTCAATCGCGACTGGCAAGGGCCGATGCCGGATGTAGAGCGGGTGTTGATCATCGTGCACGGGCGGCTGCGTAATGCCATGACCTACCTGCAAAGCGCGGAGACCGCTGCGGCCCAGGCGGGCCAGCAGCGCAACACCCTGATCATCGCGCCGCAGTTCCTCAATGAAAGTGATGTGCGGCGCAATCACCTGCCAGGCAACCTGCTGCGCTGGCAGGGCGATGACTGGATGGCCGGTTCGGAATCGACCGGGCCTTCGGCGATGAGTTCCTATGCGGCCCTGGATGAAGTCCTCGCGCGCCTGGGCAATCGGAAGAAGTTTCCGGCCCTGCGTGAAGTGGTCGTCGCCGGGCACTCCGGCGGTGGTCAGGTGGTGCAGCGCTATGCGCTGGTGGGGCATGGCGATACGCAGTTGGCCGGGAGCGGCATCAAGCTGCGTTATGTGATCGCCAACCCATCGTCCTATGCCTATTTCAACGCCCAGCGGCCGGTGGCGGGGTTCAATCCGTCGAGCTGCCCGGGGTTCAATGACTGGAAGTATGGCCTGCAGAACCTGCCGGACTACGCCAAGGGGCAATCACCGGCGCAGTTGGAGCAGGCTTATGTGCAGCGCGATATCACCTACCTGCTGGGGCAACAGGACACCGACCCGAACCATCCGGCCCTGGACAAGAGCTGCGGGGCTGAGGCCCAGGGGGCGTATCGGTTGATTCGCGGGCATAACTATTTTGCCTACCTGCAACAGCGTCATCCGCAAGGGTTCACGCAAACGCTGGTCGAGGTGCCCGGGGTCGGGCATAACGGCGATGGGATGCTGACTTCACCGCAGGGGCAGAAGGCGTTGTTTCAGCGCTGACGGTTTTCAGTGTGGGCAATGAGAGCAGCGTTGCCCGCACTGGCCTCTTCGCGGGCAAGCTCCGCTCCCACAGGTTTTGCGTACTGCTCAAAACGTGTGGGAGCGGAGCTTGTCGGGTCGCCGCACCGCCGCGAAGGCACGTTGAACTCATGATTTGTGTACGACACACCCCCTTGTGGGAGCGGAGCTTGCCCGCGAATAGGCCCTCAAGCCGAAAGCATCTGCCGAAGCGCCACACAATCCTCGGCATGCCAATCCGTCAGCTCCGGCCACGGGTTGTCCGGCAGGTTGACCAATATGGTCCGAGCCCCCGCCGCCCGCCCGCAATCCAGGTCGAAGCGATAATCACCGACCATCACCATCTCGCTCGGCGCCACGTTCCAGGCTTCGGCCAGCTTCAGCAAACCACCCGGATGCGGCTTGGGCGGTGCTTCATCACGGCCCAGCACATCGGCCTCGGCGAAACAGTCCGCCAAGCCAATCGCCTCCAGTGTCACATGGGCCAGCTCGCGGGCATTGCGCGTCAGGATACCCAGGCGATATCCACGCCCGGCCAACTCACGCACCAGCTCAACCGCCCCCACCGCCGGTTTCGAACCCAGCGCCAGGTCCCGTTCATGCTCCAGCAACCAGGCATGCTTGGCCGTGGCCTCAGCGGCCGGCAACGCCGCCAGATGCGTGAGGATGTCGTGTTCCGGCGGAATCGACAGGGCCACGCGAATCGCCGCGAAATCGTGCACGGCCACGGTCAGGGTACCGTCCATGTCGAACACCCAATGCCGTACCTCAGCCAGACTCATGCCCAATCCTTGCGATGACGGATCAAACCTTCCTGGGTCACCGACGCCACCAGCACGCCGGCACGGTTATACACGCTGCCCCGGGAGAACCCGCGGGAGTTACCGGCCCACGGGCTGTCCATGGCATAGAGCAACCAGTCATCCGCGCGCAGATCGGCGTGGAACCACAGCGAATGGTCAAGACTGGCGACCTGCATATCCTTCTGCCACACCGACTTGCCATGGGGCAGCAACGAGGTGGTCAGCAGACCGAAGTCCGAGGCGTAGGCCAGCAGGTATTTATGCAGCGCCGGCAAGTCGGCCAGTGCCCCGTCGGCGCGGAACCAGACGTACTTGACCGGGTCCGCCGGCTGCGGGTTGTAAGGGTCCTTCTCGGTGACCGGGCGGACTTCGATAGGCTTGGGGCACAGGAGCTTTTCACGCATGTGCTCGGGGATCAGGTGGGCGCGCTGCTGGGTGAGCTCCAGCTCCGTGGCCAGGTTCTCCGGCCCTACCACCTGCGGCATCTGGCTCTGGTGCTCGAAGCCTTCCTCGTCGTACTGGAACGAGGCGCTGCAGGTGAAGATCGGCTGGCCCTTCTGGATCGCCGTGACACGCCGCGTGCTGAAGCTGCCACCGTCGCGCACCCGGTCGACCGAGTAGACCACCGGCAGGCCGGCATCGCCCGGGCGCAGGAAATAACCGTGCATCGAATGCACATGCCGCGCTTCCTCGACCGTCTGGCTGGCCGCCGACAACGACTGGCCCAGCACCTGGCCGCCGAACAACTGGCGAAAGCCCAGGTCCTGGCTGCGGCCGCGAAACAGGTTTTCTTCAATCGGTTCCAGGGTCAGCAAGTCGACCAGGTCTTCCAGCACTTGGCTCATTCAAACGCTCCTCACACAGGGCAATACTGTTCACTTAACGACGAGATCAAGCCATCCGCGCTTGTGTGGCCAGTAGACTGACCACAGGCCTTGAATGATACAGCCTTTGACGCCCCCGGCGGTGCGGCGGATCGGCCAACCCCGGGGTTATCCTTGCAAGGTGCGCAGCCATTGCGCGTGGCTGATGCGATAGAGCACGTGACGCCGCAACGGATGATCGTCGGCCAGATTCGGATGATCGAAGCCGGACAGCGGATCGTCATGCATGCCGATGGCCTGCATGACCTTCTGCGAGGCCGTGTTGCTCTCGCTGGTAAAAGCGACGATCTCGTCCAGGGACAGCCGCTCGAAGCCACAACGCAACGCGGTCCAGGCCGCCTCGCTGGCATAGCCCAGGCCCCAGTGTTCGCTGGACAGACGCCAGGCTATTTCCACCGCCGGGGTGAAGCTGGCCTCGAAATTCACCTGCATCAGCCCGGTCAGGCCGATAAAAGCCCCGCTGTCCTTGCGTTCCAGCGCCCAGAGGCCAAAGCCGTATTCGGCGAAATGCCCGCGAATCCGCCCGATCAGCGCGGCACTTTGCAGACGGTTGAGGACCGTCGGAAAATAGCGCATCACCTGAGGATCGGCACACATCCGGGCAAACTCCGGCAAGTCCTCGTCGCGCCACTGGCGCAACAGCAAGCGTGCACTCTCAAGTCGCAGTATCGGCCCCATCAACTCTCCCTCCGGATTCTTTCAACGCTGACGTCCTGCTCGTCAGTGTATCGCGCTGATAAGATCCTTCACTCCTTCCTACATGAATTCGCCATGCCGCTGCCTTTGATCTACCACGATGATTACAGCCCGGACTTTCCCGCGGACCATCGCTTTCCCATGGACAAATTCCGCCTGCTGCGCGATCACCTGGTGGACAGTGGCCTGACCCGGGACGCCGATCTGCTGCGACCGCAGATCTGCCCTGTGGATATCCTCGCCCTGGCCCACGACCGTGGCTATATCGAGCGCTATATGGCTGGCGAACTGTCCCGTGAAGACCAGCGCCGCCTTGGCCTGCCCTGGAACGAGGCCCTGGCGCGGCGCACCGTGCGCGCGGTGGGCGGCTCGCTGCTGGCCGCCGAACAGGCGCTGGAACAGGGCCTGGCCTGTCACCTGGCGGGTGGCACGCACCATGCCCACTACGATCACCCGGCGGGCTTCTGCATTTTCAATGACTTGGCCATCATCAGCCGCTACCTGCTGGAAAGCGGCCGCGTGGGACGGGTGCTGATCTTCGACTGCGATGTGCACCAGGGCGACGGCACGGCGCGCATCCTCGAAGACACCCCGGACGCCATCACGGTTTCCCTGCACTGCGAGAAAAACTTCCCGGCGCGCAAGGCCCACAGCGATTGGGACATCCCCTTGCCGATGGGCATGGGTGACGCCGACTACCTCAAGGTGGTGGATGACGCCCTGAACTACTTGCTGCCGCTCTACCAGCCGGATCTGGTGCTGTACGACGCCGGCGTGGATGTGCACAAGGACGATGCCCTGGGTTACCTGAAACTGACCGATGAAGGCGTCGCCGCCCGCGATGAAAGTGTCCTGCGCCATTGCCTGGGCCGGGATATCCCGGTGGTCGGGGTGATTGGCGGCGGCTACAGCAAGGACCGTCGGGCCCTGGCCCGACGCCACGGGATCCTGCACCACAGCGCGCAAAAGGTCTGGATATCATCAGGTTGTCATTGAAGCCTGGGCTTACCCACAATGGCTGTGGAACCGCCTGTGGATAACCTGAGTGAAATGCGCTACAGGCCTTATGGGGGAAGGGCCGCGGAAGACTGTATGTTTTTCGTACAGCCGCTCTGAAGCCCACGCCCACAGGAAGAATGCAATCCCTTGTAGGAGCCAGCTTGCTGGCGATGGCGCCCTTGAAATCGATGCAACACTCTAGGGCCTCATCGCCAGCAAGCCGGCTCCTACACGAGTCCGCGTCAAACACAGGATCGGGGGGACAACAGCAAGTCAGCCCCAAGGGCCCGCGGACACCACATGATCGGTGGAAAAACGTAGAATGCCCGGCTCGTTCAGCCAATTCGCCGCCCGCCATGACCCAGCCAGCCCCCACCCCCGTCCCCCACGTCGCCATTATCGGTGGCGGCCCTGCCGGCCTGATGGCCGCCGAGGTGCTGAGCCAGGTGGGTATCCAGGTCGATCTCTACGACGGCATGCCTTCGGTGGGGCGCAAGTTCCTGCTGGCCGGCGTCGGCGGCATGAACATCAGCCATTCCGAAGCCTACCCGGCGTTTCTCTCCCGCTATGCCGAACGTGGTCCATACATCGCCCCGCTGCTCCGTACCTTTGGCGCCGATGAACTGTGCGAGTGGATTCACGGCCTGGGGATAACTACTTTCGTCGGCAGTTCCGGCCGGGTTTTCCCCAGCGACATGAAAGCCGCCCCGCTGCTGCGCGCCTGGCTCAAGCGCCTGCGCGAAGCCGGGGTAGTTATCCACACCCGCCATCGCTGGCAGGGCTGGCGTGACGGCAGCCTGGTTATCCACAGCCCTGACGGCGAAAAAACCCTGCGGCCCGACGCCACGCTCCTGGCCCTGGGCGGCGGCAGTTGGGCGCGACTGGGCTCCGACGGCGCCTGGCTGCCGCTGTTTGAGCAACAAGGCGTGACGGTCGCGCCCTTGCAACCGAGCAACTGCGGCTTTGATGTCATGGCCTGGAGCGAGGTCCTGCGCGGCAAGTTCGCCGGTGCCCCACTGAAGAACGTCGCCATCGCCCTGCCCCATGGCACGCCGCGCCTGGGCGAATGCGTGATCACCGCCAGCGGCATCGAGGGCAGCCTGATCTACGCGCTGTCCGCGCCGATTCGCGAGCAGATCAACCAGGACGGCTGCGCGACCATCGAGATCGACCTGCTGCCCGGAAAGTCTTTGGACAAGGTCCAGGCCGCGCTGGCCAAACCGCGCGGCTCACGCTCGATGGCCAAGCACCTGCACAGCCAGTTGGGGCTCGACGGAATCAAGGCGGCGCTGCTACGGGAGCTGACCAATGCCGAGACCTTTGCCGACCCGACGCGCCTGGCCAATGCCATCAAGGCGTTGCCGCTGACGCTGGTCAAGGCGCGTCCGCTGGACGAGGCCATCAGCAGCGCGGGCGGTGTACCGTTCGAGGCAATGGACGAGCGACTGATGCTCAAGGCACTGCCCGGCGTGTTCTGTGCCGGCGAAATGCTTGATTGGGAAGCACCGACCGGCGGCTACCTGCTCACCGCCTGCTTTGCCAGCGGGCGGGTGGCGGGACAAGGGATGCTGGAGTGGTTGCGGCAGCGAGCCTGAGATTTGCCGGCGATGGCGGACTTGAAATCAATGCAAAACTCAAGGGCCCCATCGCTGGCAAGCCAGCTCCCACAATAGTTGTGCTGGTCTTACGGCTTGCGCTTGCGCGGCCCGGTATTGAACACCGGCACCTTGCGCACCGGCTTGATCGACTGCACCACATCTTCCGGCTTCTCGCCGCTGTCGACCCACTTGCCCAGGTTGCGCTTGCCACCGGCGGCCTTCGGTTTTTTCGGCTTCTTCGGTTTCTTGATCACACTGCCCGAGGCATCGGTGTCCGGCACCCGGTGATCCGGCTCGAAACCGGCTTCGTCCTGGCGCTTGAGCGTCTGACGGGTCAGGGTCTCAATGGCCGACAGCAGATTCACCTCATCGGCGCAGACCAGGGAAATCGCCTCACCGGTGGCGCCGGCACGGCCGGTACGACCGATCCGGTGAATGTAGTCCTCGGCCACGATCGGCAGGTCGAAGTTGACCACCAACGGCAAGTCCTCAATATCCAGGCCACGGGCCGCCACATCGGTGGCCACGAGGATCTGGATCTCGCTCGCTTTGAAGCGGTCCAGTGCACGCTGGCGGGTGGCCTGGGGCTTGTCACCGTGGATACCGTCGGCATTGATGCCCAGGCCCTGGAGTTTTTCTACCAACTGGTCGACGCCATTGCGGGTCTTGGCGAACACCAGGACCTGCTTCCAGTGCTGCTTGCGCATCAGGTGCACGAACAGCTCCGGCTTGCGCTTCTTGTCCACCGTCACCAGCCACTGCTTGACGGTATTGGCCGCAACGTTGCGCGGGCTGACTTCAATGCTCAGCGGATCGTTGAGCATCTGCCCGGCCAGCAGGCGGATCGCATCGGAGAAGGTCGCGGAGAACAGCAGGGTCTGGCGCTTTTTCGGCAAGGCCTTGTAGATATTGCCCAGCTCTTCCTGGAAACCGAGATCGAGCATGCGGTCGGCTTCGTCGAGCACCAGGGTCTGCAACTGGTTGAACTTGAGGGCGTTCTGGCGGTACAGATCGAGCAAGCGGCCCGGGGTCGCCACCAACAGGTCGACACCCTTGCGCAGCTTCATCATCTGCGGATTGATGCTGACGCCACCGTACACCGCGTAGGTGCTCAGCGGCAGGTGCTCGGCGTACTGGCGCACACTTTCATGCACCTGCTCGGCCAATTCGCGGGTCGGTACCAGGATCAGTGAGCGCACCGAGTTGGCGGTAACCTTTGGCCCTTCCAGGGTCAGCAACTGCAGCAGCGGCAAGGCGAAACCGGCAGTCTTGCCAGTGCCTGTCTGGGCCGCGGCCATCAGGTCGCGGCCGGCCAATACGGCGGGAATGGCCTGGGTCTGGATCGGTGTGGGGGTCTGGTAACCCAGAGTATCCAGGGCCCGCGTCAGGGGTTCGATCAGGCCGAGTGTGGCGAATGTCATGGAAGTACCGTCGGGAAAAGTGTCAGCGCCGTGAAGCAATGCGCGGCAGTTTACCCTGTCAGGCCTCTTTCGGCTTGCGCCACTGCGGTAAACCGATCAACACCACGGCGCTGATGATCACGCCCATGGCCATGCACTCCTGCCAACCGATGTGCTCGCCGGCGAACAAGATGCCCAACAACACCGCCACAGCCGGGTTGACGTAGGCATAACTGGTGGCCGCCGCCGGGCGCACATGCTTCAACAGGTACATATAGGCGTTGAAGGCGATGATCGAGCCGAAGACGGTCAAATAGGCCATGGCAATCCAGCCGTCGGTGGTGGGCATCTGGGTCAGGCGTTCGCCGCGGACAAAGCTGGCCAGCAGCAGCACCACGCCACCCACCAGCATTTCCGCGGCGCTGGCCATGCCGCCCTGAGGCAACGGCAGGTGCTTGCTCCACACCGAACCGAAGGCCCAGGTCGCCGCGGCCAACAGCAGCAGGCCGGCCCCCAGCGGGCTGGCTTGCAGGTTGGAGCCCATGTTCAGCAGGGCGATACCGATCAGCCCGAGCACAATCCCGGCCCATTCGAGACCGGTATTACGGTTGCCCCAGAAAAACCCGCAGAGCAAGGTAAACAGCGGCACCGTCGCCACCGTCAACGCGGCAACGCCCGAGGCCACGCCCATGTGTTCGGCGAGGGTCACCGCGCCATTGCCGAAACTGAGCAGCAGCACACCGATGGCCGCCGCCGCTTTCCATTGCTGCCAGGTCGGTGCCGGCACCCCGCGAAAGCGCTGATAGGCATACAGCAGAGTGCCCGCGATCACAAAGCGGATGCCGCCCATCATTAACGGCGGCCAGGATTCCACGCCGATACGAATGGCCAGGTAGGTCGAGCCCCAGATGAAATACAACGCAAAAAAGGCACCGATCAGCGGTAACGGAAAACGGCGAGGGGCAGGCATGGGGGGCAGATCCAGGCGGGACAAGGGAGGCTTATTCTAGGAAGGCGCCCGGCAAATAATAAGTTACAAAACCGTGTTATAAGGCCAGTACACTTTGCAAAGCATGGATATTCCGGGTTTCGACCGCTGTTTCGAAAGCCCGCGTCATAGAGAGCCTGTGGATGGATAAATACGACCGTTTGATCCTCGGTGAGCTGCTGGACAATGGCCGCGCCTCGTTCGCCGAACTGGCGCGCAAGGTCAACCTGTCCGCGCCGGCCGTGGCGGAGCGGGTGGCGAAGCTGGAAAGCAGCGGGGTCATCACCGGCTATCAGGCCAAGGTGGACCTGGCGAAGATCGGTTTGCCGATCCAGTGCGTGATCGAGTTACGGCTCAACCAGCATGGCAAGCAGCAGCCTTACGACGATCTGGCGCAGATTCCGCAGATTACCGAATGCCATCGGGTGACCGGGGATCCCTGTGTGATTCTGCAGGCGGCGGTGGGGAGCATGGCGGAGCTGGAGCAGTTGATCAATCGGATTGCCCAGTTCGGCTTCAGCAAGACCTCGATTGTGTTGTCGAGCGCGATTGAGCGGCGGGTGCCGTTGGGGCATTTGGACATGAATGGGAAAGCGAAGGGCTGATAAACCGGGGGCGGCGTTCTGCCTGATAGTCCGTGTTTACCGGTTTTGGGGGCGCTTCGCACCCCATCGCGAGCAAGCTTGCTTCTACAGTACGGTGCCGAACACACAGGCTGTGCACGACACAAATCCTGTAGGAGCAAGCTTGCTCGCGATAGCTCTCTACCAGACGCTGCCACACCCACTGACCGGCACCACCTGCGGCATATCACGCAGCCCAATCCACGGTTCTTTCCGCCAGTGCAGCAGACTCAGCGCCCCACCCTCCCACTCCAGAACTCCAAGGCACGGCGCCTGGGTCAACGCCGGCTGCGGCTGACCGCGCAACATCGGCAGCACCTGATGCGTCAGCCATTGGCGCAGATGGCGATTCTCCGGCAGGTAGTGATAGACCAACATCGCGTAGACACCGGATTCGCTGAGCATCAGGTGATCTTCAGATCGGCCGTTACCCTTGAGTTTCAATACCCACCGTTGATCCGGGTCGAGCTTGATGGCTTTGCGTTCATGCCATTCGATCCCCATCAGATGCCCGATATCACGGGCACAGAACCAGGCCTCGTCATGCAGGAGCAAGGCGCGGAGTTTGAGGTGGTGGCGGGTGAAGATTTGCGCTTCGAAGCTGATGTCAGCTTGTATTTCGGGAATGGAATTTTCCATTGTGGATTACTCTTGGCTGTCTGAAAAAAGCTGCCAATCGTCTTCCTACGAACTTGGGTGGCAGCCGTACGCGGGGTAGGAACCGAGTCTTCAGACAACCCCGGCCACGCAGAAGCGTGCCCGCGCACGGCCACCGCGGCTGATTATCCGGGCATAAAAAAAGCACCGCAATCAGAAGGTGGACGCAAAGCGTCTGAAGAGATCAGCAAGGGTTCCTACGCCCTGTCACCGATTTGGCGATGACAGGAGAAAGGCTAACGTCACTGCCCCGCTCGGGAAAGACAGCACAGGTCGCCACCCGCAGTACGACATTTCCTAAAAAACACACGACAAAAGATCTATTCAGGAGCAATGCCAGTCAGTCAAGGAAACTTGTAACGGAGCGCGGTCTTGTGGCGAGCGGGCTTGCCCGCTCGCCACAAATCTCGGCCAGACGTAAACCCTGGACTGTCCGCGACAGTGCTCTCAAACGCCCCGATAGCGCTTCAAATGCTCGCCAATCTTCGCTGCCGGCACCTTCTGCAACTTACACAACCAATCATGGGACACCCCCTGCACCCCATGCTTGTCGCGCAACTCGCCAGCCATATGCGCCAGCAGATTCGCCGCCATCTCGGCATCGGCCATGGCCCGGTGCGCCTGGCCCGTATTCGGCAAGCGGGCGAACGCCGTCAGCGTACCCAGCTTGTGATTCGGCGCCGACGGCATCAAGCGCCGCGCCAGCAGCAACGAACAGGCAAAGTTCTGCAACCGGGTACGCTTGATCCGCCCCAGCTCGAAGTCCCAGAACTTCTGGTCGAACGCGGCGTTATGCGCCAGCAACGGGGTGGTACCGACGAATTCGTTGACCTCGTTCATCACCCGCTCCGCCGACGGCGCGGTACGCAACATGGCGTTGCTGATGCCGGTCAGCTGTTCGATAAACGCAGGCACGCGCACGCCGGCGTTCATCAAACTCTGGTAACGGTCGACGATGCGCCCCTGTTCCAGGATGACCACGGCGATTTCCGTAGCCCGGCACCCCGCGTTCGGCGTGATGCCCGTGGTTTCAAAGTCGATGACCGCAATACGTTCCAAAAGCCCAGCCCTTTGCAAAATCAGTTTCAGTTTCTCAACAACAACGCGCCTTCGATGGGCACGTAGCGGCTGGCGGCACGAATCAACGAGTTGGCCGTCAATCCCGGCACGCCATAGGCCACGGCTTCAACGCCGTGCTTGCCGATGATGCGCGTGAGCAGCAGGTCGAAATCGCCGTCGCCGGAAGCCAGCACCACTTCGTCGACATGGGGCGCCGCGTCCATGATATCGATGGTGATGCCCACGTCCCAATCGCCCTTGGCCGAGCCGTCGCTGCGCTGGATATACGGTTTGAGCTTCACCGTAAAACCCAGGTTGCGCAGAATCTGCTGGAACTGCTGCTGCTTGCTGTCACCGCGATCGATGGCGTAGGCATAGGCCTCGACGATCTCCCCGCGCTGGCTGATATCGGCCCACAGGGCGGCATAGTTGAAGTGGCAACCATAGGCCTGGCGAACGGTGTAGTAGAGGTTCTGCACATCGGCGAACACAGCGATTTTCTTCACCGCAAATCCTCATGGCGCAAAAGCGCACTGGCGGGTGATGACGAGCGCTCGGGAGCGATTAGGTGCGCAGTATGCCAGCCTGGGGGAAGGTTCAGCGAATATTCGACGGGGCTGGGGGGCTGGAGGAACAGAATTTCAGGAGTCTGGTCACCTGCAAAATTTTTTGCGGCCCCAGGGGCCTCTTCGTGGTGGTCCGGCGCTCCGGTGAATCCGGCCCCCACAATTTCCGCGTCGAATCGAAAGTCTGCATACGACCGAAAACCTGTGGGAGCGGTGCTTGCCCGCGAAAGCGCCCTCAAGGCCGCCAAAAGCTTCGCGGGCAAGCTCCGCTCCCACAAGTGCGGAGTCGCTCCCCATTATCGGTCAGACGAAGGAGTCGTCGTCGCCAGAAAAGGACGAGCTGTCGTCATTGAAATCAGCGTCGGCGAAACCACCCTGGTTATTGCTGCCCCAGGAATCGTTGTTGGCCATGCGCTGCTCATCACCCCAACCGCCACCGTTGTTGCTCATCGGGCTCGGCTCGATGATTTCCTCGATGATCTGCGGTTGCTGCTGGTTGTGATGGAACAAGCTGCTGATACCTTCCGCCAGCATCACGCCACCGGCCACACCGGCTGCGGTTTTCAGCGCGCCACCGAGGAAACCGCTGCCGATAGGCGCCGCCGGAGCCGCCTGCTGTGGCGCGGGTTGGGCGTAGGCCGGTTGCTGATAGTTGGGTTGAGCGTTGTAGTTCTGCTGCGGTGGTGGCGCATTGAACCCAGGACGCCCCGGCTCACGCCAGCCGCCACCGGAGTTGCTCGGGGCCGGTGCGGGGGCCGGATCGCGGCCGCCACCGAAAATGCTCGACAGGAAACCACCGCTGCTCGGCGCCGGCGCGGCGCCCTGGGCACGGGCCTGCTGCAACTCGTCCTGTAGCTGCTGCACCTGCGCCTGCAATTGCTTGTTCTGTTCGTCAAGGCTCTTGAGCGCATGCTCTTGCACCAGGATCGACTGGGTCATGTAGTACGGTGCGGCCGGTTGGCGAGTCAGGTGTTCCTTGATCCGCGCTTCGGCCAGGGCGTCACGCGGGGCTGAATCCGTTCCGGCTTGCTGCAACCGTGAAAACAGTCCATCGATCAGGGTTTGCTCTTCGCTGTTCATGGCGACCTCATTAGATTGCCGGGTAGAAATCGATCGCCCCGACCCAAGCGGGTCCAGGCGTCCCTCAGTTATGGGGTTGTTACCGGAAGTTTCAATAGTCCTTACCTAACGTTTACATTTGAGTGTCGGCCCGCGCCATCGGTTAAAGTGATGCCCTGCCTCAGCCTGCGCGATAGACAATCGATGAACCCGTTCAATGTAATCCGTGACTCCCTGTACTTTTTCCAGCGCAACCTGCGCCAGATCGCCCTGCTCTGCCTGCCGCTGGTGATCTTCGAAACCCTGCTCCAGCAACTGCTGGACAACGCCGTGGGCCCGGATGCCTCGCCGGCCTACGGGCTGGTGTCCGGGTTGCTGGTCTATCCACTCTATACCGCGGCGCTGATCCTGTTTCTCGATGCCCGCAGCCGTGGCGAAACCCCGGCCAACCGTGACCTGCTGGCCATGTCCCTACGCCTGTGGCCGCGTTTTGCGCTGCTGTCGGCGGTCAATACCATCGCCATCGTGCTGGGCCTGTCGCTGTATTTCATTCCCGGCATCTGGCTGACCGTGGTGCTGGCCTTCTCCGAATACCTGCTGGTGCTGCGCGGGCGCGAGCCGCTGCGGGCGATGAAGGAGAGCTTCGCCTTGAGCCGCGGCCACTTCTGGCTAATCTTCACCTGCATTCTGTGTGTCATGGGGCCACTCTGGCTGCTCAAGGGGCTGAGCCTGAGTGTCTACCCGGCGCCACAGAACCCGGTCTTGATGCTGATCATCGACAGCGCCCACAGTTTCCTGCAACTGTTCAGCAGCGTCGTCTTGTTCCGAATCTACATGCTGATCGGTGAAAATTCCGCTAAAGACTGAACCGAGGCCCATGACCCGTCTATTACGTTACCTGGTGGCCGGCCTGCTGATTGTCACGGGCCTGACCGCCCTGCTGGTCTACAGCCTGACCTGGCGTCCGGAAGAGCGCGAAACCCTGCCGGTGCGCTGCACCGCCGAGGCCCCGGTGCTGGTCCCGGGCCAGGCCCTCAAGGTGATGACCTGGAACCTCCAGTACCTGGCGGGCAAACGCTACGTGTTCTGGTACGACCTGCCCGACGGTAGCGGCCCGGACGAACGTCCGACCCCGGAAGACATGGCCTTTACCCTGGATGAGGTGAGCCGGGTGATCCGCGACGAGCAGCCGGACATCGTGCTGTTGCAGGAAGTCGACGAAAACGCCAAGGCCAGCGCCTACCAGGATCAGTTGAAATTGCTCCAGGAACGGCTCGCGGACCTGTATCCCTGCAGCTCCCAGGCGTTCGACTGGAAAGCCGACTTTGTCCCGGACCGGCATATTTTCGGCAGCGTCGGGCGCAAACTGGCGACCTTGAGTCGCTATCAGGTCGAACACGCCGAACGCCAGCAACTGCCGCTGGCCTCGGGCAATCTGCTCAAGCGGCAGTTCAAGCCGCGCCCGGCCCTGCTGGTGAACTACCTGCCGTTGAGCGACGGCGGGCAACTGGCAGTGGTCAATACGCAACTGGGGGCCTACGCCCAGAACGACACCCAGCTACAGCAAGTGCGGATGACCCTGCAATTGCTCGACAAGTTCGAGAGCCAGGGCACGCCCTGGCTGATCGGCGGTGATTTCAACCTGCTGCCGCTGGGCCAGTATCTGCGCCTGCCGCCACGCTTGCGCGGCGGTTACTCGGCGGACAGCGAGCTGCATCTGCTGTGGGACAAGTACCCGATGATCCCGAGCAACAACGAAGCCAGCGGCATAGACCGTGAGCAGTGGCTGTCGTACTACCCGAACGATCCCGACGTCAGTGGGCCGGATCGGACCCTGGATTACTGGTTCTACAGTTCCAAGCTCAAGCGGGTCGAGGCACAGGTACGCCAGGACGACACCTTGACGATTTCCGATCACTTGCCGGTGCTGGCGCGGTTTCTGTTGCCGGCGGCTTTGTAGGAGCCGGCTTGCTGGCTCCCCCAGAAAGCCCATCGCTCGGCCAAGCCAGACACAGCTTGTATTCTTGATGCGGCACCAGTTGCCCCCTGCTTCCTTGACTTTTCCAGGGTCGCTGTCAAAGATGATCAGAGGGAGATTATCGTCCGGGCAGCTCTGAAAGCCCGAGCGACCACGGAGAAACTGGAGGTTGTCATGCCCAACGTCTCGATCGCACTCGTCAAGGAAAGTAACAAGCGGCTCTCGTCGACTGCCAGGAAGGATGTCGTTGCTCGCTCCTCGAAGCTATCCAAAGAAACCATCAATGACATGATGAAGCGGGCGTACGAACGCCTGTCTCGTTGACGGCGGGATTTTCATTCTTTGTCCGCGCGCCCATCAGTCGAGACGACACCTCAGGCGTCATCTCCCGCTGACCTTCCTCACACTCCAGCTCACTCCTCCACAGCAACCTCACCTGCCAGTTCGATACCGTTCAACGTCTTCAACAAGATGGTTGAGGCTGATGAGGATTTCCTGGGCCTGCTGGCCTACGCACTGTACAAGCGCCATAAAATTGAATGGCTTCGAAGTCAGGACAGCGATAATCACGATGCATTCAAACAGATCGCCTGCACCCCACAGCAAGTCAGGATGTATCGAGATAGAGCCGAGCAGTTGGCAAAAAACTTCATCGACGAGTCGCTTGATCAACTCGGTGCGGAGATGAAAGAGACCATCGCCAATGGCGTTATCGTTGCCAAAATCGAGAGCCTTAAGCCCGGCTTCTGGCGTTCCCTTGGAAACCATACTCTGAGTGGCATTGCCTCTGTCGCCGTGGCGCTGGCACTGTTCGGGCTGTTCACGCTCTATTCGAGCTACCAGGAAAATGGTGGCCTGGAAGGACGCATCAAGCAGATGACCGCTCCCTTACAGCCCTCCCCTGCCAACCAGCCGCAAGGTTGAGAGCACTCCTGGCCACATCCTGAAAACCTGACCCGCTCAACCCGTCGCGCCCTCAGGTCCCCCTGGGTTTTGCCCGAGCAGTGGCCTCTGCTACCAAGGGATCGTCCGGCCAGTAATGCTTTGGATAACGTCCCTTGAGGTCCTTCTTCACTTCGGCGTAGGTGCTGCGCCAGAAGTTCGCCAGGTCCTGGGTCACCTGCACCGGCCGACGGGCCGGCGACAGCAGGTGCAGTTTCACCACCTGACGACCACCGGCAATCCGCGGGGTCTCGGCCAGGCCAAACAACTCCTGCAGGCGCACCGCCAGAATTGGCGGCTGCTCACTGTAGTCCAGGCGGATCGACGAGCCCGAGGGCACGCTCAGATGGTGTGGCGCCAGCTCATCCAGGCGCTGCGGCAACGGCCAGGGCAACAGGCTGTGAAGGATCCCGGCCAGTTCCAGGTTGGCGAAATGACTGAGCCGCGAGACCCGCCCCAGATACGGTTTGAGCCACTGCTCCAGGGTCGCCAGCAAGGTCTTGTCGCTGACATCCGGCCAGTCACTCTTGCCCGCCCCGGCCAGGTCCAGCTGGCGTAACAAGGCCACCCGCGCCTGCCATTGGCGCAGTTCCGGGGTCCAGGGCAACAGCTCCAGGCCCTTGCGCCGGACCAGGTTGACCAGCGCCTGGCTACGCGCCGCCTCGTCCAGCCCGGTCAAGGGTTCGCGACCGAGGATCAGCTCGCCGACCTTGCGCTGGCGCTCGGCCCGCAGCACGCCTTCGCGCTCGTCCCAGTCCAACTGGTCGACCGTGCTCACCTGCTCGGCCAGCACAGTGTCGAACAGGCCCGGATCGAACTCCGCCGCCAGGTAGATACGCTCTTCTCGCTGGCCCTGGCGGCTGCCCAGGTCGGCCACCACCAGCCAGGGCTGTTTCATCAGGCTGTCGGTTTCACTGAACAAGGCCGCCCGGCCATTGGCCAACCGGTACTCCGCGCCACCTTCGCGGCGCTGTTGCGCGACCCGATCCGGGTACGCCAGGGCCAGCAACGCCCCGAGCCAGCGCGGGTGATCCGGGTCGGCGACCGGCTCGCTCGCCGTGCCGCGCAAGTAGCCGCGATACTGTCGAGCCAATTGTCTTGCCCGCTGCACACCGCCCTGGGCGCCACGTGCCACGCGCTCTTCACCCGCCAACAAAGCCAACCGCGTGTGCAGGTCGGCCCCGCCGCCGCGCTGGATATCCCGCTCGCCCAGGAGTGCCGCCACATCGCAAGCCATGCTCGCCAGCCCCAGCGCCTGACCGCGCAAGAGCAAATGAGCGATACGCGGATGCGCCGGCAACTCGGCCATGGCCTGGCCATGGTTCGTCAATACGGACTCGGCGCCGACCTTGTCGGCCAGCGCACCAAGTCGCTGCAACAGGTCCTGCGCCTGGGCATAAGCAGCCGCCGGCGGTGCGTCCATCCAGACCAACTCGCCGGGCGCCACGCCCCAGCGCGCCAGTTGCAAGGCCAGCCCGGCCAGGTCCGCCTGGAGAATTTCCGCGCTGCCGTAGGCCGCCAACTGCTCATGCTGAGCCTCGGACCACAACCGATAACATACCCCCGGTTCCAGACGCCCGGCGCGACCCGCACGCTGGGTGGCGCTGGCCCGGGAGATACGCTGGGTGTCAAGGCGGGTCATGCCGCTGCCCGGATCGAAACGCGGCACCCGCGCCAGCCCGGCGTCGATCACCACCCGTACGCCATTGATGGTCAGACTGGTTTCCGCGATGTTGGTGGCCAGCACCACCTTACGCTTGCCGGCCGGCGCCGGCTCGATGGCCGCGCGCTGGGCCGCGAGGTCCAACTCGCCATGCAGCGGGCACAGCAGCACATCGGCCCGCCCACCGAGGCTCTCCTCCAGTTGCTGATGCACCCGGCGGATCTCCGCCTGCCCCGGCAAAAACACCAGCAGGCTGCCGTGCTCGGCGTCCAGCGCCTCATGCACCGTCTGCACCACCCGAGGTTCGATAAACTCGCCGGGCTGAAAGGCCCGGCTCCAGCGCAGGGTCACCGGGAACATGCGCCCTTCGCTACGGACCACCGGCGCGTCGTCCAGCAGGCCGGCCAAGCGTTCGCCTTCAAGCGTGGCGGACATCAGCAGGATCTTCAGCGGCTGTTCGTCACGAAACATCTGCCGCCCGTTGAGGCTCAGGGCCAGGGCCAGGTCAGCATCCAGACTGCGTTCGTGGAATTCGTCGAAAATCACCAGGCCGACACCTTCAAGGGCCGGGTCGTCATTCAGGCGACGGGAGAGAATGCCTTCGGTGACCACTTCGATGCGCGTCTTCGGGCCGACCCGGCTTTCCAGGCGAATGCGATAGCCGACGGTTTCGCCGACCTTTTCCCCCAGTTCGCTGGCCAACCGCTCGGCCGCCGCCCGGGCCGCCAGGCGCCGGGGTTCAAGCATCAGGATGGTTTGCCCGGCCAACCACGGCTCGTTCAGCAGCGCCAGCGGTACCCGAGTGGTTTTACCGGCCCCCGGCGGCGCCTCCAGCACCGCCTCGTGGCGCTCGCCCAACGCCTGGCGCAGGGCCGGCAATACTTCATCAATCGGCAACGAATTCATGGTGGCTCCCAGGCTGACCGCGAATTATACGGCGAACCCGACAGGCCTCCAAAGCTAAAGGACTCGCGACTCAGACCTTGAAGTGCGCAATCAGCCGATGCAGCTCCCGGGTCATGCCCGCCACTTCATCGCTGACCTGCACGGTCATGCGCGCCTCGCTGGCATTGCTTTCACTCAAGGCGCGGATTTCCAGGGTGTTGCGCTCCACGCCTTCCACCACTTGCGCCTGCTGTTCGGCGGCCGAGGCAATTTGCAGGTTGTGATCGATGATGTCCCCCATCGCCTGGGTAATCGCCTGGAAACTCTGCGCCGTAAGGGTCACTTCTCCGACCCGGGTCGAGGCACTGGCGTGGCTGCTCTTGATCGTCCGCACCGCGTTGCCGACCTGCTGTTGCAGGCTTTCGATGGTGTGCTGGATATCCCCGGTCAGCGCCTGGGAGCGTATCGCCAGATGGCGGACTTCATCGGCGACCACCGCAAAGCCGCGGCCCTGCTCGCCAGCTCGGGCAGCTTCGATGGCGGCGTTGAGCGCCAGCAAGTTGGTTTGCTCGGAGACGCTGCGGATCTGCCCGACGGCTTGGGCGATCGCCCGGCTCTGCTCGTCCACGGCCTGGATAGCCAACAACGATTGGTCCATTTCAGCGAACAACTGGTGGATCCCGGCCGCGGCGGAACCGGCATGGCGGCTGCCCTCGCGACAGGTATCGCCGACCCGGCTGGCGCGCTGCGCGGTTGTCTGGGAGGCACGACTGACCTCCTGCACGCTGCTCACCAACTCGCTCATCGAGGTGCCGATCAGCGCCAGCTCCGCGCCTTGCCGGTCGGCGCTGCGCTGGCTGGCACCCGCGCTTTGGCTCAGGTCCTCGGCCTTGCCCTGGGTGGTGGACGAGAACCCGCTGACCTGTACGATCAATTCGGCGACGCTGACGCGCATCCGATTGAAATCCTCGGCGAGATCGCCCACCTCGTCCCGTGCCTGAACCCGCAGCACCTGGACCAGGTCACCGGCGGCCAAGCGGCGCATGGCCTCGCGGATACCGCCAAGCGCTTCGCGTACCGACAGGAAGAAGCCGCAAAACAAATAAAGGATCACCAGCACGATAGCGCTGAGCAGCACCGCGCAACTGGCCAGACGCTCCTGGCGGCTCGAGACCCTCTCACGCAACAGCGCCGCACTGTCCTCGACCACCGTCGTGAAGGCCGCATCGAGCTTTTCGACGCTGGGTTGGTAGTGGTCGAAGCGCTCTTGCCAGTGCTCGATGGAGGCTTCGTCGTAGGCGCCGCTCTGGGAATAGGGCTCGACAATGCTGCTCGTGTACAGCGCCCGCGCCTCCCGCGCCGCTTCGGCCATCAACCGGCGCGCGCTCGGATTGTCGGCCGCGCCACCCGCCTCGACATAAGGTTCCAACAGCCCGGGCTGGCTCACCACCGTGGCCCGTGAAGCAGACTCCAGAAAACCATACGCGCTGATATAAGCCGCGTAACCCCGGGTTTGCGCCAGCGTGGCGTAAAGCGGCAGGATCTCGCTGATCAGCAGGTCGGTCGCCCGGTACAGCCGTGGGTCGCCGTCCATGCTCAAGCGCGAATCGGCGCCGATTTCCTTCAAGGTCGCCAACTGCGCCAGGGCGGCGCGGGTTTCGTCTGCGTAAAGGCCGCTGAGCACCTGGTTGGCTTGCGGCACGCCCAGGTTGGCCGAGGGATCACCGACCATGAAACGTCTTACGGCAAAAGGGGTATGGCCCAGCCAGTCGTCAAAGGTTTGCCCGGCCTGTTCCAGGTGGCGTCGCCCGGACTCTATGGCGGCAACACTGTCGGGCTTGTTGCGGGCATGGCTCAGCACATGCAAAGCGGCCAGGTCGAGGGCCGCCTTATAGGCCGGCAAAGCCGCTTCGAAAGCCCGCAACCCCTGTAACTCGCGCTGCGCGCCCTGCAGCTCGGCCGCCAGCATCGCGAGCTTGTCGAAGGCCAGCCAACCGAACGGCGCCATGAACAGCAGAAAGATCAGGCAGAATTTTTGCAGGTAGCGCGCCCGATTCATCAGCGCCAATACAGGTTTGAACATAAGCGGTTCCTCGACTGCGTGGCTGGGAACGAACGTCGCTCAGTCTTCCTCGGACGACTCGCCGGCATCCAGCGCCAGGGCGCCTTGCGGAGATCAGGTGGGACGTGTCCATCCTAGTGGCCAGAGGCCCCGAAGCAGTTGGAGGCTTTGCACGAATGATTGAAGATTTGCGACATTCAGCGGCGGCGCGGCAAAGCCTGGCTGAACGCCTTGCTCAGCGCCTGACCCGGCGCCGGGTACAAAGCCGGCAAGACTTCATCAATCGGCAACGACTTCAGGGTGGCTCCCAGACAGAGAGCCGGGTATAACGGCGAACTGCCCGGTCTTAATCGTGGTCTTAACAACTGATCCAGACGCGGCCATCAGTGGCTTCACGTTTCCTTCAGGAGATACCCATGCGTATTGCTTCCCGTGTTATCGGCACCGTTCTGGCTGCCACCCTGCTGACCCAACTGAGCGCTTGTGGCTCGATTTTCTACCCGGACCGCCGTGGCCAGATCGAGGGGCGGATCGACCCACTGATTGCCGGCCTCGATGCCGTCGGCATCCTGTTCTTTGTCATCCCAGGCCTGATCGCGTTTGGCGTCGACTTCGCCACCGGCGCCATCTACCTGCCCCAGGGCAAGACCGCGCAAATCGCCCCGGAAAAACTCCAGGAGGCCATCACCGCCGATGGCCAGGTCGACAACCTCAAGTTGCAGGCGATTCTCAAGACCGAACTGCACCAGACCCTGCCGCTGAACGACCCGCGCCTGATCCAGCAAAAAGGCAATCTGCAACAGCTGGCGATGTACAACCTGCGCCCTGCGGCCTGAGTCCATGGCCACTGAAAGAGGATCGCCACGCTCATGACCAGCAGCACAGAACACGCCCGCCTGTTACGTCTGGCTACCCGGGCGTCGATGGCGGTGGCCTGCACCCTGATCGTGACCAAGGCCATCGCCTGGTGGCTGAGCGGTTCGGTGAGCATGCTCGCCGGGCTGACCGATTCGCTGCTCGACGGCGTCACCTCGTTTCTCAATCTGCTGGCGGTGCACTACGCGCTGCGTCCGGCCGATAACGATCACCGTTACGGGCACGGCAAGGCCGAATCCCTGTCGGGCATGGCCCAGGCACTGTTCATTTCGGTGAGTGCGGTACTGATCGCGATCCAGGCGTTCGAGCGGCTGAAAAACCCGGAGCCGATCGGTGCGCCGTGGATCGGTATCGGGGTGATCCTACTGTCGCTGATCCTGACCGGCGGGTTGCTGCTGTTGCAGCACAAGGTGGTCCGCGCGACAGGTTCCACCGCCGTGCGCGCCGACTCCCTGCACTACCGCTCGGACCTGCTGCTCAACGGCAGCATCCTGCTCGCGCTGGTGCTCGCCAGCTTCGGCTGGCCGCAGGTGGACGCCTGGTTCGGCCTGGGGATCTCGGTCTACATCCTGTGGAGCGCGATCCAGATCGGCCGCGAAAGCTTCGCGGTGCTGATGGATGAGGAATTGTCGCCGGACATCAGCCAGCACATGCTGGAGCTGGCCTGCGGTGTACCCGGGGTGCTGGGTGCCCACGACCTGCGCACACGGATCTCCGGTAACCGCTGGTTTGTGCAGTTACACCTGGAGCTGCCGGGAGAGTTGACCTTGTCGGTGGCTCACGGCCTGAGTGACCAGGCCGCCGATGCCATCCATGCCGCCTACCCGCAGGCCGAGGTGCTGGTGCACGCCGACCCACGGGAAGTGGTCACGCCGCGTCAATAACCGCTTAGTAGTTGACCTGGTAACCGCGGCTGCTCAGGCAATTGCCCTGAGCCTGGCGGTAGGCCTGGACCACCGCCGGTGCCGGCGCATAGGTCACGTTGGCCGGGTCAAAGCCGCTTTGCTGCACCGCCCAGCGATAGCAATCCTCGCCGTCCTGCTGGACCTGCTGCGGACTCTGGCCGTTGACCGGATACGCCACCACATCGTAGCCGTTGCCTTCCGGCTCCGGTGCCACCTGCGGCGCGGCCGCCGGTGGATCGACCACCACGTAGTCCTGGGTATCTTCCTGGTAGAGGTAATAGGCGCCTGCCGCGAGGAAAAACAGCGAACCGCCGATCCAGACTTCCCGCGCATAGTCGGGCAGGTAGCTGGTGCGAATGCCACGGGGCGGGTCGACGACGACGTAGCGTTCGCCCTGCGGACGATACCAGTAGCCACCGGAGAAGAAATAGTCCCGGCCACGGTACGGCACCCGCCAGTTGCGATCGGGGAAACGGTCGATCACATAACCAGGGCGATATTGCGGGCCAGAGCCCCAACCGTTGCCGTGGCCATCGGGACGCCCCGGCCAGCGACGATCGTCGTGGTGCTCGAAGTTGCCACCGGGACGATTGTTATTGTTGCCGCCTTGCCAGCTCGGGTTGTTGCCGTTGCGCCGGGGAATATCGGAATAGTTGCCACGCAACGGTTCCTGGGTCTGGCGCACGCTATCGGGGTGCGGCTGGATCGGCAGGTTGTTCTGCGGTGCCGGGCGCGGCGCCTGATTGGGCTCGTTCTGCGGCGGGCGGCCTTGCCATTGGCCGCCCGCGTTCTGGTCGTGCCGCTCGAAACGCTGATTGTTTTCCGGGCGAACCTGGGGGGCGGGCGCAGGAGCAGCCGGACGGGGTTGCGGCGCCTGGGGACGGACTTCAGGGGCTGGTGGCCGCGGAGCGGGCGCCGGAGGACGGACTTCGGGGGCTGGTGGCCGCGGAGCGGGCGCCGGGGGGCGAACTTCAGGGGCTGGTGGCCGTGGGGCCGGGGCTGGGGGACGCGGTTGATTGTTTTGCGGGCGTCCCTCATTGCCTCCCGGACGACCTTCAGGGCGATGTTCACCCTCATGTTTCTGATTTTCATCACCCTGGTTTTCTGCCAGCGCTTGCGCACCAACACTCATACAGAGCAAGCCAACACCTGCCAGACGCCAGATGCGCGATTTCATTCCATTCCTCACTGCGGTTCAGGGCTTAACCATAAGACTGGGAAAGCGGACTCCGGTTCTGTGACACTGTACCAGTCGCGTAACTTATTTTTCGCCCATTAAAAAAGGGAGACCCGTCGGCCTCCCCTTGAGAACTTCGTCCGTGCTCGGCGCTTTTGACGCCGGCTCACTTCACACCGTCTTCTGGACAGCGTGTAGCCCGGTGGCCGGCGCAACCCTGTGGGATTGTCGGCCGCGGCTGGCCTGATTCGGCGGGCCGCAGTGGACTGGAGTGTCTGTCTCGAATGTGAACGAGCTTGCGAGACAGGACACTGGTCCGGGCAGTGATTCTGGTGATAAGCATAGGCTCGGGGCGGCGGCACAGGATTGCGAATATTGCTTAAATAAACATGTCTTGCGCAATTTTTAACTTAAGATAGATAATTTACCGCAATAGTTATTAGAAAGGCCTAACTGATGAGCAAACTCGACCGATACGACCTGAGCATTCTGGCGGAATTGCAGCGCGATGCCCGCATCTCCAACCAGGAACTGGCCGAGCGCATCGGCTTGTCGCCGTCGCCCTGTTCGCGGCGGGTCAAGCAATTGGAGGACGACGGTTATATCGCCCGTCAGGTGGCCTTGCTCGACCGCAAGATGCTCGGCCTGAGCCTGACCGCCTATGTGCTGATCGGCATGGACCGGCATACCCCGGAGCGCTTCGAAAACTTCGAAGCGGCCATCCGCACCCTGCCGCAGGTGCTGGAGTGCAGCCTGGTGACGGGGATGGACGCCGACTATCAGTTGAAAGTGGTGGTGCCGGACATGGACCACTACCAGAAACTGCTGCTGGGGCACCTGACACGTATCGAAGGGGTGACCAGCGTGCGCTCCAGCTTTGTGCTGAACCAGGTGCTCAACAGCACGGAGTTGCCGCTGACCCATTTGCGCAACTGATCGCTGCGCTCGCGCTCACCTGTAGGAGCCGAGCTTGCTCGCGATCGGGCGCGTAGCGGCCGCAATCCGGCTGACTCGGTGTGCCAGATGCAGCGCATGCACAAGCTTTACGACTGCTGCGCAGCCGATCGCGAGCAAGCTCGGCTCCTACAGGTCCCCGGTCGATAGATAGAGCGCTTTATTGCCCGAGATCAGATGCGCTTGTGCGAGTGGCGTATAATTGATCGATTTTCCACCCCGCTCGCGCTGGAGAGGTTTCGATGGATCCCGCCGTTTTCGAAGAGTGGATGATGACCGGTCTGGTCAGCATCCTGATTATTTTCATGGGCTTTATCGTCTGGGACCTGGCGAAAAAATCCAAGGCCGGTCGCTTCGGCACCTTTATCCTGTTCTTCGTCCTGGGACTGGGCATCGTCGCGTTCGTGATCAAAAGCGTGGTGATCGGGCTGATCGAGTCCGGGTCGCTGTAACGCAGTGCCCCGCTACAAGCGCGCCGGCACTTCTCGCCACTGACCTTGATCCAGGCCGTCCAGGGTCCAGTCGCCGATGCGCACGCGCACCAGGCGCAAGGTCGGCAAGCCTACTGCGGCGGTCATGCGCCGGACCTGGCGGTTACGCCCCTCACGAATGATCAATTCCAGCCAGCAGGTGGGAATACTCTGGCGAAACCGCACCGGCGGGTTGCGCGGCCACAGCCCGGGGTCGTCGATCTGTCGCGCCTGGGCGGGCAAGGTCATGCCGTCGTTCAATTCCACGCCTTTTTGCAACTGTTCGATCTGCTCGGCGCTCGGCACACCCTCGACCTGCACCCAATAGGTTTTCGCCAGTTTGTGCTTGGGATCGGCGATGCGCGCCTGGAGTTGGCCATCGTTGGTCAGCAACAGCAGGCCTTCGCTGTCGCGGTCCAGCCGGCCGGCGGGGTAGACGCCGGCCACGTCGATAAAATCCTTGAGGGTCGCGCGCCCTTCGCCATCGCTGAACTGTGTCAGCACATCGAAGGGTTTGTTGAACAGGATCAGCTTGGGTTCGGCCGGCGCGGCCTTGGCCACCCGACGCGGCGCGACAGGTGTTTTCGCGGCCGCACGGCGCACGACGGGACGGGGTTGACGAGACATGGCAAGAGGACATCTGAGAATCAGGAGCCGCCATGCTAGGGCGTGCCGGCCATTATTTCCAGAAGTGCGTCCACAGACTCATTGGCTGCTACATTCTCAAGGCCGCCAAAAGCTCCGCGGGCAAGCTCCGCTCCCACAGTGGGGTTTGTGTCGACCACAGGCCTTGTGTCCGACACAAAACCTGTGGGAGCGGAGCTTGCCCGCGAAGAGGCCCTCAAGACCGCTGAAAATCAGCGTGCTTAACGAAACGGCGGCTCGTCAAAGCTGCGCAGCTTGCGCGAATGCAGCGAATGCAGCTCGGTGCGCAGCAGGTCCACCGCCGCGATGCCGATCTTCAAGTGCTGGCTGACCGCCCGCTCATAGAAGGCGTTCGCCGAACCCGGCAGCTTGATTTCGCTGTGCAACGGCTTGTCCGAGACACAAAGCAAGGTGCCGTAAGGTACCCGCAGGCGATACCCCTGGGCGGCGATGGTGCCGCTTTCCATGTCCACGGCCACGGCGCGGGACAGGTTGATCAACGGCCGTTCCTGGGCCCAGCGCAGTTCCCAGTTGCGGTCGTCGTAGGTCAACACGGTGCCGGTGCGCAGGCGCTTCTTCAAATCGTCGCCACGTTCGCCGGTGACGTTGGCCGCCGCCTGCTGCAAGGCCATCTGCACTTCGGCCAGGGCCGGGATCGGGATATTCGGCGGCACCACCCGGTCGAGAATCCCGTCGCGGCGCATATAAGCGTGGGCCAGCACATAGTCGCCGATGGTCTGGGATTGGCGCAGGCCGCCGCAGTGGCCGATCATCAGCCAGCAATGCGGGCGCAGCACCGCCAGGTGGTCGGTGATGTTCTTCGCGTTGGACGGGCCGACGCCGATATTCACCAGGGTCACGCCATGGCCATCGGCGGCCTGCAAGTGGTAAGCCGGCATCTGGTAGCGGTGCCAGACCACAGCCGCAGCCACGGCCTGGGCCTCGTCGTATGCCATGCTCTGGTCGATGATCACGTTGCCCGGCAACACCATGCGCACGAAACGCGGGTCGTCACGCAGCTGTTGCAGGCCATGAAGGATGAACTGGTCGACATAGCGGTGGTAGTTGGTCAGCAGGATCCACGGCTGCACATGGCGCCAGTCACTGCCGGTGTAATGCACCAGGCGGCGCAGGGAAAAATCCACCCGGGCGGCGTCGAACAGGGCCAGGGGCAAGGGCGAGGTGTTTTCCCAGTCGTGCAGGCCATCGGCGATGTCATCGGTGGCGGCCGACAAATCGGTGCTGGGGAACACCCGCGCCAGGGCCGAGGCGGTGACGCCGGAGCCGGCCAGTTCATCGCCCTGCTCGACCACGTAGGGGTAAGGAATGTTCTGTTCGCTGACACCCACTTCCACCGTCACGGTGAAGTCGCGCATCAGCGGCACCAGTTGTTCCAGCAGGTATTTGCGAAACGCCGCCGGGTGCGTGACGGTAACACTGTAGGTGCCCGGCAACTGGACCTTGGCGTAGGCCCGGGTGGTGGCGGGGACTTCACCCTGATAGGTGTAGGTCAGGCGCAGTTCAGGGTAGCGGAACAGGGCTCGCTGCTCGGCGTCAGGTTCGACGCGATCCTTGAGGTAACGCTTGAGCGCCTGGCTCAGGGCGCTGGTGGCACGCTCGTGGAGTTCGGCCAGACGGTCCACGGCTTGTTCGGGGGATTGCACGACAATAAAAGCTTCGGTCACGGAGAGCATCCTGTCTTCTGATGTTGCAGACCCTCATCTTGCCTGCAACAGCGTCGGACGGGAACAGTGGCTTATCAGACCGCCGCATATGCCTGCACGCGGAGCCTCAGGCAGACACCGTACTTTCGGGGCCTGGGCTTGACGGTATTTTGCGCTGAAACACCGTACCTGTAGGAGCCAGCTTGCTGGCGATTGCGATGTCACACTCACCAGCGCTATCGCCAGCAAGCTGGCACCTACAGATCAACGTCAACCCAAACGGTATCTGTCGTGTCAGAATCCCTGCGGCGTCGAGCGGGCAACAATGGCCTCGACATTCACCCCACGGGGCAAGGTGCCGTAGACCCGCCCCCCGGCTGCCAGCCGACTGGCGATAAAGCCATCGCTGACCTCGGCATTGCCCGCCTCCAGCAACAACTTGGCCTGCAACGCCAGGGCGATGTCTTCGGTCAATTGCCGGGCGCGGTACTGGATATCGTGGGTGTCGGTAAACGCCAGCTTCAAGTGCTCGATATGCCGGGCCAGGCGCTTGTCGCCATGGCCATCGCCCAATTCGCTGAACAGCACTTCGAGGACGCCTGGCTCCTTGGACAGCGAACGCAGCACATCCAGGCACTGTACGTTCCCCGACCCTTCCCACGTCGAGTTGACCGGTGCCTCGCGGTACAACCGCGGCAGGATGCTGTCCTCCACATACCCCGCGCCGCCCATGCACTCGGCGGCCTCGTTGATCATCGCCGGAGCGCGCTTGCAGATCCAGTATTTGCCCACGGCCGTCACCAGCCGGGCGAACTTCGCCTCATGTTCATCCCCCAGGCGATCCAGCGCCCGGCCCATGCGCAGGCTCAAGGCCAATGCCGCCTCGCTCTCCAGCGCCAGGTCGGCGAGCACGTTCTGCATCAACGGCTGTTCGCTGAGCACGCGGCCACCGACCAATCGATGGGCACAATGATGGCTGGCCTGGGTCAGCGCCTGACGCATCAAGGCACTGGAACCGACCATGCAGTCGAAACGGGTCATCGCTACCATTTCGATAATGGTCGGCACGCCGCGCCCTTCCTCGCCGATCATCCAGGCCAGGGCGCCACGGAATTCGACTTCGCTCGATGCGTTGGAGCAGTTGCCCAGCTTGTTTTTCAAACGCTGGATATAGAACTGGTTGCGGCTGTCATCCGGGCGGTGGCGCGGCAGCAGGAAACAGGTCAGGCCCTTGTCGGTCTGGGCCAGGGTCAGGAAAGCGTCGCACATCGGCGCCGAGCAGAACCATTTGTGTCCCACCAGTTCGTAAGGCTGCCCCGGGCCGCCAGCGCCGACGGGATAGGCCCGGGTGGTGTTGGCGCGCACGTCGGTACCGCCCTGCTTCTCGGTCATGGCCATACCGATGGTCGCCCCGGTTTTATGGGCGATGCCGATATTGCGCGGATCGTATTGGCTACTGAGGATGCTCGGCAGCCATTGTTCGGCGATATCCGACTGCAGGCGCAAGGCCGGCACGCAGGCGAAGGTCATGGTCAGCGGGCAACCGGTGCCAGCTTCGGCCTGGCTGTGCAGGTAGGTCATGGCGGCGCGGGCGACATGGGCGCCCTCCTGCGGGTCGGTCCAGGGCAACGACGGCAGGCCATGCTCGACGGCCGTGCGCATCAGTTGGTGATAGGCCGGGTGGAACTCCACCAGGTCCTGGCGATGACCATAGCGGTCATGGCTGACAAACACCGGTTTGTTCTGATTGGCGAGAAACCCCGCCTCCATCAGCGGCCCGCCGGCCAGCGCGCCATAGGCCTCGATCCGCGACTCGGCCCAAGCGGCACCGAAACGCCGCGCCCACTCTTGCAGCGGCCGGTCGATATGATAGAGGTTGGTCCCGTCCAGCGACGGTGGCTGGTTGGTGACCTCATGGGTTTCGGCGTATTGATGGAGGTTCATATCGGGCTCCTTTGAGAAGTGGCTTCGCAGAGAAAGGCCAGGGAACCCAGTGAATCACGCGTGCCACCGCGAAAAAAGTGACATAAGCGCCTAAGTACCGGCGCTTTCCCCCTCTACCGAAGTCAGCAGGCAACGGGCCAGCAGACTCTTCAACTCCTCGAAACGGACCGGCTTGTACAAGGTGTCCGTAACGCCAGCCGCCAGGCAACGCTCGCGCTCCGTGGCGTCGGTCGAGCTGACCAGAGCCAGGATCGGCAGCTCGGTGCCGCCAGGCAGTGCCCGCAACTGCCGGCAGAGCAGCAGCTGGTCCGCCGGTTGCGCCGGATAATCGAGCAGCAGCGCATCCACGGCCTGCCCGTGCAGCACATCGAGCGCGGCCCGGGCGTCGGCCGCGGTGAACACCCGATAGCCCAGCTTGAGCAACATGCCGCGCACCACCAGTTGGCTGACGTTGTTGTCATCCACCAGCAACAGGCTGCAGTCATAGGAGTAACGCGCGGCCGACGACAGCGAGGGGCGTACCGCCCGCGGAATCAACGCCTCGACCTCCACCTCAAGCTGGAAGCGGCTGCCCATGCCCGGCTCCGACTGATGGGTGAGGTGGCCGCCGAGCAAGTCGATCAACTGCCGACAGATCGCCAGGCCAATCCCCAGGCCGCCGTACTCACGGGTCATCGAACCATCGAGCTGGAAGAAACGCTGATAGAGCGTGGCTTCATCCAGGTCGCTGAAACCGATACCGCTGTCGATCACCGCGAACGACAGCGCCCATTGCTGCTCCGCGACCTGCCGGCCATGTACCCGCAGCACCAACCCGCCTTCACGGGTGAACTTGATGGCGTTGTCCACCAGGCATTCCAGGCACTGCATGATCTTCTGCGCGTCGCCATGGAGGCTGTCCGGCACATCGTCGTCCACTTCAATGGCGAAATGCAGGCCCTTGCCCTGGACGCGACCGGCGAACTGCTCCTGCAGGCCATCGAGCAAACGGCGCAGGCCGAACGATTGGGCACTGAGCTTGAGCCGGCCGGCCTGCAACTCGGTCAGGGTGAGAATGCCATTGACCATGCGCATCATGTCCCGGGCGGAAGCGGCCGCCGTCTGCTGGTATTGCGCCAGTTCCGAGTCCAGTTCCAGGGTTTGCATCAGCTCCAGGGAGCCGATCACACCATTCATCGGGGTGCGCAACTCATGGGTGACGGTGGCGAGGAATTCGTCCTTGAGACGGTTGCTGTTGGCCAATTCGCGGTTCAGCCCTTCCAGCTTCTGCCCGGACTCGAGCAAGGTCTGCGCCTGCTGCTCGCGCATGGTATTGATCCGGTCGGCCAGGGCCAGGGACAACAACCCGACCTCCAGGGCCGAGCCGATCTGGCTGGCGTACATGGTCAGGAACACGTTCGGCAGGTAGCCCAGCACCATCAGGGTATTGACCAGGCCGCCGAGCAGGAAGGCCGACCAGGCAATGATGAAGTAGCGCGCCACCCGCAATCCGCAATACCAGGCACTGATCCCGGCGACGAAAATGGTCACGGTGAACGCCAGGGCCAGGAGGGTCGCCAGGCGCAGAGCCAGGGCATAGCCGGTCAGCAACGACAGCGCCGTGACCACCGCGCTGTAGGTCATCAATAGCAGCAACAGCCGGTCCAGCCAGCGACTGTGGGCGGCCGTGTGCAGGAAGCTGCGGGTGAACTGGCAACCGAAGAAACCCGCCAGACCGATAAAGAATGGCGTCGAGGCGTTGGCCCACCAGGGGCTGTTCGGCCAGAAATACTGCGCCGCGGCACCATTGACCGATAGCTGATAGAAGCCGAACGAGGCGATATAGAAGATGTAATAGAGGTAGCTGGTGTCGCGCACGCTGAGGTAGATGAACAGGTTGTAGACCAGCATCCCCAACAGCACACCATAGATCAGCCCGAGGACATACAGGCGCACCGGTTCGTCTTCGAGGTAGGCCTGCATCGACCAGAGGGTCAGTGGCGCCTGCATCGAGCCTTCGGTTTGCAGCCGCAGGTAGACGGTCTTGCTTTCCCCGGGGGCAAAGTCCAGCTCGAACAGATAGTTGTTCTGCTTGATCGGCCGGCTGACGAACGGCAATTCATTACCGCTGCGTTGGGCCAGGCGGTAGCCGCCATTGGCGTTCGGCACATAGAGTTCGATGTGTTTCATCGGCGGATAGGCCAGCTCCAGCAACCAGATGCGCCGGGCGCCGGGATCCTTGGGGACGTAGCTCAGGTCGACCTTGAGCCAGTACGCCGACAGCGTGTAGCCGGCATTGAGCGAGGCCTTGTTGTGCGAATGAAACTGTGCGGCCATGGCGGGCGAGGCAATCTGCGCGATATCGGCCTGGCCGCTCGCGTCTTCGAACACCTGCATGACCCGGCCCAGAGGCAGACTCTGAGTGGACTCATCAAACTCGACTGCACTCGCCAACAGCGGCAGCCAGCTCAACAAAATCAGCAGCAAATAGCGCATACAGCCCCAGCATGGCCAATCAAGTCGCGTCAGGAGCCCCCCTTCCCTTTGAGACGACGTGAAACTTCATGGCCTGTTATTCGTTTGGATCCACTCTAGCATAGCCACTGATGGCTAAAACACACCATTGAAACATTTTATCCAAAGGCTCTAGAACGGGCGTCCCAGCAGACAATTTGGCTGTCTGACGAAGGGTTATCGGCCGCGCTGAAAAAACCTTCAGGGTGTAAATTCAACGCCGGGCGGACGATCCCGAAAAAAGCGTTTGGTGGTAAGCTCGCGCACCATGAATACCTATAGCTCGCGTCCCGTTGTCCTCTGTCTCTCCGGCCACGATCCCAGTGGCGGTGCCGGTCTCCAGGCAGATATCGAAGCCCTGCTCGCCCAGGGTTGCCATGCCGCTCCCGCGGTCACCGCGCTGACCGTGCAAGACACGGTCAACGTCAGCGACTTCCGCGTGCTCGACCGTGAGTGGGTGTTGGCCCAGGCCAATGCCGTGCTCAACGATTCGACCGTGGCGGCCGTCAAGCTGGGCATGCTCGGCTCCCTGGAAATGGTCGACACCGTGGTCGAACTGCTCCTGGCGCACCCGCACCTGCCGCTGGTCTGCGACCCGGTGCTGCGCGCCGGCGGCGGCGGACGCCTGGGCAAGGATGAAGTCGGCTATGCCATGCGCGAACGCCTGCTGCCACTGGCGACCATTGCCACCCCCAACCTCCCTGAAGCGCGCATCCTCGCGGAATTGCCCGACGGCAGCGCCGACGAATGCGCGGAAAAACTCCTGCCGTTCTGCCAACACCTGTTGATCACCGGCGGACATGGCGACGAAGACGAAATCCACAACCGCCTGTACAGCCGCGACGGCAGCCGCCAGACCTTCAAATGCCAGCGCCTGCCCGGCAGCTATCATGGCTCCGGCTGTACCCTGGCGAGCACCCTCGCCGGGCGCCTGGCCCTGGGCGAAGGCCTGGTCAGCGCCGTGCAGACCGCGCTGAACTACACCTGGCGGACCCTGCGCGATGCCGAGCAACTGGGCAAAGGCCAGTTCGTGCCCCGACGCCTGCCGCTGGATTTCTGCTCGTAACTTTCAGCGCTTCCCAACACCCCGAGGCTGACCCGATGAAACTACGCGGCCTGTATGCCATCACCGATAGCCAGTTGCTGGCCGGCAAGTTCCTGTCTTATGTCGAGGCAGCTCTGGATGGCGGCGTGACCTTGCTGCAGTACCGCGACAAAAGCACCGACGAGGCCCGTCGCCTGCGAGAGGCCGAGGCCCTGCGGCTGCTCTGCGAACGCTACAAGACCCGCCTGATCATCAACGACGACGCCGAACTGGCGGCGCGGCTGGGGGTCGGCGTGCATCTGGGGCAGACCGACGGCCCGCTGACGCCGGCCCGTGCGCTGCTCGGCAGCCGGGCCATTATCGGCTCTACCTGCCATGCCCAGCTTGAACTCGCCGAGCAGGCGGCCCGGGAAGGCGCCAGCTATGTCGCCTTCGGGCGTTTCTTCAATTCCACCACCAAGCCGGGCGCACCTGCCGCTGACGTGGCCCTGCTGGAGCGCGCCCGCCCGCGGCTGCAACTACCGATCGCGGTGATCGGCGGCATCACTCTGGACAACGCCGCCCCGCTGGTGGCCCACGGTGCCGACCTGCTGGCCGTGATCCATGGCCTGTTCGGTGCCGACAGCACCCGGGAAGTGACCCACCGCGCCCAAGCCTTCAACGCCCTCTTCACTTCATGACTCCTGAGAGCCTGCCCATGTCTCGTTCCGAAACCCTGTTTGCCAGTGCCCAGAAGCACATCCCCGGTGGCGTCAACTCACCAGTTCGCGCGTTCAAGAGCGTCGGCGGCACGCCGCTGTTCTTCAAGCACGCCGAGGGCGCCTATGTCACCGATGAAGACGACAAGCGTTATGTCGACTACGTCGGCTCCTGGGGCCCGATGATCCTCGGTCACAGCCACCCGGACGTGCTCGACGCCGTGCGCAAGCAACTGGAACACGGCTTGTCCTACGGTGCGCCGACCGCCATGGAAACCGAGATGGCCGACCTGGTCTGCTCGATCGTGCCGTCAATGGACATGGTCCGCATGGTCAGCTCAGGCACCGAAGCGACCATGAGCGCCATCCGCCTGGCCCGTGGCTTCACCGGCCGTGACGACATCATCAAGTTCGAAGGTTGCTACCACGGCCACTCCGACAGCCTCCTGGTCAAGGCCGGCTCCGGCGCCCTGACCCAGGGTGTACCGAGCTCGGCCGGGGTCCCCGCGGACTTCGCCAAACACACCCTGACCCTGCCGTTCAACGACCTCGACGCGGTCGAGAAGAGGCTTGGCGAAGTCGGCCAGCAAGTGGCCTGCATCATCGTCGAGCCAGTGGCCGGCAATATGAACTGCGTGCCGCCGGCACCCGGTTTCCTCGCAGGCCTGCGGACCCTGTGCGACCAGCACGGTGTGGTGCTGATCTTCGACGAAGTGATGACCGGTTTCCGTGTCGCCCTCGGCGGCGCCCAGGCCCACTACGGCGTCACACCGGACCTGAGCACCTTCGGCAAGATCATCGGCGGCGGCATGCCGGTGGGCTGCTTCGGCGGCAAGCGCGAAATCATGTCCTGCATCGCCCCGCTGGGCCCGGTCTACCAGGCCGGGACCTTGTCCGGTAACCCGCTGGCCATGGCCGCCGGCCTGACCACCCTGCGCCTGATCAGCCGCCCGGGCTTCCATGCCGAGCTGAGCGACTACACCAGCCGCCTGCTCCAGGGCCTGCAAGAACGCGCCGACGCGGCCGGCATCCCGTTCGTGACCACCCAGGCCGGCGGCATGTTCGGCCTGTACTTCAGCGGCGCCGACGACATCGTCACCTTCGACGACGTGATGGCCAGCGACGCCGAGCGCTTCAAGCGCTTCTTCCACCTGATGCTCGACGGCGGCGTGTACCTGGCACCGAGTGCCTTCGAAGCCGGCTTCACCTCCATCGCCCATGGCGAGACCGAGCTGAAACTGACTCTGGATGCCGCTGAAAAGGCTTTTGCCGCACTGAAGTAACCGATGTCCCCGACGTCGGTTTCAGCCGACGTCGGTTTTCCCGCCTAAACTTCCCCTGTTTCCTACCGTCCTCTGTGCAGATACTTGCAAAACAAGCGCATATAGCGCCCGCGCAGCAGAAAAACGAGTAAAGACTTTGTAAGGTGGCCCCCGCTTATTTCATAATGCGCGCCATAGTCATCCCCTGGCCGGGTCCGCCCGCCCTTCAGAGGTACGTCGATTCCCATGAACCGCACCGGCCGCGCCCTTGCCTTGGGCTGCCTGTTGCTCCTTCAGCCGCTGCTGGCACAGGCAGGCGGTAACTCGTTGTTGATCCCGGCGATGGGCCGTTGCACCCTCAACTCCCAGCCACAGGACCTCGCCGAGGCCCTGGCCGCCTGTGAAGAAGCGGCAAAGGGCGGCGATGCGCAAGCGCAATACGAGTTGGGCGAGTTCTATCACGACAGCAAAAACCCGCAACATGACCTCAATAAGGCCCTGAGTCATTTCGAACAGGCGTCCCTGCAGGGTCACGCCCAGGCGCAGTACCAGCTCGGTATCATGTTCTACAAGGGTGAGGGTGTGCCGGCCAATAACGTCCAGGCCTATATCGTGCTGAAGATGGCGGCGGTCAACGGCGCCGAGGATGCGCTGGACACGGCGGATGAGGTCGCGGCGCAGATGCCCCGTGACCAGTTGGAGATAGCGACCCAGGTGCTGGGGCAGATCTTCCGCAAATACCTGCTGGAGTTGCAGACGGCTGACGGGCGGACGCCGTTTTCACCTCTTCCCTGAATCTGTAGCGTCTGGGCCGGCCTCTTCGCGGGCAAGCACCGCTCCCACGGCGGTTTCGATATGACCGACAATCAAGTCTGGACTCGGACGCGTACTGTGGGAGCGGTGCTTGCCCGCGAAGAGGCCCTCAAAGGCGCCACAAAACTCCCAGGCTCTTTTATTTATCGGGCATCGGCATCGGGAATGGCATCACATTGCTCATGCCACGTGCTTCGCTGATCTTCGGCGTGCCCAGGCGCTCGACCTCGTCGATGCGCACGATCGAATGCATCGGCACGAAACTGCGCACCACGCCTTCGAACTGGGCCTTGAGCTTTTCCTCGCCAGGATCGACCACCAGCTGAGTGCGCTCGCCAAAGACAAATTCTTCGACTTCCAGGAAGCCCCACAGATCACTCTGATAGATCTGCTTGGCGTACATTTCGAACACCTGGCCCTGGTTGAGGAAAATCACCTTGTAGATGGGGGCTTCACGTTTGGTCATGGTGGGCGGGCAACACATCGGGGGATAAAAAGAGGGCGCGAACTATAGCATAGCCGCCGAACGCACAGCGCTAGGAAGCAAGCGCGATGACCACTATAATACGCGGTTCTTTGAACCACATTGATGAATCACCATGGCCAAGAAGCTTTACATCGAAACCCACGGCTGCCAGATGAACGAGTATGACAGCTCGCGCATGGTCGACCTGCTGGGCGAACACCAGGCCCTGGAAGTCACCGCCCGCGCCGAAGACGCCGATGTCATCCTGCTCAACACCTGCTCGATCCGCGAGCGCGCCCAGGACCGGGTCTACTCGCAACTGGGCCGCTGGCGCGAACTGAAACTGGCGAACCCGGAGATGGTGATCGCCGTCGGCGGCTGCGTCGCCAGCCAGGAAGGCGCCGCCATTCGCGACCGCGCGCCCTATGTCGACGTGGTCTTCGGCCCGCAGACCCTGCACCGTCTGCCGGAAATGATCGATGCCGCGCGCCTGACCAAGTTGCCCCAGGTGGACGTGTCGTTCCCGGAAATCGAAAAATTCGACCATCTGCCCGAACCGCGTATCGATGGCCCGAGCGCCTATGTTTCGGTGATGGAAGGCTGCAGCAAGTACTGCACCTTCTGTGTCGTGCCCTATACCCGAGGCGAGGAAGTCAGCCGGCCGTTCGACGACGTGATCGCCGAGATCCTCCACCTGGCCGAACACGGCGTGCGCGAAGTGACCCTGCTCGGGCAAAACGTCAACGGCTATCGCGGCGCCACCCATGACGGTCGCCTGGCGGACCTGGCGGAGCTGATCCGCGTGGTCGCCGCCGTCGATGGTATCGAGCGGATCCGCTATACCACTTCGCACCCACTGGAGTTCTCCGACAGCCTGATCCAGGCCCACGCCGAGGTCCCGCAGCTGGTCAAGCACCTGCACTTGCCCGTGCAATCGGGCTCGGACCGGATCCTTTCGGCGATGAAACGCAACCACACGGCCCTGGAATACAAGTCCAAGCTGCGTAAATTGCGCGCCGCCGTGCCGGGCATCTGCATCAGCTCGGACTTTATCGTCGGCTTCCCCGGCGAGACCGAGAAAGACTTCCAGCAGACCATGAAACTGATCGAAGACGTCGGTTTCGACTTCTCCTACTCCTTCGTCTACAGCCAGCGCCCCGGCACCCCAGCGGCGGATTTGCCGGACGAAACCTCGGAAGCAGTGAAGAAAGAGCGCCTCAACGCCCTGCAACATCGCCTGAACCAGCAAGGATTCGAGATCAGCCGACAAATGGTCGGTACGATCCAGCGCATCCTGGTGACCGATTATTCGAAGAAAGACCCTGGAGAATTGCAGGGCCGCACCGAGAATAACCGTATCGTCAACTTCCGCTGCGACAATCCCCAGTTGATCGGGCAGTTTCTCGACGTGCGCATCGACGCGGCGCAACCGCATTCACTGCGCGGCTCGATGCTGCAATGAGAGCTTTCACCCCCGGGCTGCTAGCGTTATCCTTGATTTCATCTCAATTGCCGTCGGGCGGCTAAAAACGACCTTGAACGCACCCATCGAACCTCATCGTTTCATCCTCGAGCCTTTCGAGGCTCGCCGCTTCGCCAATCTGTGCGGGCAGTTCGACGAGCATTTGCGCTTGATCGAACAACGCCTGACCATCGAGATCCGCAATCGCGGTAATCAGTTCGAACTGATCGGCGAACCCAAGCTCACCTCCTCCGCGGAAAACCTGCTGCGCCGCCTGTACCGGGAAACCAAGGGTACCGAGCTGTCGCCGGACATGGTCCACCTGTTCCTGCAGGAATCGAGCGACGAAGACCTGCGCAACAACCCGGTGGCCGAAGCCAGCGTGGCGCTGCGCACCAAGAAAGGCATGATTCGCCCCCGCGGCCTGAATCAGCAGCGCTACGTGAAGGAAATCCTCGGCAACGACATCAACTTCGGGATCGGCCCGGCGGGTACGGGCAAGACCTACCTGGCCGTGGCCTGCGCCGTCGATGCGCTGGAGCGCGAGCAGGTGCGTCGCATCCTGTTGGTGCGCCCGGCGGTCGAAGCCGGCGAAAAGCTCGGTTTCCTCCCCGGCGACCTGGCCCAGAAGATCGACCCGTACCTGCGCCCGCTCTACGACGCCCTGTATGAAATGCTCGGCTTCGAATACGTGGCCAAGCTGATCGAGCGCCAGGTCATCGAGGTCGCACCGCTGGCCTACATGCGCGGCCGGACCCTGAACAACAGCTTCATCATCCTCGACGAAAGCCAGAACACCACCGTCGAACAGATGAAAATGTTCCTGACCCGCATCGGCTTCGGCTCGACGGCGGTGATCACCGGTGACATCACCCAGGTCGACCTGCCCAAGGGCACGCGATCCGGGCTGGCCCACGTGATCAAGGTCCTCAAGGACGTCCCGGGGATCAGCTTCACCCATTTCATGCCCAAGGACGTGGTCCGCCATCCGTTGGTGCAACGTATTGTCGAAGCCTACGAGCGCTTCGAAAACGCCGAAGAAGACACCCCGGGTACCCGCCGCGATGCTTGAGCTTGATCTGCAACGGGCCTCTGACGCCCCCGCACCGACCGACGCCGCATTTCGCCGCTGGTGCGAACTGGCCCTGCGCCAGCGCACGGCCGATTCCGAGCTGACCATCCGCCTGGTGGACGAAGCCGAAGGCCGCGAACTCAACCATACCTGGCGACACAAGGACTACGCGACCAACGTGCTGTCGTTCCCCGCCGACGTGCCGGACGAATTGCTGGATATCCCGCTGCTGGGCGACCTGGTGATCTGCATTCCGGTGGTCACGCGCGAAGCCAGCGAACAGGGCAAGGCATTGGAGGCCCATTGGGCCCATCTGGTCATTCACGGCTGCCTGCATCTATTGGGTTACGACCACATAGACGACGAGGAAGCCGAGGAAATGGAAGCACTGGAACGAACGTTGCTTGCCGAATTGGGTCATCCCGACCCCTATATCGATGACGAACACTGATCACTCCACCACCAAGGGATACGAGTAAATCGCTATGAGCGAAGATCGATCGAGCAACGGGCAGAAGTCCTGGCTGGGTAAACTGACCCAGGCTTTTGCCCATGAGCCGAAAAACCGCCAGGAGCTGCTGGAGCTGCTGCGCGAAGCCCACCAGAACAAGTTGCTGGACAGCGAAGCGCTGGCCATCGTCGAAGGCGCCATCCAGGTCGCTGACCTGCAAGTGCGCGACATCATGGTCCCGCGCTCGCAGATGATCAGCATCAAGGCGACCCAGACTCCCCGCGAATTTCTCCCGGCGGTGATCAACGCCGCGCACTCGCGCTACCCGGTGATCGGCGAAAGCCATGACGACGTCATGGGCGTGCTGCTGGCCAAGGACCTGTTGCCACTGGTACTGCAGGAAAACGGCGACGCTTTCAACATCAAGGACCTGCTGCGCCCGGCGACCTTCGTCCCCGAGTCCAAGCGCCTGAACGTGTTGTTGCGCGAGTTCCGCGCCAACCATAATCACATGGCCATCGTCATCGACGAATACGGCGGCGTGGCGGGCCTGGTGACTATCGAGGACGTGCTGGAACAGATCGTCGGCGATATCGAGGACGAGCACGACGTCGAGGAAGACAGCTACATCAAGCCCCTGCCCAGCGGCGACTTCCTGATCAAGGCGCTGACGCCGATCGAGAACTTCAACGCCTTCTTCGACAGCGAGTTCTCCGATGACGAATTCGACACCGTCGGCGGCCTGGTGATGAGCGCGTTCGGGCACCTGCCCAAGCGTAATGAAATCACCGAAATTGGCGCGTATCGTTTCCGCATCCTGAATGCCGACAGCCGTCGCATCCACCTGATCCGCCTGACCCCCATTAGCCGCTAAGGACTGACATGCTGCGCTTAACCCGCCCCGGCTGGCCCGGTAATCTGCTGGCCGTGGTGGCCGGCGCCCTGACCACCCTGGCCCTGGCGCCGTACGATATCTGGCCCTTGGCGTTGCTGGCGGTGGGTGCGTTCTATGCCGGCCTGCGCGAGCTGACACCGCGTCAGGCGCTGTGGCGCGGCTGGTGCTTCGGTTTCGGCCTGTTCGCCGCCGGTACCAGCTGGATCTACGTGAGCATCCATACTTACGGCGGTGCGTCGGTGCTGCTCGCCGGCTTGCTGATGCTGGCGTTCATCTCGGCGATTGCCTGGTTCTTCGCTCTGCCCGCCTGGCTCTGGGCGCGCTGGATGCGCCGTAACGAAGCACCGCTGGCCGACGCCCTGGCATTTGCCGCCTTGTGGGTGGGCCAGGAAGCCTTTCGCGGCTGGTTCCTGACCGGCTTCCCGTGGCTTTACTCTGGCTACAGCCAGCTCGACGGGCCGCTCACGGGCCTGGCGCCGCTGGGCGGGATCTGGCTGATCTCCTTCACCCTGGCCCTGACCGCCGCGCTGCTGTACAACGCCCGTCGCCTGCTCAAGGCCGGGCGCAAAGCCTTTATCGTCCTGGGCGCGGTGCTGTTGCTCGGGCCCTGGGTGGCGGGTATCGCGCTCAAGCATCACGCCTGGACCAGCCCGTCCGGCGAACCGCTGACGGTGGCGGCAGTCCAGGGCAATATCGAACAGAGCATGAAGTGGGACCCTACGCAGATCGACGCCCAGTTGGCGCTGTATCGTGACATGAGCTTTCGCTCCAAGCGCGTGGACCTGCTGATCTGGCCGGAAACCGCCGTGCCGGTACTGAAGGAGTCGGCCGAGGGTTACCTGGCGATGATGGGCCGCTTTGCCGCGGACCGGCATTCGGCGCTGATCACCGGCGTCCCGATCCGCGAAGTGGTGGACCACGAGAAGCGCTACTACAACGGCATCACCGTGACTGGCGAAGGCGACGGCACCTACCTGAAGCAGAAACTGGTGCCCTTTGGTGAATACGTGCCGCTGCAGGACCTGCTGCGTGGACTGATCGACTTCTTCAACCTGCCGATGTCCGACTTCGCCCGTGGCCCGGCTGACCAGCCACTGCTGCAAGCCAAGGGTTATCAGATCGCCCCGTTCATCTGCTACGAAGTGGTCTACCCGGAGTTCGCCGCCAGCCTGTCGGCGCGCAGCGACCTGCTGCTGACCATCAGCAACGACACCTGGTTCGGCACCTCGATCGGCCCCTTGCAACACCTGCAAATGGCCCAGATGCGCGCACTGGAGGCCGGACGCTGGATGATCCGGGCCACCAATAACGGCGTCACCGGACTGATCAACCCGTTCGGTCAGATCACTACGCGGATTCCGCAGTTCGAGCAGGGCATCCTGTATGGCGAAGTGGTGCCGATGCACGAGCTGACGCCTTACCTGCAGTGGCGTTCGTGGCCGCTGATCATCCTCTGCGGCTTGTTGTTCGGCTGGGCCTTGCTGGCCAGCCGAATGGCCAAAACGGTCTGAATTCAGGCAACGCACACCCCCTGTAGGAGTCGGCTTGCCGGCGATGAGGCCCTTTAGCCTTGCGGCGCCCATCCGGACGCCATCGCCGGCAAGCCGGCTCCTACAAGGTTCGGTGTTTTCTTCAAGACTGCGGTCTAGCGGTAGAACAGCCTGTAACCCACCCGCCCCACCGCCTCATTGATCAACTGCCCGCTACGCCAGATCGCCTTGAACTCCGGTATCCAGCCTCCCAGCGGGCTCGAATTGTCCCGTCCGTAAAACCCCACCGGCGCCGGCACCACGGTAAACCCGGCCTTTTCAAAGCTCCACAGCGCACGCGACATATGCGCGGCATGGGTCACCACCACTACCCGCTTGATACCTTGGGGTGCCAACAACTCATAGCTGAACTGGGCATTTTCCCAGGTGGTGGTGCTGCGCCCTTCCTGCCAGCGTACCGTCACCCCGGAATCACCGAGCATCGACGCGGCCATCAACGCCGCCTCACTCGGCGGCGTACCATAATGCAAACCACCACTGGTCAGTACCGGCAAGCCCGACGCCTTGGCCAGCCGCGCCGCATAGCGCTGGCGCTCCAGGCCGATGCCGGTCGGCTGATCGTCGCCCCATGCCGGGTCGCCGCGCTCCCGCCCCGAGCCCAGCACCACAATCGCATCGGCGCGCTGCGCCAGGCCCGCCCACTCACTGCGCTCAAGCGGCGGTACGCTCTCCAGCGCCCGCGCGCCCCACTCCACCGCCACCGGCAGGCTCATCACCCAGAACCCGCCCAACCCAAGGGCAAAACACAACCCCGCCAGACGCGGACGACTGCGCCGAAACCACCAGGCAAACAGCAGCAACAGCAACAGCAGGCCGGGCGGCATGAGCAATTGTTTGAGGATGTAACGAATAGGCATCGGGCATCTCCAGAAGATGCCCGAAGCCTAAGTGCATCGGGGTCAATCAACAACCTTCTGGAACAATGACTTCAAACCGAAGCCAGATTAGCGACAGAGAACCAGATGCCGCCGGGAGAACGTTACTTGACCCCCACGGATTTGAACTTCGCCGAACCCGCACTGGGCACCTTGTCTTTCAACCAGATAACCTCGGCCGAACGGGCTGGCACCTTGTGCTCCACAATGGAAGGCGGCACAGGCACATCCCGCCCACTGAGATTCAGGTAGGCCCTGATCAATTCGAACTCGGCGTGGCTCAAGCCACGCAACTCCAACTCGGCAGGCTGCTCATCACGCAATCGAACCGCCGTATTGGCTGCGTCCAGGGCAAGCCCCAGACGGACGATCAAACGTTCGTACAACTCGGGTTTCATGACATATTGCTGCGACTCCACCATCCGCTCACCTCATTGAAGACAAGAATCACTCCCCCTCTTCCAAGCTTAGCGGTGCGCGGCAAACCAGCCGACCGCCGCGACCAACGGCTGCGGCGGCGCAATCAGGGTTTCCCTCGATAGAGCGGCGTCATGTATGCTACGGCGCTTCCTGTAACTCCACTTCCAGCACCGCCTTACGGATGCGTTGAAGAGGATTAGGCCACCCTTTCCAGTACAAGTAGCCATGCACGAACACTATCAGCCCCGTGAAATCGAAAACGCCGCCCAATCGTTCTGGGACGCGCAAAAGTCCTTTGAAGTCAGTGAACAGCCAGGCAAGGAGACTTACTACTGCCTGTCGATGTTCCCTTACCCCAGCGGCAAGCTACACATGGGGCATGTGCGCAACTACACCATCGGTGACGTGATCGCGCGTTATCAGCGCATGCAAGGCAAGAACGTCCTGCAACCCATGGGTTGGGACGCTTTCGGCATGCCGGCGGAAAACGCCGCGATGAAGAACAACGTCGCACCGGCCAAGTGGACCTACGAAAACATCGCCTACATGAAGACCCAGCTGCGCAGCCTGGGCCTGGCGGTGGACTGGTCCCGCGAAGTGACCACCTGCAAGCCGGATTACTACCGCTGGGAACAATGGCTGTTCACCCGCCTGTTCGAAAAAGGAGTGATCTACCGCAAGAACGGCACCGTCAACTGGGACCCGGTGGACCAGACCGTACTGGCCAACGAGCAAGTGATCGACGGCCGCGGCTGGCGTTCCGGGGCGCTGATCGAAAAGCGCGAAATCCCGATGTACTACTTCAAGATCACCGCCTACGCCGATGAGCTGCTGGAAAGTCTCGACGAACTGCCGGGCTGGCCCGAGCAGGTCAAGACCATGCAGCGCAACTGGATCGGCAAGTCCCGTGGCATGGAAGTGCAGTTCCCCTACCACCTCGACTCCATCGGCGAAGCCGGCAGCCTGAAAGTCTTCACTACCCGTCCGGACACCCTGATGGGCGCGACCTACGTCGCCGTGGCCGCCGAGCACCCGCTGGCCAGCCTGGCCGCGCGCAACAGCCCCGAGTTGCAAGCCTTCATCGCCGAATGCAAGGGCGGCAGCGTCGCTGAAGCCGACGTCGCCACCCAGGAAAAGAAAGGCCTGCCGACCGGCCTGTTCGTCGAGCACCCGCTGACCGGCGAGCAACTGCCGGTGTGGGTCGCCAACTACGTGCTGATGCACTACGGCGACGGCGCGGTCATGGCCGTACCGGCCCACGACGAACGCGATTTCGAGTTCGCCCACAAATACAACCTGCCGATCAAGTCGGTGGTGCGCACCAGTTCCGGCGATAGCAACCCGGCACCGTGGCAAGACGCCTACGGCGAACACGGCAGCCTGATCAACTCCGGCGAGTTCGACGGCCTCGACTTCGCCGGCGCCTTCGACGCCATTGAAGTCGCGCTGATCAAGAAAAACCTCGGTACCTCGCGCACCCAGTTCCGCCTGCGCGACTGGGGCATCAGCCGTCAGCGCTACTGGGGCTGCCCGATCCCGATCATCCACTGCGACAGCTGCGGTGACGTACCGGTCCCGGAAGAGCAACTGCCGGTCGTGCTGCCGGAAGACGTGGTGCCGGACGGCGCCGGTTCGCCACTGGCGCGCATGCCCGAGTTCTACGAGTGCAGCTGCCCGAAATGCGGCGCGCCGGCCAAGCGTGAAACCGACACCATGGACACCTTTGTCGAGTCGTCCTGGTACTACGCCCGCTACGCCTCGCCACATTACGAGGGTGGCCTGGTCGACCCGAAAGCCGCCAACCATTGGCTGCCGGTGGACCAGTACATCGGCGGTATCGAACACGCGATCCTGCACCTGCTCTACGCGCGCTTCTTCCACAAGCTGATGCGCGACGAAGGCCTGGTCAGCTCCAACGAGCCGTTCAAGAACCTGTTGACCCAGGGCATGGTGGTCGCCGAGACCTACTACCGCCGCGAAGCCAACGGCGCCTACACCTGGTTCAACCCGGCGGACGTTGAGCTCGAGCGCGACAGCAAGGCCAAGATCATTGGCGCCAAGCTGCTCAGCGATGGCCTGCCGGTGGAAATCGGCGGCACCGAGAAGATGGCCAAGTCGAAGAACAACGGCGTCGATCCACAGTCGATGATCGAGCAGTACGGTGCCGACACCTGCCGCCTGTTCATGATGTTCGCCTCGCCGCCCGACATGAGCCTGGAATGGTCCGACTCCGGCGTCGAAGGCTCGCACCGCTTCCTCAAGCGCGTCTGGCGCCTGGCCCAGGCCCATGTGACCCAAGGCCTGCCGGGCAAGCTGGAGCTGGCGACCCTGAACGATGAGCAGAAAGTCATTCGTCGTTCGATCCACCTGGCGATCAAGCAAGCCAGCCAGGATGTCGGCCAGCACCACAAATTCAACACCGCCATCGCCCAGGTGATGACGCTGATGAACGTGCTGGAAAAAGCCCCCCAAGGCACCGCACAGGATCGCGCCCTGATCCAGGAAGGTCTGGAAACCGTGGCCCTGCTGCTGGCCCCGATCACCCCGCACATCAGCCACGAACTGTGGCATCGCCTCGGTCACGAAGGCGCCATCATCGACGCCGGCTGGCCGGTGCTGGATGACAGCGCGTTGGTCCAGGACAGCCTGCAACTGGTGATCCAGGTCAATGGCAAGCTGCGCGGCCAGATCGACATGCCGGCCAGCGCCAGCCGTGAAGAGATCGAAGCGGCGGCGCGGGTCAACGAAAACGTACTGCGCTTCACCGATGGCCTGACGATTCGTAAAGTGATCGTCGTGCCCGGTAAACTGGTCAATATCGTCGCCAGCTAAATGGGATCGGGCGCCCACCCTCGTGGGCGCCTTGCAGGACTTCCGCGGTCGCACCGTCGACCCACAGGGTTTCAAGGGGAACAACAAGATGATCAAACGCAATCTGCTGGTAATGGGCCTCGCCGTGCTGCTGAGCGCCTGCGGCTTCCAGCTGCGCGGCACCGGCACCAATCATCTGACCATCAAGGAATTGTCGGTCAGTGCCCGTAACGCCTACGGTGATACGGTCAAGCAGTTGACCCAGGTCCTTGAGCAAAGCGGCGTCAAGGTCTACAGCGGCGCGCCTTACAAGCTGGTCCTGACCGACGAACAGGAAACCCAGCGTAACGCCACCTACTCGGGCTCCGGCCGTAACGCCGAGTACGAACTCAACACCGCGCTGTACTATGAAGTCCGTGGCGACCACGACCTGCAACTGCTCACTGGCAAGCTGAACATACAGAAGTACTACGTGCACGACGGCAACAACATCACCGCCGGCGATACCGAAGCGATCCAGCTGCGCAAGGAAATGCGTCGCGACCTGATCCAGCAGATGGTCCTGCGCCTGCAATTGCTGACACCGGAGCAATTGGATGCCCTGCAACAGACCGCCGACAACAAGGCCAAGGCCGACGCCGACGCCCTGGAAGCCGCGCGCAAGTACGAAGCGTCGCAGCCGCAGCAATCGCCGCTGCAACTGCCGAAGCAGTAAGCATGTCGGGGCGCCCTGGGCGCCCCGCCTTTGCCCGCCTATGAAACTCGCCCCCGCCCAACTCGCCAAACACCTGCAAGGTAGTCTTGCGCCGGTCTACGTCATCAGTGGCGACGACCCGCTGCTGTGCCAGGAAGCCGCCGACGCCATTCGTGCTACCGCTCGCCAACAAGGTTTCGACGAACGCCAGGTGTTCAGCGCCGACGCCAACTTCGACTGGGGCACGCTGCTGCAAGCCGGCGCCAGCATGTCACTGTTCGCCGAAAAGCGTCTGCTGGAGCTACGTCTGCCTTCGGGCAAGCCCGGGGACAAGGGCGCCGCGGCACTGATCGAATACTGCTCGCGTCCGGCCGAAGACACCCTGCTGCTGATCAGCCTGCCCAAGCTTGATGGCAGTGCGCAGAAGACCAAGTGGGGCAAGGCTCTGGTCGAAGGCCGGGATACCCAGTTCATTCAGATCTGGCCGGTGGACGCGGCCCAGCTGCCACAATGGATTCGCCAACGTCTGTCCCAGGCCGGTCTTTCCGCCCAACAGGACGCCGTGGAACTGATTGCCGCACGGGTCGAAGGCAACCTGCTGGCGGCCGCCCAGGAAATCGAGAAGCTCAAGCTGATGGCCGAAGGCGGGCAGATCACCGTGGAAACGGTGCAGGCCGCCGTGGCCGACAGTGCCCGTTTCGATGTCTTCGGCCTGGTGGACGCGGTGCTCAATGGTGAGGCGGCCCATGCCCTGCGGATGCTCGAAGGGTTGCGCGGCGAAGGGGTCGAGCCGCCGGTGATTCTCTGGGCTCTGGCCAGGGAGCTGCGGCTGCTGGCCAACCTGTCGCTGCAATACAGCCAGGGCGTGCCGCTGGACAAGGCCTTCAGCCAGGCTCGACCACCGGTCTGGGACAAGCGCAAGCCGCTGATGAGCAAAGCCCTGCAGCGGCACTCGGCGCAGCGCTGGAGCCAGTTGCTGCTGGACGCGCAACGGATCGACGCGCAGATCAAGGGTCAGGCGGCGGGTTCGCCGTGGAGCAGCCTGAGCCGGCTGAGCCTGTTGATGTGCGGCCAGCGCCTGGCGTTACCTGCGGAATAACCCCCTCTGTAGGCGCTGGCTTGCCAGCGATGAGGCCGGCAAGCCTTGCGTTGCTCTCACGGACGCCATCGCCAGCAAGCTGGCTCCCACACCATCGCCAACCCCATCCGGGCGATCCATGATCGCCAAATGCCCCCACTGGACAGCGATAAAAATCTGCCGGATGATTCGCACTCGTTAACACACCCCAGAGTGCACGCCCATGAGCAAGCCGTCCCGGCATCGCCCCAATAAAGCCAAATCCATCATCGCCCAGCCACTGTTCCGCAGCCGTCAGGAACAACCGGCGAAGGGCAAAGGCAGCTACCGCCGCGAAGCCTTCCAGTCTAAAAGCTGGGAGGCTTCTTACTTTCTGGCGGCCTGAAAGCATCAAGCGCCATCACGACTGCACCCCCTCAAGCATGGTAAGGTCAGCACCTGATTCGCATTATCCGGACCCGCGCATGCCCTTTTGCCTTACCCTTCGTCGCCCGTTACGCCGACTGTTCGCCGCCACCAGCTTTATCCTGTTAGTTGCCTGCGCGGAAAAGCCGACCGCTGCCGACGCCGAGCCACTGCAAACCCTTCCCGCAGCCCCGGTCCCCGTCCTGCCGCAGGTCAATGACGACCTGACGATCCAGCCTGCGCAAAGCTTTGACGAGTGGATGGCCGCGTTCCGTATCGAAGCCCTGAAAGCCGGCATCACACCCGCCATCTTCGATGCAGCCTTTGCCGGGGTCACCCCGGACATGAGCGTGATCAAGGCCGACCGCAGCCAACCGGAGTTCACCCGCCCGGTCTGGGAATACCTCGACGGCGCCTTGTCTCCCGTGCGCGTACGCAAGGGCCAGGCTCTGCTGGCACAGAACAGCGCCCTGCTGGCGAGCATCGAACAACGTTACGGTGTCGACCGAGAAGCGCTCGTGGCGGTGTGGGGCATGGAAAGTAATTTCGGCCAGTTCCAGGGCGACAAGTCGGTAATCCGCTCGCTGGCGACCCTGGCCTACGAAGGCCGTCGCCCGGGTTTCGCCCAGGCGCAGTTGCTGGCAGCGCTGCAGATTATCCAGCATGGCGATATCCAGCCTGAGCAGATGCTCGGCTCCTGGGCCGGGGCCATGGGCCAGACCCAATTCATCCCCACCACCTACAACAGCTATGCGGTGGACTTCGATGGCGACGGTCGCCGCGATATCTGGAATGACTCGGCCGACGCATTGGCCTCGACCGCCAACTACCTGCAAAGCTCCGGCTGGCAGCGCGGACAACCGTGGGGGCTGGAAGTGGTGTTGCCAGCGTCCTTCGACTACGCCCAGGCCGACGGTACGATCCGCAAGACCGTGAGTGAATGGCTGCAAATGGGTATCAGCTTGCCGGCAGGGACCGCCTTGCCAAACGGCGCGGCGCCACTGTCCGCCGCCCTGCTGCTGCCGGCGGGCTATCGTGGCCCGGCGTTCCTGGTGCTGGACAACTTCCGCGCCATCCTCAAGTACAACAACTCGTCGTCCTATGGGCTGGCGGTGGCCTTGTTGTCCCAGCGCTTCAACGGCGCCGGTTTGATTCGTGGCGAATGGCCGAAGGATGATCTGCCGTTGAGCCGTTCCGAGCGGATCGAGTTGCAGACCCAGCTCAGTGCCAAGGGTTATGACGCCGGCAATCCCGACGGCATTATCGGGGCGAATACCCGCAAGGCGATTCGTGGGGCCCAGCAAGTATTGGGCTGGCCGGCAGATGGCTATCCGAATCACAAGCTGCTGGAAAGTTTGCGTAGCCGCTAGAAGTGCACTGCCCCCTGTAGGAGCCGGCTTGCTGGCGATGGCGGCCGGATAGTCGATGCAAGACTTCCGGGCCTCATCGCTGGCAAGCCAGCTCCTACAAGGAATGTGATCAGCCGTGAGATTGTGGACAAAACCAGGTTACTCGGCGCGCACCACATCCTGCTCCAACACCACTTGCCGGGCATCGGCATCCAACCGCACCCGTGCACCCAGCGGCAAGGTCAGGTTCGGATCGCAATGCCCGCTGCGCCAACCCGCCAGCACCGGAATGCCCAAGGACCCCAGCTCCTGTTTGAGCAAACGCGCCAGCGCATCCGGGTCGACTCCGGCGAAATCCCCCACCAGCACGCCGCCCAGGCCTTCCAGCTTGCCCGCCAGGCGCAGCTGCGTGAGCAACCGATCCACCCGGTACAGCGGCTCGTTGACGTCCTCGATCAGCAGGATCACACCCTGGGTGTCGATTTCATAGGGCGTGCCCAGCGTCGCGCAGATCAACGACAGGTTGCCGCCTTGCAGGCGCCCTGAGGCCACGCCCGGTATGACGGTGGTCAAGAGGAACGCCCCGGGATGCTCGAACACGCTACCCGCGCGCACCTGCCCGGTCAGCAGGTTGAACAACGAGGATTCGGTCGGTGGCAGCTTGTCTCCGAGCAGATCCGCATTGAACAGCGGCCCGTGAAAGGTCATGAACCCCGCATAACGGGCAATCGCCAGGTGCAGCGCAGTGATGTCGCTATAACCCACCAAGGCTTTTGGATGTTTTTTGAGCAATTCAAAATCGATGTCGTCCAGCAGACGCGGGCAGCCATAGCCGCCGCGCAGACAGAGAATCACATCGATTTCAGGATCGGCAAAGGCATCGTGCAGGTCGCGCAGACGGACCTCATCACTGCCGGCCAGGTAACCGTCGCGTTGCGCAACACCCGGAAATATCCGCAGCTCGTAGCCGCGGGCCTGCACCCACTGCTGCGCCTTGAGCGGATCAAGGGCCGCGGGACCGGCCGGGGCGATCAAACCGATCACCCCGCCCTGACGCAGCGCCGGCACCGCGCTCTGGACCTGATAGGAAGCCTGCACGGGTCGACGACGGTTCAAGGGTTACGCTCCGATCAGTTCAGCCTTGACCAGCTTGGCCTGCTCGTCGGCATGGTAGGACGAACGCACCAACGGCCCGGAAGCCACGTTCTTGAAGCCCATCTTGTAACCTTCCTCGGCGAACCAGGCGAAGACGTCCGGGTGCACGAAACGCTGCACCGGCAAGTGGCTGCGGGACGGTTGCAGGTACTGGCCCAAGGTCAGCATGTCGATATCGTGCTCGCGCATGCGCTGCATGACTTCGATGACTTCCTCGTCGGTTTCGCCCAGGCCCAGCATCAAGCCGGACTTGGTCGGAATGTGCGGCATCATCTGCTTGAAGCGTTGCAGCAGGGTCAGCGACCACTGGTAATCGGAACCCGGACGCGCGGCCTTGTACAGGCGCGGCACGGTTTCCAGGTTGTGGTTGAACACATCCGGCGGCTCGGCGGCGGTGATTTCCAGCGCGATGTCCATGCGCCCACGGTAGTCGGGGACCAGGGTCTCAAGCTGCACGTTCGGTGACAGCTTGCGAATCTCGCGGATGCAGTCGGCGAAGTGCTGGGCACCGCCGTCGCGCAGGTCGTCGCGGTCCACCGAGGTGATCACCACGTACTTCAGGCGCAGGTCGGCGATGGCGATGGCCAGGCTTTGCGGCTCGTTGACGTCCAATGGCTTCGGTCGGCCGTGGCCGACATCGCAGAACGGACAACGACGGGTGCAGATATCCCCCATGATCATGAAGGTCGCGGTGCCGCCGCTGAAGCACTCACCCAGGTTCGGGCAGGAAGCCTCTTCGCAGACGCTGTGCAGCTTGTGCTTGCGCAGCAGTTGCTTGATACGGTCGACTTCCGGCGAAACCGGGATGCGCACGCGAATCCAGTCGGGTTTCTTCGGCAGTTCGGTGGTCGGAATGATCTTCACCGGGATGCGTGCGACTTTCTCGGCGCCACGCAGCTTGACGCCGGTTTCGACTTTCGCACGGGCCGGGCGCTCGGAAACGTCCAGCGCCGGGATCAGGGTTTGCACAGCGTCTTGCGCAGTAGTCATATCAATCGATTCCGCCCATAAGGGTCGTCTGCTCAGCATAGTCGAGGTGTTTGACGAGCTGCGCGCGCAGCCGGGCACTTACCTCGGCAAATTCAATCGGTCCTGTGTGGTCACGCAGCTGGGTCATCGCCAGCCCCGCATAACCGCAGGGGTTAATCCGTCGAAACGGCCCAAGGTCCATGTCGACATTCAACGCCAGGCCATGGAACGAACAACCGTTGCGAATCCGCAGGCCCAGCGAAGCGATCTTCGCGCCGTCGACATACACGCCGGGCGCATCGGCCTTGGCTTCGGCGCTCACGCCATACTCGGCGAGCAAATCAATCAGGCAACGCTCCATCCGGCTGACCAGTTCGCGCACGCCAAAACCCAGGCGGCGAACGTCCAGCAACAGATAGGCCACCAGTTGGCCGGGGCCATGATAGGTCACCTGACCGCCGCGATCGACCTTGACCACCGGAATATCCCCCGGCAGCAGCAGGTGCTCGGCCTTGCCGGCCTGGCCCTGGGTAAATACCGGCGGATGCTGCACCAGCCAGATTTCGTCCGGCAGGTCGGTGTTCTTGCGCTCATCGGTAAAACGCTGCATGGCATGCCAGACCGGCTCGTAAGGGGTCTGGCCGAGCTCGCGAAAGCCCAGCACACCGCCCATCACAGCACCATGTGTACGAAACCGGTGGCCCGCAACTCGCTGTTGATGTCGTACAGCTGATCCTGGCCAGTGGCCACGATGTGCAGCTGGATCGTGGTGTACTTGCCGTTGGTGCTCTGGCGCTCGTCCACCCGGTTATCGTTGATCGTGGCGTGTTTCTTGACGATCTCGACGATCTTGTCCTTGTTGCCCACACCCGTGTCGCTGATCACCTTGACCGGGTAGTCGGTAACGGGAAATTCGATTTTCGGTGCTTTTACTTCAGTGTCTGTCATGACAATAACGGCCTCGTAAGCCCAGGCAGCGGACATACCTCGCACCCGGGTCAGGCGCGAGGTAGGTAAATCGACACTCTTTGTTAGCGGTCGAATGCCTCAGTTGAACATGCCGTAGAAGAACATACGGATGCTGTCCCACAGGCGACGGAAGATACCACCTTCCTCGACCGCGTCCAGTGCGATCAGATCGGCGCTGTGTACCACTTTGTCGTCCAACTTGACTTCGACTTTACCGATCACGTCGCCCTTGGCGATCGGTGCGACCAGTTTCGGGTTCATGGTCATGCTGGCGGCGAGCTTCTTGAGCTGGCCTTTAGGCATGGTCATGGTCAGGTCTTCGGCCAGACCGGCCTTGACTTGATGAGTGGTGCCTTTCCAGACCGGTGCCTGGGCCAGTTCCGTGCCCTTCTGGTAGAAGGTCTGGGTTTCGAAGAAGCGGAAACCGTAGGTCAGCAGCTTCTGGGTTTCAGAAGCACGCGCCGACTCGCTGTTGGTGCCGAACACCACGGCGATCAGGCGCTGGCCGTCACGTACCGCCGAGGACACCATGCAGTAGCCGGCTTCTTCAGTGTGGCCGGTTTTCAGACCGTCGACGGTCTTGTCGCGCCACAGCAGCAGGTTGCGGTTAGGCTGTTTGATGCCGTTCCAGAAGAACTCTTTCTGCGAGTAGATCGCATAGTGCACCGGGTCGACGCGAATGATCGCGCGGGCCAGCACCGCCATGTCGTGGGGCGACGAGTAGTGCTCCGGGTTCGGCAGGCCGGTCGGGTTCATGAAGTGGCTGTTGCTCATGCCCAGGTCAGCGGCTGTCTTGTTCATCATGTCGGCGAATGCGTCTTCGCTGCCGGCGATGTGCTCGGACAGCGCCACGCTGGCGTCGTTGCCGGACTGGATGATGATGCCGTGCAGCAGGTCGCTGACGGTCACCTGCGAGCCGACCTTGATGAACATCCGCGAACCGCCGGTGCGCCAGGCGTTTTCGCTGACGGTCACCGGATCGTTCTCGCCGATCTGCCCGCGGCGGATTTCCAGGGTCGCGATGTAGGCGGTCATCAGCTTGGTCAGGCTGGCCGGCGGCAGGCGCTGGTCGCCGTTGTTCTCGACCAGCACGTTGCCACTGGCGGCATCCATGAGCACATAGGCTTTGGCCGCCAGTTGCGGCGAGGCTGGAAGGGCCATGTCATCGGCGGCCCAGGCGGCAGGCGCAACGATCAGGGGTACAAGCAGGCACAAACGTTTGGCAAAGGTGGTGATGTTCATCCGTCTCTCGAAGTCGCTAATGGAAACTTGCCCTCGCGGGCAAAAATAAATCAGACAGTTTTCCAACTGCCACGTGTCAGGTTGCTCGCTCCACCACCCTTTCCAGGCTTTTATTATCAAACGAACCAACAACCCAGGACCCGGCCCTTAAAAAGCAGCCCAATCCACAATTGTGCCTGTGTTACTCCGACGTCACCAGACTTGGCGAACCGAGATTGGCCAGACGCACACTGTTCTGCACTTGCTGAACTTCACCCGGCGTGCCGATCGGCCCCATCCGCACCCGATGCAGGGTCTGCTGGTTGCGCACGAACGAGCTGACGAACACCGGTGCGTTGACCATCGAGCTTAGCTTCGATCTCAACAGTTCGGCAGCGTCCGGGTTGGCGAACGCGCCCACCTGGAGATACTGGCCAGAGGCTGGTGCAGAACCGTTTTTTTTTGCGTCCGCCTGTACCGGCACAACGTCGCTGGCGTGTTGCTGCGGTGGTGGCGTCCATTGTTCGATCGTCCCGGTGGACGCGCTCAGGGCCGGGGCCTGGGACTGCGCCACTTGCGGCTCGTTGAGCATCAACGGCGCCGGACGACCACGCTGGGCCCACCATTCCTGCGGGTCGATGCCCTCGACCTTGACCCGCGCCGTGCCGATCTCGGCATAACCGAGCTTCTTCGCCGCAGCGTAGGACAGGTCGATGATCCGGTCCGAATAGAACGGCCCACGGTCGTTGACCCGCAGGATCACGCTGCGATTGTTGTCCAGGTTGGTCACCCGCACATAGCTGGGCAACGGCAGGGTCTTGTGCGCGGCACTCATGCCATACAGGTCATAGACCTCGCCATTGGCGGTGTTCTGGCCATGGAACTTGGTGCCGTACCAGGACGCCGTGCCCTGGGCCACGTAGCGCTTGGAGTCGGTCAGGGGGAAATAGGTCTTGCCCAGCACCGTGTAGGGGTTGGCCTTGTACGCCCCGGTGTGCAGGGTCGGCGTGGCATCCGGGATCCGCGACACATCGACATCCCACCACGGCGCGCCATCTTTATGCGCACGGTTGATGTCCAGCCCCGGCTTGGCGCGGATGGTGTTGGAGGCGGACGACGACTGATACGGCGAGCGGCTGGTCGAACAACTGACCACCAACACCGCCAACGCGGTGTAAGCCAACAGCTTCAGTGGTTTTGGAATCGGCAAAGCCTGCATTACTTGACGCCCCGTGCTTGGACCAACAGGTCAGACAGCTGATGCACGGCCATGGCGTACATTACGCTGCGGTTATAGCGCGTGATCGCATAAAAATTCTTCAGGCCCATCCAATATTCCGGGCCATTGTCGCCTTCCAGGCGAAACGCCGTCACTGGCATATCATCGCGCAGCGCATCATGACTCGACCAGCCCAGCGCCCGCAACTCCCCAACGGTCTTGACCGGGTCGATCCCCGGGCTCAGGCCCTGGTCAACCTGCTCGCCACGCACGTCCGCGCGACTGACCACCGGCTCGCCGGCGACCCAGCCGTGGCGCTTGAAATAGCTGGCCACGCTGCCGATGGCGTCGTCGGCGTTGGTCCAGATATTGATATGCCCGGTGCCGTCGAAATCCACCGCATAGGCGCGGAAACTGCTCGGCATGAACTGCGGCAGGCCCATGGCCCCGGCGTAGGAACCCTTGAGACTCAACGGATCGAGCTGTTCCTCGCGGGCCAGCAGAAGGAACTCGCGCAACTCCTTGCGGAAGAATTCGGCCCGCGGCGGGTAGTCGAAGCCCAGGGTCGACAAGGCGTCGATTACCCGGTAATTGCCGGTGTTACGGCCAAAAAAGGTTTCCACGCCGATGATCGCGACAATCACCTGGGCCGGCACACCGTATTCCTGCTCGGCACGGGCCAGGGCCACCTCATGCTGGCGCCAGAAGTCGACACCACGGGCAATCCGCGCATCGCTGATAAAGATCGGACGGTATTCCTTCCACGGCTTGACCCGTTCCGCCGGGCGGGAAATCGCGTCGAGAATGCTCTGCTTGCGCTCGACCTGACGGAATACCTCCATCAGTTGCTCACCGGCAAAGCCATAGTCGCGGGTCATTTCCGCGACGAACTGGGCCACTTGCGGTGAACCTTCGTAATCACCGGCCAGCGCGCCCGTCCCTGCTCCCAGACAGCCGACCAGGCCTATCCAGGGCGCACACCGAGCCGCCCAACCGCGCAATACTTGCATTGAATTGTTCACCTTGCTCAAACCTGTGCGATCCACTTGCGGTGGGTATGGATCGACATCAACACCCCAAACGCTGACAGCAATGTCACCAGCGAAGTTCCGCCGTAGCTAATGAATGGCAACGGCACCCCCACCACCGGCAGCAGCCCGCTGACCATACCGATGTTGACGAAAACATAGACAAAAAAGGTCATGGTCAGGCTGCCGGCCAGCAGCTTGCCGAACAGGGTCTGGGCCTGGGCGGTGATGACCAGCCCACGGCCGATCAGCAGCAGGTAGAGCAGCAGCAAGGCGCAGATGCCCACCAGACCGAACTCTTCGCCCATGACCGCAATAATGAAGTCGGTGTGGCTTTCCGGCAGGAAGTCCAGGTGCGACTGGGTGCCCAGCAGCCAGCCCTTGCCGAACACGCCGCCGGAACCGATGGCGGCCTTGGACTGGATAATGTTCCAGCCGGTGCCCAACGGATCGCTTTCCGGGTCGAGGAAGGTCAGGATCCGCTGCTTCTGGTAGTCGTGCATGATGAAGAACCACATGCCCACCGCCACCGGCACCGCCGCCGCCAGCACGCTGATGATCCAGCGCCAGCGCAGGCCACCCATGAACAGCACGAAGGCGCCGCCGGCCAGCACCAGCAGCGAGGTGCCGAGGTCGGGCTGGCGGACGATGAGAATAAACGGTACGCCGATCAGCATCAGGCTGATGGCCACGTGCTTGAGCTGCGGCGGTAGGGTGCGCTTGGACAGGTACCAGGCGATGGTCGCCGGCATCAGGATCTTCATGAATTCCGACGGCTGGAAGCGAATCACCCCGGGAATGTTGATCCAGCGCGTGGCGCCCATGGCGTTGTGCCCCATGACGTCCACCACCACCAGCAGCATCACCCCCAGCACGTAGGCCAGTGGCACCCAGCGGGCCATGAAGCGCGGTTCGAGCTGGGCGATCACGAACATCGAGACCAGGCCGATGCCGAAGGAGGTGGCTTGCTTGATCAGCAGGTCCCAGCTCTTGCCGCTGGCCGAATAAAGGACGAACAGACTGCCGGCCGCCAAGGTCAGCAGCAGGACCAGCAGGGGGCCATCGATGTGCATGCGTTGCAACAAGGTGGCCCGGCGGCGCATCACATCTTCGCTGGAGAGGATGCGGTCGAAATTGGCGATCAAGGCATCACCTGCAAGGGGGTTGAGTCGGCATATTCGGGTTTGAGCTTGCCATCCGGGCCGAGCAACCAGGCGTCCATGACCTGGCGCACCACTGGCGCGGCCACGCCGGAACCGGACTCCCCGTTCTCGACCATCACCGCCACGGCAATTTTCGGGTTGTTGGCCGGCGCAAAGCCGACGAACAGGGCGTGGTCGCGATGGCGCTCCTGGACTTTCGAACGGTCGTACTTCTCGCCCTGCTTGATCGCCACGACCTGAGCGGTACCGCTCTTGCCGGCGATCAGGTACTGCGACCCGATGGCCGCTTTGCGCGCGGTACCGCGGGCGCCGTGCATCACCTGCTGCATACCGTGGCTGACCTTGTCCCAATCCGCCGGGTTACGCAGCACGATATCCGGCATCGGGTCCTGATCCAGCGGCTTCCGGCCTTCGATGGTCTTGGCCAGGTGCGGACGGTTCCACACCCCTTTGTTCGCCACCAGCGCCGTGGCCTGGGCCAGTTGCAGGGGGGTAGCCTGCATGTAGCCCTGGCCGATCCCGAGGATCAGGGTTTCGCCCGGGAACCAGGCCTGGCGCCGGGTAGCGCGCTTCCACTCGCGCGAAGGCATCAGCCCCGGCGACTCCTCGAACATGTCCAGGGAAACCTTCTGGCCCAAGCCGAACTTGTTCATATAGGTGGACAGTCGGTCGATGCCCAGCTTGTGCGCCAGGTCGTAGAAGTAGGTGTCGTTGGAACGCATGATCGCCGTGTCCAGGTCGACCCAGCCATCGCCGGTACGGTTCCAGTTACGGTATTTGTGATCGTAGTTGGGCAGCTCGTAGTAACCGGGGTCGAAGACCCGCGTCGAAGCGTTGACCACGCCGCTGTCGAGCCCGGCAATCGCCACCGCCGGCTTGATGGTCGAGCCCGGTGGATAAAGGCCGCGCAGCACCCGGTTGAACAGCGGCCGGTCGATGGAGTCGCGCAACTCGGCGTAGGCCTTGAACCCGATCCCGGCGACGAACAGGTTCGGGTCGAAACTTGGCTGACTGACCATCGCCAACACCTCGCCGGTGGCCGGGTTCAACGCCACCACGGCGCCGCGCCGGCCGCCGAGGGCCTCTTCGGCGGCTTCCTGCAATTTGATGTCCAGGCTCAGGACAATGTCCTTGCCCGGCACCGGGTCGGTGCGCTTGAGCACCCGCAGGATACGTCCGCGGGCGTTGGTCTCGACTTCCTCGTAACCGACCTGGCCGTGCAACTCGGCCTCGTAGAAACGCTCGATACCGGTCTTGCCGATATGGTGGGTGCCGCTGTAGTTCACCGGGTCCAGAGCCTTGAGCTCGGCCTCGTTGATCCGCCCCATGTAGCCCACCGAGTGCGCGAAGTGCGCACCCTGGGGATAGTGACGAACCAACTGCGCGACCACCTCGACGCCCGGCAGACGGAACTGGTTCACGGCCACCCGAGCGATCTGCTCTTCGGTCAACTCGAACAGGATCGGCACCGGCTCGAACGGCCGCCGCCCCTGGCGCACGCGCTTCTCGAAGAGGACGCGATCTTCCGGGGTGAGCTGCAGGACCTCCACCAGCACATCCAGCACCTGACGCCAGTCACCCGAGCGTTCACGGGTCACGCTGAGGCTGAAACTGGGTCGGTTGTCCGCCACCACCAGGCCGTTGCGATCGTAGATCAGGCCACGGCTCGGCGGAATCGACTGGACATGGACGCGGTTGTTTTCCGACTTGGTCGAGTGATAGTCGTACTGGACCACCTGGAGGAAATACAGCCGGGCGATCAGCACGCCGATCAGCGCCACCACCACAATTGCGCCGACCACGACACGGTTACGCACCAGACGGGCGTCTTTCTCGTGGTCCTTGAGGCGAATCGGCTGAGTCATTCGGCAGGCTTATTTATGGTAAGGATGCCCGGACAGCACGGTCCAGGCGCGATACAGCTGTTCACCGATCAGGATCCGCACCAACGGGTGCGGCAAGGTCAGCGGCGACAGCGACCAGCGCTGATCGGCCCGCGCACAGACCTCCGGCGCCAGCCCCTCGGGACCGCCGACCATGAAGTTGACCGTGCGCGAATCCAGCCGCCAGCGATCCAGTTCGACCGCCAACTGCTCGGTGCTCCACGGCTTGCCATGGACCTCCAGCGTGACGATCCGCTCGTTCGGACCGACCTTGGCCAGCATCGCTTCGCCTTCCTGACGGATAAAGCGCGTCACGTCGGCGTTCTTGCCCCGGGTATTGAGTGGAATTTCCACCAGTTCCAGCGCCAGTTCGGATGGCAGACGCTTGGCATACTCGTGCCAACCCTCTTCCACCCACTTGGGCATGCGTGAACCAACAGCAATCAGGCGCAGGCGCACAACGCCACCTTATTCCTGGTCTTTGTTGAGCTTGATGAAATGCTCATGGGTGTTTTCCGGGCTGTGGTGCGCGGCGCTGGCCGAACGGCTCTGCTCGGCACCCTGCCACAAGCGTTCCAGGTCATAGAACTGACGAGCGCTGGCGGTCATCATGTGGACAATTACATCGTCCATGTCCAACAGGACCCAGTCGCTGTCGCCCTTGCCTTCTTCACCCAGCGGCTTGATGCCCAGGGCCTTGACCGCTTCGCGGACCTTGTCCAGCATTGCGCCGATCTGGCGGTTGGAGGTACCGGTGGCGATGATCATGAAGTCAGTGATGCTCTGCTTCTCGCGAACGTCGATCACCAGGATGTCCTGGCCCTTGACGTCTTCCAGGGCCGCTACGGCAACCTTGACCAGCTCTTCGCCCTTGAGGGGCTCGCCGCTGAGGACTTTCTCCGGCAACGGAGCACTCTTGAACGTGCCTTTGCGCTTTACTTTGCTTACGTCGTTGTTGGTCATATAAAACTCGTTTTGCTCATATGTTCGGGCGCTTCAATACACGACTATTCGTGCTTTCAAGCGCGCCGTTTCAGTTCGACGCACGGTACAGCCCGTGCGCATCGATATAGGCCAGGACCGCGTCAGGCACCAGGTAACGTACCGACTTACCGCTGGCCAGCAGTTGACGGATCTGGGTGGCCGACACCGCGAGGGGGGTCTGCCAGACGAATGTAATATGCCCGCCAGGCCCCGGCAGGGCCTTCGGGTCGCTGACCGACCGCGCGGCCAGCAGGTTGCGCAAGGCATCCGGCGGTTCGCTGTCGGCATCCGGGCGTTGCAGCACCAGGATATGGCAATGCTGGAGCAACTCCTCCCAGCGGTGCCAGGTGGGCAGGCCGCAAAATGCGTCCCAGCCCAACAACAAGAATAACTGGTCCTCGGCGGCCAGCTCGGCGCGCATCAGTTCCAGGGTGTCGATCGTGTAGGACGGCTTGTCCCGTTGCAGCTCGCGGTCGTCCACCACCAGCGGGCTGACGCCGGCCACCGCGCAATCGACCATTGCCAATCGATCGATGGCCGAGACCTGCGGTGTATCACGATGCGGTGGCCGGGCACTGGGGGTCAGGCGCAACTCATCGAGGCCCATCAGTTCCGCGACTTCCAGGGCACTGCGCAAATGGCCGATGTGCACCGGGTCGAAGGTTCCGCCGAGCACGCCGATACGCCGGGGCGGAACCTGGCGCGGGCTGACGACGGCTGACAGACGTTTGCTCACTCGATCAGACCGCGGCCTGACCGCGCAACTGCCCGTCGCCGACCACGATGTACTTCTCGCAGGTCAGGCCTTCCAGCCCTACCGGGCCGCGGGCGTGCAGCTTATCAGTAGAAATGCCGATCTCGGCACCCAATCCGTATTCGAAACCGTCGGCGAAGCAGGTCGGGGCATTGAGCATCACCGAACTGGAGTCGACTTCGGCCATGAACGCCCGGGACTGCGCCAGGTCTTCAGTGACGATGGCGTCAGTGTGGTGCGAACCATAATGGTTGATGTGTTCGATGGCCGCGTCCAGCCCGTCGACCACGCGAATCGACAGGATCGGCGCCAGGTATTCGGTGCTCCAGTCTTCTTCAGTGGCCGCGATGACCTCGATCACCGCGCGGGTCCGCTCACAACCGCGCAGCTCGACGCCCTTGGCGCGCAAGCGCTCGGCCATGGCCGGGAGGAACTCGGCGGCGACCGTCTTATCCACCAGCAGGGTTTCCATGGCACCGCAGATACCATAACGATAGGTCTTGGCGTTGAACGCGATGTCGCGGGCCTTCTCCAGGTCCGCGTGAGCGCTGACATACACGTGGCAGATGCCGTCCAGGTGCTTGATCACCGGCACCCGCGCCTCGCGGCTGACCCGTTCGATCAACCCCTTGCCACCGCGCGGCACAATCACGTCGACGTACTCGGGCATGCTGATCAGCGCACCGACGGCAGCGCGGTCGGTGACTTCCACCACCTGCACCACGGCCGCCGGCAGGCCGGCTTCGTCCAGGCCGCGCTGGATGCAGGCGGCAATGGCACGGTTGGAATGAATGGCCTCGGAGCCGCCGCGCAGGATGGTCGCGTTACCCGACTTGAGGCACAGGCTGGCGGCATCGATGGTCACGTTCGGCCGCGACTCATAGATGATGCCGATCACCCCCAGGGGTACGCGCATCTTGCCGACCTGAATCCCCGATGGCCGGTAGCTCATGTCGCGGATCGCCCCCACCGGGTCCGGCAGGCTGGCCACCTGACGCAGGCCGACGATCATGCCATCGATACGCTCAGGGGTCAGGGTCAGGCGTTCGACCAGTGCTGGCTCCAGGCCATTGGCACGGGCGGCGGCCAGATCGAGGTCGTTGGCGGCACTCAGCTCGGCGCGGGCAGCGTCCAACGCGGCGGCGGCGGCCAGCAGGGCGCGGTTCTTCTGCGCGGTGCTGGCACGGCCGATCACGCGGGAAGCTTCGCGGGCAGCGCGACCCAGACGGGTCATATAGTCGAGAACGGACTCAGTCATGGCTCTTAAGGGGGACTTGGCAAAGAGGAAAGCGGCCGATTATAGCTGTCGCGCCGCCTGACGGACAGCGGTGCCGGGCGGATGGTCGAAATGGAGGGTAAATAGCGGGTGTTCAGGCGCAATTAAGGCATAAAACGTTATGATTCACCTCCAATCCGCCGTCAACAGTCTCGCGCCCACGATGCCCAGCCCCACCCCCGCGCCCTTGCCGAGCGCCCTGCCCGACGCTTTTTTCGACCGCGATGCGCAACTGCTCGCCCGCGAACTGCTGGGCAAAGTCATCCGTCACAAGGTCGGCGATCTCTGGCTGGCGGCGCGAATCATCGAGACCGAAGCCTATTACCTCGAGGAAAAAGGCAGCCATGCCTCCCTCGGTTACACAGAAAAACGTAAGGCTTTGTTTCTGGATGGCGGGCATATCTATATGTATTACGCCCGCGGCGGCGATTCGCTGAACTTCAGCGCCCACGGGCCGGGTAACGCGGTGCTGATCAAATCCGGTTATCCGTGGGTCGATGAACTGTCCGGCCCGGCCAGCCTGGCGCAGATGCTGCTAAACAATCCGACGGCCAATGGCATGGCGCGTCCGGCGCAGAAGTTGTGTGCCGGCCAGACCCTGCTGTGCAAGGCCTTGGGGCTCAAGGTGCCGATGTGGGACGCCAAGCGCTTCGACCCGCAGGGGTTGCTGGTCGAGGATGTCGGCACCCAGGTGGCACCGATCATCCAGACCACCCGCCTGGGCATCCCCGGCGGACGTGACGAACACCTGCTGTACCGCTTCGTCGACGCCAGCCATGCGGCGTATTGCACGCGCAACCCGCTCCGGCGTGGGCAGGTCGAAGGTCGCGATTACCTGTTGCACGACTGAAGAACGCCACCTCCCCGCTGTAGGAGCGCGCTTGCTCGCGAGGGTGGACGGGGCACCGCGGGGCATCAGATTCCCCGCGGCATCGTTAACGACCATCGCGAGCAAGCTCGTTCCTACAATGTTTTGGTTTTGTCTGAAAAAGGAAGTCACCCATGGGCCCATGGCTCGATAGCATCACCGGCTGGCTGACCGCCAACCCTCAATGGCTGGGACTGGCGCTTGTCATCGTCGCCTGCCTCGAATGCCTGGCCATTGTCGGGAGTATCGTGCCGGGCACGGTCCTGCTGTTCGCCATCGCCGTGCTAGCCGGCAGCGGCGCCCTGCCCCTGGGCGAAACCCTGCTGCTGGGTTTCATCGGCGGCCTGCTCGGTGACGTGGCCTCCTACACCCTGGGCCGCCGCTTCCACCAAAACATCCGGCGCCTGCCGGGCCTGCGCAGTCACCCGCAGTGGATGAGCGGCGCGGAAAGCTATTTCCAGCGCTATGGCATCGCCAGCCTGCTGGTCGGACGCTTTATCGGTCCCTTGCGCCCGATGCTGCCAATGATCGCCGGCATGTGCGACATGCCATTGCCGCGGTTTATCGGTGTCAGCCTGATCGCCGGCGCCGGCTGGTCGGTGGTCTACCTGCTGCCGGGCTGGGCCACCGGCGCGGCCATCCGCCTGCCCTTGCCCGAGGGCTTCTGGCCACAGGCCGGCGTGGTCGCGATCGGGCTCGTCGCCCTGATCGGGCTGTGCATCCATTGCAGCGTGAAGCGTCATCCCAAGGCCACGCTGCTGATTTCAGGCTTGAGCCTGGTATTGCTGGTCAGCCTGTTTCTCGGCTACCCCCACCTCACGGCGTTCGACCAGGGCCTGATGACGCTGGTACAGGAACATCGCGACAAGGCGCTGGACGTGGCGGCGGTTATCGCCACCCGTCTCGGCGACTTCCGTATCCAGCTCATTGTGGCCGGCGCGCTGACCGCCCTGCTGTTTCTCGCCCGCCAATGGCGTCAGGGGCTGTTTTTCGGTGCCACCCTGGCGGTGACGGCGCTGGGCAACACCGCCGCCAAATATTTCTTCGCACGGATCCGCCCGGAAGTGCTGGCCGAGCCGATCAGCAGTTTCAGCATGCCCAGCGGCCACAGTTCGGGCTCGTTCGCGTTTTTCCTGGTGCTGGCGGTACTGGCCGGACGCGAGCAGCCGCCACGGATGCGCGTGACCTGGCTATTGCTCGGCTGCCTGCCGGCGCTGACGGTGGCATTGTCACGGGTGTACCTGGGCGCGCACTGGCCCACCGATATCCTCGCCGGCGCGCTGCTCGCCATTACCGTGCTGGCGGCCAGCCTGAGCCTCTGCCAACGCTGCATGCCGCTACCGGCCATGCCACCCCGGACCTGGTGGCTGATCCTGCCGGCCGCCGTGGCGATCTATGGTTTTTATGCCCTGTGGCATTTGCAGCATGCGATCGGGCGATATGCCTATTAACAAACCGTTTCGGACAGATCACTTTCCACGACTTCAAGATTGACCGCATAGAACTGGCCGTCTTCGCCTTGCACAACGTCATAGGTCACGGTGTCGCCGGCCTGCAACGCCGGCCCACCGTCAGTAGTGGACTTCACGTGGAAGAAAAGCTCTCGTCCATCCACATGTGCCGTGATCACGCCAATCCCGCCCCGGGCGGAGTCGTAACGCTGTTCGCCGTACTTATCCATGACTGGTTCTCCCAAAAAGGAAGAGGCACACTCAGACGTCGCCCCGAGGAAGTTCGGTTACCCAAGGGAGGTATGGAACGCCATGTCTTGACAGCAGAACCTTAAATCAATTTAACGTTTTCTGCTTGCAGGCCTTTTTGTCCTTGAGCAACTTCGAAACTTACTTTCTGCCCTTCAGCTAAGGATTTGAAACCGGTCGCCTGTATCGCTTTGAAATGAACAAAAACATCTTGCGATCCATCATCTGGCGAAATAAAACCAAAACCTTTCGCATCATTGAACCACTTGACCTTGCCTTCTTTTTGCTCTGACATTTCCAATATTCCCAGTTACTGAATGACGCAAGCTCGTCCGTGGACAACTTTTGCCCTGCGAGCTTTCCATATTTCCGCCGTTCAATCCTGGATCCATTGCAGCGCTCGGGCTACTGTCATTTCTGACAGGTTTTCAGATCATTTCTATATAACGGTTATTCCATGCCATTACAGGGGCCCACTCAAGCAAACAACTCGCCCTGCAATTCGTCCAATAACACCTGAATCGCATCCAGACGCTGTTGCGGATCATCCAGTTCCAACAGGTCGATCTTGTCCAGCTCGGAAAACGGCAGCAGATACGCCAACTGATTGGCCAGAGACTGCTGCCCGGTCGCTTCGGTGCCCATGTTCAGGGCGGCGACCATCGGGTGTTCGGCCAGCGCCTTGAGCAGCGCCACCAGGTCCTCGTCCTCGTCCTGCAACGGCCTCTCAGGGATCTCATCCAGCCACTCGACCTCGGCGACCGTCAGTTGATCGCGCTGCAACTCCGTGCGCAGCACCCGGAAACGCCGCGCACCTTCGACCCGAATGCCCAGCAAGCCGTTGTCCTGCTGCTGGAAATCGCGGATCACGGCTTCACAGCCGACCAGGGCAAAGCCTTCCGGCGCATCGCCGACCTCTTGGCCTTCAAGAATGCAGACCACGCCAAAACCACTGCCCTGTTTCATGCAGCGACTGATCATGTCCAGATAGCGCGCCTCGAAAATCTGCAGGTCGAGGATACAACCGGGAAACAGTACGGTGTTCAGGGGAAACAACGCCAGGCTCATAACGACTTCCTTAAACCACCAAAGTTACCGCCAACGGCAGCAACACTGCCGTGGCTACGCCCATCAGGCTCATTGCCAACGCCGCGAAGGCGCCGCATTCTTCACTTTCCTGCAAGGCCACCGAAGTGCCCACCGCATGGGCGGTCATGCCCAGGGCCATGCCTCGAGCTTCCGCCGTATGCACGCCCAGTCGCGTCAGCAGCCAGGGCCCGACAATGGCGCCGATCACCCCGGTGATCAACACGAACACCGCCGCCAGGGCCGCGACGCCACCGATCTGCTCGGCCACCAGCATGGCGATGGGCGAAGTCACCGACTTGGGCAACAGGGTCATCAGGATCATGTGGTCGGCCCCGAACAGCCAGCCAAACAACACGCCCAGGCCAGTCGCCAATACCCCACCCATCACCAGCGTAGTAAAAATCGGCCAGAACAACTGTCGAATCCGCCGCAGGTTCAGATACAGCGGCACAGCCAACGCCACCGTGGCCGGCCCCAACAGAATACCGAGAATCTCAGTGCTCTTGCGGTACTCGGCGTACTCCAGATCGCAGAGCAACAGGATAGCGACCACCAGCGCCATCGACGCCAGGACCGGTTGCAGGAAGACCCAGCGGGTCTTTTCGAAGCCCGCCAGCACCAGTTGATAGGCGCCCAGGGTAATGCCGATGCCGAACAGCGGATGATGGATCAGCGCCGCCCAGGCGCCCTGCCAATCGAGGTTCATGGCCGCTCTCCACGCCGGGCATGGCGCTTGACCAGGGCATTCATCAACACCCCGACGAACGCCATGGAAATCAGCACCGACAATACCAGCGCACCGGCAATCGCCCAGAAGTCCGCGGCGATCTGCCGGGCATAGACCATTACCCCTACCGCTGGCGGCACCAGCAACAGCGGCAGATAACGCAACAGACTGGACGCCGCCTCGCTCAACGGTGCACTGACTTCGCCGCGCACCATCAGAAACACCAGCAAGAGCAACAAGCCGATAATCGGCCCCGGCAACACCGGCACACACAAATGATTGAGGGCTGTACCGAGCAACTGAAACAGCACCAGCCAGGTCAGGCCGCGTAACAACATCCGAACTCTCCCTTGAAGATGCCAGCATTATAAGCACGCCCATACGCCGCCATTCGCCAAAGGTATGGTGGCTTGACCGGACACATGTCCCATGATGATCTACAGTGGATGCCAAGGGCTGCAACCCGAGGCCCGATAACTCGATAGACCAAGGAGTGTGTCAATGCCCTATGTACCTGTAGCGCAGCTCAACGATTATGTCGGCAAGGAACTCGGCTATTCCGAATGGCTGACCATCGACCAGGCGCGGATCAACCTGTTCGCCGAAGCCACCGGTGACTATCAGTTCATCCACGTGGACCCGGTCAAGGCCGCGCAAACGCCGTTCGGCAGCACCATCGCCCACGGGTTCCTGTCGCTGTCGCTGATCCCGAAACTGATGGAAGATATCTTCATCATGCCCGAAGGCCTGAAGATGGCCGTCAACTACGGCCTGGACAGCGTGCGCTTTATCCAGCCGGTGAAGGTCGACTCACGGGTGCGCCTCAAGGTCGAACTGACCGAGGTCACCGAGAAGAAACCCGGCCAATGGCTGCTCAAGGCCACCGCCACGCTGGAAATCGAAGGCCAGGAAAAACCCGCCTATATCGCTGAACCCCTGTCACTCTGCTTCGTCTGATTGCCCGTACTCACGAAACAGAGTGCACTCTGTTTCGTGCAGGACACTGGACACGCCATATTGCTACGGCATACTCGGTCCCCTAATTATCCGGATCCCGTTATGCGCCCACTTGTCCCCCTGGTTTTGACCCTGCTGCTCACCGCCTGCGGTGATGGCGAATCGCTATTGCCGCCGGACGCGCGCCTGCCGGACGGCGGTCGCTATCGCGGCGAAGTGGTCAATGGGCTGCTGCAAGGCCAGGGCCGCATCGACTACCCCAGTGGCAGTTGGTACGCCGGCCAGTTCGACCACGGTCAGTGGCAGGGCGACGGCGAGTGGCATGGCAGCAATGGCGAGGTCTACAAAGGCCAGTTCCAACAGGGCCTGTTCCACGGCCAGGGCACCTTGACCGTGCACGACAGCAACTACACCGGCGGCTTCAAGCAGGGCCGGCGCGACGGCGAAGGCACGCTCAAAGAAGCCGGCATGACCTACCGTGGCGAATTCAAGGACGACCAGTACTCAGGCCTCGGCCATCTGGAACTGGAAGACGGCAGCCAATACCAGGGTGAATTCGCCCACGGCAAGCCCAACGGCGAGGGCCAGCGCAGCGATGCCAACGGCAACCTGTTCACCGGCCACTTCGTCAATGGTCAACTGGAAGGGGTCGGCACCTTCAACAGCGCCGACGGCGACCAGTATGCCGGCGGCTTCAAGCGTAACCAGTTGAATGGCAAGGGCCGCTACGAAAACGCCGATGGCGATGTCTGGATCGGTGAATTCAAGGACGGCGTGCTCAACGGCAAGGGCCAACTGATCGGCGTCGACGGCAGCCACTATCGCGGCGAGTTCAGCGAGTGGCGCTTCAACGGCCAGGGCCATTTGAGCCTGGGTGATGGCAGCGTCTATATCGGCGAGTTCGCCAGTGACACCTACAACGGTCGTGGCAGCCTGGCGCTGGCCGACGGCAGCGTGCAAAGCGGCATTTGGAGCAACGGCCAGCGAGTCCGCGATGCCGACGGCAAGCTGCTGCCCGATCTGCTGGAACTCGGCCTGCTGGCCCAGGGCCCACTGCTGGAAAAAGCCCTGGCCGCCGTGCCGGCCTCGACCCCGGCGATCGAACTCTACAGCCTGGTGCTGGCCGGCGACGGCAAGCAAAGCGTGTTTATGCGCGAGGCCGATTACGTCAACCAGATGCTCGCCAGCCGCTTCGGTGCCTATGGCCAGATCAGCCTGGTGAACCATCGCGACCACCTCGGCGATCGGCCGATGGCAACCCGCGAGAACCTGCTCCGCGCCGCCCAGACCCTGGCCGAACGCAGCGGACCGGAAGACCTGATCTTCATCTACCTGACCAGCCACGGCACCCATGAACATGAGTTTGTGCTGGATCAGCCACGCCTGGAGCTGGCCGACCTGCCAGCCGACGAACTGGCCTCGGCGCTGGCACCGCTGAAAAATCGCGACAAGGTCATTGTGATTTCCGCCTGTTACTCCGGCGGCTTCATCCCGGCGCTCAAGGATGAAAAAACCCTGATCATGACCGCGTCCCGCGCGGACCGGGTCTCCTTCGGTTGCTCCGAGGAGGCGGATTTCACCTATTTCGGCGACGCCCTGTTCGCCCAGGCGCTGAACCAGACCGACGATCTGCAGCAAGCCTTCACCCTGGCCAAGGCGCATGTCGCCGAGCGTGAGCAGGCGGACAATTTCGAAGCGTCTGAACCGCAGATCTGGGCGCCCAAAGGCGTGCTGGCACATTGGCAGTTGCTGCGCAAACAACAAGCGCGAAAAGCGTTGCAAAGCGCTTCGCTGGACAGCAAGACTGCCAAGAGCAACTAAGCTGAACTGTATCAAGGGAGGTATTTTATGTACTTGACGCCTCAGCATATCCTGCTCGCTGGAGCCACCGGTCTGACCGGTGAACATCTACTCGACCGCCTGCTCAACGAGCCGACTGTCACCCGCGTACTGGCCCCCTCACGACGACCACTGGCCGAACATCCGCACCTGGAAAATCCGGTGGGCGATCCGGCGATTTTCCTGCCGCAATTGAGCGGCCGTGTCGACCTGGCAATCTGCTGCCTGGGCACCACCATCAAGCTGGCGGGTTCCGAAGAAGCGTTCCGCGCCGTGGACCACGACATGGTCGTGGCCTTCGGCAAGCGCGCGCGGGAAATGGGCGCGCGGCATCTGATCGTGGTCAGTGCCATCGATGCCGATCCGAAATCCAAGGTGTTCTATAGCCGGGTCAAGGGCGAGATGGAACAGTCGCTGCGGGCGCAGAACTGGCCGCAGCTGACCATCGCCAGGCCTTCGTTGCTGCTGGGCGAGCGGATCGAACCGCGCCTGGCGGAACAGTTGGCGGCACCGCTATCGAAACTGATTCCCGGGAAGTATCGCGGCATCGAGGCCTGCCAACTGGCGCGGGCGCTGTGGCGCCTGGCGCTGGAAGAGCAGGATGGGGTGCGGATTGTCGAGTCGGATGAATTGCGCCGGCTGGGCAAATAGCACCACCCTGCGTGAAGAGCAATGGAATGCATACCCTGTGGGAGCGGTGCTTGCCCGCGAAGAAGGCGGTGAGGCCACTAAAAGCTTCGCGGGCAAGCACCGCTCCCACAGGTTAGGTTGTCACTCGGAGCTACAACCCGCCCGTCGCCTGATACCCCACGCCCAATACCGTCAACACCGAAAGCGGCAACAGCAGCGTATCCAGCAACGCACTGGCCGGCAGATCCACCCCGGGATAGCTCGGCGCCTGCGCCCCAAAGCGGTCATAAGCGCAACAACCACCCTGCAACGCATACAGATCCAGGCGCGTCCCCGAATACACCACGGGCGCCCCGGCCTTGCCGGCGTCCAAGGTCCGCACCGTCGCACAACCAGCCAGTTGCAGCACCAGCAGCAGGTACAGCAGTGACCTACTCATCGCTGCTCAAATGATGTTCACCCCAACGTGGCAGCATATCCTGGGGGATATTCAACAGATTGAGAATCCGCGCCACGACAAAATCCACCAGGTCATCGATGGTCTGCGGCTGGTGATAAAAGCCCGGCGACGCCGGCAGGATGGTCACGCCCATATTCGACAGCTTGAGCATGTGCTCCAGATGAATGCTCGAATACGGCGCCTCGCGCGGCACCAGGATCAACTGGCGGCGCTCCTTGAGGGTGACATCCGCCGCCCGCTCGATCAGGTTGTTACAGGCGCCCGTGGCAATGGCCGACAAGGTTCCGGTGGAACAAGGCACCACCACCATCGCCGCCGGCGCGCCGGAACCCGAGGCCACCGGCGACATCCAGTCCTCCTTGCCATACACCCGGATCTGCCCGGCCGCCGCACCTGTGTATTCGGTGAGGAAAGCCTGCATCATCTGCGGCTTGGTCGGCAGCGCCACGTCGGTCTCGGTGGCCATCACCAGCTGCGCGGCCTTGGAGATCAGGAAATGCACCTCGCGGTCCTCGCGCACCAGGCAGTCGAGCAGGCGCAGGCCATAGGGCGCGCCGGAAGCGCCGGTCATCGCCAGGGTGATGCGTTCCGGCCCGTTGTTCATTGCAGCGCCTCGGCCAGTTTGCCGTGCAGGCCGCCGAAGCCGCCGTTGCTCATGATCACCACATGGGTCCCGGGTTTGGCCTGGCTTTTCACCCGCTCAATGATGCCATCGAGGGAATCGCTGACGATCGACGGCACCGAACACAATGCCGCCGTGGCGCCCAGGTCCCAACCAAGATTGGCTGGCGCATACCAGATCACCTGATCGGCCTGGACCACACTGTCCGGCAGACCGTCGCGGTGGGCGCCGAGCTTCATGGAGTTGGAGCGCGGCTCGATAATGGCGATCAGCGGCGCATCGCCGATTTTCTTGCGCAGGCCATCAAGGGTGGTGGCAATCGCCGTCGGGTGGTGGGCGAAGTCATCGTAGATCGTCACGCCGTGAACTTCGGCGACTTTCTCCATCCGCCGCTTCACGCTCTTGAAAGCACTGAGGGCAGCAATGCCCATAGCCGGCACCACGCCGACATGCCGCGCCGCCGCCAGGGTGGCCAGGGCATTGGCGACGTTGTGCTGGCCAGTCAGGTCCCACTCGACCATGCCTTGGGCCACGCCTTCGAACATCACTTCAAAACGCGAGCCGTCTTCGCTCAGCAACTTGACCTGCCACTGGCCGCCGGTGCCAGTGGTCTGCACCGGGGTCCAGCAACCCATTTCGATCACCCGCTGCAAAGCCGGCTCGGTGGTCGGATGGATCACCAGCCCCTCGCTGGGAATGGTCCGCACCAGATGGTGGAATTGCCGCTCGATCGCCGCCAGATCCGCGAAAATATCCGCATGATCGAATTCCAGGTTGTTCAGGATCGCGGTGCGCGGACGGTAGTGGACGAACTTCGAGCGCTTGTCGAAAAAGGCGCTGTCGTACTCATCGGCTTCGATCACGAAGAACGGTGTTCTGCCCAGACGGGCCGACACCGAGAAATTCTGCGGCACGCCGCCGATCAGAAAACCCGGGCTCATGCCCGCATGTTCCAGCACCCAGGCGAGCATGCTGCTGGTGGTGGTCTTGCCGTGGGTACCGGCCACGGCCAGGACCCAGCGGCCCTGCAGCACATGGTCGGCCAGCCACTGCGGGCCAGACACATAGGGCAGGCCCTTGTTCAACACGTACTCGACCGCCGGATTGCCACGGGACATGGCATTGCCGATCACCACCAGGTCTGGGGCCGGATCGAGTTGCGCCGGATCGTAGCCCTGGGTCAGCTCGATGCCCTGGGCCTGGAGCTGGGTGCTCATCGGTGGATAGACGTTGGCATCGGAACCGGTAACGTGATGGCCCAGTTCCTTGGCCAGCACAGCCATCGAACCCATGAACGTACCGCAGATACCCAGAATATGAATGTGCATAGTCGACCTCGTAAAACGTGGTCGCAGGTTAGCCCAGGGCGTGGGAAATCGCACCTGGTGTTTCACCGACCCGAGGACGCCCCCTTTGTAGGAGCAGCCGGTCGACGCTCGATTGCTCGCGATGGTGGTCCAGGCACCGCAGGGTGTCAGGATGCCCGCGTCATCGTTGACACCCATCGCGAGCAAGCTCGCTCCTACAGGGGGGACATCGATGGTCTAGCGGGCGATGCCGTGCTTGCGCAGCTTGCGATACAAGGTATTGCGGCTGACCCCCAGCTGCTCGGCCGTGTGGGTCATATGCCAGCGCTGCTGCTCCAAGGCATTGAGCAGAGCCAGGCGCTCGGCGTCTTCGAGGGGATGTCCGGACGGTTCATCAACGGCCACCGCGACCAGGCCCGGCCGCGCCTGGCGGATCAGCGCCGGCAGATCCTCAAGTCCGATCCGGCCGTCCTCGCACAACGCCGCCAGTGTGCGCAACACCGTACGCATCTGCCGCACATTGCCCGGCCACTCGAACGCCAACAGCGCCTGGCGCGCGGCCGCATCGATCAGCACGGGCTGCTCGCCAGCCTCCTCCGCCAGCAGGAAATCCAGCAACTGCGACTTGTCGCTGCGCTCTCGCAAAGCCGGCAGACCGACCTCCAGCCCATTGAGCCGGTAATACAGATCCTCGCGGAAACTGCCGTCGCCGACCCGCTCCATCAGATTGCGGTGCGTGGCGCTGATAATCCGCACATTGACTGCCTCCGGCTCGCCGCCGATAGGCACCACCTGGCGATCCTCCAGCACCCGCAGCAAGCGGGTCTGCAAGGCCAGTGGCATATCGCCGATTTCATCGAGAAACAGCGTGCCGCCATCGGCCTGTTGCAGCTTGCCGCGCATGCCTTCCTTGCGCGCACCGGTAAAGCTGCCGCCGCGATAACCAAACAGCTCGCTTTCGATCAGGCTCTCGGGAATCGCCGCGCAGTTGAGGGCGACAAAGGCTTTCTCGGCGCGCTGGCTGGACTGGTGCACCGCCTTGGCGAACGCCTCCTTGCCCGAACCGGTTTCGCCATTGATCAGTAACGGCACATCACGTTCGAAGACCCGTAGCGCTCGACGAAAATCCGTCTGCAAGGCCAGATCGCCGAGGCAGATATTGGACAGCTTCGCTCGCTCCAGCGGTGCGGGTGTCGGGGCCAACCCCTTGGGCACGCTACGCGGCTGGCCGCGCAACACCGCGAACAGGGCGCGGCCGTCGCGGGCCCGCAATGGCCAGCTGGCGCTGGCCTGGGCACTGGCGCGGCCGAGCAGTTCATCCAGCGGGCAATCGAAGAATGCCTCCACCGGCTGGCCGAGCAAAGCGCTACGCCCCTGCCCCAGCAGGTTCAGGGCACTCTGGTTGACCGCACTGATCCGTCCTTCGCCGTCGAATGCGAGCAAGCCCTCGCTGAACAGCCCCACCGACTCGGCCTGCAAGTGGAAGCGCAGCAGCCAGTGGTTGTCGTAATGCCGGAGGAAATAGCAGCTCTCGATCATCTTCGCCGAGAGGTTGACCAGCGCCATGGTGTGAAACTGGCTCTGGCGCGACACGTCCGGGCGGGCCGAGGACACATCGAGCACCGCCATCAATTCGCCATGAGGATCGAAGACCGGGCTGGCGGAGCAGGTCAGGCCGGTGTGGCGACCACGGAAGTGTTCGTCCTGGTGGATGGTCAGGGACTGGCGCTCGACCAGGCAGGTTCCGATACCGTTGGTGCCTTCGCAGGCCTCGCTCCAGTCGGCGCCAAGCCAGAGGCCGGCGCGCTCGAAGATTTTGCGTTCGGCGGGGGCGGTGACGCAATTGAGGATCACCCCGCGGGCATCGGTGAGCAGCACCGCGTGACCGGCGCCGGAGAGCTGCTGGTGCAGGCTGGTCATTTCATTGCCGGCGATCTGCAGGACTTGGCGCAGGTGCTCGCGGCTTTCCAGCAGGCGCCCGTGTTCGAGCACAGTGGGGGCGATGCTCAGCGACGGGTCGAGGTGATAGTCCTCCAGGCAACGCAGCCAGGAGCGGGCGATGGACGGGTCACTGCCGGGGCCGCCCGGGTGGGCCTTGCCCTGGGTCACGGTCAATACCTGCTGGGCGTGGCGACTCAGATGGTTGTTCTGCATTTCTTATTATTCTCCCCCCACCCCTGTAGGAGCGAGCTTGCTCGCGATGATGGTCCAGCCACTGAGGGGTGTCAGGGCGCCCGCGTCATCGTTGACGTCCATCGCGAGCAAGCTCGCTCCTACAGAGGTGTTCAGCCGTTGATGCACGTTCGTCTGGATGCCCAGCATCCTCCAGCGCCGTGAGCAATGCAATCATCCCGCGACCGCCGAGTCACAGGCTGTGCCAAGCACGGTACAAACTGTCACCCCGGCTGTATCGCTCCTGTCGCAACAGCGTCGCCATCCGTCACCGCGCACCCCGGCCAAAGGCTCTGGCGCCCGGCCCACCAGGCACTGGCCCGACCTTTGCTCTACGCTTATTAAGCGCTCAAGCGCGTACTCCCTTATAAGCACAATAGCCAAGGAGACACACACCATGCGTTACGCCCACCCTGGTACTGCCGGCGCCATCGTTACGTTCAAAGCCAAGTACGGCAACTACATCAATGGCGAATTCGTCGCGCCTGTCGACGGCCAGTACTTCACCAACACCTCTCCGGTCAATGGCAAGGCCATTGCCGAATTCCCCCGTTCCAACGCCAAGGATATCGACAAGGCCCTCGACGCCGCCCATGCCGCCGCCGATGCCTGGGGCGCCACCTCGGTCCAGGCGCGCTCGCTGGCCCTGCTGAAAATCGCCGACCGTATCGAACAGAATCTCGAACTGCTGGCCATCACCGAAAGCTGGGACAACGGCAAGGCCGTGCGCGAAACCCTCAACGCCGATATCCCGCTGGCCGCTGACCATTTCCGTTACTTCGCCGGTTGCCTGCGCGCCCAGGAAGGCAGCGCCGCGGAAATCGACGGCAACACCGTGGCCTACCACATCCATGAACCACTGGGCGTGGTCGGGCAGATCATCCCGTGGAACTTCCCGATCCTGATGGCCGCCTGGAAACTCGCCCCGGCCCTGGCCGCCGGCAACTGCGTGGTGCTCAAACCGGCCGAGCAAACCCCGCTGGGCATCACCGTGCTCATGGAGCTGATCGGCGACCTGCTGCCACCCGGCGTACTGAACGTGGTGCAAGGGTTCGGCAAAGAAGCCGGCGAAGCCCTGGCCACCAGCAAGCGCATCGCCAAGATCGCCTTTACCGGCTCGACCCCGGTCGGTTCGCACATCATGAAATGCGCGGCCGAGAACATCATCCCGTCCACCGTGGAGCTGGGCGGCAAGTCGCCGAACATCTTCTTCGCCGACATCATGAAAGCCGAGCCGAGCTTTATCGAAAAGGCTGCCGAAGGCCTGGTCCTGGCCTTCTTCAACCAGGGCGAAGTCTGCACCTGCCCGTCCCGCGCGCTGATTGAAGAGTCGATCTACGACGAGTTCATGCAAGTAGTGATGAAGAAAGTCGAGCAGATCAAACGTGGCGACCCGCTGGATACCGACACCATGGTTGGCGCCCAGGCTTCCGAGCAGCAATTCGACAAGATCCTGTCCTATCTGGAAATCGCCAAGCAGGAAGGCGCGCAGTTGCTGACCGGCGGCCAGGTGCAGAAGCTTGAAGGGGATCTGGCCACCGGCTATTACATCCAGCCGACCCTGCTCAAGGGCACCAACAAGATGCGCGTGTTCCAGGAAGAAATCTTTGGCCCGGTGGTGAGCATCACCACCTTCAAGGACGAAGCCGAAGCCCTGGCGATTGCCAACGACACCGAGTTCGGCCTGGGTGCGGGCCTGTGGACCCGGGATATCAACCGCGCCTACCGCGTGGGCCGGGCGATCAAGGCCGGACGTGTCTGGACCAACTGCTACCACCTGTACCCGGCGCATGCCGCGTTCGGCGGCTACAAGAAATCCGGCGTGGGCCGCGAAACCCACAAAATGATGCTCGATCATTACCAGCAGACCAAAAACCTGCTGGTGAGCTATGACATCAATCCACTTGGGTTCTTCTAAACCCTGAGGCCGCCTTCGCGGCGGTTCGGCGCCCCGACAAGCTCCGCTCCCACAGTGTCCGAGTCGAATCCAAAAGATGTAAACGACCGAAAACCTGTAGGAGCGGAGCTTGCCCGCGAAGAGGCCATTACTGACACCCTGAAAACAACGCCTGGCCGCTCTGGCACGGGCTTTGCGTGCACGCTGTAACGAAAATCGCTACCCGCAAGTCCAACACCCAAACAATAAAAATGACAAGCGAGGACTTATGACAACCCAAACCGCACTCAAACCGACCCTCGGTACCCTGCACCTCTGGGGCATTGCCGTGGGCCTGGTGATCTCCGGTGAATACTTCGGCTGGAGCTATGGCTGGGGCACCGC
>NZ_JBWKUQ010000022.1:0-109249 GCF_059420925.1 Pseudomonas sp. GW821-FHT03C07
CACGCGGACTACTGGTACAAGTACGTGGGCCTGGAAGGTCGTGTGATCGGTATGACCACCTACGGCGAGTCGGCGCCTGCGCCAGCCTTGTTCGAACACTTTGGCTTCACCCTGGAAAACATCCTGGGTCAGGCTGAAGAGCTGCTGGAAGACTAAGTTCAGGAGCAGCGGCGCCTGCTCCGGCCTCTTCGCGGGCAAGCTGCGCTCCCACAGGTTCGATGTCGTGCCAGAACTTTGGCCAGACACGGACACTGTGGGAGCGCAGCTTGCCCGCGAAGACGACCCCGCAGACGCCACTTCACTCCCAGACTCACAGGCAGGCCCGTTTCCATACAATCCATGCATTTGCGTGGGTGCTTGATATTCAAGCTTCGGCGAGATCCCCATGCCCCAACCGCGTCCTTACAGAGTTGCACTCAACGGCTACGGCCGTATCGGTCGTTGCGTCCTGCGTGCGCTGTTCGAGCGAGGGGATCGGGCCGCTTTTGAAATCGTTGCCCTCAACGATCTGGCCGATATGGCCAGCCTCGAATACCTGACACGTTTCGACTCCACCCACGGCCGTTTTCCTGGCGAAGTGCGGGTCGAGGACGATTGTCTGCATATCAATGGCCACTGCGTGAAAGTCTTCCGCTGTGCCACCCCCGAACAAATCGACTGGGCCGCGCTGGACGTCGACCTGGTGCTGGAGTGCTCCGGCGCCTACCACACCCGCGCGGACGGCGAGCGCTTCCTCGCCGCCGGCGCGCCCCGGGTGCTGTTCTCCCAGCCGATGGCCAGCGAGACGGATGTCGACGCCACCATCGTCTACGGCGTCAACCAGGACTGCCTGAGCGGCGACGAGCTTCTGGTCTCCAACGCCTCCTGTACCACCAACTGCGGCGTGCCGCTGTTGCGCCTGCTGGACCAGGCCATCGGCCTGGAATACGTGTCCATCACCACCATCCACTCGGCGATGAACGACCAACCGGTGATCGACGCTTACCACGCCGAAGACCTGCGCCGCACGCGCTCGGCGTTCCAGTCGGTGATCCCGGTGTCCACCGGTCTGGCCCGGGGCATCGAACGCCTGCTGCCGGAACTTGCCGGGCGAATCCAGGCCAAAGCCGTACGGGTGCCGACGGTCAACGTGTCCTGCCTCGACATTACGATGCAGACCGTCAGCGACACCGATGCCGTGGAGGTCAACCGGATCCTGCGCGAGGCCGCCACCAGCGGTCCGCTCAAGGGCTTGCTGGCCTATACCGAGCTGCCCCACGCCAGCTGCGATTTCAACCATGACCCTCATTCGGCGATTGTCGATGCGAGTCAGACCCGCGTTTCCGGCCCAAGGCTGGTGAACGTGCTGGCCTGGTTCGACAACGAATGGGGTTTTGCCAACCGAATGCTGGATGTTGCAGAGCACTACCTGCACACCATTCACCACAAACCGTAAACCAGAGATTGCGACCCATGACCGTGTTGAAGATGACCGACCTCGATCTGCAAGGTAAGCGCGTACTGATTCGCGAAGACCTCAACGTCCCCGTCAAGGACGGTGTTGTCACCAGCGACGCGCGTATCCTGGCTTCGCTGCCGACCATCAAGCTGGCCCTGGAAAAAGGCGCGGCAGTCATGATCTGCTCGCACCTGGGCCGTCCGACCGAAGGCGAGTTCTCGGCCGAGAACAGCCTCAAGCCGGTCGCCGACTACCTGAGCCAGGCCCTGGGCCGCGAAGTGCCGCTGGTGGCCGATTACCTGAACGGTGTCGAGGTCAAGGCCGGCGACATTGTGCTGTTCGAAAACGTGCGCTTCAACAAGGGCGAGAAAAAGAACGCCGACGAGCTGGCCCAGCAATACGCCGCGCTGTGCGACGTGTTCGTGATGGACGCCTTCGGCACCGCGCACCGTGCCGAGGGGTCGACCCACGGCGTGGCCAAGTTCGCCAAGATCGCCGCCGCTGGCCCGCTGCTGGCCGCCGAACTGGACGCACTGGGCAAGGCCCTGGGCGCTCCGGCCCAGCCGATGGCCGCCATCGTCGCCGGTTCCAAGGTGTCGACCAAGCTCGACGTGCTCAATAGCCTGAGCCAGATCTGCAACCAGTTGATCGTCGGTGGCGGCATCGCCAACACCTTCCTCGCGGCGGCCGGTCACCCGGTGGGCAAGTCCCTCTACGAGCCGGACCTGCTGGACACCGCCCGCGCCATCGCGGCCAAGGTCAGCGTGCCGCTGCCAGTGGACGTGGTGGTGGCCAAGGAGTTCGCCGAGAGTGCCGTGGCGACCGTGAAACTGATCGCCGACGTTGCCGCTGACGACATGATTCTCGACATCGGCCCGCAAACCGCCGCGCACTTCGCCGAACTGCTGAAGTCGTCGAAGACCATCCTGTGGAACGGTCCGGTCGGCGTGTTCGAATTCGACCAGTTCGGCAATGGCACCCAGGTCCTGGCCCAGGCCATCGCCGACAGCTCGGCATTTTCCATTGCCGGCGGTGGCGACACCCTGGCGGCCATCGACAAGTATGGCGTTGCCAAGGATATCTCCTACATTTCCACCGGCGGTGGCGCTTTCCTGGAATTCGTCGAGGGCAAGGTACTGCCCGCCGTGGAAGTACTGGAAGCACGCGCCAAGGCCTGAGCCGGCGTTGGCCTTTGACAGGAGTCTCATATGGTCAAGCCGTTAGTGCTGCTGGTCCTGGCGGGTGTGCTGGTCGGTTGTGCCGACAAACACAGCGCCGGGCCAGCGGCGGAGGTCGCCCCGGCGGCCGCTAAAGGTTGCTACCAGGCCGACTGGCAGGCGGAAACCGCGCCGGTGATCAACAAGCGCCTGGGCCCGGATGGGTTGGAAAAATACGACACAGCGTCCGGGACCCGGGAACAGGGTTGTCCTTGACGGGTCAGATTCATTACAGGCAGTGCTGACGGCCAGCAGTCGTCAGTCGAGGAACCGGCATGAAAGGCTTTATTGCCCTTGTTTCACTGGTCGCACTGGGTGGCTGCGCAGCCTTCAATGCCACCTTCAATCAGGCGTCGGCCCCGGCGGACACCTGGACGCGCTGGACCTGTGACAGCCAGGCCGAAGTGTTTTGGCGTTATGCCGACAGTACGCAACAGGCGGTCGACGTGCGTTTGGCCAGCGGTGACCAGGTCTATCGCCTCAAGCCTGAGGCCGGTGCCGTCGATAGCGGTGTGCTGTACAGCGACAACGTCTTGGCGTTTCACAAAAAAGGTGAGGAAGGCCTGGTTTACTGGGTCTCCACCAACGATTTGATCGGCCGGGCCTGCAAGGCGCACTAACGGCCGAGCGCGGTTCCCTGTAGGAGCGAGCTTGCTCGCGATGGTGGTCCAGGCACCGCGGGGTATCAGGTTCCCCGTGTTATCGTTGACGCCCATCGCGAGCAAGCTCGCTCCTACATTCGCAGGTCGGGGTAACCCCTGATCTGCAATGACTTGAATAGCAGCCGCCGCTCCGGCAGGCTTGCACGATTAACGACCCTCGACCGGGAGAGACACACACAATGGCACTTATCAGCATGCGCCAGATGTTGGACCACGCAGCCGAATTCGGCTACGGCGTTCCAGCCTTCAACGTCAACAACCTTGAGCAGATGCGCGCCATCATGGAAGCCGCTGACAAGACTGACTCCCCGGTGATCGTCCAGGCTTCGGCCGGCGCCCGCAAATACGCCGGCGCGCCGTTCCTGCGGCACCTGATCCTGGCCGCCATCGAAGAGTTTCCGCATATCCCGGTGTGCATGCACCAGGACCACGGCACCAGCCCGGACGTCTGCCAGCGCTCCATCCAACTGGGCTTCAGCTCGGTGATGATGGACGGTTCCCTGGGTGAAGATGGCAAGACCCCGACCGACTACGAATACAACGTCCGCGTGACCCAACAGACCGTGGCCATGGCCCACGCTTGCGGTGTTTCGGTTGAAGGCGAGTTGGGTTGCCTGGGTTCGCTGGAAACCGGCATGGCCGGTGAAGAAGACGGCATCGGCGCCGAAGGCGTGCTCGATCACAGCCAGATGCTGACCGACCCGGAAGAGGCTGCGGACTTCGTCAAGAAGACCCAGGTCGACGCCCTGGCCATCGCCATCGGCACCAGCCACGGCGCCTACAAGTTCACCAAGCCGCCTACCGGCGACGTGCTGGCGATCGACCGCATCAAGGAAATCCACAAGCGCATCCCCAACACTCACCTGGTGATGCACGGTTCCTCTTCGGTGCCGCAAGAGTGGCTGGCGATCATCAACCAGTACGGTGGCGACATCAAGGAAACCTACGGCGTACCGGTTGAAGAAATCGTCGAAGGCATCAAGCACGGCGTGCGCAAGGTCAACATCGACACTGACCTGCGTCTGGCCTCCACCGGTGCCATGCGTCGCTTGATGGCCACCCACCCGAGCGAGTTCGACCCGCGCAAGTTCTTCGGCGCCACCGTGACCGCTATGCGTGATGTGTGTATCGCCCGTTACGAAGCCTTTGGTACTGCCGGCAACGCTTCGAAGATCAAGCCGGTCTCCCTGGAAGCGATGTTCCAGCGCTACTTGAAGGGTGAGTTGAACGCCAAGGTCAACTAAGACTATTTGGGGTTATAAAAAACCGTCGAAAGACGGTTTTTTATTGTTTGTTTTTTGACCGCGGCGCGGAGGAGCAGTGAATTTATTTCAAGCTATTGTGATCCTTCTCCTGTCCGACCTCCGAGGGGTGGGAAGACTGGCCATGCCAGATATCGCCTACACACACCTCTTCACCCGGATTGATGGCAATCCAGCGCCAGCCCCGAAGGTGAGTTGGGTGATAGTCAGGCTTGCGTTCTGACTCCACTATTTCACTCACGTAAAAGCCGTGAACGCTGGACTCCATGAGCAAGGCCCATTTCATAGCTACCTCTACATATCGCTGATAGTAGGTTGTGGAAAGTGTTGCCCAGGGTTTGCAAGCCGGTCTACTGTCAATAATGACAGTTTTATAGGCTGTTTCCGAATAGTGAATAGTCCCTTAAAGAATAAAGCGATGTTGTTTGGCAATTGCTGAGTTATTGATTCTGTAAGGTATGTGGATTTATGGAAGATTACAGAATATGAAGCAGTCGAAAATAATATAAAAAACTGTCAGTTCTGACAGTAGTCAGATGGGGTCGAGTGCGACCCTTTCAGGGCTCATTTACTGTAAGGGAGTGTACGGTCATGAGCTCAAAAGACAAAAAAGTGAAAAAGACCAGTGTGGGTTTTAAAGGTCCAGCTGAGGCTACGCTTACGCCGGAGGTGAAACCGGGTTTCAAGGGTGCGGTTGAGGCCACGCTCCAGCCGAAGGTGAAACCAAAAGGTCCGGCCCCCGTCAACTCTCACATTCAAAAAAGCACGACGAACGGTGATGAAACTCACTTGCAATTTATAAAATGCAAAACTAAATTTCTGTCTTATACATAAATATGTCTGAATTTCTCTACGCCGCATGACCCGCAGCAACGTCCAGTAGCGAAGACATCATATTGGAGTCTAGCTATGGAAGAAGCATGGATACTGGTCGATCCAAATGATCGTGAAATCGGTTCTGCCCCGAAGTTGTACGTCCATCAACAGGGTCGGCCGTACCGAGCATTTTTGACGGCAACTGCCGCGTGCTGTTGCAACGACGTGCCTTGGGCAAATACCACTCTCAAAGCCTGTGGAGCAACGCCAGCAGCGAACATCCGCTCCCGCGTCGCGGCCAAGCGCCGACTGCACGAAGAGATAGGGCTCAACTGCAAGCTGACGCCGGTCTCCACGCCGCTCTACCACGAACGCGTGTCGAACCTGCTCATTGAACATGAACACAATCATATGTTCGCCGGTGTCGGCCGCACGGCACCGATTGCCAACCCCGAGGAAGCCCACAGTGGGCAATGGCTGAAGCTCTCCGAGATTCCGCTACGCATCGCGCGCGCCCCTGAAACCTTCAGCGTCTGGTTCCGCTGGATCTTCGAGCAGGTCGGACCAGCCGGGGTGCACCGCTGGAAAGAACTCGCGCATAGCTACCGCTGGACACTGTTGCTTTGTCCGCACCCTCACGAGAAATCCACCATGAGTTGCGCACAAGAGCATGAAGTGAATATCCACAAGGAGAAAGCCATGAGCAGCCAACCTAAAACCAATACCCTCGCCGACGAACCCCGACTGCCTTATCAAATCATCCAGGGCTCGAGCGTCGATAACTATCAGGAAAAAGTCGCGTACACCTACGGTGATAGTCCGGAAGACTGGAGCAAGGCCATTGGTGATTACCGGCTATTCCAGTTCGGTGTCTATGACGATCCACGCTCGACACCACCCATCAGCCTCAATGAATCCGGAATCCGCTACTTCGAACGACAATTGCAACTCGCGGGCCTCGAAGAACCGGATCGTCCACCGCTCAGGCGCATCCTCGACATCGGTTGCGGTTGGGGCTACATCCTTAAATACCTGGCGGATCGTTTCCCTGAATGCCAATGCCTGGACGGGGTTAATGTCAGCCACCGACAACTGGAGCACTGCGCGAAATTCCATGCCGAGCAAGGATTGTCCGAACGCATCAACCTCTACCTGTGCAATGCCAAGGATATCGAGCTGCTGCCGAACAGCGATGAGCTTTACGACCTGGTGATCATCCGCGGCGTGATCTCACACTTCCCCGACGCACTCTACGAAACCACCATGGGCGCGTTGATCGGCCGCGTGCGCGAAGGCGGTGTGGTGGTCATCTCCGACAATCTCTACAACACCTCGCCCGCGACCTACACCTCCGACACCCTGGACGAAGTCGACCGCCTCGCCTGCAAACACCGAAAATCACCGACGTACTTCCTCGATGTGCTGGAACAGAGTGGCTTCACGATCCACGACATGCGAGTACTGCCCTCTAATATCGATGTGGCGCGCTGGTTGATGGATTCGAAAGCCAATATCGAAAACAAGAAGTTGTTCCCTCATGGCGTAACGGGGGCATTGGAAGAGTTACGGATATTGGCGGAGAACTGGTCGGTGGCGCTGCTTAAAAACAAAGTTTCGACATATAGCGTAGTTGTGCATAGACCCATCAGCACTAAAAAGAAACCATAATTATTCACCGCCTAGCTTTAATTCAGACATCAAACTAATATTTCAAGCGTTGGAGAGTCATCAATGAACCCTCTGAGATCACCGCAAAAAATACCCGCACTTTACTGGCCTCACCCCGTAAAAATGCATCCCCAAATAGATGAGCTCGAAAAAAACTCTATCGAATTTCTTGACCGCTTTCGTCTCTACGACGATGAAAAACAACGCAACCGCCTAATACTAGCACGTTGTGCGGGAGGATTAACTGGAATGTTATTTCCTACGGGCCCGATGGAGCTGCAACAAGCGGCGTCAGATTATTCGATGTGGGTATTTGCATTTGACGATTATTACTGTGATGAGGGTCCTACCAGAAACGACCCCGCAGGATTAGCATCGGCAACTGCAAGATTTCACCGGGCCATAGAAGCGCCAGAGCTGGTAATTGATCCTGAGGATAATTATGCCCTGGCACTTCGAGACGTGAGATTACGATTGGATAAATATGCGCCTGCCGAGTTGGTCGCCCAATGGACAGATGCAATTAAAGGATGGTTTTTGATTGAAATATTTAAAGCAAGCAATGTACTTAATAAAGTAAAACCCGGATTAAGTGATGGCGCCAACCTCCGACTACAGTGCGGGGGAGGATACGGATATATCGCCCTCATTCCCATTGTGCGACAAATAAATATATCTATAAAAGCTCTTTGCGACCGGAGAATTCGTGCATTATGGGAAATGTCAAACATGATTGTAAACTGGGGGAGCGAGGCTTATGCCTACCATAAAGAAGCCCACCGAGCTCATGATGAGCACAATATGATTGATGTAATAAAAAATGAATATAAATGCACTTCGGAGCAAGCGCTCGCGCACCTGAACAGCATGTATGAGCGAATTACCAGTCGTTTCCTTCAGCTTCACTCAGAAGTTTTCAAAGATTTGAGAGATACTACAGAGAAAGAATATCTTGAGGCATTAATCGACTATGCAAGTGGAGGGTTGCGCTGGAGCCAAATTAGTAAACGAAATGTTTTTCTAGATACCGTTGATGATGGGACCAAGGCATTTATAGATAGTGGATTAACAGGAGTGGCACACGAAGATCTCTCATGTGAGCCCGTTCCCATTCCGGCGCTTGCTTGGTGGTGGGCGGTCGGCGCGAGAAACAATTGTGATCGAACGGCCCTCCCAGCAGGCTTCCCGGCCGCCCAAGCAACCTGAAAAAAACGACCACGTCACCGCCTTCTTTCCGCCTGCATCACCATCCTTCGATACATTTCGACGCCCTCTGGAAAGAGGCTGTAAAGTGACATAACCTTTGGTGGAGCCTAGCTAGTCGTCACTTGGCAAGGCTTCGAACGATAATCTCAAGCCTGATATAAAAAGGCGGCGGAATGATTGATTATCCGCCGCCTTCCTCGTGCCTGTCCGCGTTTACGTTGGCCGTACGGCCGCACCTTCCAGCAGCGCATCCACCACCGCCCGGGCCATTTCCACGGAGCGGACCATGGAACCGATCAGGCCGTGCTCGATGCTGCTGGCTTCGGTGATTTCATCGGATATTTCTTCCGCCCCAATCAGCAACAGCGAAACATGTCGCAATGCTTCTTCGGCACTGATACCGGAGCGCACGGCAAACAGCGGGTGGTTTTCCCCGTCAAGGCAACCGAAGGTGCTCAGGCCGGTGGAGGGCAAGCCTTCCAGCAGGGGACGTTTGCTGTCGCGCACCACTTGCAGCAAAGCCTCGTTGGTTTCCTTGAGGATCGCGGTAATGCGCTGGCGGGTGTAGTTGATGGGTGGATCGGGGACGAGCTTTTTCATGATTTGTGACTTCCTGTGGATAACAAGAAGCTGCCGGCTCTCACTTCCACGCAAGAAGGTGGCAACTGTACGCAGGTGTGGAAGACCGGGCCACAGAAAACCCCGGCGCACCCGAAGGTACCCCGCGCACAGCCGCCATGACACGAATGAACAGTCGTATTCGTATTTGAGCGTCTGTGCACTTTTCTGTGCTTCGGACTTCCACATCCGACCACTGATCAGCAGTGGTGAACGAAGACTAGACGCGAAGAATTCAAGGGCGCAAGCCGCTCAGGGGCGATTACGATTTTCTAGGAAATGACCTGCAAATGACAGCGTAAAGTTCTGACAGGCCAACCCTGTTGTTTACTTGAGTGCGTTCAATTTGTGAGGGCTCAGAGCTTGTCGGATCACCGCCCCGCCGCGAAGAGGCCCTGAGACCGCTAAAAGCTTCGCGGGCAAGTTCCGCTCCCACAGTTAGAAGGCGTTCGGCTCAAGTAAGCGGCATGACTGACGAGCGTCAATCCATGTACTCTGGGCGAAAAGCAGGAGGCTATTATCGGAAGGCACTGGGCGTTACTGGGGATTTATACAGGCGAGAAAAAGCCCAGACTGGTCGGGCTTGAAGGTTATGCGTGAGCTGCTTCGCGCTCAGGGACCAGGCGGACCTCTACACGTTGACCAAGTGCACGGGCAGCGCTGGCCAGGGTTGCCAATGTCATACCTGCGTCATTCTGATCAAGCGCGCGATCAACAGCCGTACGGCTGGTGTGCATCCTCTCAGCAAGAGATTTCTTGCTGACGCGTTGCAGTTTCATGATCTCGGCAATTTGCCAGGAAATGACGCGCTTGAGGGCGGCAGCGGAGACTTCTTCTGCAAGGCCTTGCTCGGCGAGAAAGTCGTCAAAGTCAGATCCGATGTGTTTGTTCATATGCGGTGCCTCATAGTCTTGCTTTGCGTTGTTTGGCGGTTGCCATATCCGACGCCGGTGTTTTTTGGCTTTTCTTGATGAAGCCATGCAGTAGGACCATATCCGATCCTACGACTGTAAAGAGAACCCTTGCGTTGGTGTCGCCGAGGTCTATCCTGACTTCCCAGAGATCCTTGTCTAGCTTGCGAACCACCGGCATGCCGATTGGCCAGCCAAGCTGGACAGTCTTGATATCTGTACCTATCAGTCGGCGGTGCTCTCTGGGAAGATCGGTCAACCATTCGCGCACTGGTTCGTTACCAGCTTCCGTGCGGAAGAAACGTACGTTGAGTACGGGTGCGATATCTGTCATGGAGGTAGTGTACCTAAATAGGTGCATAGCGCAAGGCTTCACAAGAATTTGGTTGTACCTGCCTCACTGGCATTCCATCCACACTGGATGCCTGACGAGGTGAGCAGCATGACTGACGAACCTCAGCCCTTCACATGATCAATATCCAACTTGTAAAAGGTCACCATCCCGCCCTCGCTGGTATAGCCAGTGTTGTCTTGCACATAGACCCCCGCCTTGAAATACAGCGGTTTGTCGCGCCAAGTGGTGCTGATCTGGGTATACCAGGACGCATCGGCGGCGTGCACGCTCAGGTAGCCGCCGCGACTCAGGTGAATTACATAAGTGAAGGACTTATCCAGCGGCACGTCATCGGCGATCTCGATGACACGGCTTTCCTTGTCGTCAGGGTGGTTGCGGATCTTCACCACGATAATCCCGGTCTTGCGACTGTCCTTGTACTGGTACTCGACCTTGAGCATCGGCTGGGTGCTGTTGTACGCATGGATCTGGCCGATGACGATCTTGCCCGACGAGGGCACCTGGTTTACCGCCAGGGTGGCGCGCAGGTAGTTGTTGGCCTCGCTGTACAACCAGTTGCGCAGCCGGCCATCGGGCCAGGTCTCGCGCAATTCGCTGCGCGGGTAGATGGCGTTTTCGGTCTTGGAGCCGGTAACCGGCGACCAGAAAAACAGGGTGCCGCTGTCGGAGTGAAAGTACTGATCCTTGAAGCCCTGTACCAGCTTGGGCGTATCGATCGTCGCCGGTGGGCTGCCGACGGGAACGCTGAGGTTCCAGGTTGTCAGGTCGATCATGTCCGTTCCTTCCTTGTAAGCCGCTTGCACGCGGGCCGCGATTCAGCCTGGGAAAATTCAGACAAACCGCTTTGGCTCGCGCTTTCGGCGTCCTTTATAACGGTTGAAGAATAGTTTGTTAACGCCGATCCGGCGAACGGTTGACGTCAATCCATCGACGAGCAGCGACCCTCGCGGCCAGCCATAGAAGAGTCGTGTTGGGCTTTTATTAAGAAGCGATATAAACACCTGTTATTTATGACAGTTGTTTTTCACCCGGCGAATTCCCACGATAAAGGTTCAATCGCTAACAACAAGGGTCTCACTATGGACGAAGAGGAAGCACGGAACGAGCCTGAATATCTGAAGTACTTCAAGCGCAAACAAAAGATCAACCTGCGCGGCAGGCTGCATGGCGGGCCGGTGGAGTCCGAGCGCGGCGAGCTGTGTGGTATCGACTGGACGCACCGAACGCTGACTTATCATGGCGAATTCGGTTTATACAACACGGTGCGTTTCGACGAAATCTATGAAATTGAACCTATCGCGCAATATAGAACCTCATAACCTGGACCGAGCGCATTGACGGTCGTCAACGTGGTACGACGTGGGCTTGTAGGCTTGAGGTATTTTCCGAGCCGCGTCCGAGTGGTGATGAACGACCGTTAGTCGGGAGATTGTGGCAGTGGCTGGATGATGGCCTATTGCTCACTACGCTTTGCACAATCCCGGTCTAGAGTAGTCCTTAGGTTTAGCCCGGATTTTTTGATTTCCGGCGGAGTTCCTCGAACAAGAGAAGCAGCATGGATTGCGTGCAACAGATACCCGGTGATGGTAGTTCCGTCCTTCTGGTCGTCGATGATTACCCTGAAAATCTGATCAGCATGCGTGCATTGCTGGAACGTCAGGATTGGCAGGTGGTTACTGCCGCCTCAGGCATTGAGGCGCTGACGTTGCTGCTGGAGCATGAGATTGATCTGGTGCTGCTGGATGTACAGATGCCCGGGATGGACGGTTTTGAAGTGGCCCGCCTGATGCGCGGCAGCCAGCGCACACGCCTGACCCCGATTATTTTCCTCACCGCCAACGAGCAGTCCCAGGACGCCGTGATCAAGGGTTATGCCAGCGGCGCGGTGGATTACCTGTTCAAACCCTTCAATCCGGATATTCTCCGGCCCAAGGTCCAGGCATTGCTGGAACAACAGCGCAACCGCCGTGCCTTGCAATCCCTGAGCCGCGACCTGGAGGCCGCCCGGGCATTCAATGCCTCGGTGCTGGAGAATGCCGCCGAAGGTATTCTGGTGGTCAACGACGACGGCACGATCCGTTTCGCCAACCCGGCGATTTCGCGTTTGCTCAATCTGTCGCTGGAAGCCCTGGCCGGCCAGCCATTCCTGGATTTTCTGCAAAACCCGCACTTTCCCGACTGGCGGAGCTCATTGCTGTACGAGGAGTACCTTAAAGGCGAGACCTATCGCCTGCATGATGCGTATTTGCGCACCAGCCAGGACCAGATGTTGCCGGTGGCGTTGTCCTGCGCGCCGCTGTCCTCCGACCAGAAGGCCATGGTGGTGACGGTGCTGGACATGTCGGTGGTGCGGCATCTGCACCAGCAGTTGGAGTTCCAGGCGGTGACCGATCCGCTGACCGGCCTGCTCAATCGCCGCGGCTTCTACCAGACCGCGGAAAATACCCTGCGCCGCAGTGACGGCGCGGACAAGTCCCTGGTGCTGATGTACCTGGACCTCGATGGCTTCAAGCGGGTCAACGATTCCCTTGGCCATGAAGCCGGCGACCGGGTGCTGCGCTGGGTGTCGGAGCAGTTGAAGTCCTGCCTCAATCCCTTCGATATCCTCGCGCGCATGGGCGGTGATGAGTTCACCACTTTGCTCAATCTGGAGCGTCCCGAGCAGGCGGCGAAAATCGCCGAGCGGCTGATCGAGCGGGTGTCGATTCGCCAACAGATCGACGGCATGGAAATGACGCTCGGGGTCAGCATCGGCATTGCCACTTACCCGGATTGCGGTTCCAACCTCGATGGCTTGCTGCGGGCGGCGGACATTGCCATGTACGAGGCCAAGCGCGCCGGTCGCCAGCAGTATCGCTACTACGATCACGAGATGAACGGCCGCGCGCGCTCGCGCCTGATGCTCGAGGAAAGTGTCCGCTCGGCAATCGAGGGCAAGGAATTCAAGATGGTCTACCAGCCCCAGGTGTCCCTCGTGGACGGTCACCTGCGCGGGTTCGAGGCCTTGCTGCGCTGGCACCATCCGAGTGTTGGCGATGTGCCGCCGGGGTTGTTCCTGCCATTGCTGGAAGAGGTGCGGCTGATCAGCCGGCTGGGCAGTTGGATCTATCGCCAGGCGGCGACCCAGCGACATGCCTGGAGCGGCGTGTTCGCCGAGGACCTGGTGCTGAGCGTCAGCCTGAGCGCCACGCAGTTCAGCATGCCGAACCTGGCGGACGAGCTGCAGGAGGTGCTGGAGCGCCATGACCTGCGGGCGCATCAGCTGGAAGTGGAGGTGACGGAAGAGGCCTTGATGCAGGACTTCGAGGCTTCGCGCAAGCAACTGCGGCGGATCCGCGCCCAGGGGGTGCGCGTGGCCCTGGACGACTTCGGTTCTGGGCACTGTTCGCTGAACCACCTGCGCGACCTTGAGCTGGATACGCTCAAGCTCGACCGCCAATTGATCGCCAAGATCCTCAACTCACCCCGGGATGCGGCCTTGGCCCGCACGGTGATCGACCTCTGCGAACAATTCGGTTTGCTGGTAATCGCCGAAGGGGTGGAAACCATCGAGCAGTGGCAGTGGCTCAAAGCCAACGGTTGCCCGATGGTCCAGGGTTTCCTGGTGGCCCGGCCGCTGACGGCCAAGGACGCCACCGGCTTCGGCTCAGCGTTTGACTGGAGCGCGCTGTCGGCCTGAATTCGCTACACTGAGCTCTTTTAGGTGTACGTAAGGCCTGTCATGACTGTGTTGAAATACCTTCAGGCTTATCCCACGTCCTTGCAGGAACAGGTCCGCCAGATGATTGCCCGGGACGCCCTGGGCGATTACCTGAGCAAGCGTTATCCGGAGCGGCATGCGGTGCAGAGCGACAAGGCGCTGTACAGCTATGCCCTGGCGTTGAAGCAGGAGCATTTGCGCAATGCGCCGTCCATCGACAAGGTGCTCTTCGATAACCGCCTCGACCTGACCCACCGCGCCCTCGGTCTGCACACCGCGATTTCGCGGGTTCAGGGCGGCAAGCTCAAGGCCAAGAAGGAAATCCGCATTGCCTCGTTGTTCAAGGAGGCGGCGCCGCAGTTTCTGAAAATGATCGTGGTGCACGAGTTGGCGCACCTCAAGGAGTCCGATCACAACAAGGCCTTCTACCAGTTGTGCGAATACATGCAGCCCGGCTATCACCAGCTGGAATTCGACCTGCGGGTGTACCTGACCTGGCGCGACCTGCAGGGCAAATCTGCAACCCCGTAGGCGCCGGGTGTGCGCTTGAGTCGAAGCATTGGAAGGTCAACCTTAAGGACTACCGGATGGACGTCAGCAAGACCAAGAGCAGTTTCTACCGCCGTCTGTACGTGGCGTGGCTGATCGACAGCGAGATTGCCAGCAGCGTCCCGGCCCTGACCGAAGCCACTGGCATGCCCCGGCGCACGGCGCAGGACACGATCCTGGCCCTGGCGGACCTGGACATCGTCTGTGAGTTCGAACAGGAAGACGGTGCCCGCAATCATGCCGGGCAGTACCGGATTCGCAGTTGGGGTGCGATCGACAAAAGCTGGATCGGTCGCCATGTGCAACAGATCAAGGACGTGCTGGGCTATCCCTGAGTTTTGTGGTGTCTGTGCTGGCCTCTTCGCGGGCAAGCTCCGCTCCCACAGGATCGAGTCACATCGCAAACCCTCGGTCAGCCCCGGACATTGTGGGAGCGGAGCTTGCCCGCGAAGAGGTCTGGGAAGGCGCCGAAAAACCTCAGGCCTTGCGCATCCCGATATGCGGGATATCGTCTTCCAGATACACCGCGCCCACCACTTCGAACCCATAGCTTCCGTAATAACTCTGCAGGTGCGCCTGGGCCGACAGGTAGATTGGTTGCCCCGGCCAGAGCTTCTCGGCCTGTTGCAAGGCCTCGGCCATCAACTCGTGTCCCAACCCCAGGCCGCGGGCCTCGGGGGCGATCACCACCCGCCCGATCACCACGTCGCCGCCCTGGGAAATCGGGTCGAGCAGACGCAGGTAAGCCACCAGTCGATCATCGCGCCAGCCCATCAGATGGCAGGTGTCACCCTCCAGATCGCGGCCGTCGACTTCCTGGTAGGGGCATTTCTGCTCGACCACGAAGACTTCGGTGCGTAGCTGCAGGATGCTGTACAACTGTTCCTTGCTCAGGTCGCCGTGATGTTTGCAGAGCCAGTCGATGGTCATTCTCGCCTCGGGATTCAATCACTCGCTATCGATACTAGGCGGGTTGTCGGCGGGCGCCAACCGCGGATTTTCTTTGCCCGCCAGGGCCGGGGCTGGAAGGTTCCTTGCAAGGGATTTCGAAGCGGTGTTCCGGTGCGGTAGTAGCTACTTGCCGTTATTCATTTTGCTTGGCGCCGTCATCTTTGTGTAATCTGCTGAGCCATGCTTTTGCTATGGCTTGGATGAGCTAATGTTAGGACCAGGGATGTGGCCGGTTGCTTTGGGACGGTCTCCTCGGGCTTCGGCTAACTGTGCTGGGCTATGTGCCCGCTAAGGATCTTAAGCATGCCGCGATTGCATCGAGCTTTTGTTTTGCTTGGATTGCTGCTGCTTTCACAGGGCGCCACCGCGGATAAATTGCGTTTGGTGGCCGATGGTTGGCCGCCGTTTACCGATGCGACATTGGTTAACGGCGGCCTGGCCACCGATATCGTCAGCACGGCGCTGACGCGGGCCGGCTATGCCAGCGACTTCGAGCAGGTGCCCTGGGCGCGAGCGCTCAAGGGCGTGGGCGAAGGGCGCTATGATGTGCTGATCAGTGCCTGGTACAGCCGCGAGCGCACCCTGCTGGGGCAGTTTTCGGCTGAGTACCTGGTCAACCGCGTGCTGTTTCTCAAGCGCAAGGAGTCGGCCATCGAGTTCGATAACTTGGGCCAACTGCACAACCTGCCGATTGCGGTGGTGCGCGACTATGCCTATAGCGCCGAGTTCGACGGCGACACGCAGTTGCAGAAGATCCCGGTGCACAACTTCGCCATGGCCGTGCGCATGCTCGCGGCGGACCGCGTGAAGTTGACGCTGGAAGATGAGTATGTGGCGCGCTACTACCTCAAGAGCGAGGCGCCACGGGTGCGCAACGCCGTGGAGTTCCTGCCCAGGCCGCTCAGCGAAAACAGCCTGCATATCCTGGTCAGTCTGAAGAATCCGCAGCATGAACAGATTGTCGCCGGCTTCGACCGTGAGATCGCGGCGATGAAGGCCGACGGCAGCTATGAGCGCCTGCTCAAGCTGCACGGGATGTAACCACCCCCGCGAAACCTTGTGGGCGCTGGCTTGCTGGCGATGGCGGCCGATCAGGCGATGCAAGGCTGACTGGCCTCATCGCCGGCAAGCCGGCTCCTACAGGGGAGCGTGGTGTTTCAAGATTCTGCGTTTTCTTCCGGGTCCTTGATCAGGTGCGCCGCCAGGGTGCGCAGCGGTCCTAGCTGGCGGCAGATCAAGGCCAGTTGGGTCTGCACCAACCGCTGGATTTCGTCGATCTCGTCCGGCATCTGTTCCAACCCAGTGGCCAGGGCTTCCTCGGCATCGCTTTGAATGGCAATGGGCGTCTTGTTCGCCAGGCCCATGGCAATCTCTTCGATACTCGCCGCCAAGGTGCCGGCAGCCCCTTCGAGCAGATGATCGCGGACTTCTTCCGGCAACTGGTTGTCGCGGTGCGCGCCCAGCCCCGAGAGGTAGCTGAGCAAGGTGTGCGAGAGCACCAGGAAGCGGAACCCCACGTCGGCTTCCTTACGGAAGTGCCCCGGCTCCATCAGCATATTCGCCAGTGTGGTCGACAGCGCTGCGTCGGCGTTGTGGGCGTTGCGTCGGGCCAGGCGATAGGCGAGGTCGTCGCTCTTGCCCTGGGCGTACTGGCGCATGATCTGGCGCAGGTACAGGCTGTTGCAGCTCAGGGTGTTGGCCAGCACCTTGTTCAGGCGTCGACCTTGCCAGTCCGGCAGGAACAGGAACACCGCGAGGCCGGCGATCAACGCACCCAGCAGGGTATCGAGCAGGCGCGGCAGGAACAGGCCGTAGCCGTCGCCCACCTGGTTGAAGCAGAACAGCACCGTCAGGGTCATGGCGGCGGTCGCCAGGGTGTAGCGGGTGGTGCGGTTGATAAAGAACACCACCCCGGCGGCGATGGTGAACAAGGCCTGGATCAGCGGGCTTGGGAACAGGTCGAACAGCGCCCAGGCGGCGGTCAGACCAATGGCCGTGCCGAGGATCCGCTGGCCCAGTTTGCGCCGGGTGGCGCCGTAGCTCGGCTGGCAGACGAACAAGGTGGTGAGGATGATCCAGTAGCCTTGGGATGGATGCACCAGGTGCACCATGCCATAGCCGATGCTCAGTGCCAGCGGCAGGCGCAGAGCGTGGCGGAACAGCAGCGAGGTCGGGGTCAACTGGGTGCGCAAGCGCGTCCAGACGTCCTTGAGGTTGCGCGGCGAACGGTCCAGCAGGCTGCTGTCGGTGGCGTCGGCCAGGCTGTCGGGGTTACTCGCGTCGCTCAGCAGGCGGTCGAGGGTGCCGAGGTTGGCGGCCAGGGCCCGCAGCGAACGCAGCAGGCCGCGCCAGGCCGGGTTGCTCTGGATGCGCAGGTGCTCCAGGGAGGCGTGCAGGTCACCAAGGGCTTCGGCGAAGCTGGCGTTGTAGATGAACGGCTGGCGCAGCTGGATCGACACCGCGAGAGCCTGGCAGGCCTTGCCTTGCTCACGCAGCAGGCGTTGGCAGCGGAACAGCACGTCGCTGTGAAAGAACGCTTCGGCCAGGGCGTTGTAGGGGTAGTGCGAGGAGCTGGCGCGCTCGTGGATGTCCTGGGCGAGGAAGTACAGCTTCAGGTAGCGGCTGACCTTCGACCCCGGCCGACCGTTGCCGACCCGGTGCAGGATGATTTCCTTGGCGCTGTTCAGCGCCGCCACCACCTTGCCGTTCTGTTGGGCCAGCTCCAGGCGCCGGGCTTCGACGTCCAGTTGGCGGATCGGTTCGAACAGCGAGGACTTGAGCTTGAGGTAGTAACCCAGTTCGCGGAACAGCCGGGCCAGGCTCTGTTGCACCGGCTGGTTGGAGAACAGCGCCTGCCAGAGCACCGAGAGCACGCCATACCAGGCCGCGCCAGTGACCAGCAGCACCGGCTCGTGCCAGAGGTTGGCGACTTCGCCGCCGCGCTGGTCGACGCCGATCATGGTGTAGACCGAGAGGATCAGGGTCGCCGAGGCAATCGCGCCATAGCGTTCGCCCAAGGCACCGAGCATGGTCAGGGCAAAAGCCGCCAGGGCCATGGCGCAGACGAAGATCAGCGGGTAGGGGAACAGCAGCTCGACTGAGAACGCCGCGACACTGAAGCACACCAGCGTTACCGCCAGGGCATTGAGGCGGCCCTGCCAACTGTCGTCGGTCTCGGCCAGGGCACTGGCGATGACCCCGAGGAACAGCGGGATCAGCAGCTTCATCTCATTCTGCAACCAGCACAGGGTCATGATGCCGGTCAGGGCGATAAACACCCGAACGCTATAGCTGAATTTGTCCAGCGCCCAGAGACGGCGCAGGGACTGGTTGAACGAGGTCGATGCCATGAAGGTGAGAGAGCCTGCCAAGCGGTTGATCTGAATGATGGGTAGACGGGCGGCATTGTGATGACGCCACATCGGTCTACAGCAAAATTTGTTCCGTGATCGACAATTGTTCCTGGATGCGGCCTGTTATCAGCATGGAGGTGGGCAATTGCGTCTTGTATCGCCTGTTCGAGCGCCATCGCCGGCAAGCCGGCTCCCACAATGTCCGTGTCGTGCGCACAACCTGCAATCGACGCCGGACCTGTGGGAGCCGGCTTGCCGGCGATGAACGATAACGCGGTCTACCTGCGCTGCCGCATTGCCTGAAACGCGCGCAAACGTCAGGCGAATTGCGCCGCCGCGTACCCCGAGGCCCAGGCCCACTGGAAGTTGAAGCCGCCCAGGTGGCCGCTGACATCCAGCACTTCACCGATGAAATACAGCCCCGGGCTTTTCAGCGATTCCATGGTTTTCGACGACACTTCCCGGGTGTCGACGCCGCCCAGGGTGACTTCTGCGGTGCGATAACCTTCGGTGCCGGCCGGCACCAGGCGCCAGTCGCCGAGTTTCTGCGCGACGTCGGCCAACTCCGCCGGGGTGTACTGCTTCATCGGTTTGGAGACGAACCAGTGCTCGGCCAGCAGGTTGGCCATCTTCTTGGTGAACAGCTCACCGAGCAGGGTTTTCAGTTCACTGTTGGGCCGTTCGGCCTGTTGCTGTTGCAGCCAGTCCAGTGCGTCGTGGTCCGGCAGCAGGTTGATGTGCAACGTATCGCCAGGATTCCAGAACGAGGAAATCTGCAGGATCGCCGGGCCGCTGAGGCCACGGTGGGTGAACAGGATATTTTCCCGGAAGCTCTGCTCGTTGCAGCTCACCAGGCAATCCACCGAGGTTCCGGACAGCTCGGTGCAGAGCGCCTTGAGTTGATCGGTAATGGTGAATGGCACCAGCCCGGCGCGGGTCGGTAACACCTGGTGACCGAACTGTTTGGCCACTTGATAGCCGAAACCGGTCGCGCCCAAGGTTGGGATCGACAGGCCGCCGGTGGCGATGACCAGCGATTGGCAGGTGATCTGGCCGAGGCTGGTTTGCAGCAGGTAGCCGCTTTCCAGCTTTTCGATGTGCTGGATGGCGGTGTCCAGGTGCAGGCTGACACCGACCTGGTCGCACTCGTCGAGAAGCATGCCGAGGATGTCGCTGGACTTGTTGTCGCAGAACAGCTGACCGAGTTTTTTCTCGTGATACGGCACGCCGTGCTTGGCCACCATCGCGATGAAATCCCACTGGGTATAGCGGGCCAGGGCCGACTTGCAGAAATGCGGGTTCTGCGAGAGAAAGTTGCCAGGTTCGCTGTACATATTGGTGAAATTGCAGCGACCGCCGCCGGACATCAGGATTTTCTTGCCGGCTTTGTTGGCGTGGTCGATCAGCATCACCTGGCGCCCGCGGGCGGCGGTGGTAAGGGCGCACATCAAGCCGGCGGCACCGGCGCCGATGATCACAACTTCAGTAACGGGCACAACGATGTCCTCGGGAGTTCAGGTAGGGGAACGCGGTCTTGCAAGCACAACAGAGATCTTTAGCGCGGCACTGAACCTATGTGGGAGCGGAGCTTGCCCGCGAAGAGGCCCTTGAGGCCGCCAAAAGCTTCGCGGGCAAGCTCCGCTCCCACAAAAGCGCCATCAGCTAGACCCGCAGCATTCCCACAGTGATCAGTGTGATCCCGGGATGCAGATCAGTTTCAGAGAATCCGCACGCGCAGCGAGCGGCCCTTGATCTTGCCATCGTTCAGGCGCTGCAAGGCCTGCTTGGCGACGCCGCGCTCCACCGCCACATAGGCCTGGAAGTCAAAAATCGCGATCTTGCCGACCTGGGCACCGGGAATCCCGGCGTCGCCGGTCAGGGCTCCGAGGATGTCGCCCGGGCGGACCTTGTCCTTGCGTCCGCCACTGATGCACAGGGTGCTCATGGCCGGCAGCAGCGGGCTGCCACCCTGGGACTTGAGGTTGTCGAGCTGGTCCCAGTTCAACGGCGACTTCTGCACTTCTTCGATGGCCCGCGCGCGCAGGCTTTCGGACGGCGCCACCAGGCTGATCGCCAGGCCGGTCTCGCCCGCCCGGCCGGTACGGCCGACACGGTGGATATGCATCTCCGAATCACGGGCCAGCTCGACGTTGATCACCATGTCCAGCGCATCGATATCCAGGCCGCGTGCGGCCACGTCGGTGGCCACCAGCACCGAAATACTGCGGTTGGCGAACATCGCCAGGACCTGGTCGCGGTCACGCTGTTCCAGATCGCCGTGCAGCGCAACGGCGGACACGCCCTTGGCGGTCAGGGTGTCGACGGTTTCCTGGACCTGCTGCTTGGTGAAGCAGAACGCGACACAGGACTGCGGACGGAAATGGTTGAGCACCTTGAGCACCGCTTCCATGCGCTCTTCCGGAGAGATCTCGTAGAAGCGCTGCTCGATCTGGCTGTCGGCATGCATCGCCTCGGACTTGACCTGCTGCGGGTTGCGCATGAACTTGGCGGCCAGCTGCTTGATGCTCACCGGGTAGGTGGCGGAGAACAGCAGGGTCTGCCGACGTTCCGGGAGCTGGGCAATGATTTCCTCGATGGCGTCGTAGAAGCCCATGTCGAGCATGCGGTCGGCTTCGTCGAGGACCAGGGTGTTGAGGCCGTGCAGGACCAGCGAGCCCTTGCGCAGGTGCTGTTGGATACGCCCCGGGGTGCCAACGATGATGTGGGTGCCGTGTTCCAGGGAGGCGATCTGCGGACCGAGGGACACGCCGCCGCAGAGGGTCAGCACCTTGATGTTGTCTTCGGCGCGGGCCAGGCGGCGGATTTCCTTGGCGACCTGGTCGGCCAGTTCGCGGGTGGGGCAGATCACCAGCGCCTGGCAGCCGAAGAAGCGCGGGTTGATCGGGTTCAGCAGGCCGATGCCGAAGGCGGCGGTCTTGCCGCTGCCGGTCTTGGCCTGGGCGATCAGGTCCATGCCCTTGAGGATCACCGGCAAGCTTTGCGCCTGGATCGGCGTCATCTGGGCATAACCGAGGGAGTCGAGGTTAGCCAGCATGGCGGCGGACAGTGGCAAAGAGTTAAACGCGGTGGCGATGGTGGTCACGGGACGGGCCTGCAAAACAAAATGTCGCGCAGTGTATCAGTCCCGGCCGGCGGCGCCGCAAATTCTGGACGAAAAGTAGCCAAATACTGGCAGTGCAGGCCAATTATTGTGAGGGGCTGGGTCATACCCTGGAACTGTGGTGTTTTTGCTGGCCTCTTCGCGGGCAAGCTCCGCTCCCACACTGAGATTGGAGCCAGGCGCAAGTGTTGCAGGCACTGCGCAACTTGTGGGAGTGGAGCTTGCCCGCGAAGAGGCCCCAGAGCGCACCCAATAAATCCCTGGCACTCAGTGCTCGATATGCTGCTCCTGGACCACCTTGGCCCGCCGCCCATCCTGGGATGAAAGCTGGAGGAAAATCGTCGCCGCCAGCATCGCCATGATGCCCACGGTGAGGAAGGTCAGCTGGAAGGCGCCGAGTACCGTCTCCACCCCATCGTTGCCGACGGCGGCGGTAAAGCCGCCGAGCAGGGCGCCGGCGCACGCCACGCCAAGGCTCAGGGACAATTGCGCCACCACCGACAGCAGGCTGTTGCCGCTGCTGGCGGACTTGTCGTCGAGGTCGATCAAGGTCACGGTGTTCATCGCCGTGAATTGCAGCGAGTTGATCGCCCCGGCAATCGCCAGCATGACCAGCAACAAGGGGTAAGGCGTGTGCTCGGTGACCAGACCCATGACCGCGAGCATGATGCCCAGCGCCAGGGTGTTGCCGGTGAGCACGATGCGATAACCGAGGCGCTCGATCAGCGGTCGGGCAATCGACTTGGCGAACATCGCCGCCGCCGCCAGCGGCAACATGCTCATCCCGGCCTGGGACGGCGAGTAGCCCAGGGCCACTTGCAGCAGCAGGGGCACCAGGAACGGCAGGGCGCCACTGCCCAGGCGGGCGAACAGGTTGCCGAGGATGCCCACGGCAAAGGTCCGGGTCTTGAACAGCGACGGGGCGAATAACGGATTGTCGATATGCCCGGCCCGCAACCAGTACGCCGCCAGGCAGGCGAGGCCGGCGAACAGCAGCAACATCACCCGCAGGTGCGGCAATTGCAGTTCGCCCAGGCCTTCCATGGCGATGGTAATCAGCAGCATCGCGGCGCCGAACAGCAGGAAACCGATGCCGTCGAAGCGCGTGCGCTCGCTGCCGCGCAGGTCCGGGATGAACTTCCACACCGCGTAGCAGCCGAGCAGGCCCACCGGCAAGTTGATCAGGAAGATCCAGTGCCAGGTCAGGTACTGCACCATCCAGCCGCCCATGGTCGGACCGATCAACGGACCGAGCAGGCCGGGAATGGTGATAAAGCCCATGATTCGCACCAGCTCCGAGCGTGGGTAGGCGCGTAGCACCACCAACCGGCCGACCGGCAACATCAGCGAGCCGCCCAGGCCCTGGATGATCCGCGCGCCGATCAGCATGTTCAGCGAACTCGACAGGGCACAGAGCAGGGAGCCGATGCTGAACAGCAGGATCGCGCTGAAGAAGATGCGCTTGGTGCCGAAGCGGTCGGAAATCCAGCCCGAGGCGGGGATCAGCAAAGCCACGGTAAGCATGTAGGCGATCACCACGCCTTGCATGCGCAAGGGGTTTTCCGCCAGGTCCAGGGCCATGGCCGGTAATGCGGTGTTGAGGATGGTCCCGTCGAGGGACTGCATGAAGAAGGCAATGGCCACCACCCACGGTAGCCAGCGAGCGGTCGTTACGTCGAGAGGGGCACGGTCGGGCATGAGCGGCTCTATTTGTTAGCTGGCTACGTAGTTGCAGTATGCCTGATCGGTCAGGAACGGTGTAGGCGCGTGTTTGATTGTTGCTGTCGGATGCAAGTCCTGTGAGAGATTCCATGGGCTTGCGTTGTTCTCGAGGGCGCCATTGCTGGCAAGCCAACGCCTACAGGGGATCGCGTCGGACACAGGATTTGCGTACGCCCACATCCTGGGTGGGAGCCGGCTTGCTGGCGATGAACGATGACGCGGTGTTTCTGATAGACCGCGTCGCCTGGATCGTCAGCAAGCCGGCTCCTACAGGATGAGGTGTTACCCGGCATTGGGTGTTAACAGGAAACCGAGCAATGCCTGATGCACCGCGTTGGCCGCCTGGCGAGATTCCAGGTCGAGCAAATGGCCGGTGTCCTCGGCGACGCTAAAGCTGCAGTGGGGGATGTATTGCTGAAACACCCGCGCCCCTTCGGCCGGGGTGTAGATGTCCTTGGCACCGTTGATGAAATGCACCGGGCCCTGGATCACCGACAGTGCCCGCAGGTAGTTGCCGTCGCCCAGTTGCAGCACCTGGTCGATATGAAAGCGCGCCTGGCGGTATTCGGTGCTGGGCATCGAGGACAGGTGCTGGTGGTTGGTGGTCTTGAGGCGCGCCGGCAGGTAGTGGCCGACGGTGTCGTTGAGCAGATGGCCGATGGCGGATTTGTCGTCCACCGCGATCAACTCGTGGACCCGCCGCACGTAAGCCAGCATCGGCGGGTTCAGGTCGGGCGCCAGGGCCATCACCACCGAGCTTTCGATGGTCGGCGGGTGCCGGGTCAGGGCCAGCAGGGCGGAAATGCCGCCCCAGGAGGCGGACACCAGGTGATTGACCTCGAAACGTCGCACCAGGGCCAGGAGAATCTCCACCTCGTCATCCTTGGTCACCAGGCCCGGATCGGGGTTGTAGGGTTGTGAGCGCCCGGCGAAAGGCAGGTCGAACAGCACCACATTGAAGTGTTCGGCCAGGCATTTGCCGGTGCGGGTGAAGGAGCTGGTGGTGGCCAGGGCGCCATTGACCAGCAGCACCGTCTTGCGCCGCGGATCGTCGCCGATGCGCTCGACGTGGATGTTGAAATGCCGGTACAGGTTGTTGATGACAAAGCTTCCATGATTCATATCAAGCTCCAGCAAAGCACTTTCGGGGGGGATGAAAGAGGTGCGGTGTTGAGTAAGGAAATCGCGGGTCGAGCCTGGTTTTTCTGAATGTTTCTGGACGAAGGTGGCGTTTTGATAGTGCGACAAAAGCAGAGGGAATGTATAGCGCGCCGGGCGGCGTCAGGGCAACTGGCTGAACGGATAGGTGGGCGGGTATTTCGGTCAGGGCGCCGGGGGCGATTTTTTGGCTGTTGTGGATCTTGTAGGAGCCAGCTTGCTGGCGATGGTCGTCAACGATAACGCGGGGTTCCTGAAACCACGCGGCGTTCTTGAACTCATCGCCAGCAAGCTGGCTCCTACGGGTGTTGCTGTGTCCGCAAGAGGTTACAGGGTCAAGGTCAGTTTGCTGATCAGCGCCCCCGGCAGCAGGTTCGACGCGGTCTGCCGCTGGTCGTAGGTGCTGGCCGACAGCAGCAGTTCGCGCTCCTGGGTCAGGGCTTCCAACTGGCTGCCCAGCAGGCTGTAGGCACTGTCATCGAAGCGCATGGTGCTGACCGGCGCCTGGATCTCGCCGTTCTCCACCCAGAAGGTGGCGAAGCGGGTCATGCCGGTCATCCGCGCCGCCGGTTGGTCCGAATAGTTCAGGTACCACAGGTTGCTGATGTACAAGCCGGTGCCCAGTTGCTTGAGGATATCGGCCTGGGCAAGCACCCCGGCGCGCATCTGCAAGGCGCCGGGGTACTCGCCGCCGCTGGCGCCGTTGGTGGTCAGGCCATATTCGGCGGCACTGCGGGAGTTGATCAATTGTTGATCAGCCACGCCCGCCGCGACCAACGACACATCGCCGCGCGGATAACCTTCGCTGGAAAACGCCGGGCTCAACGAACCGCTGATCTGCTCACCGAGCCAGACCCTGGGACTGAAGCTGGCCTCGCCGGCGTAGAGCTTCTGCAGGGGGCTGTGCTTGCTACCGATGGCCTGGGCCGAGAAACCGCCCCAACTGAGCATGCCCATGACTTCTTCGAGTGCCGCCGGTGCCAGGTAGGCGCGATATTCGCCCGGCGCCAGGGTGCGCAGCGGGCGCCCGAGAAACTCGAGTTGTTCACGGGCCTGCTGGAAGCGTCGGGCAAAGCTGTCGCTGTTCCAGTCATGGCCGGCGAAACTGGCTTTCACCGCCTGGCCGTTTTCGTGGAACAGGCTCCAGTCGAAGTTGAAACTATTGGCCTGGTGCCAGCCGAAAGCCCCGTCGGAACTGGCAAAGCCGCGGCTGATGGGCCCGGCGGCGTAGAACCCGACCAGGTCCAGACCGACCGCGGCCCGGCTGATTTCTTCCAGTACCTGGGCGGTTTCCGGCAATGCGTGGCTCTGCACGTTGTGGCTTTGCCAGGCGTTGTGGTTGAGCAGCAGGTACGGATCCGCCGGCAGCAGCGCAAGGATTTCGCGCAGTTGTTGCAGGCCGTCCGCCAGGCGCTGACGGTCCGGCCCCGGTTCGCCGGAGAGGGTGATCTGCAAGTCAGCGTGGCGCCCGTCGTTGATCAGCTTGAAGCTCAATGTGGCCTGTTGCACCTGCCCGGCCTGGCGCACCCGGCCGTGATTGAAACGGATAAAGTCCGACGCTTCGGCGGCATATCCCAGGGTGAAACGTTCCGGGGCGCGGAGTTGTTCCTGCAAGCCGTCGACCAGCGCGCGGAAGTGTTCGACCTGACTCAGTGAAGTACTCATCAGGCATCTCCTCCAAACACATCGACATTGCTGAAGACACAGGCGGGCGATGCATGCCCGACCCGGATCACCTGGTTCGGCTCGCCCTTGCCGCAGTTCGGCGTGCCCAGCACCTGGAAGGTCTCGGCATTGCCGACAGCGCTGAGGTTGCGCCAGAACTGTGCGGAAATCGCCCGGTAGTTGGGGTTTTTCACCACACCCTTGAGCTCACCGTTCTCGATCAGTTGACCCCACTCGCAGCCGAACTGGAATTTGTTGCGGGCGTCGTCGATGGACCAGGAACGGTTGGTGGACATCAGGATGCCCTTCTCGATACCACCGACCAATTGGGCGAAGGACTGCTCGCCAGGTTCGATATTGAGGTTGGCCATACGGTCGATGGGCGGGCGATTCCAGCTACAGGCGCGGCTGTTGGCGACCCCGTCGAGGCCGGAGCGGAACTGCGACAGCGCGCCGCCCAGTGGGCGCAGCAGCCGGCCCTCACGAATCAGGAACTCCTTGCGTGCTGGTGTGCCATCGTCGTCATGAGCGTAGCTGGCCAGTTGTTGCGCGATGGTTGGATCGAAGGTCACGTTGAGCAGCGCCGAACCATATTGCAGGCTGCCGAAGTCGCTGGTCTTGACGAAGCTGGTGCCGGCGTAATTGCGTTCGTCGCCGAGGATGCGGTCCAGCTCCAGCGGGTGACCGATGGATTCGTGGATCTGCAGGATCATCTGGTCCGGGGTCAGCAGCAGGTCGCGCGGACCTTGCGGGGTGTTGGGCGCCAGCAGCAACTGCAGGGCCTGGTCGGCGATCCGTATGCCGGAACCGATCAGCCCGGAACGGCCGATGACATCGGCGCCGCCTTGCTGGCCGAAGTTTTCCCGGCCCAAGGTGCGGGTCTGGCTGTCCGCGCCGTCGTAGGCGGTGACGCTCAGGCCCGGGTAGACGAAGCGCAGCGCCTGGCGCAGCTCGGCGCCGGCGTTGTTCAGGTAGATCTGCTCGACCTGGGTCAGGCCGAGGCTGACTTCCCAGTTGACCAGCCGCTCGTCCTTGGGCACCGCGGCCGATTCGGCGCCGAGCAGGGCGTAGCAGTCGCTCAGGGACGGGAAGGGCTGGTCGAGCTGGGGCGAGCGATAATCGGCGCGGTCGCTGGACACGGCCTGTTGGCGCAGGTCGAGCAGGGCGTGGGGGGCCATCAACCGGGCGTAGTTTTCGGCGCGTTCGAGAGCGCTTTGCAGGCCGGCCTGGGACAGGTCGTTGGTGGCGGCGTAGGCTTCGACACCGTTGACTCGTACGGTCAGCATCGCACCTTCGTCGAGGCGCAGGCTGGGGGGTTCCGCCACGTTCTTGCGTACCGACAGGTATTGGCCAGATTCGCGCAGGTAACGCAGCGAGAAAAATTCAGCGCCTGTGCGCAAGCCGGCGAAACGCTGCTTGAGCTGGGGGTGGAAGTCGAACATGGGGAACCTCCCTGGAAATGGCGGTGGCCGTGAGGGGGGCCGTATAGGATGCCCCAATGACCAGTCTGTCAGGAAAAGGCGACTTTGCGAACGACACGAGCCTGGAACCGACTCGCTGACGCCTGCAAGGCCCGCGCGCAACACTCACTGTAGGCGCCAGCTTGCTGGCGATGGTCGTCAACGAAAACGCGGGGCATCAGAATGATCGCGGTGTGGCGACGTTCATCGCCAGCAAGCTGGCTCCTACAGGGGGGGCGCGAAGCCAGGGGTTACAGCGGACAGCCCTTGGCGCGCAGGATCGCGTCGAAGCGGTCCGGGTCCAGGGTGCCGGCTTCGATCGCCGCCAGCGTGGCTTTTTCCCGCGCCAGCAGATCGTGGCAGCGCACCAGCAACTCCGGTAGTTCGGAGCGGGCGGCGGCGACAACGCCGTCACCGTCGCCGATCATCAGGTCACCCGGGGTCACCAGCATGCCAGCACAGGAAATCGCTACGTTGATCTCGCCACCGCCGTCGGTGCTCGGGCCACGGTGCACGCCGCCAATGGCATAGGCTGGCAGCTCGCCGGTCTGCCATTCGTCGAGGTCACGCAGGGCGCCGTTGATCACCACGCCGACGATCCCGGCCTTGAGGGCCATGGCGCGCATGATGCCGCCGAACACGGCGCGGGTCAGGTCGGCGCTGCCGTCGATCACCAGCACGTCGCCCGGACGGGCCATCTGCATGGCCTTGAGGATCATCAGGTTGTCGCCCGGACGTACACGTACGGTCAGGGCATTGCCGAGCATCGGGGTGTTGCCGTGGAACGGTCGCAGGCCCAGGCCGCCGACGTTACGACCGAGGCAGTCGCTGACCGCGGCGGCCGGGATCTTGCTGAATTCCTTCAGCCACTTGGGGTCCATGGGTTCGGGGTTGGGATTGATCAGGTAGCCGGTGGGCCATTTGCTCGAAGAGACGACATCAAACATGGGAAAGCCTCGTGGCCAGCAATGTGGCGGTGTGTCGAATTGGGGCGGGGTGAAACGTTTGCGCGCCATTAGATTAGGCCTGCGCGGGGGGGAGGAGCAAGGGCGGGGCGGTGTGGGGATTGTTTACGTTGTGTGCAGGGTGGAGGCTTGTACGGCCGTGAGAGCTCCTTTGCGGAATTTTCGTCTGGCACAGATCTTGGGCAGGACAACGAACCTGTAGGAGCCGGCTTGCCGGCGATGGCGGCTGATCAGTCGATGCAAGACTGACTGGCCTCATCGCCGGCAAGCCGGCTCCTACAAGGATCTGTGTCGCTCCATGGGGGTTACTGCGCGGTCCGGCTCACTTCACGCAGCGGCTTGCCGCGCACCGGCGCTTCGCCGGCCACGTAGTAGTCGGCCTGGCTGCGCGGCAGGGGTTGGCGGCCACGGATCTTGTCGGCGATTTTCTCGGCGATCATGATCGTCGGCGCGTTCAGGTTGCCGGTGGTGATAATCGGCATGATCGACGCATCGACCACCCGCAGGCCCTGCATGCCATGCACGCGCCCCTGGCTGTCGACCACCGCCATCTCGTCGCTGCCCATCTTGCACGAGCAGGACGGGTGGAACGCGGTCTCGGCGTGCTCGCGGACAAACCGGTCGAGTTGCTCGTCGGTCTGCACCTCGATCCCTGGGCTGATTTCGCGCCCACGGTAAACATCCAGTGCCGGCTGTTGCATGATTTCCCGGGTCAGGCGGATGCCGTCGCGGAATTCCTGCCAGTCCTGCTCGGTGGCCATGTAGTTGAACAGGATGCTCGGGTGCTGGCGCGGGTCCTTGGACTTGGCCTGCACCCGACCACGGCTCGGCGAACGCATGGAACCCATGTGCGCCTGGAAGCCGTGCTCTTTCACACCGTTGCTGCCGTTGTAGTTAATCGCCACCGGCAGGAAGTGGTACTGGATATTCGGCCATTCGAATTCCGGGCGGGTGCGGATGAAACCGCCGGCTTCGAACTGGTTGCTGGCGCCGATACCGGTGCCGTTGAACAGCCATTCGGCACCGATGGCCGGTTGGTTCCACCACAGCAGCGAGGGGTACAGCGAGACCGGCTGGGTGCAGGCGTATTGCAGGTACAGCTCCAGGTGGTCCTGGAGGTTTTCACCGACGCCCGGCAGGTCGTGGACCACCGGGATGTCCAGGCTTTGCAGCAATTTGGCCGGACCGACGCCGGAGCGCTGGAGTATCTGCGGCGAGGCGATGGCGCCGCTGCACAGCAGGACTTCCTTGCGCGCGCGGACTTCGACCGGTTCTTCGGCCGAACCCAGCAGGTAACGCACGCCGACCGCACGCTTGTCTTCGAATAAAATCTTGTCGGTCAAGGCGTGGGTGACGATGGTCAGGGTCGAGCGCTGCTTGGCGGTGTCCAGGTAACCACGGGCGGTACTGGCGCGGCGGCCCTTGGGCGTCACGGTACGGTCCATCGGACCGAAGCCTTCCTGCTGGTAACCGTTGAGGTCCACGGTACGCGGGTAACCGGCCTGTACGCCGGCTTCGACCATGGCGTGGAACAGCGGGTTGTTGCCAGCTTTGGGCGTGGCCACGCTGACCGGGCCTTCGCCACCGTGGTAGTCGTTGGGACCGATGTCACGGGTTTCCGCCTTGCGGAAATACGGCAGGCAGTCGAGGTAGGCCCAGTCTTCCAGGCCTGGCAGCTTGGCCCAGCCGTCGTAGTCCATGGCGTTGCCACGGATGTAGCACATGCCGTTGATCAGCGAAGAACCGCCGAGGCCCTTGCCGCGGCCGCATTCCATACGACGCCCGTCCATGTGCGGTTCCGGGTCGGTTTCGTAGGCCCAGTTGTAGCGTCGGCCTTGCAGGGGGAAGGCCAGGGCGGCGGGCATCTGGGTACGGAAGTCGAAGCGGTAGTCGGGACCGCCGGCTTCGAGCAGCAGCACGGTGACGCCGGCGTCTTCGGTCAGGCGGGTGGCCAGGGTATTACCGGCGGAGCCGGCACCGATGATGATGTAATCGAATTCTTGGGACATGAAATGCAGCCCTCGTTGAAGTGGGTCGAGCGGGGCGTCTCAGGGCGAGTGCTGCGCACTCGATCGCCAGCAAGCTGGCTCCTACAAGGTTTGCGTCGCACATCGGTTATGTGAACGCCCCAACTCTGTAGGAGCCGAGCTTGCTCGCGAAGACGGCCTCACGGGCAATACAAGGCTCGGGTCTTAGAACACCGAGTTGTATTCGCCCAACTCAACCTGTACCGATTTGATCCGGGTGAAGTTGTTCAGCGAACTGATGCCGTTCTCACGGCCGACACCCGACTGCTTGTAGCCGCCGACCGGCATCTTGGCGTCGGACTCGCCCCAGGCGTTGATCCAGCAGATACCCGCTTCGAGCTGATGAATCACGCGGTGGGCGCGGTTCAGATCCTTGGTCACCACACCGGCGGCCAGGCCGAAGTCGGTGTCATTGGCGCGACGGATCACTTCTTCTTCGGTTTCGTAGCTGAGGATGCTCATCACCGGGCCGAAGATTTCTTCACGGACGATGCTCATGTCGTCGCTGCAGTCGGTGAACACGGTCGGCGCGACAAAAGCCCCCTTGGCGAATTCGCCGGCGCTCAGGCGTTCGCCGCCGCACAGCAGGCGCGCGCCTTCTTCCTTGCCCTTGGCGATGTAGCCCAGCACGCTTTCCATATGAGCGAAGCTGACCAGCGGGCCGAAGTTGGTGTTCTCGTCTTGCGGGTTACCGATGCGAATCCGCGCCACACGCTCGACGATCTTGGCTTCGAAAGCGGCTTTCAGGTGGCTCGGCACGAACACGCGGGTGCCGTTGGTGCAGACCTGGCCGGAGCTGTAGAAGTTGGCCATCATCGCGGTGTCGGCGGCGCGATCGAGGTCGGCGTCGTCGAAAATGATCAGCGGCGACTTGCCGCCCAGTTCCATGGTCACGTCCTTGAGCGACGAGCTGGAAGCACTGGCCATGACTTTCTTGCCGGTGTCGGTGCCGCCGGTGAAGGAGACTTTCTCGATACGCGGGTGTTCGGTCAGCCAGGTGCCGACTTCACGGCCGCTGCCGGTGAGGACGTTGAACACACCGGCCGGCACGCCGGCCGCGGTATAGATCTCGGCCAGTTTCAGGGTGGTCAGCGAGGTGACTTCGCTCGGCTTGAAGATCATCGCGTTGCCGGCGGCCAGGGCCGGAGCGGATTTCCACAAGGCGATCTGGATCGGGTAGTTCCACGCGCCGATCCCGGCGACCACGCCCAGCGGCTCGCGACGGGTGTAGACAAACGAAGTGCTGCGCAGCGGGATCTGCTCGCCTTCGATGGCGGGCACCAGGCCGGCGTAGTATTCCAGCACGTCGGCACCGGTGACGATGTCGACATAACGGGTTTCCGAGTAAGCCTTGCCGGTATCCAGGGTTTCCAGGGCGGCCAGTTCGTCGTTGCGCTCACGGAGGATATCCACGGCGCGACGGAGGATCCGCGAGCGCTCCATGGCGGTCATCGCGGCCCAGATTTTCTGGCCTTTTTCGGCACTGACCACGGCCCGCTCGACGTCTGCCTTGGTCGCGCGTTGCACGGTGGCTAGCACTTCACCATTAGCTGGGTTGATGGCGTCGAAAGTGGCATCGCCGCTGGCGTCGCTGTAGCCGCCGTCGATGTAGAGTTTTTGCAGTTCGAAACGGGCCATAGTGTCCTCGCAAGTGCAGTGTGGGTTGGCAGACCTCGGAGCGGAAGCCCTGTAGCCGGGGCAACGCGAGTCCGCGATCGTTCAGGTGCCGAAGCGTTCTTGGCCGCTTATGCACACCTGTTTTGCCAGTTGGAAATCCATATATTCATAAGCGATCCGTTGTGCCTGCGCGGTGTCGAAAGCATCTCCCGACAGCGCGCCGCGCAACCACAAACCATCGATCAACGCGGCCAGTCCGCGTGCCGCGCTGCGCGCCGCGGACAACGGCAGGACGCGGCGGAACTGGCAACACAGGTTGGAATACAGACGGTGATCGTTGATCCGCTGCAACCTGTGCAAAGACGGGTGGTGCATGCTGGTGGCCCAGAAGGCCAACCAGGTTTTCATGGCCGGGCCATTGACCTGGCTGGCATCGAAGTTGCCTTCGATAATCACCTGTAGATGCGCCCTGGGGCTGTCGTCTGTCAGCGCCAGGCGGCGCGCGGCGACGTTCTCGATCAGGACATTCATCAGGTAGCGCATCGTGGCGGCGATCAGGCCATTCTTGTCCCGAAAGTAGTGGCTGATGATGCCATTCGAAACCCCGGCCAAGCGGGCGATCAGCGCAATGCTGGCATCCGCCATCCCAACCTGATCGACCGCCGTCAACGTGGCGGCAATCAATTGCTGGCGGCGTATGGGTTGCATACCGACCTTGGGCATCGTGCACCTCTCCTCAGACCTGTTGGCGGCCAGGAAACGGCTACCGGTATGGGGACCAGTCTATTTTGTTTTGATTGAACGTTCAATTAACAAAAAAGCAGGGTTACGACAAATCGCCGTTGCCCGGCGCTTCTTCCCGCCTGCCATCAGCGGTAAAACGGCATCCCGAAAACAACGACGCCGCGATGCGCTCGCGGCGTCCTTGCCGGTCTCTCAACCCAGGTTCTTGCCCAGCAGCGCGTGATACAACTCGCTGTCGCCGAGAATCCCCACCACCTTGTTGTTATCGTGCAGCACCAGCTTGTTGCCGGTCTGGTAGCGGATCTGCAGCGCATCGCGCATACCAATGTTCGAGTCCACCAGTGTCGGCGTACGCCCCAGGGCTTCCACCGATTGGCCCTGCACCCAGCTTTGCAGGTTCAGGCTGGCACCGTTCTGGCGCGCACCCTTGATGGTGTTGCCTTCGGCCAGGTCGATCCACGAATCGCCGCCCGGGTCGATGCACACCGAACCGTTGACCCGCTTGCAGTTGTCCAGGGTGCGCATCAGGCTGCGCCCGCAGAGCACATTGAGCGGATTGGTGTGGGCCACGAAGGTGCGCACGTATTCGTCCGCCGGGTTGAGCACGATGTCTTCGGGCTTGCTGTACTGGATGATCCGGCCGTCTTTCATGATGGCGATGCGGCTGCCCAGCTTGAGGGCCTCATCCAGGTCGTGGCTGACGAACACGATCGTCTTGTGCAGCTTGCGTTGCAGGTCGAGCAGTTCATCCTGCAAGCCTTGGCGGATCAGTGGATCGAGGGCCGAAAAGGGTTCGTCCATCAACAGAATGTCGGCGTCCATCGCCAGGGCGCGGGCCAGGCCCACGCGTTGTTGCATACCGCCGGACAGTTCGTCGGGCTTCTTGTTACGCCATTGCTCCAGACCCACCAGTTGCAGCTTCTCGTCCACCAACTGGCGGCGTTCCTTCTCGGGACGACCCTGCATTTCCAGGCCGAAGCTGATGTTCTCGCGCACCGTCAACCAGGGCATCAGGGCGAACTTCTGGAACACCATGGCGATGCGCTGGGTGCGCATCATCTTCAGTTCGGCGTCGGTGCAGTTGGCGATGTCGATCTGCCGACCTTCATGTTCGACGAACAAGTGGCCACGGCTGACCGTGTTCAAACCGTTGATGCAGCGCAGCAAGCTGGACTTGCCGGAGCCGGACAGGCCCATCAGTACGCAGATCTCGCCTTTCTCGATTTCCAGGCTGGCGTTTTCCACGCCGACGATCTGCCCGGTCTTTTTCAGGATCTCTTCACGCTTGAGGCCTTTGTCCAACAACGCGAGGGCCTCTCGCGGGTTCTTGGAGAAGATGACGTCTACCTTGTCGAAGCGAATGATGCTCATGCGTCACCCCTTACCTGTGCGTCGGGTTGTTTGCAGATACGGTCGAGCATGATTGCCAGCAATACGATCGCCAGGCCGGCTTCGAAGCCCAGGGCGATATCAGCGGTGTTCAGTGCGTTGACCACGGGTTTGCCCAAGCCATCGGCACCCACCAGTGCGGCGATCACCACCATCGACAACGACAGCATGATGCACTGGGTGACACCGGCGGCGATGCTCGGCATGGCGTGGGGCAGTTCAATGCGGGCGAGCAGTTGACGGCGCGAGCAGCCGAAGGCCTTGCCGGCGTCCATCAGTTCTTGCGGTACATCCTGGATGCCCAGGTAGGTCAGGCGGATGGGCGCGGCAATCGCGAACACCACCGTGGAGATCAGACCGGGGACAACACCCAGACCGAACAGGGTCAGGGTTGGAATGAGGTACACGAAGGTCGGTACGGTCTGCATCAGGTCGAGGACCGGACGCATGAGGGTGTAGAACATCGGCTTATGCGCGGCAACAATGCCCAGCGGCACGCCGATGACCACGCAAACCAGGGTGGCGAACATCACCTGGGCCAGGGTTTCCATGGTTTCCTGCCAGTATCCCAGGTTGAGGATCAGCAGGAAGGAAGCGATCACGAAGGCGGTCAGCCCCCATTTGCGCTGGATCAGGTGGGCGATCGCCGCGATCAGCGCAATCAATGCCAGCGGATTGAACCAGGCCAGCGCGAAGGTCACGCCGTGGATCATCGCTTCCAGCGTCGAGGCGATGAAATCGAAGTAGTTGGCACCGTGCTTCGTCAACCATTCGACGAACGCCGCGATGTACTGGCCCAGGGGGATTTTATGTTCAGTCAGCATGGTATTGAACGTCCACATGCGGGGAAATAAATGCCGGTCCAGGCGGGCGAACCCGCCCGGACGTGGCGGTTATTGCGCGAGCTTGGCTTTCACGGCGTCCAGGCCTGGTTTACCGTCAATGGTGGTCACGCCCGCCAGCCAGGTGGTCAGCACCTGTGGGTTCTTCTTCAGCCACGCCTTGGCAGCGGCTTCAGGCTTCATCTTGTCGTCGAGGATGTTGCCCATCAGCGAGCTTTCCATGTCGACGGTGAACTCGAGGTTCTTCAGCAGTTGGCCGACGTTGCTGCATTCCTGGGTGTAACCCTTGCGGGTGTTGGTCAGGACGGTCGCGGCGCCGAAGTCAGGGCCGAAGTACTCGTCACCACCGGTGAGGTATTCGATCTTGAAGCGCTTGTTCATCGGGTGCGGCGCCCAGCCCAGGAAGACCACGGCGGTGTCGCGTTTCTGCGCACGGTCGACCTGCGAGAGCATACCGGCTTCGCTGGACTCGACGACTTTGAAGCCAGCGTCTTTGAGACCGAAGGCGTTCTTGTCGATCATGCTCTGGATCAGGCGGTTGCCATCGTTACCCGGTTCGATGCCGTAGATCTTGCCGTCCAGTTCCTTCTTGAACTTGGCGATATCGGCGAAGTCATGCAGGCCCTTGTCATACAGCGCCTGAGGGACGGCGAGGGTGTACTTGGCGCCCTTGAGGTTGGTGCGCACGGTTTCCACGGTGCCGGCATCACGGTAGGCCTTGATGTCGTTTTCCATGGTTGGCATCCAGTTGCCGAGGAACACATCCATGTTCTTGCCGTCGGCCAGGGACTTGTAGGTCACCGGCACGGAAATCATGGTGGTCTTGGTCTTGTAGCCCAGAGCGTCGAGTACCACGCTGGTGGTTGCCGTGGTGGCGGTGATGTCGGTCCAACCGACATCAGAGAAGTTAACGGTACTGCACTGTGCCGGCTCTGCAGCCTGGGCCAGCATTGGCAGACTCAGCATGGCGGCCAACAACAACGACGGGGAACCTTTCATGGGTGGACTCCTGGATGTTTATTTTTGGCAGTGGTCCGACTGGACGATCGCGCTTAGTTATTTTGTGTTGCGGTTGTAGGCGCCGAGGACGGCTCTACCCCGGTGCCTTGCAATCGAGTCGAGACTGATCATGTACCAGCCTAAATCTGTCGCCTACAGGGTGCGTCGTATCCAGTACAGGGAGGGTCGCTTCCAGTGTCGGTGAGGTCGTTTACAGCTTTTTTCGGGCCTTTTTTCCCCTCTGCGCCGCAAAAAAACGCTGGAAATTACCTGTGCGCGGACACTGGCGTTGCTGGACATGGGTGCGTCGGTGTGGGACGTCGTGCGGGCTGTCAAAAGGCTGATGATGTTTTATCCCGGCGGATTGCGATCCTTGAGCGTAGCAGCTCCGCCACCGGACGCTCAGGCGTCTGGAACAGGCACTCAGAGGACTTCGCAACAATGGCAATCAGCGTGTTTGACCTGTTCAAGATCGGCATCGGCCCTTCCAGCTCCCACACCGTGGGCCCCATGCGTGCCGCGGCGTTGTTCGTCCAGGGGCTGCGTGAGCGCGGCGAGCTGGAACGGGTGACGCGGGTCGAAGTGCAGCTCTATGGTTCGCTGTCGGCTACCGGCATCGGCCACGGCAGCGACAACGCGGTGATCATGGGCCTGATGGGCGAGTGGCCGGACGCGATCGATCCGTCGCAAATCGGCCTGCGTATCGCCACCTTGCGGGAAACCGATACGCTGCTGCTGGATAACCGCCTGGCGATTCCGTTTGTCTGGGCGCGGGACATGCGCCTGATCGATGAGAACCTGGCGTTCCATCCCAATGCCATGACCCTGGTTGCTTTCGGCGAAGATAAGGATAAAGAGCTGCATCGCGATACCTACTATTCGGTGGGCGGTGGTTTTGTCGTCGACCAGGCCCAGGCGGAAAGCGGCGTGGCGGACATGGACCGCACGGTGCTGCCGTATGATTTTTCCAGCGCCGCGCAATTGCTTGAGTTGTGTCAGCGACATGGCCTGAGCGTTGCCGAGTTGATGTTGGCCAATGAAAAGGTCTGGCGGGCCGAAGACGAGATCCGCAGCGGCCTGATGAAGCTTTGGCGCGCCATGCAGGATTGTGTGGAGCAGGGCCTCAAGCACGAGGGCATCTTGCCTGGCGGCCTGAATGTGCGCCGGCGCGCGGCCAAGCTGCATCGCAGCCTGCAGGAACTGAACAAGCCCAATGTCATCGGCTCGACCTTGAGCGCCATGGAGTGGGTGAACCTGTTCGCCCTGGCGGTCAACGAAGAGAACGCGGCGGGTGGGCGCATGGTCACGGCGCCGACCAACGGCGCGGCGGGGATTATCCCGGCGGTGCTGCACTACTTTATGAAGTTCAGCGAGGTGGTGACCGACGCCAATGTCGTCGACTATTTTCTCGCGGCGGCGGCGGTGGGCATCCTGTGCAAGAAGAACGCCTCGATCTCGGGGGCCGAGGTCGGTTGCCAGGGCGAAGTGGGTTCGGCTTGCGCCATGGCGGCGGCGGGCTTGGCGCAGGTGCTCGGGGCGACGCCGGAGCAGTTGTGCAACGCGGCGGAGATCGGCCTGGAACACAACCTGGGGCTGACCTGCGATCCGGTCGGTGGGCTGGTGCAGGTACCGTGTATCGAGCGTAACGCGATTGCCGCGGTCAAGGCGATCAACGCGGCGCAGATGGCCTTGCGCGGCGACGGCCAGCACTTCATTTCGCTGGACCGGGTGATTCGCACCATGCGCGATACCGGCGCCGATATGCATGACAAATATAAAGAGACTTCGCGCGGCGGTTTGGCGGTCAGCGCGGTGGAGTGTTGATCCGGAAAATGTAGTGATTGTGCCGGCTTTTTCGCGGGCAAGCTCCGCTCCCACAGTTTTTCGCCGTACACAAAATCCGCGAACGACTCGGACCTTGTGGCAGCGGAGCTTGCCCGCGAAGACGTCAGCCCAGACAGCACAGAATGAAACCTGTGCACAAATCGCCCATTCACCCCATGACGCGCCACCTTTTGGCGCGTCGCAAACAGATAACTGGCAACCCTTCGCAACGACCTGTTTTTACCCGATTACCGTCTGTCGACTGTGCTTGCGGTGACACTCCTTCCTGGCGCTGCTCAGCGCCCAGCACACAAGTGCTACCGAAGTGCTCAAGGCACCTTGCCAGGGCGCTTACAGAGCTTTCCCGGGCCTTATAACCTGCACCCATGGCGGGGGCTATATAGACACATCGCGATGTCGTTTTCAGGAGTTATTGAATACCCATTCAACTTTCGGCATGGCAATTGCTCTGTCATTGCAAAGCCCTGCTCCGCGAGAGAATGAGGGCCATAACAAGAGCCTCCGCCTGAGGCCATCACCCGCTTTGTGTGAGGAGATATCGCGATGACGTCGTTCCAGCCCGGGGCTCAACCCCAGAACCGTGCGCCTCAATCCATCGGCTTCCTGCTGCTGGACAATTTCACGCTCATTTCCCTGGCTTCCGCCGTAGAACCCCTACGGATGGCCAACCAATTGTCCGGTCGCGAGCTGTATCGCTGGACGACCCTGAGCGTCGACGGCGGACAGGTCTGGGCCAGCGACGGTCTGCAGATCACGCCTGACGCCTCCATGCACAAAGCGCCGGCCATGGACACCGTGATTGTCTGCGGTGGTATCGGCATTCAGCGCACCGTAACCCGTGAACACGTCTCCTGGTTGCAGAGCCAGGCCCGCCAGTCGCGCCGCCTCGGCGCCGTGTGCACCGGCAGTTGGGCCCTGGCCTGCGCCGGGTTGCTCGACGGTTTTGATTGCAGCGTGCACTGGGAGTGTCTGGCTTCGATGCAGGAAGCTTTCCCGCGCGTGGCCATGAGTACTCGCCTGTTCACCCTCGACCGTAACCGCTTCACCAGCTCTGGCGGCACCGCGCCGTTGGACATGATGTTGCACCTGATCAGCCGTGACCATGGCCGTGAGTTGTCGGCGGCGATTTCGGAAATGTTCGTCTACGAGCGTATCCGTAATGAACAGGATCACCAGCGTGTGCCGCTCAAGCACATGCTCGGCACCAACCAGCCGAAGTTGCAGGAAATCGTGGCGCTGATGGAAGCCAACCTGGAAGAGCCGATCGACCTGGACGAGCTAGCGGTTTATGTCGCCGTGTCCCGTCGACAGCTGGAGCGGTTGTTCCAGAAGTACCTGCATTGTTCGCCGTCGCGTTACTACCTGAAGCTGCGCTTGATTCGGGCGCGGCAGTTGCTCAAGCAGACGCCGATGTCGATTATCGAAGTGGCATCGGTGTGCGGGTTTGTTTCGACGCCGCACTTCTCCAAATGCTACCGCGAGTACTTCGGTATTCCGCCGCGTGACGAGCGTGTTGGTTCTAATACTACGCAGCAGGTGGCAATGATGCCGATTCCGCAGGCGTTGGTATTGGCGCCGTTGTCCGGGCCGATGTCGGCGTTGAGCCAAGCGCGTAATGAATCGACGTTTGCCAGTGTGAGGCTCTGATCGAGCCACTTGGCAACAGGGGCTCGCAGGGGCCTGGGCTTGACGATATTTTTCGGTGAAACACCGTACCTGTGGGCACCTGGGCTTGACGGTATTTTGCGGTGAAACACCGTACCTGTAGGAGCTAGCTTGCTGGCGATTGCGATGTGACATTCATCACCGCTATCGCCAGCAAGCCGGCTCCTACAGGTTTCGTTGTGTTTTCAATTGGCCAGCCGCCGTTCCTGAATCAGGCCGGGCGGCTCTGCTGATACTGCGCCAACGCCGGCAACAACTGCTTGTCTATCGCCTGGCGCACGGCCGGCAGAATCGTCGCGCTGCTGGTGTACATATCCTTGACCATCTTGCGTAGCTCATAGGCCCGGGCATCGTCCAGGCCGCGCACCGCACATTCGCAGGCTTGCTCAGCGGTGGCACCGCTCGGCACTTGCAGGCCGAGGGATTTGAGCTGGCCCAACAGGTCTTCCTGGTCAATCAAATCCGCGTACATCATGGCGCTGGTCCTTGTTCCGATGTGATCGTGCTTCGATTCTGGTAGCCCTTCGCGGTGTCGGCAAGAGCCGATTGCCCGAGTGGCTCTGATACCTATGAACAGGTCGTTTTCGGCTAACTCGCGGGCCGGGCAAGCGAGCACACTGAGTACCAGTAGACCTGTCGACGGTTTGGTCACCCTCGGCCCGGATCTCTGCGGACACACTCTCTCACCCCGATCCTGTCACGGCTTGATCGGGGTTTTTTTTGCCTTTAATTCGCCTGGAGCGCTACGCAGTCCTGCGATCCTCTATCTGTGACAGACCGGGGATAGCTACTGGCGGTTGTTTGGCATTAGCATTGCGCTCATTCAAATTACAGGAATGCCTATATGCTCAATGCCTGTTCGCCCGACGAGGTGAACAAGGGTTGATTGCATACGCCGAGCTCGGCCGTTCAGGTCTGACCTTGGTCCTCTGGGCAAAACGGAAGGTAAAAAATGCTCAAGCGTTTGTCTCTCAAGGGGGTCGGGCCAGCTGAAACGTTCGGCCCTGTTGAGTTCGCTCCACGTCTCAACTTCATCACGGGCGACAATGGGCTGGGTAAAAGTTTTTTGTTGGATACGGCTTGGTGGGTCCTGACTCGGACCTGGGCCAGAGGCGTTGCGGCTGCTCCACAGCATTCCTCCGAGAACCCGAGCATTGGTTTTGCATTCAGCAAAGTGACTGCTGGGAATAAAGAGGGCGAGATAGTCTTCAAGAATGGAGCATGGCCTCAGCCAAAGGCCCGTCCTCCGATTCCAGGGGTTGTCATTTATGCTGGGGTCGACGGGAGTTTTTCAGCTTGGGACCCCGCTCGTAACTACTGGAACGATGAGTCCAGTACGGAAGAAAAGATCCGAGCCTTTAACTTTTCTCCCGAACAGGTCTGGAACGGCGCTATATCCGAAGAAGGTACCAATATCTGCAATGGACTGATTCATGATTGGGTGAGTTGGCAGCAGGAGGTAGACGATCCTTCTTTCGGTGAGCTGACCAGAGCGCTTGATGCCCTATCACCCTCAGGTGTCGAGAAACTCATACCGGGGAAGCCGCGTCGAATAGGCAAACTGGATCAGACCCGTTATCCGACGTTACAAATGGCCTATGGACAGGATGTGCCGCTGATTCATGCTTCTGCGGGCATGCGCCGTATTGCTGCCCTGGCTTATATGCTGGTGTGGACATGGAACGGTCACAAGCACGCAAGCCAAGAGCTCAGAAAACCACCAGCCAAAGAAATCATTTTTCTGATTGATGAGGTCGAGTGCCATCTTCATCCCCAATGGCAGCGCCGAATTGTCCCCGCGCTGCTCAAGGTCATGCGGGCAATGACCGGCGAAGAGGTCGCGGTTCAATTGATTGTGGCCACGCATTCGCCATTGGTTTTGGCTTCTGCTGAGCCGGAGTTCATTGAGGAAGAGGACGCCGTCTTCAACATTCACATGGAAGCGGGGCAAGCTCGGATTGTGAAAGAGGTCTGGTCCAAACAGGGGGATGTGGTCAATTGGCTGGTGTCCGATGCCTTTGGCTTGCAGCAGGCTCGGTCCGTGGCGGCTGAGGAAGCCATTGAGGCTGCCGAAGCCTGGATGCGGGATGACAAGGGTGTTCTGCCAGCTCATCTCCAGACCCCGCAAGCCATTCATAACGAGCTGCTCAGGGTGCTTCCTGGAATGGACGATTTCTGGCCTCGCTGGATCGTTTCCCAGGGCAAACTAACCTCTGGATCAAAGGCTCCTCGCAAATGATTCCGGTTGCCAGTCCTATCGTCGAGCCCAAGGCGTTTGATAAGAGTTGTCGGCAGAAAGGTAATGCCTGGCTGCTGGATAACCCTGACGCAAAACGCCCTCGGGATTTATGGTCGCCTTTTCGATTGGAACTTGCTGCCGGTTTCATGGAGCGCTGTGGTTATGCGGCGGTTTACCTTACCAGCGGTACGGTGGACCACAGTATCAGCTGGAATGAAGACCCGACGCTGGCTTATCAATGGTCCAATTATCGTTACGTCGATGGCTGGATCAATAGCGCCAAGAGCAAGCAAAAATCTGCTGACCTGCTTGATCCATTCGAAGTCGGCGAGGGGTGGTTCGAAATCCTTTTGCCGTCATTGCAGTTAGTCGCTACTGATGCAATCCCAGAAGAGTATCGGGAGCGGGCAGCCAATACCTTGCGGCAGTTGCCGATTCGCGACGATGAGAGAGTGTTGCGTGTGCGGCGTAAATGGCTAAGCCTTTATGAACGGGGGCTGGACTTGGAAATACTGCGTGAGATGGCTCCGCTCATTGCTGCGGCAGTCGAGAAGAAAGAGGCTCTGGAAACTGACCTGAATCATGCCGAGCGGTAGGATGTTTACCATCGAGCATTCTGAAGTATCTGCTTAAACAACTCCTCTCCGGTACGCTTGCGCATGGCTGTGCGACGTCTCTATAGTCCCTCCAGTCATTGCCAATTCAATGACTGGACGTCGCGGTCCATTTACGGAACCACACAATCGCCATGATACTGATGGCGATTGGCTGCCCAGCACCTGCGTTATGGCGGCTGTGCGAGGGACACCTTCGGGTGTGCCGGTAGGTTCCGTTTCCGGTCCGCGAACCCTTGCGCAGCTGCCACCCAATCAGCATCGCGGCTGACGGTAGTGGTTCCATTATGAAACGGAGCCATTCATGACGAACTTCATTGCATTTCAATCCAACACCACCGAAACCCCCGTCCTGTTTTTCAATCCCAATGCCCCCCTGCGCGACCTATGTGCGTTCGCCAGTCGCCGCCTGCGTGGCGCCCGCGATCTTTCGCAAACACTGACTTGTGCCACGATCAGCAATCTGGATGAGAAGGACGCCCTACATGCACTGGAGGTTATTTACATGTTGCTCGATGATGGTTGCGAAGTGCTGGAAGTGGTGGAGCAGCGGGTAATGAAACAGCCGGATCGGACTCAATAGGCAGACCGCGTTATCGTTCATCGCGAGCAAGCTTGCTCCTACAATTTCGCGGCGTGCGCAATATTGGCGCCCGACACAAAACTGTAGGAGCAAGCTTGCTCGTGATGGTCGTTAACGATAACGCGGGGTATCTGATACCCCGCTGGCCACAAAAATAGTTCGACTTGAGATTGTCCCGGGGCCAGACCTCCTCAGCCCTCAGCGCTGCAACACCAATATCCGCGACAACAACTCATCCCTATCGATATAGCACCCTTGGAAATGCCGTGCCCCGGTGGCCGGGTCGAAGGCATTGCGCGCGTGCAGGGTACGGCGGTTATCGAAGCACCAGAGTTCGCCCGGGTTGAGCCGCTGCATGATCCGGAAGCGCGCTTCGCGGGTCATGGCGATAAAGCGTCGATAGGCGCCGTACAGCACCGGCATCTGTTCCACCGACGCCTCGAACGGGCCCCGCAGGAAGTTGGCCATGCGGATCTCGCTGACCTGCCCGGTACTGTCCAGCGCGATGACCGGTGCCAGGCAGCGATAGTCGCTGTGTCGGTCCTTGTTGCGGAACTCCACGGGGATTTCGCTCAGGGCGCGGAACGCCGCCGGTTCTTCCCGGCGCAGTGCATCGGCAATGGCAAAGCCATCGACGAAAATGCTCTCGCCACCCTCGGCATCATTCACCAGGCAATGCAGGAATTGCAGGCCCGGTTGCAGCTCGCGGGTCGGCAGGTCGCTGTGCAACGGCAGATTGAAGGCGGTGTAGGCGTTGCTGTCGGCATCGGCCTTGGATTGCACGTTGAATAGCACGCCGAAATTGGTCTGGCGGATAAACGAGATCAGCTTGGCCACTTCGGCCAGCGAGCCAGGCTCGGTCGGTACGCCGCGGACTTGGGTCAGGCCGGTGTCGCGCAAGGCCAATAACCAGTGCAGCAAGGTTTTCGGGTCTTCCTTGAGGGCGGCGAACTCGAATACCGGCAACTCCAGGCTACTGGTCCACAGCCGGCTTTTCGGTTTGCCGGCCTGGCGTTCGATGCGCGACTCGTCGTCATAGGCATGCGCCCGCAGCCAGCCCGGGTCGAAGCGGCTGGCGTGACCGTCCCGCCAGTCGATGCACAGGCAGCCGCCGTCGTCGATACGGATGGCGGCGGGTGCCAGGTCCTCAGGCACATCGACGATTTCCAGCACTTGCTCACGGGTTACCGTGTACACGCATTGCGGGCACGGGCAGTTGTCCCGTAGCCACACGTGATGGTACGGACTGATACGAGCATCCGCCCAATACACCTCGATGCGATCCGCCAGCGGATGCGCGGCGGTCAGGGCACTGATCAGCGGGTAACTGCGGAAATCGGCAAACGCGGCGGCGGTGTTCACGGTGAGCTCCTTTTCGGTGGATTCTTATTTTTTCGCAGGCAATCCAATCACGCGGCCAATGTATTCCGGGGGCGGCAGGTCGCTCTGGTCTTCGAGGATGGCTTGCAGTTTTTCCAGCACGGCGTCGCTGAAAGGTGCCGAGCGCGGGCCGGCGAGGTCGACGTGCAGCAGCATTTGCTCGTTGCCGGCCAGTTCCTTGTCGCCGCCCACCAGATGCAGGCTGTGGTAGAGGTGCAGGCGTTTGGCGTCGTGGCCGATGATCTGGGTGCGCACTTCGACCTGGGCGCCGAGTTTGACTTCGTGCAGGTAGTTGAGGTGCAGTTCGAGGGTAAACAACGAGCTGCCGGTGGCTTCGCGGTTGTCGCTGTCCATGCCCAGGCGCAGCATCAGGGCGTCGGTGGCGTAGCTGAAGATCAGCAGGTAGAAGGCGTCGCGCAGGTGACCGTTGTAGTCGACCCAGTCGGGGATGACTTCGCTGGTGTAGGTGGTGAGGGTGGGCATGGTGGATGTCCGAAGAGGTGAACAGATCACGAATGAGGGGTGTCTGTCAGACCGCCTTCGCGGGCAAGCTCCGCTCCCACAGTTTTTCACCGTACACAAAATGTGCGAACGACTCGGACCTTGTGGGAGCGGAGCTTGCCCGCGAAGGAGCCCGTCCAGACACCAGTAAACTTACTCGCTGAAACTCATACCGTGCTTGGCCTTGGTGGTTTTCACCGCCTCCAGCACCGCCAGCAGGCAATCGTCGCGATAGCGTTCCAGGGCCGAGATGCTGTGTTTGCCCAACTGATCGCTGGTCCCGTCGACCACATCGTCGATCAGCTTGTCGGTCAGCTCCGGTGCCGGCAGGTAGGTCCACGGCAATTGCAGTGCCGGGCCGAACTGGGCCATGAAGTGCCGCATACCCGCATCGCCGCCCGCCAGGGTATAGGTCAGGAAGGTGCCCATGAACGACCAGCGCAGGCCGGCGCCAAAGCGGATCGCATCGTCGATTTCGCCAGTGGTGGCGACGCCGTCGTTGACCAGGTGCAGCGCCTCGCGCCACAGCGCTTCGAGCAGGCGATCGGCGATAAAGCCCGGGACTTCCTTGCGCACGTGCAGTGGGCGCATGCCAAGGGATTCATAGACTTTCATCGCCGCTTGCACGGCTTCAGGGGCGGTGTTCTTGCCGCCGACCACTTCCACCAGCGGCAGCAGGTACACCGGGTTGAATGGGTGACCGACCACGCAGCGCTCCGGGTGGGTGGCGCCTTCGTAGAATTCGCTGGGCAACAGGCCCGAGGTACTGGAGCCGATCAGGGCATTGGGCTTGGCCGCGGCGCTGATCTTGCCGTGCAGTTCGAGTTTCAGCTCCAGGCGCTCCGGGGCGCTTTCCTGGATAAAGTCGGCGTCTTTCACGCACTCTTCGATAGTCGCGACAAAGCGCAGGCGGTCTTGCGAAGCACCCGGGGCCAGGCCTTGTTTTTCCAGGGCGCCCCAGGCATTGGCGACGCGCTTGCGCAGGGCCGCTTCGGCGCCGGGCGCCGGGTCCCAGGCGATCACATCGAGGCCGTGGGCGAGGGCGCGGGAGACCCAGCCGCTGCCGATGACACCGCTGCCCAGGGCGGCGAAGGTTTTGATTTCGGTGATAAAGCTCATGGTGATGTCCTAAAGAGGTTCGCAATTCCTGTAGGCGCAGCCGGTCGACGCTCGATTGCTCGCGGGGGTGGCTCAGGCAATGCGGGGTATCAGGCACCCCGTGTCATCGTTGACGCCCATCGCGAGCAAGCTCGCTCCTACAGTTGAGGGTTGTACGGGGGATCAACCGCGCTTGGTCAGGCCCATCTTCACTCGCCCTTCGGCCGGGGTCAGGACGCGGGCACCGAGGCGGCTGAGGATTTCCGCGGCGCGCTCGACCAACTGACCGTTGGTCGCCAGCACGCCCTTGTCCAGCCACAGGTTGTCTTCCAGGCCGACCCGCACGTTACCGCCCAGCAGCACCGCTTGCGCGGCCATCGGCATTTGCATGCGGCCGATACCGAAACCGGCCCAGACCGCGCCCGCCGGCAGGTTGTCGACCATGGCCTTCATGGTGGTGGTGTCCGCCGGAGCGCCCCACGGGATACCCAGGCACAGCTGGAACAACGGATCGTCCAGCAGGCCTTCCTTGATCAGCTGTTTGGCGAACCACAGGTGACCGGTGTCGAAGATTTCCAGCTCGGCTTTCACGCCCAGCTCTTGAATACGTTTGGCGCCAGCGCGCAGTTGCGCCGGGGTGGAGACGTAGATGGTGTCGCCGTCGCCGAAATTCAGGGTGCCGCAGTCCAGGGTGCAGATTTCCGGCAGCAATGCCTCGACATGGGCCAGACGGGTCAGCGGACCGACCAGGTCGGTGTTCGGGCCGAACTCCATGGGGTTCTCGCCGGCACCGATTTCCAGGTCGCCGCCCATGCCGGCGGTGAGGTTGACGATGATGTCCACGTCGGCTTCGCGGATACGCTCCATCACTTCGCGATACAGCGCCACGTCGCGACTGAACTTGCCGGTTTCGGGATTGCGTACGTGGCAATGAACCACGGTGGCACCGGCCTTGGCCGCTTCCACGGCGGCGGCCGCGATCTGTTTGGGCGTGACCGGAACGTGGGGGCTTCTGCCGGTCGTGTCGCCAGCACCGGTGAGTGCGCAGGTGATGATGACGTCGTGGTTCATGGTGCGGGTTCCTTACAGGCGTGGTGGTTCACACCGCAGCCATCGAGGGCTGCGGGTGCGATTTTCGGTGGTTTATTGGCTGGTCAATTGCAGGTTGTCGGCGGCTGGCTTGCCATCGAAGGTGGTCACCCCTTCCAGCCAGCGGGCCTTGTCTTGTGGGTGATCCTTGAGCCACTGCTTGGCCGACTCGAGCGCGTCCTTGTGGTCGAGCAGCGGTTGCATCATGCGGCTCTCGTCGGCGGCGCTGAAGGTCAGGTTGCTCAGCAGCTTGTTCACGTTCGGGCATTGTTCGGCGTAGCTCGGCGCGGTAACGGTCCAGACGGTGGCCATGCCTTCGTTCGGGCCCAGGGCGTTTTCGCTACCGGTGAGGTAGGTCATCTGCACGTTGACGTTCATTGGGTGCGGCGCCCAGCCGAAGAACACCACGGCTTCCTTGCGGCGCACGGCGCGATCCACCGCCGAGAGCATGGCGGCCTCACTGGATTCCACCAGTTGGAACTTGCCCAGGCCGAACTGGTTCTTGGCGATCATTTCCTTGATCTGGGTGTTGGCGCCTGAGCCGGGCTCAATGCCGTAGATCTTGCCGCCCAGTTCTTTCTCGAACTTGGCGATGTCGGCGAAGGTCTTCAGGCCCTTGTCGGCCAGGTAGGTGGGCACGGCCAGGGTCGCGCGGGCATCCTTGAGGCTTGGTTCGGCCAGGACCTTGACCTGCTTGGCGTCGACGAACGGGGTGATGGTCTGGGTCATCAGCGGGTTCCAGTAGCCGAGGAACATGTCCAGGCGCTGGTCGCGGATGCCGGCGAAGATGATCTGCTGGGACGCGCTGGTCTGCTTGACCTGATAGCCCAGGCCATCGAGCAGTACCTGGGTCATGGCGCTGGTGGCCATGACATCGGTCCAGTTGACCACACCGAGGCGAACGTTCTGGCAGGAGGCTTGCTCCGCGGCCATGACCCCTGTGCTCAGGAGCGCGGTACCGGTGAGTGCAAGCGCACAGCGGCTGATCAGTCGTTTCATGATGGTTTCCTCGGCAGGTCGATTATTGTCGGTTCCGGTGTCTTTCGTGCGCCGGTGATGCCACGTTACGCAGCCGGGCGTTGCTGAAAACGCACAGCGGCGACTGACTCTTGCACAGCAGCGACCTGTGCTCTTGTGGCCTTCGTGCAACTGGCGTATCACGTCAGGAACGCTACCCGTCTTGCGAGCGCGCTTCATGTCCCAGGATTTCTATTTCTTGTTGATGCCGGGTTTTTCGGCGATGGGCTTTATCTCGGCGATCGAGCCCCTGCGGGTGGCTAATCGCTTTCGCGGCGAGTTGTATCGTTGGCACGTATTGAGTGCGGACGGTGGAGCGGTGCTGGCGAGCAACGGCATGTCGGTCAACGCCGATGCAGCGCTGGAACCGTTGAAGAAGGGTACGACGCTGTTGGTGGTGGCCGGTTTCGAGCCGCTGAAGTTCGTCACCCCAACGTTGGCGCACTGGCTGCGGCGCCTGGATCATGAAGGCGTGACGCTGGGTGGCATCGACACCGGCAGCGTGGTGCTGGCCGAGGCCGGCCTGCTGGAAGGGCACCGGGTGACCCTGCACTGGGAAGCGCTGGAGGCCTTCAAGGAATCTTATCCACAGCTGGAAGTGACCCAGGAGCTGTTCGAGATCGACCGCCGGAGGATCACCTGCGCCGGCGGCACGGCGTCCATCGACATGATGCTCGACCTGATCGGCCAGGCCCACGGCCCGGAACTGGCGATCCAGGTGTCCGAGCAGTTCGTGCTGGGGCGCATCCGCCCGCGCAAGGACCACCAGCGCATGCAGATCGCGACGCGCTACGGCATCAGCAACAAGAAGCTGGTGCATGTGGTTGGCGAGATGGAGCAGCACATGGAGCCGCCGTTGAGCACGCTGGAGTTGGCGGAATCGATCAAGGTCACGCGGCGCCAGTTGGAGCGATTGTTTCGGCTGTATCTCAAGGACACACCGAGCAATTTCTATCTGGGCTTGCGGCTGGAGAAGGCGCGACAGTTGTTGCGCCAGACGGACATGAGTGTGCTGGAGGTGAGCATCGCCAGCGGGTTCGAGTCACCGTCGTATTTCACCCGCAGCTACCGGGCGCGGTTTGCCCAGTGTCCGCGGGAGGATCGGCGCGGGATCAAGGCGTAGGAGCTGGGTGTTGCATTGGCGTGTACGGCCTGGGTGGCGCTTCGGCGAAACAGGATAGGAAGGCTGAACGCTGTCCTTGTGGGAGCCGGCTTGCCGGCGATTGCGATGTTACATTCACCACCGCTATCGCCGGCAAGCCAGCTTCCACAGTGTTCGCGGTGCCTTGGAAATGGGTTCAAGTCTGCTTACTTCTTCATTAGCGCCGCACAGGCCGCCTTGTAGGCCTCATGCTGATACTTGTTCAGCGTGGCCGGCAGGGCGAAGTCGAACTTCTTGTTCTGCGCGTTGATGGTTTGTGGCGACAGCAGCGTCACCTCACAGTTTTCCAGCAACTGGAAAATCCCTTCGATCTTGAAAGTGGTCGGCCCACCGGCAAATTCGCCTTTCTTGCTGCGCTTCTTGATAGCAATGCGCTCGATGCCCGCGTCCTGGATAAACGCTTTGACCTGGGCGGCGAAGGCTTTGACGTTGGCGGCTTCGTCATCCTCGTCCAGGGCGATTTTCTTGATGGCGACGGCCACGTGCGCAAGGGCGCTGCCCTGCAAGGTGGCGATGGCGAAGATGGCTTCGCTGCCTTTGATTTCGATGCCGCAGAGGGTCATTGGAGTCCTTGGGAAAAAGTGGAAGGCTTAGAGTTCCAGTTGCTGGGCTTTAATGCCGAAGGCCGCGGCAATCTTCTCGCGGGTCGTCTTGCGAGGTTTGTTCACGGACTCCTGCTGGGCGTAAGCCGGTTGGGAAATACCCAGGCGCTTGGCCACTTCGCCCTGCGTCAGGTCCAGATATTCACGCCACGCGCGAATGGGGGTGGCGCCGTCGACGATGCGGCTGACGACTTCGTGGGGAATCAAATCGGTTTCTGTCTGCTGCGCCACGTATTGCGCATAGGGGATGACGACGAACGCCGGCCGCCCGTCGGCACCGTTGATGATCTGGATTTCAGTAGGTACGTTCATCGCGTTTCTGGACCTCTTGAATACTGACTACTTTGATCGTCCCTTCCCAATCGAACAGAATCCTGTAGCGACCGACGCGCATACGGTAGCCATAGTCATGCTGACTCAGCGCCTTGACGTTGCTGACGTCAGGCAGACCGCTGAGGACGGTCACCGCGTCGCGAATGTGGACCTGATCCCGGGAATGCAATCTCAGAAGCTGCTTGGCCGCCTTTCGGGTCCAGAAAATCGTATTCATGGGATGATATAAGTCTTTTATAAGAATTGCGAATGCTTACTTATATGTTCCCGTAGAACAACGCATTAACGTTGTCCTGACGTTACGTCGGCGGGCCAAGCTATTCAGGAGCCAATCAGTAGTAGACACCCTCCTCACGAAACCTGGCCATCTGCCGGTAATTCCAGCCCAACAAGCAGAGACACAGCACGATCAGGCTGACACTGGCGCTGAAGATGTAGAAGTCCGCGCGCTTGAAACTGAATTCGGTCTTCAGGCTGTGAAAGCTCGGAAACCAGTCCGAATAGACGATCTGCACCGGATCGCCGATCTGGTACGTCGGGTTCTGCAGCATGGTGTTCAGCGAGAGAATGCCCTGGCCGCGGTGGCCCAGTTCGTAGTCGAAGGCGTAGTAGATATCCGCCGCAGAGGCCGGTTTGCGGGTATTGATGACCTGGGTGATGGTGCCAGTCACTTCCCGTGGCGCGGCCTTGATGGCGGCATACAGCAGCCCGCCGCTCTTGGACAACGCCGCCATGCCAAAGGCCAGGAAAATCAGGAAAAGCAGCAGGACACCTCGGGTAAAGAGGTAGTCCCGTTCGGTTTCTCGAGGAGAGTACATTCAAGTTCCTTTTGAATGAGTGAGTTCACTCCCCAGTCTAGTCGCAGTCTGCGGCCCGTGCAGGGTGTGTCAGTCCATGGTTTTACGCAGATCGAGCATGATCTGGTCGATGTAGTCGACACGGATAATGCCCAGCCGCGGAAACTCGAAGTCCAGGATCACATACAGCACGCAGACCATCACCAGCGCATAACCCAGGCTGTGCAGCCAGTTGCGCGTGGCCGTGCCGGCCATGCCATAACCGATGAACAAGGCGCTGATCTGGGTCAGGGCGATCAACATCAGGTAGATGACCAGCGGCGGGTGGGTTTGCGACGCCACGGCGCGGGTGGTGGTGATGTCGATCATCTGGTTGAGCGCTTGCAGCAGATTGGCGCCCAGCGTCGGTGTCGACATCTGCGGCAGCGCGGCGACCGTCTGTTTCCAGAGCTCCAGTTGCAAGGCGTTGGCCCGCTGGTTGTCGTGGCTGGAAAGCTCGATTTCATTGAGGTCGCGATAGTAGGCGATGCGCGCGTCGACATAGTCGCGAAATACCTGGCGCAAGGCCGGTTGGCTGGCCGGCGGCATCAGGTCGAGGCGCAACCAGGCGGTGCCCATGGCGTTGGTTTCTTCGACGATCAGGTTGCGGCGGATGTCCAGCCGGGTGGCCGCGCCGGAAAAGGTAAAGGCGATCAACAGTGCCAGCAGGCCGAAGACCGCGCCTTCGATGGCGCCGATGCCGGTTCGCGCACCCTCGGGGTCGACGGCCAGGTGGCGGGCGCCGATCCGCCGGCCTATTTCGATAAACAGCACAATGGCGACGAAAATCGCCAAGGCATACCACGGAATGGCTGAAAGTGAGCGCATGCGAAAATCCTGTGATGATCGTCGACGACTCGCCTGTACAGCCAATTCAGGACGGGACTTGATGCAGTGTAGACAGGCGTTCCAGCTTATTCCTGGGCAATTGACTCGAGAAACTCCGACCGTTCGTCGCTCTTGCTCGCGATGCAGTCGTACTGGTCGATGGTGAAGGCCTTGGTCCCGGGCTTGGCCGGCAGCGGCGCGATGGCGCAATCGGCATCCCGCGACTTGGTCCAGAGCTGCTGGGCAGTCTGCAGTTTGCCGGTGATGTCGGCCACTTGCGCCTTGTCATTGGCAAATTGCGACTTGACTCGCTCCAGCAGCGCCTCGAAGTTTTCCTTGAGCAATTGCTCGGCGGTGTTCTTGCTATAGGTGGCGCACTCCAGGGTCTGCTGGTCGTTTTCGACCGCGTCGCAGGGCGAGTTGTCCGCGTCTTCGGCCGCGTGGGCCCCCAGGCTGACAAGCGCCAAAGCCAGGAAAATCGATTTCATTGCGGCGTCCCGATTCTTGATCAAAAGAGGTGGCAGAGCGATGGAGGGCAATTCTGTCTTAAGCCCGCGTCAAAGAATAGTCGTACATGGACAAGTACTTAAACCTACGACCCTGAAATCCGCACGGCAACGCCCCTTTGTCGCGGATTGACGCTTTCGGCAATTCCCCTGTCGTTTTTGCACCCGGCTCTCCCGCCCCCGGGGCATATGCTGATCCCAAAGCGCCGGCAGACGATTCGGCGCGTGAATCGCTAATAGGGGACCGCCTGATGAGCCCAGCCGAACTGCACGCCGACAGCATCGTTATCGACGGGCTGATCATTGCCAAGTGGAGCCGCGAACTGTTCGAGGACATGCGCAAAGGTGGGCTGACCGCCGCCAACTGCACCGTGTCGGTGTGGGAGGGCTTCCAGGCCACCATCAACAGCATCGCCTCGAGCCAGAAGCTGATCCGCGAGAACAGCGACCTGGTGATGCCGGTACGCACCACTGCGGACATTCGCAAGGCCAAGGAGCTGGGCAAGACCGGTATCCTCTTCGGCTTCCAGAATGCCCACGCCTTCGAAGACCAGATCGGCTATGTCGAGATCTTCAAGCAACTGGGCGTCGGCATTGTGCAGATGTGCTACAACACCCAGAACCTGGTGGGCACCGGTTGCTACGAGCGTGATGGTGGCCTGTCGGGCTTCGGTCGCGAGATCGTCGCCGAAATGAACCGGGTCGGGGTGATGTGCGACCTGTCCCACGTCGGCTCCAAGACTTCCGAGGAAGTCATCCTCGAATCGAAAAAGCCGGTTTGCTATTCCCACTGCCTGCCGTCGGGGCTCAAGGAGCACCCGCGCAACAAGTCGGATGCGGAATTGAAGTTCATTGCCGACCACGGCGGTTTTGTCGGCGTGACCATGTTCGCGCCGTTCCTCGCCAAGGGCATCGACTCGACCATCGACGACTACGCCGAAGCCATTGAATACACCATGAACATCGTCGGCGAAGACGCCATCGGCATCGGCACCGATTTCACCCAGGGCCATGGCCAGGACTTTTTCGAATACCTGACCCACGACAAGGGCTACGCCCGTCGCCTGACCAGTTTCGGCAAGATCATCAACCCGCTGGGCATCCGCACCGTGGGCGAGTTCCCCAACCTCACCGAGACCCTGCTCAAGCGCGGTCACCCTGAGCGCGTGGTGCGCAAGATCATGGGCGAAAACTGGGTTACCGTCCTCAAGGACGTCTGGGGCGAATAAAGCCGCGGTCTTTTCCCACCTGACAACACACCCTGCGCGCCGGTCGCGCAGGGTGTAAGCGGCCAGCCGCGATCAATGAATTCTGGAGTGTTACCCATGGCTAAAATCGCCCCGCAACTGCCTATCGAAGTCGACAGCGAAACCGGTGTCTGGACTTCCGATGCCCTGCCGATGCTCTACGTGCCGCGGCACTTCTTCGTCAACAACCACATGGGTATCGAAGAAGTCCTGGGGGCCGACGCCTACGCCGAGATCCTCTACAAGGCCGGCTACAAGTCCGCCTGGCACTGGTGTGAAAAAGAAGCCGAATGCCATGGCCTGGAAGGCGTCGCGGTGTTCGAGCACTACATGAAGCGCCTGTCGCAACGCGGCTGGGGCCTGTTCAAGATCCAGGACATCGACCTCGACAAAGGCACCGCCAGCGTCAAGCTCGAACACTCGGCGTTCGTCTACGTCTACGGCAAGGTCGGGCGCAAGGTCGACTATATGTTCACCGGCTGGTTCGCCGGCGCCATGGACCAGATCCTGGCCGCTCGCGGCAGCGCGATCCGCACCGTTGCCGAGCAGGTCTACGGTGGCTCCGAAGAAGGTCACGACGATGGCCTGTTCACCGTCAAGCCGTTGTAAGTCGAGGATCGCACCATGGCTTTTGAAGCAATGTTCCAGCCGATCCAGATCGGCAAACTGACCATCCGCAACCGCGTGCTCAGTACCGCCCACGCCGAGGTGTATGCCACCGACGGCGGGATGACCACCGAACGTTATATCCGTTATTACGAAGAGAAGGCCAAGGGCGGGATCGGCCTGGCGATCTGCGGCGGTTCTTCCGTGGTGGCGATCGACAGCCCGCAGGAATGGTGGAGCTCGGTGAACCTGTCCACCGACCGCATCATTCCGCACTTCCAGAACCTGGCCGACGCCATGCACAAGCATGGCGCCAAGATCATGATCCAGATTACCCACATGGGTCGTCGCTCGCGTTGGGACGGTTTCAACTGGCCGACCCTGATGTCGCCGTCGGGCGTGCGCGAGCCGGTTCACCGTGCCACCTGCAAGACCATCGAGCCGGAAGAAATCTGGCGGGTGATCGGCAACTACGCCCAGGCCGCGCGCCGGGCCAAGGAAGGCGGCCTGGACGGCGTCGAACTGTCCGCCGTGCACCAGCATATGATCGACCAGTTCTGGAGCCCGCGGGTCAACAAACGGACCGACGAATGGGGCGGTACCTTCGAAGGCCGGATGAAGTTCGGCCTGGAAGTGCTCAAGGCCGTGCGCAAGGAAGTCGGCGACGATTTCTGCGTCGGCATGCGTATCTGCGGTGACGAGTTCCACCCGGACGGCCTGTCCCACGAGGACATGAAGCAGATCGCCAAGTATTACGACGACACCGGTATGCTCGACTTCCTCGGCGTGGTCGGTTCCGGTTGCGACACCCACAACACCCTGGCCAACGTGATTCCGAACATGAGCTTCCCGCCGGAGCCGTTCCTGCACCTGGCGGCCGGGATCAAGGAAGTGGTCAAGGTCCCGGTGCTGCACGCGCAGAACATCAAGGACCCGAACCAGGCTACCCGCATCCTTGAGGGTGGTTATGTCGACATGGTCGGCATGACCCGCGCGCATATCGCCGACCCGCACCTGATCGCCAAGATCAAGATGGGCCAGATCGACCAGATCAAGCAATGCGTCGGTGCCAACTATTGCATCGACCGCCAGTACCAGGGCCTGGACGTACTCTGCATCCAGAACGCCGCGACCTCCCGTGAATACATGGGCGTGCCGCACATCATCGAGAAATCCACCGGGGTCAAGCGCAAGGTGGTGATCGTCGGTGCCGGTCCTGCCGGGATGGAGGCCGCGCGCGTGGCCGCCGAACGCGGGCACGATGTGACCCTGTTCGAGAAGAAGGACGCCATCGGCGGGCAGATCACCACGGCTTCGAAAGCGCCGCAGCGTGACCAGATCGCCGGTATCACCCGCTGGTTCCAGCTGGAGCTGGCACGCCTGAAAGTCGACCTGCGCCTGGGGATCGCTGCTGACGCGGCGACTATCCTCGACCTGCGTCCGGATATCGTCGTGCTGGCCGTCGGCGGGCATCCGAACCTGGAACAGAACGAACACTGGGGCGCCGCCGAAGGGCTGGTGGTCAGCAGCTGGGACGTGCTCGATGGCAAGGTCGCACCGGGCAAGAACGTACTGGTCTACGACACCATCTGCGAGTTCACCGGGATGTCGGTGGCCGACTTCCTCGCCGACAAAGGCAGCCAGGTGGAAATCGTCACCGACGATATCAAGCCGGGCGTGGCGATTGGCGGTACGTCGTTCCCGACTTACTACCGCAGCATGTACCCGAAAGAAGTGATCATGACCGGCGATATGATGCTGGAAAAGGTCTATCGCGAGGGCGACAAGCTGGTGGCGGTGCTGGAGAACGAATACACCGGCGCCAAGGAAGAGCGGGTAGTCGACCAGGTCGTGGTGGAGAACGGCGTGCGTCCGGACGAGGAAATCTACTACGGGCTCAAGGAAGGTTCGCGCAACAAGGGCCAGATCGATGTCGAAGCCCTGTTTGCGATCAAGCCGCAGCCTTCGCTGAGCGAGGCGGGCGATGGCTACCTGCTGTTCCGCATCGGCGACTGTGTGGCCCAGCGCAACACGCACGCGGCGATCTATGACGCGCTGCGTCTGTGCAAGGATTTCTAACGGCATCACACCATCACCTGTGGTGAGGGGGGCAGATCCATCAGTTAAGGAAATGGGATATCGAAAACGCCACATAACCTGTAGGAGCCGGGCTTGCCCGCGAAGCTTTTAGCGGTCTCAAGGACCCCTTCGCTGGCAAGCCAGGCTCCTACAGGGAAGGCGTTTGGCCTTAACTGAGCGGTATCAGGGAGATCCCCTTAATCACAAGTAGGTGCATCGCTTTCACCGGCATGCATATGAACCCTTGCAAGACCCGAGGTCTTTGGGAGCTGCACCATGTTGAACACCCTTCTTCCCATCCTGCTGTTCGCCGCCCTGGGCCTTGCTGTCCTTGGCGCATTGCGGCGGGTAGCCATGTGGCGTCGCGGTCGAGCGTCAAAAGTCGATCTGCTCGGCGGCCTTTTCGCCATGCCCAAACGCTACATGGTCGACCTGCACCACGTGGTGGCGCGGGACAAATACATCGCCAACACTCACGTCGCCACGGCCGGCGGCGCGGTGGCGTCGATCGTGCTGGCGATCCTGGTGCACGGCTTCGGCCTGCATAACCGTATCCTCGGCTATGCCTTGCTGCTGATGTCGGCGCTGATGTTTGTCGGTGCGATCTTTGTCTACCTGCGTCGCCGCAACCCGCCGAGCCGCTTGTCGAAAGGCCCGTGGATGCGCCTGCCGAAAAGCCTGCTGGCGTTCTCGGCGTCGTTCTTCCTGGTGACCCTGCCGGTGGCCGGTATCCTTCCGGAGGACTTCGGTGGCTGGGTCATGGCCGTGATCCTCGGCATCGGTGTGCTGTGGGGCGTGTCGGAGCTGCTCTTCGGCATGACCTGGGGCGGCCCGATGAAGCATGCCTTCGCCGGTGCCCTGCACCTGGCCTGGCACCGTCGCGCCGAACGCTTCGGCGGCGGCCGTTCCACCGGCCTCAAGCCGCTGGACCTGAGCGACCCGAAAGCGCCGTTGGGCGTGGAGAAACCCACGGACTTCACCTGGAACCAACTGTTGGGCTTCGACGCCTGCGTGCAGTGCGGTAAATGTGAAGCCGCCTGCCCGGCGTTCGCCGCCGGCCAGCCGTTGAACCCGAAAAAACTGATCCAGGACATGGTGGTCGGCCTGGCCGGCGGCACCGACGCGAATTTCGCCGGCAGTCCATACCCTGGAAAAGCCATCGGCGAACATTCAGGCAATCCGCACCAACCGATCGTCAATGGCCTGGTGGACGCCGAGACCCTGTGGTCTTGCACCACCTGCCGGGCCTGCGTCGAGGAATGCCCGATGATGATCGAGCACGTCGATGCCATCGTCGATATGCGCCGTCACCTGACCCTGGAAAAAGGCGCGACCCCGAACAAGGGCGCCGAAGTCCTGGAAAACCTGATCGCCACCGACAACCCGGGCGGTTTCGCCCCGGGCGGGCGGATGAACTGGGCGGCGGACCTGAACCTCAGCCTGCTCAGCGAGAAGAAAACCACCGACGTGCTGTTCTGGGTCGGTGACGGTGCCTTCGACATGCGCAACCAGCGCACCCTGCGTGCTTTCGTCAAAGTACTGAAGGCGGCCAAGGTCGACTTCGCGGTACTCGGCCTGGAAGAGCGTGACAGCGGTGACGTGGCCCGGCGCCTGGGCGATGAGGCGACCTTCCAGCTGTTGGCCAAACGCAATATCCAGACCCTGGCCAAGTACAGCTTCAAGCGCATCGTTACCTGCGATCCGCACAGTTTCCATGTACTGAAAAACGAGTACGGTGCCTTCGACGGCAACTATCAGGTGCAGCATCACAGCACTTATATGGCTGAGCTGATCGGTGCCGGTGCCTTGAACCTCGGGCAGCACAAAGGCAACAGCGTGACCTACCACGATCCGTGCTACCTCGGCCGCTACAACGGCGAGTATGAAGCGCCGCGTGACGTGCTGCACGCCCTGGGGATCGAGGTCAAGGAAATGCAGCGTTCCGGTTTCCGTTCCCGTTGCTGCGGCGGCGGTGGCGGTGCACCGATCACCGATATCCCCGGCAAGCAGCGGATTCCCGACATGCGTATGGATGACATTCGCGAAACCGGCGCCGAACTGGTGGCAGTCGGTTGCCCGCAATGCACGGCGATGCTCGAAGGCGTGGTCGAACCACGTCCCCTGATCAAGGACCTGGCCGAGTTGGTGGCCGACGCCCTGCTTGAAGAAGCGCCACCCAGCAAACCAGCCCCCAAGCGTGAACCCGCGGAGGTGCACTGATGAGCGACATTATCCGCCGCGACCCTCGCGCCGAGTGGATCGCCCGTAACCGTCTGCATCCGTTGCACGCGGCCATGCAACCGCAGCAACAGAGCTGGATGGGCCCTAACGGCCTTATCCGCAAGAATGTCCATTGTGTCGGTTTTATCGGCCCCAACGGCATCAAGCGCATCGACCGCAGCGGCGCCCAGCAGGGCGGCGCGAGCAAGCGTTCGGCCAGTGTCGAAGTGCAACTGCCGCTGCACCAGGTGCCGCAACCGGCGTTCTATATCAGCGTGGTGCCGGATATGGTCGGCGGTCGCTTGAGCAGCCACGACCGCGACTTGCTCGGTCTGGCCCATCAGATGGCCGGCAAGGACGGTGCGGTATTGGCGGTGGTCTTCGGCGAGCACAAGGAGTCGGCCTTCGAAACCGCCGGCGTCGACCGCCTGCTGGTGCTCGACGGCAATGAGTTCAGCGGCTATTCCCCGGAACAACGGGTCCAGGGCCTGCGGGCTGTGGATAACCAGTTCAATCCCCGTCACTGGTTGCTGCCGGACAGCCGCAGCGGCGGTGGCGAACTGGGCCGGCGCCTGGCCGCGAGCCTGGGCGAACGCCCGGCCACGCGGGTCTGGCAGGTCAAGGGCGACGAGTGCATCGGCCGTGCCGGTGCTGGCTTGCAGGACCTGGCACGACCATTGGCGCGCTTGATCCTGGCCGCCGCCGAATGCGCCGAGCCGGTCAGCGAAACCCGTCATGAAGCCTTGCCCGTGGAGTTATCCACAAGCCTGGTGCGCAGCTTGTCGCGGATCGAGGATCTCGGCGCGGTGGCGGTGGACCCGGGGGCGATTCCCATGGCCGAAGCCGAATTTATTTTCTCCGGCGGCAACGGGGTCAAGGACTGGAAGCTGTTCCACGAAACGGCCGCGGCCCTGGGCGCCACCGAAGGCGCTTCACGGGTGGCGGTGGACGATGGCTTCATGTCCCGCGACCGTCAGGTCGGCGCCAGCGGCACCTGGGTCACCGCGCGGGTCTATGTGGCCGTGGGGATCTCTGGGGCGATCCAGCACCTGCAAGGCATCGGTGCCTGCGACAAGGTGGTGGCGATCAACCTCGATCCGGGTTGCGACATGATCAAGCGCGCCGACCTGTCGGTGATCGGCGAAAGCAGCGAGATCTTCCGCGCCCTGATCGCGGCGGTGACGGCATACCGCAACGGCGCCAAGCGCGATGCGGCTTAAGGTAGGGATGACGTCATGAGTACGAATGTAATCAGCCTGGTCTCCATCGGCGCCCACCCGACTTCCGGTCGTGCCCGTCGCGCCGAACAGGATGCCCGCGCGGTGGAACTGGGTTTGCAACTGGCTGGGGATAACTTGCAGGTGGTGCATGCCGGCGATGTCTCGGAGCCGGCGCTGCGCGCCTACCTGGGCATGGGCCTGGACGAGTTGCGGGTGCTGGAACAACCGGCCGGGGCCGATGCGCTGCCGGCCCTGACCGATTATCTGCGCGATACCGGGGCTCAGTTGGTACTCACGGGGAGCCAGGCGGAAACCGGCGAAGGCTCGGGCATGCTGCCGTTCCTGCTGGCGGAAAACCTCGGCTGGCCACTGGTGGTGGGCCTGGCCCAGGTCGAGTCCATCGAAAACGGCGTGGCCCATGTGCTGCAAGCCTTGCCACGCGGGCAGCGGCGCCGCTTGAAAGTGCGCCTGCCGTTTCTCGCGACTGTGGATAACGCCGCGCCCAAGCCTCGGCAGAGCGCCTATGGCCCGGCGCAGCGTGGCGTGCTGCAGGCCGAGGAAGTCGAGGTGCTGGAGGATGAGTTATTCACCGGCGCCTTGCTGCAACCGGCCAAGCCACGGCCCAAGCGTTTGAAGGTGATCAAGGCCAAGAGCGGCGCCGACCGGATGAAGGCGGCGACGGCCAAGGCCAGTGGCGGCGGTGGGCAGGTGCTCAAGGGCGTCAGCCCCGAGGCCGGGGCCGAAGCCATTCTCAAGCTGCTGATCGAGGAAGGCGTGCTGCGCTGAAGCCGGTTCCGGCGCCGCCTGTTCAGCGCCGATTCGGTCGGTACAGCACCAACAATGCACGGTAGTAGTGCCACACCTGCAACGCATAGTGCTCGCGTCCGCCGCCTTGCTCCGGCAGGGCGCCGGCGTTGTAGGCGCCTACGGCCTGCCAGCCGTAACCCAACTGCTGAATGAACTGCGCCAGAATCCAGGCCCCGACCATGACACTGGTGCAGGGCTCCCTACACCTCCACTGCAAGAACATGGCGCGTTGTGGACAGAGTGTAGTCGTACGCTCAAGGGTGTCATTTGCCACTGTGTAAAACCACAAACCGTCACCCGAGGAACAAGTGTCCACAGAGACTGTGGGCCGGCCTGTGGATAAGGTGTTCGTGCATGGCCGCAGCCCATGTAAATCACCGCCTGTAGCCCTTCGTACGAAAAATGATCAGCCTAACTGACGGTTTTTGTTGGAATTTTTATGTGGATAAGGGCATTGCCAGGTTTCGCTCGGGCGCAGACTTGTTAACAAAGTCTGTTGGCGTATTTGTGGATAAGATGTTTGCTGTCCTCTACAGGCCCTGTTTTATATGGCTTGTAGAGATTTGATCAAAAAACATACAAATGCGCTTTTTGCAGTCTTTGATCGGCCTGTAAGCTTCATATCTCGCGGCTTTCAGCGGTTTTCCACAGCGGCGTGAGAAAACCCCCGACTTGCACACAAAGTCTGTTGGCCGTTCTGTGGATAAGGTGTTCGCGGTCCTACACAGGCCTTTAAACACGTGGCCTGGATCAATATGATCAAAAATTGATCAATGGCTGCCGAAACTGGCCTTTCTGAATAAGTCACGGATTTTATTCAGATTCTATCGCCGTCGACAGTGCATAAAGCGCTACTTGCCCACATTTGCTGTGGGTGGCTCTGTGGATAAGTTGTTCGCTAAGGTCGCCAGACCCCGGTTCTTATAGCCCATAGTGCTATAGATCAAATTTCATACAGTTCTAAGGGTGTTTATTGACACCCCCCCGCTCAAAGTCTTCACTCATCGCACAAGGACGCAACGTTATTCGCATCCATATCAGGTTCAGGGAGAACGCTTGATGGGTCGTCAACCGCAGTACCGTCCGCCACCGTCCGCCCTTCTCAAGGTCGTGGCCCGAGCCAGTGCTCTGGTTCCCAGGCGCATTCACCGTCATGCCAGCAATCAGCGTGCTCGTCTATAGCGTCTGACCTGGCGCCTGTGCGCCACCCCCATCTTCGTCTGCATGCCCGGCTTGTCTGGAGAACCCGTGTGCGCGTGCGTTTGTTGCATCACCGTCTGCCCCCTGTAGCGGCAATCGCAGCGTTGCCCGACCTAGCCTGATAGAGGAAATGACCATGCCACGGATTTCGACATCCATCAGTGAGATCAAGGAACGCTACGACGTCATCGTGATCGGTTCCGGCTACGGCGGCGGTATTGCCGCGTCGCGGCTGGCGCGGGCCGGGAAAAGTGTCTGCCTGCTGGAGCGTGGGCGCGAGATCCAGCCGGGGGAATACCCCAACACCATGGTCGCGGCGACGGAGGAGTTGCAGGTGCATGACCCGGACGGCCATATCGGTTCGCGCACCGGTTTGTTCGACCTGCACGTCAATGCCCAGCAGAACGTGGTGGTCGGTTGCGGCCTCGGCGGCACCTCGCTGATCAATGCCAACGTCTCCCTGGAACCGGAGCCGGGGGTCTTCGATGACCCGCGCTGGCCCCAGGCGGTGCGCGAGCACCGTGACACGCTGCTGGCCGAAGGTTATGCGCGGGCCCGGGAAATGCTCAAGCCCACCCCTTATCCGGCGTCCGGACCCAAGCTGGCCAAGCTGGACGCCAACCGCAAGTCGGCGGATTTCCTCAAGGAAAAAGCGCATTTCTATACGCCGCCGATCAACGTGACCTTCGACAAGCTGCCCAACAACCTCAACCATGTCGGCGTTGAGCAACTGCCCTGCAACCAGTGTGGCGACTGCGTCTCGGGCTGTAACAACAAGGCCAAGAACACCACCTTGATGAACTACCTGCCGGATGCCTGGAACCACGGCGCGGAAATTTTCTGTCAGGCCGAGGTCCGGCACCTGGAACGCGACGGTGACGGCTGGATCGTGCACTTCCAGTACCTGGACAGTGGCCGCGAGAAATTCTCGGCACCGACCCTGTTCGTCAAAGCCAACATCGTGGTGGTCTCCGCCGGCACCCTGGGTTCCACGGAAATCCTCCTGCGTTCGCGCGGCAAAGGCGTGCCGATGTCCGACCAGCTCGGCGAAAACATGAGTGGCAACGGCGATATCCTCGGCTTTGGCCACAATTGCGAACAGACCATCAATGGCATCGGTTTCGGCGCCCATTCGGCCAAGGAGATGGAGCCGGTCGGGCCGTGCATCACCTCGATCATCGACATGCGCACCGAAGGCGACTGGCGCAGCCGCATGGTGATCGAGGAGGGCTCGATCCCGGGGGCGTTGGGGCGGCCCATGGTGCCGGCCATGGCCGGATTTGCCGGGATGATCGGCGAGGCCACCGACAAGGGCGTCAGCGCCGAACTGCATTACAAGGCCCGCGAGCTGGAAAGTTTCCTGCGTGGCCCGTACTACGGCGCGCTGCACAATATGCAGACCTATCTGATCATGAGCCACGACGACGGCAAGGGGCGCATGCTGCTGGATGACCAGGACCAACTGCGCATCGACTGGCCCGGCGTGGGCGAGCAGGAAAACTTCAAGCTCGGCAACGAGCGCCTGCACCAGTCGACCAAGGCCCAGGGTGGGGTCTGGGTACCGAACCCGATCTGGACCCAGTTGCTCAGGCACAGCATCGTCTCGGTGCACCCGCTGGGCGGCTGCGTGATGGGCGAGGACGCCGAGCAAGGCGTGGTCAACCACAAGGGCCAGGTGTTCAGCGGTACTTACGGCAACGCGGTGTATCCGGGGCTGTATGTGACCGATGGGGCGGTGATTCCGACCTCGCTGGCGGTCAATCCACTGCTGACCATCTCGGCGGTCAGTGAGCGCAACATGGGCCTGCTGGCCGCCGATCGTGGCTGGGTCATTGATTACCGCCTGCCGTCGGCGCCGCGCAAGCCGGTAGCGCCACCGACCCTTGGGGTGCAGTTCAGCGAAACCATGAAGGGCTATTTTTCCAAGGACTTCAACCGGCCCCAGGGTACCGACCTCAAGCTGTACGAGGCTGCTGCGAAAAGCGGCGAGGCGCAGAACTCACCCATCGAGTTCACCCTGACCATCACCGCCAACGACCTCAATCGCCTGATCAAGGAGCCGGAACATGCCGCGACCCTGGTCGGTACCCTCAATGCCCCGGCGCTTTCGCCTGATCCGCTGACGGCCAGCAACGGCGTGTTCAACCTGTTCGAGCAGTACCAGGAGCAGGTTGGCGTGCGCCATATGAACTACGACATGAAACTGACCGCCGAGGACGGTCGCGACTATTACTTCAGTGCCTTCAAGACCGTGCCCGAAGACAACGGCGTGCTGAATATCTGGGCGGACACCAGCACCCTTTACGTCACGCTCTACCAAGGGCCGGACAAGACCGGCGCGGTGATCGGCTCCGGGGTCATGCATATCCAGCCCGCCGACTTCGCCAGGCAGATGACCACCATGAAGGTGCTCAATGCCCGCAATGAACGCGAGCGGATCGAGGCCCTGGCGCGTTTCGGCAAGTTCTTCGCCGGGATCCTCTGGGACAGCTACGGCGGGGTGTTTGCCGGCGATATCTACTTCAACCCGGATGCGCCGCCGCGGCACAAGCGGCCGCTGGATGCACCGGTGCCGACCGTGCATTTCTTCGAAACCGAGGACAAGGTGCAACTGCGTCTGACCCGCTACCAGGCCGGGAGCAAAGGCCCCGTGATGCTGGTGCACGGCTTGGGCGTGGGCTCGAATATCTTCTCCACCGACACCATTCAGACCAATCTGCTGGAATACCTGTGCAAGCACGACTACGACGTCTGGCTGCTGGATTTGCGGGTCAGCATCCTGTTGCCGGCGAGCAAGCACGAGTGGAACGGCGACCAGATCGCCCAGTACGACTACAAGGCGGCCATTGCGCAGATTCGTCAGGCCACCGGGGCCGCGGACGTGCAGTGCGTGGTGCATTGCTACGGCGCCACGACCTTCTTCATGGCGCTGCTGGCGGGGCTGCAGGACGTGCGTTCGGTGGTCTGTTCGCAGATCGCCGCGGACACGGTGGTGGCCACGGCCACCGGGATCAAGGCCGGTCTGCACCTGCCGGGGATGCTCGATGCGGTGGGCATCAAGTCGCTGACCGCCTATGCCGACAGCAAGGAGAGTTGGTTCAACAAGCTCTATGACAAGGCCCTCAATGTCTATGCGCGGATCGAGGCCCAGGGTTATTGCACCAATCCGGTCTGTCACCGGATCACCTTCATGTATGCCTCGCTGTACCGTCACGACACCCTCAACGAAACCCTGCACGACAATCTGCACGAGCTGTTCGGCCAGTCGAATATCCAGACCTTCGAGCACCTGGCGCTGATCTGCCGCAAGGGACATCTGGTGGACTTCAAGGGCAACGACGTCTACATGCCGCATTTCCACCGGCTGCAGTTGCCGATCTGCTTTATCAGCGGTGCCGACAACCAGTGCTACCTGCCGGAAAGCACCGAGAAAACCTACGACCGACTGGTCGATCTGCATGGCCCCGAGCTGTTCAGTCGCCATGTGGTGCCGGGTTATGGCCATATCGACTGCATGTTCGGCAAGAACGCGGTGGTCGATGTGTATCCGCTGATCCTTGAACATCTGGAGAAAACCGCGCTGGGCTGATGCGCGGCGGTCTTGAACACGCCGCCACACCTTGTAGGAGCCGGCTTGCCGGCGATGGGGCCAGTAAGCCTTGCATCGCTTGCTCGACCGCCATCGCCGGCAAGCCAGCTCCTACAAGGACCGTGATCGGCCGGAAGAAATGGATTGGCAAGGAAGGGTGATATGGACAATTACATCCGCTGGTTTCAACGTTTTATCTGGATTGGCATCGTGATGAACATGGTGTTCGCACTGCCGGCCCTGTTCGCCCCGGCGCTACTGACCTCGGTGGTCGGCCTGCCGCCGGAGCTCTCGGACCCCTGGCTGGAAAACGCCGGCATGTTGCTGGTAGGCATCAGCCTGTTCTACATGCCATCGGGCTTCAACGCTCAGCGCTTTGTGATCCACTCCTGGTTATGCGTATTGAGCCGGCTGGTCGCCGTGGCCTTCTGGATCTACCTGATCGACACCAGCGCCACCCCCACGGTATTCGTGCCCATGCTCTACGGCGACCTGAGCATGTTCCTGCTCCTGGGCGTCACGCTTTATATGGGCTGCACGCCGGCGACCCGGCCCTGGGCCTTACTGGTGGATGGCGTGCGGGCCTGGTGCCATGGCTGGGAGCTGCGCTGGCAGCGCCATGGCTTTCGGCTCGGCCTGCTGATCACCCTGCTGGTGCTAGGCTTTATCGGCTACGAGAGCTGGTACAACATGCTGCGGGTGGTGCCCGAAGAGAAATTCGCCTCCGACGAGGATCACTTCAAGTACGCGGCCATCGGCCTGGGCATCGAGGCGCGAATTCCCTACTACCTGTTTGCCGTGCTGCCGCAGATGTGCCCGGAAAAAATGCCCAAGCCCGGTGGCTGGGAGGCGTTCGGCTTTCTCTATGAAAACGGTCGCGACCTGCCCATCGGCATGGCCAAGCGGCAGATCGGCTACCCGACCGTGGAGCCCAACTGCGCCCTGTGCCACACCGGCTCCTACCGCGCCTCAGCGAGCGATGTGGCCAAACCGATCGCCACGGCGCCGGCCAATACCCTGCAACTGCAAGCCTTCCAGTGGTTCGCCTACGATTGCGCCAGCGACCCGAAATTCACCACCGATGCGGTAATGACGGCGATCAACGGCAAGTTCCAGCTGGGCTTCTTCGAGCGCCTGTACAACCGCTACCTGATCATCCCCATGGCCAAGACTGCGCTGCTCAAGCAGAAGCAGGCCTACGCCTGGCAGAAGCAGCGGCCGGCACAAGGTCCGGGGCGCACCGACACCTTCAACCCGACCAAGATGGTGGTCTTCGGTTTCCCGGATGACTCGACCATCGGCACCGTCGACCTGCCGCAGATCTGGAACCAGAAACCGCGGGAATCGCTGTACCTGCACTGGGACGGCAACAACAACGATATCCACGAGCGCAACTACGCCGCCGCCATGGCCGTGGGTGCGACGCCGCAGTCGGTGTTGCCGGCCAGTTTCAACCGGGTGACCAACTGGTTGCTGGGTACCAAGCCGCCGGCCTGGCCGTTCGCCCTGGATGAGGCGCGGGTGGCCCAGGGCAAACCGCTCTGGGGCAACAACTGCGCGGGGTGCCATGAGTTCGGCAAGACCGACACCGGCCAGGTCACCACCCACATCGACCAATTGGGCACCGACCCCCATCGCCTGGATTCCTTCACCGTCGGCCTGGTGCAGGCGTTCCATGGCTTCAAGACACCGCCCTTCGATTTCAACGCTTATCGAAAGACTCAGAGCTACAGCAATACCCCCACCGACGGTATCTGGATGCGCGCGCCGTACCTGCACAACGGTTCGGTGCCGAGCCTGTGGGACCTGCTGCAGACACCGGACAAGCGACCAGTGGTGTTCAACACCGGCTCGGATGTCTACGACCCGGTCAAGGTGGGGTTCGTCACCCGTGGCGCACTGGTCCAGGCGCCGACCTACTTCAGGTATGACACACGCCTGGAAGGCAACCACAACAGTGGCCACCTGTACGGGACCCAACTGACCGACGCCGAGAAGTGGGCGCTGATCGAATTCATGAAGACGTTGTAGGGAGACAGCCATGAACTTGCCTCATCTGGAACATGAACTTGCAAAAATCCGCGTCCGTCTCAGTGGCCTGAAAGCCCGGCTGGAGTTGTCCTGGAAAAAGCTCACCAGTGACATCGAGCCCGAGGAGTTCCAAGCCATCCAGCTGTTGTTGCAACGCGGGCATGACCAGGCCCAGTACGTGCTGGAGCACGGCGACTTGCCGCCGGGCGAGCCGTCGGTGCCGTGGGAGTTGTCCCATGGCCTGTCGATCCTGCATATGGGCAGCGCCACGGCCTTGCCGACTTCGGAGTCGCAATTGCAAACCCGGGTGCTCAAGGACGGTACATTGCTGGGCTGTCGCAAATGGGAGCTGCTGGACCTGCTGTGGAGCGAGGCGCTGATCAAGTGGATCGAGAACCTGCGGCGCCATGCGAGCTTCGGCAGCACGCCGCTGGTGATGATGATCGACAACGACGTGACCCTGGCGATTGCCGGTGACTGGGGCACCGGGCCATTCGAAAGCCATGCCCCGGCGGTCAATGTCGCCAACCAGATACAACTGGCGCAGGCCGATTTCACCATTCACCTGGGCGACGTCTACTACGCCGGCACCGGCTCCGAGGAGGATGTCGACATGGCCGGCTGGCCGATGGGCAAGCACGGCGCCTTCACCCTCAACTCCAATCATGAGATGTACAGCGGTGCCCACGGTTATTTCGCCGAGCTCAACTCACGCTTTCCGGTGCAGCAGGGCACCAGCTACTTCGCCTTGTACAACGATCACTGGTTGATTGTCGGGCTGGATTCGGCCTATGCCTCCGCGCCGCTCGGTCTTTATATGGATGGCGCTCTGAACCAGCAGCAGATCGACTGGCTGAAGAGCCTGCCCACGGACAAGAAGTTGATGGTGCTCAGTCATCATCAGGGCTTCGATATCAGCGGGCAGGACAAGACCACGCTGTATCAGCCGGTGTGTGATGCCTTGGGCCGCGTGCCGGACTACTGGTACTGGGGGCACCTGCACAACGGCATCGTCTATGCCGAGCAGGACGGCTTGCGGGCGCGCTGTGCCGGGCATGGGGCGATTCCCTATGGCGTGACCAGCGAGTTGGACGGCAATGAACGGGTGCTGTTTTCCGAGCGGAAGAATGCCATGGACGACGAATACCCGGAGCGGGTGCTCAATGGGTATGTGAAGGTGCGCTTGAGCGGGGAGAATATTATCGAGGAGTTTATTGGCGAGGATGGGTCGCTGAGGTGGTCGTCTCACGGGTAAGCCGGTGTTGAATGTACCGGCGCCTTCGCGGGCAAGCTCCGCTCCCACAGGGTCTCTGTCATGCCACGGATGTGTGGTCGAACCGAGAACTTGTGGGAGCGGAGCTTGCCCGCGAAGCTTTTGCCCTTAGCCGTGAACCGGAACACCCTTGAGGTAAGGCGCAGGTTCCGCCCCCAGGTTGCTCAGCAGCCGCTCGCTGTACCAATCCACGAAGTTGACCACGCCAAACTCATAGGTCTTCGAGTACGGGCCCGGCTGGTAGGCCGTAGAGTTGATGCCGCGCTGGTTTTCTTCAGCCAGGCGACGGTCCTGGTCGTTGGTTGCATCCCAGACTTCACGCATGCGCGCCACGTCATAGTCGACGCCTTCCACCGCATCCTTGTGCACCAGCCACTTGGTGGTGACCATGGTTTCCTGGGCGCTGATCGGCCACACGGTGAACACGATGATGTGGTCGCCCATGCAGTGGTTCCACGAGTGCGGCAGGTGCAGGATGCGCATCGAACCGAGGTCCGGGTTCTTGATCCGGCCCATCAGCTTCTTGCAGCCCTGCTGGCCGTCCATGGTCATGGACACGGTGCCCTTGAGCAGCGGCATGCGCACGATACGGTTACGCAGGCCGAAGCTGGCGTGGGCGTAAGGGATTTTCTCGGCTTCCCAGGCCACGGTGCATTCGGCCACGTGGTCCTTGAATTTCTGGTCGGCCCGCGGGTCGGTGACGTCGTCCCATTCCAACAGGGTTTTCAGCAGTTCCGGGTGGGAGCCGCCGCAGTGGTAGCACTCGCGGTTGTTCTCCAGCACCAGTTTCCAGTTGGCCTTTTCCATCAAGGTGGTTTGCACCGCCACCTTGGTGTTTTCCATGTCGTAGGGTTCCATGTAGTGGTTCAGCGTCGCCAGGAACTCATCGATCGGCGGTGGGTTTTCCGCCAGGCTGATGAAGATGTAGCCGCCGGAGTTCTTCACATGCACCGGCTTGAGGCCGTACTGCTTCATGTCGAAGTCGGCGCCCATCTCGGTACCGGCGAACAGCAGGCGACCGTCCAGCTCGTAGGTCCACTGGTGGTAGTGGCAGACCAGCTTGGCGACCTTGCCCTTGTCGCTGGTGCACAACCGCGAACCGCGGTGGCGGCAGACGTTGTGGAACGCGTGGACCACGCCGTCGGCGCCGCGAATCACGATGATCGGGTTCTTGCCGATCTGCAGGGTGATGTAGTTGCCCTTGGTCGGGATTTCGCAGGTCATGCCGGCGATCAACCACTCTTTCTGAAAGATTTCCTGCATATCGATTTCGAACAGCCGCTCATCGGAGTAGAACGGTTGTGGCAGGGAGTAGGTGCGCTCGCGCTCTTGCAACATTTGCGCGGTGGCCTTGCGTGCGGGTTCCAGCGGATCGCCCAGGCTCAGGGTTGCGGTGACGTCCATCGATTTAGTCCTCATGGCCATGCGGTGTGGCCGGCGAATAGTGGCTGATACGGTTGCGACGCAAGACAGAAATACAGCAGATCATTTGCGATGGAGTGTGCGGCGGGTAGCGACACGAACCTTATCCATGGGCGACATGGCCGAATCCGTTCCCGACGCGCAAGCCCCGGTCGTTGCGGGCTGGTCGCGATAAGCATGCCAATGTCGCGGATAGGTAAATGGTCGCTTCGACCCTTGCGCAGAATCGCCAACTATAGAGCCGACAGTCGGCGGTGGAGAACAATATGTCGAACAGCTTCCTGAATCCGGTAACCACCCAGACCTGGGCCAATGGTCGGCATATCGTGCGCTGCGTGAAGGTCATCCAGGAAACCTGGGACGTGCGCACCTTCTGCTTCATGGCAGACCAACCGATCATGTTCTTTTTCAAGCCGGGGCAGTTCGTCACCCTGGAGCTGGAAATCGAAGGCGAGCCGATCATGCGCTCCTACACCATTTCCAGTTCGCCGTCGGTGCCTTACAGCTTTTCGGTGACCATCAAGCGCGTGCCCGGCGGCCGGGTCTCCAACTGGTTGCACGACACCCTGCACGAAGGCCAGGAGCTGGCGGTGCACGGACCGGTGGGGTTGTTCAACGCCATCGACTTCCCGAGCCCGAAGGTGCTGTACCTGAGTGGCGGCGTCGGTATTACCCCGGTGATGTCCATGGCTCGCTGGTTCTACGACACCAACGGCAATGTCGACATGGTGTTTATCCACAGCGCCCGTTCGCCGAAAGACATCATCTATCACCGCGAGCTGGAACATATGGCGTCGCGGATCGACAACTTCAGCCTGCACCTGATTTGTGAAAAGCATGGCCTGGGCGAGCCCTGGGCCGGTTACCGTGGCTATCTGAACCACAAGATGCTGGAACTGATGGCGCCGGACTTCCTTGAGCGCGAAGTGTTCTGCTGCGGCCCGACGCCGTATATGAATGCGGTGAAGCGTCTGCTGGAAGCGGCCGGGTTCGACATGAGCCGCTACCACGAGGAATCGTTTGGCGCGACGCCGGCGGAAGCCCGTGCTGACGCGGTGGAACAGGCCGAGCAGGCCGCCGAGGCGCCGGAAGTGGATGCCGCGGACCTGCACCAGGTGGAATTCACCGCTACTGGCAAGAGCATTCGCGTGGCCCCGGGGGAAACCGTGCACGCGGCGGCGGCCAAGCTTGGCCTGATGATTCCCAAGGCTTGCGGCATGGGCATTTGCGGCACCTGCAAGGTGTTGAAGCTGGGCGGTGAAGTGGAGATGGAGCACAACGGCGGGATCACCGACGACGATGTGGCCGAGGGTTATATCCTGTCGTGCTGCAGCGTGCCGAAGGGTGATGTGCGGATCGAGTACTGAGGTCGCCGCATACGCCCCCTGTAGGAGCGAGCTTGCTCGCGATGGTAGCCGCCACACCGCTGGGCATCAGGGGCCCAGCGTTATCGTTGACGTTTATCGCGAGCAAGCTCGCTCCTGCAGAAGAGGGTGTGCGCGATAGCGGTTTACAGACTGAACCGCGCCACCATGCTGTTCAAATCCACCGCCAGTCGCGACAGCTCATTGCTCGCGGCGCTGGTCTGGTTGGCCCCGGTCGCCGATTGCACTGACAAATCGCGGATGTTCACCAGGTTGCGGTCCACCTCGCGAGCCACCTGAGCCTGCTCTTCCGCCGCACTGGCGATTACCAGATTGCGCTCGTTGATCTCGACAATGGCGGTGTTGATGGTGTCCAGCGCCAGACCCGCGCCCTTGGCGATGTTCAAGGTCGACTCAGCCCGCTCGGTGCTGTTGCGCATCGAATCCACCGCCTGTTCGGTCCCGCCCTGGATACTGCCGATCATCCGTTCAATTTCGCTGGTGGACTGCTGGGTACGGTGTGCCAGGGCCCGGACCTCATCCGCCACCACGGCAAAACCACGACCGGCTTCCCCGGCCCGTGCCGCCTCAATCGCCGCGTTCAGGGCCAGCAAGTTGGTCTGATCGGCCAGTCCGCGAATCACGTCCAGCACCTTGCCGATATCCTGGGATTCCTTGGCCAGGTTGCCGATCAGTGTCGAGGTGCTCTGCACATCGCTGCTCATGCGCTCGATGGCACCGACGGTTTCCTGTACCAGGTCGCGACCGTCGCCGGCCGAGGCGGTGGCATTCTTAGAGGCTTCGGAGGTGCTCACGGCATTGCGCGCGACTTCTTCCACGGCGCTGGTCATTTCATTGACGGCGGTGGCGGCCTGCTCAATCTCGTTGTTCTGTCGCACCAGACCCTTGGCGCTTTCGTCGGTGACGGCGTTCAGCTCTTCCGCCGCCGAAGCCAACTGAGTGGCGGAGCCGGAAATACGTTGCAGGGTGTCGCGCAGTTTCTGCTGCATCTTGACCATGGCCTGCAACAGGCGCCCGGCTTCGTCATTGCCCTCGACCTTGATCGGTCGGGTCAGGTCGCCTTCGGCAATCTGCTCGGCGGCGGTCAGGGCGTCGGCGATGGGGCGGGTAATGCTGTTGGTCAGCAGCCAGGCGAACAGCAAGGTCAGGCCAGTGGCGACTACCAACAGGCCGACCACCAGATTGAACGCCGAAGCGTACTGGTCGGCGGCCTGTTGATTGGTGTCGTTGCTCTGCTGGGTATTGATCACCACCAGTTTTTCGAGCACGTTGTTCATCTGTTCGGAGTTGGCCTGCAGCTCGCTGTTGATCAGGGCCGCCAGCTCGCTGAGCTGATTGTTGCGCGACAGGCCCTTCATGCGCTCTTCGAGCTGACGGTACTGGCCGAGCACCTGCCCATACTGGTCGTAGGCCGCGCGCTCGTCAGGGCTGGTAATCAGCTTCTCGTAAATCGCCTGGGCCTTGCCGATCTGCTGGCTGCGCTGGGTGAACAGGTCGAGGATTTTCTGTTGCTCGTCAGGTGTGCGGTTGGTCACCAGGCGATAGGACAGTACCCGCAGGCGCAAGGTCAGTTGGGTGAGATCGTCGAGGCTCTTGATGCTCGGCACGCTGTTGGCGCTGAGCTCTTCGGCCGCGCCGCGAATTTTGCTCATCTGGTTCAGGGCAAATATCCCCAGGATCAGCATCAGCGCGCCGATCAGGGCGAAGCTGAGGAATGCGCGCGGAGCAATGTTCATGTTGCGTAGGGACATGGTGGCTACCTGAGAGAAGGGCGCATTCCGTGCGGCTTTTAAGGCGGGTCTGAAAGACCTATCGGTCATTAGACTAAAGTCTTAAGCCCCTGCGCGTATTTGTCGCAGGTGAAGGTTTCCGACAGGGGGTGGGGAACATGTCCTGGCAATCGCAGTCACTAAGCTTCGAAGAAAAGTATCCCGCCAGGAAAATCAAGGCTTTGCGACAGTTTTCCCCTGGCAAACAAGGGGGCTTTTCTTTATCGTACGCGCCCTTTGAAACTGCCCGAGAGATCAAGAAAAATGTTGGAAGCTTCCCTGAGTCAACTGGAACAACTGGTCAGCGAGCTGGTTCAGCAAAAACAGGAACTGCTGGCCGCCAATACCGCGCTGAGCACCGAGCTGGCCCAGGCCAAGGACGAAAACGAAAGCCTGCAACTGAACCTGATGGAGCAGGAAGAAAAGCACGGCGCCACTGCCGCCCGTATCCAGGCGCTGGTCGAGCGTGTCAGCGCAGGTCCCGTGAGCGCATGAGAACCAGCAGCGACGGGGTGACCGTCATCTCGATCCTCGGCGAGGACTATTCGATCAAGGCGCCCGCCGGCCAGGAGCGGACGCTGCAGGACGCGACCGTGATGCTCAGGGCCGCCTTGGCCGACACCAAGAAAAAGTTCCCCACGCTAATCGGCGACAAGTTGCTGGTATTGGCGGCGTTGAACCTGTGTTCGCAGCAGATCGAAGCACAGCAGCGTCACCGCGAAGAACTTGACCGTTACCAAGAGCAGGTCAGCGCCACGGTCGAAGTGATTTCGAAAACCATCGGGCAGAACTGATGGCGCCACCGATTTCGGGGCTTGTGCGCGGCCCCCTGTAGGAGCTGGCTTGCCAGCGATGAGGCCGGTAAAGCTTGCGCTGCTCTCGCGGACGCCATCGCCGGCAATCTCCCACAGGACCCTGTTCAGCACAATCCTTCGTCGTGCCCGGGGCCCCTGTAGGGGCTTCGAAGGCTCGTAACCTCTGGGGTCAGGCGGCCATCACCTCGCGGATATCCGCCGCCAGTTCCCGCACCCGTGCTTCCTCGGTGTCCCACGAGCACATGAAGCGCGCGCCGCCCTTGCCGATAAAGGTGTAGAAGCGCCAGCCCTTGGCGGTCAGCGCGGCGATGGCCGCTTCCGACAGTTGCAGGAACACGCCGTTGGCCTCCACCGGGAACATCAGCTCCACGCCGGGAATATCCTTGACCAGGCTGCTGAGCAGTTGCGCGCAGTGGTTGGCGTGGCGGGCGTGCTTGAGCCAGGCGTGGTTCTCCAACAGGCCGACCCAGGGCGCCGAGAGAAAGCGCATTTTCGAGGCCAGCTGTCCGGCCTGTTTGCAGCGATAGTCGAAATCCACCGCCAGGTCATGGTTGAAGAACAGGATCGCTTCACCCACCGCCATGCCGTTTTTCGTGCCGCCGAAGCACAGCACGTCGACGCCGGCCTTCCAGGTCAGGTCCGCCGGAGAACAGCCGAGGTAGGCACAGGCATTGGAGAACCGCGCGCCGTCCATGTGCAGATTCAGGCCCAGTTCCTTGCAGGTGGCGCTGATGGCGCGGATTTCGTCCGGGGTGTAGACGCTGCCGACCTCGGTGGCCTGGGTCAGGGTCACTACGCGGGGCTTGGGGTAGTGGATGTCCTGGCGCTTGAGGGCGATTTCGCGGATCGCGTCCGGGGTCAGCTTGCCGTTTTCGGTCCGCGCGGTGAGCAGCTTGGAACCGTTGGAGAAAAACTCCGGCGCGCCGCATTCGTCGGTTTCGGCGTGGGCGGTCTCCGAGCAGATCACGCTGTGGTAGCTCTGACACAGCGACGACAGGGCCAGGGAGTTGGCCGCGGTGCCATTGAAAGCAAAGAACACTTCACAGTCGGTTTCGAACAGCTGGCGGAAACCGTCGGCGGCGCGCTGGGTCCATTCGTCGTCGCCGTAGGCGCGCTGGTGGCCGTGGTTGGCCTGTTCCATGGCGGCCCAGGCCTCGGGGCAGATACCGGAGTAGTTGTCGCTGGCGAATTGTTGGCTCTTGTCGGTCATGGCCCGGTCCTTGTGAACGATTATGGTGCGCACTGTAACCAGAATTGACCTTATCGCACAGGCTCAGTTGTGGGAGCGGAGCTTGCCCGCGAAGGGGCCAGGGTTAGCAGCACACAAAATAGCTCGACAGTGCCGACGCCTTCGCGGGCAAGCTCCGCTCCCACAGGGTTGTCCAGGCATTGATCATCCTTGTGCTTGAAGTCATGTCGTAAACGCACCTTTGCGTGGCGTCCATAGGCATTTGATCGGCCTGCGACGGCCATACCATCGCATTCAAAGGGCACTGCCGTCAGGCACAGGCCTCACCGATAAGAATGGCGCACCGCCGCCGCTGGGAGAGACGCGATGTTCAGCAAGCAAGACCAGATCCAGGGTTATGACGATGCACTGATGGCGGCCATGAATGCCGAGGAGCAGCGCCAGGAAGATCACATCGAGCTGATCGCGTCGGAAAACTACACCAGCAAGCGCGTCATGCAGGCCCAGGGCAGCGGCCTGACCAACAAATACGCCGAAGGCTATCCGGGCAAACGCTACTACGGCGGCTGCGAACACGTGGACAAGGTCGAGGCCCTGGCCATCGAACGCGCCAAGCAACTGTTCGGCGCCGATTACGTCAACGTCCAGCCGCACTCCGGCTCCCAGGCCAACGCCGCGGTCTACCTGGCCCTGCTCAACGCTGGCGACACCGTGCTGGGCATGAGCCTGGCCCACGGCGGTCACCTGACCCACGGCGCCAAGGTCAGCTTCTCCGGCAAACTCTACAACGCCGTGCAGTATGGCATCGACACCACCACCGGCTTGATCGACTACGACGAAGTCGAGCGCCTGGCCGTCGAGCACAAACCGAAAATGATCATCGCCGGGTTCTCGGCCTACTCGAAAACCCTCGACTTCCCACGCTTCCGTGAAATCGCCGACAAGGTCGGTGCCTATTTCTTCGTCGACATGGCCCACGTCGCCGGCCTGGTCGCCGCCGGCCTGTACCCGAATCCGCTGCCGTATGCCGACGTGGTCACCACCACCACCCACAAGACCCTGCGCGGTCCCCGTGGCGGCCTGATCCTGGCCAAGGCCAACGAAGAGCTGGAAAAGAAATTCAACGCCGCGGTATTCCCCGGTGGCCAGGGCGGCCCGCTGATGCACGTGATCGCCGCCAAGGCCGTGAGCTTCAAGGAAGCGCTGGAGCCGAGCTTCAAGGTCTATCAGCAGCAAGTGATCGATAACGCCCAGGCGATGGCGAGCGTGTTTATCAAACGCGGCTACGATGTAGTGTCCGGCGGTACCGACAACCACCTGTTCCTGGTCAGCCTGATCCGTCAGGGCTTGACCGGTAAAGAGGCCGATGCCGCCCTGGGCCGTGCCCATATCACCGTGAACAAGAATGCCGTGCCGAATGATCCACAGTCGCCGTTCGTCACTTCCGGTCTGCGCATCGGTACCCCGGCCGTCACCAGCCGTGGTTTCAAAGTGGCCCAGTGCGTCGAACTGGCCGGCTGGATCTGCGACATCCTCGACAACCTCGGCGACGCCGATGTCGAAGCGAACGTCGCCCAGCACGTGACAGCCCTGTGCGCGGACTTCCCGGTTTATCGCTGAGAGCGGTTTTGGAGTAAATGACTATGCAACGCTATTCGGGCTTCGGCCTCTTCAAGCACTCTCTCAGCCATCACGAAAACTGGCAGAAAATGTGGCGCACGCCGACCCCGAAAAAGGTCTATGACGTGGTCATCGTCGGCGGTGGCGGGCATGGTCTGGCGACCGCCTACTACCTGGCCAAGGAGCACGGCATCACCAACGTGGCCGTGGTCGAGAAGGGCTGGCTGGGCGGCGGTAACACCGCGCGCAACACCACCATCGTACGTTCCAACTACCTGTGGGACGAGTCGGCGCACCTGTACGAACACGCGATGAAATTGTGGGAAGGCCTGTCCCAGGACCTGAACTACAACGTGATGTTCTCCCAGCGTGGCGTCTACAACCTCTGCCACACCCTGCAGGACATCCGTGATTCGGAGCGTCGGGTCAGCGCCAACCGCCTCAATGGCGTCGATGGCGAACTGCTCAACACCCAGCAGGTGGCGGACGAGATTCCGTACCTGGACTGCTCGAAGAACGCCCGTTACCCGGTGATGGGCGCCACCGTCCAGCGTCGCGGCGGCGTGGCCCGTCACGATGCCGTGGCCTGGGGCTTCGCCCGTGCGGCCGACGCCCTTGGCGTGGATCTGATCCAGCAGACCGAAGTGATCGGTTTCCGCAAGGAAAACGGCGTGTGCATCGGCGTCGAAACCAACAAGGGCTTTATCGGCGCCAAGCGCGTCGGTGTGGTCACTGCCGGTAACTCCGGGCACATGGCCAAGCTGGCCGGTTTCCGCCTGCCGATCGAATCGCATCCGCTGCAAGCACTGGTGTCCGAACCGATCAAGCCGATCATCGACAGCGTGATCATGTCCAACGCCGTGCACGGTTACATCAGCCAGTCCGACAAGGGCGACCTGGTGATCGGTGCCGGTATCGACGGCTACAACGGCTACGGCCAGCGCGGTTCGTATCCGGTGATCGAGCACACCATCCAGGCCATCGTCGAGATGTTCCCGGTGTTGTCCCGCGTGCGCATGAACCGCCAGTGGGGCGGCATCGTCGACACCACTCCGGACGCCTGCCCGATCATTTCGAAAACCCCGGTGCCGAACATGTTCTTCAACTGCGGTTGGGGCACCGGCGGCTTCAAGGCCACACCTGGTTCGGGCAACGTGTTTGCCGCGAGCCTGGCCAAGGGTGAAATGCACCCATTGGCCGCTCCCTTCTCCATCGACCGTTTCCACAACGGTGCGTTGATCGACGAACACGGTGCTGCTGCGGTCGCCCACTAACAGGAGAAATCCCTATGTTGCATATCTTCTGTCCTCATTGCGGCGAGCTGCGCTCCGAAGAGGAATTCCATGCTTCCGGCCAGGCGCATATCCCGCGTCCCCTGGACCCGGGCACCTGCACCGACGAGCAGTGGGGCGACTACATGTTCTTCCGCGACAACCCCCGTGGCCTGCACCACGAGCTGTGGGACCACGTTGCCGGTTGCCGCCAGTATTTCAACGCGACCCGCGACACCGTCACCTACGAGATTCTCGAAACCTACAAGATTGGCGAAAAGCCGCAATTCACCGCTAAAGCAGACAGTTCGAAAGTGCCCGGCGCGGCTGTGGGAGAGAAGGTATGAGCCAGGTCAATCGCCTGTCCAACGGTGGTCGGATCGACCGCAACAAAGTCTTGAGCTTCACCTTCAACGGCCAGGTCTACAAAGGCTTTGAAGGCGACACCCTGGCCGCCGCGTTGCTCGCCAACGGTGTGGATATCGTCGGCCGCAGCTTCAAGTATTCCCGCCCACGGGGCATCTTTGCCGCCGGTGCCGAAGAGCCGAACGCGGTCCTGCAGATCGGCGCCACCGAAGCAACCCAGATCCCCAACGTGCGGGCTACCCAGCAAGCGCTGTATCAGGGCCTGGTGGCCACCAGCACCAACGGCTGGCCAAGCGTCAACAACGACATGATGGGGATTCTCGGCAAGGTCGGCGGCAAGCTGATGCCGCCGGGCTTCTATTACAAGACCTTCATGTATCCGCAGTCGTTCTGGATGACCTACGAGAAGTACATCCGCAAGGCCGCCGGTCTTGGTCGCTCGCCGACCGAGAATGATCCGGACACCTACGACTACATGAACCAGCATTGCGACGTGCTGATCGTCGGTGCCGGCCCTGCCGGTCTGGCCGCCGCACTGGCTGCCGCGCGCAGCGGTGCCCGGGTGATCCTGGCCGATGAACAGGAAGAGTTCGGCGGCAGCCTGCTCGACTCCCGCGAAAGCCTCGACGGCAAGCCGGCGGCCGAGTGGATCGCCAGCGTTATCGCCGAATTGAAAAGCCTGCCGGATGTCCTGCTGTTGCCACGGGCCACCGTCAACGGCTACCACGACCACAACTTCCTGACCATTCACGAGCGCCTGACCGATCACCTCGGTGACCGTGCGCCGATTGGCCAGGTGCGTCAGCGTATCCATCGGGTCCGCGCCAAGCGCGTGGTCCTGGCTACCGGTACCCATGAGCGTCCGCTGGTCTATGGCAACAACGACGTACCGGGCAATATGCTGGCCGGTGCCGTTTCGACCTACGTTCGCCGTTACGGCGTGGCGCCGGGCAAGAAGCTGGTGCTGAGCACCAACAACGATCACGCCTACCGCGTGGCGTTGGACTGGCTCGATGCCAGCCTGCAAGTGGTCGCTATCGCCGATGCCCGCAGCAATCCGCGCGGTGCGTTGGTGGAAGAGGCGCGGGCCAAGGGGATTCGCATCCTCACCGGCAGCGCTGTGGTCGAAGCTCGTGGCAGCAAGCATGTCACCGCGGCGCGCATCGCCGCCATCGACGTCAAGGCCCATAAAGTCACCAGCCCTGGCGAATGGCTGGAGTGCGACCTGGTTGCCAGTTCCGGCGGCTACAGCCCGGTGGTCCACTTGGCCTCGCACCTGGGCGGCAAGCCGACCTGGCGTGAAGATATTCTCGGTTTTGTTCCCGGCGAAGCACCGCAGAAACGTGTGTGCGTCGGCGGTATCAACGGCGTCTACGGCTTGGCCGATGCCCTGGCCGATGGGTTTGAGGGCGGCGTTCGCGCAGCCAGCGAAGCCGGTTTCAAGGCCGTCGAAGGCGTATTGCCTAAAGCGCTGTCGCGTCTGGAAGAGCCAACCCTGGCGCTGTTCCAGGTGCCCCATGAAAAAGCTACCGCACGGGCGCCGAAGCAATTTGTCGACCTGCAGAACGACGTCACCGCCGCCGCCATCGAACTGGCGACCCGCGAGGGCTTCGAGTCGGTCGAACACGTCAAGCGCTACACCGCGCTGGGCTTCGGCACCGACCAGGGCAAGCTGGGCAACGTCAACGGCCTGGCCATTGCCGCTCGTTCGTTGAACGTGACCATCCCGCAGATGGGCACCACCATGTTCCGTCCGAACTACACGCCAGTGACTTTCGGCGCGGTCGCCGGCCGTCACTGCGGGCATATCTTCGAGCCGGTGCGCTACACCGCCTTGCAGGCCTGGCACGTGAAGCAGGGCGCCGAGTTCGAGGACGTCGGCCAGTGGAAACGGCCGTGGTACTTCCCACGCAACGGTGAAGACCTGCACGCGGCGGTCAAGCGTGAGTGCAAGGCCGTGCGCGACAGCGTCGGCCTGCTCGATGCCTCGACCCTGGGCAAGATCGACATCCAGGGCCCGGACGCGCGTGAATTCCTCAACCGCATCTACACCAACGCCTGGACCAAGCTCGATGTGGGCAAGGCCCGCTACGGCCTGATGTGCAAGGAAGACGGCATGGTCTTCGACGACGGCGTGACCGCCTGTCTGGCCGACAACCACTTCCTGATGACCACCACCACCGGCGGCGCGGCTCGCGTGCTGCAGTGGCTGGAGATCTACCACCAGACCGAATGGCCGAACATGAAGGTGTACTTCACCTCCGTGACCGACCATTGGGCAACCATGACCCTGTCCGGACCGAACAGCCGCAAGCTGCTCAGCGAAGTCACCGACATCGACCTGGACAAGGATGCGTTCCCGTTCATGACCTGGAAAGAAGGCCTGGTCGGCGGTGTTCCGGCGCGGGTGTTCCGGATTTCCTTTACCGGCGAGCTGTCCTACGAGGTCAACATCCAGGCCGACTACGCCATGGGTGTGCTGGAGAAGATCGTCGCGGCGGGCAAGCAGTACAACCTGACCCCGTACGGCACCGAGACCATGCACGTGCTGCGGGCCGAAAAGGGTTTCATCATCGTCGGCCAGGACACTGACGGCTCGATGACCCCGGACGACCTGAACATGGGCTGGTGCGTGGGCCGGACCAAGCCGTTCTCGTGGATCGGCTGGCGCGGGATGAACCGTGAAGACTGTGTGCGCGAAGAGCGCAAGCAGTTGGTCGGGCTCAAGCCGATCGATCCGACCAAGTGGCTGCCGGAAGGCGCGCAGTTGGTGTTCGACACCAAGCAGACGATCCCGATGAAGATGGTCGGTCACGTCACCTCCAGCTATGCCCACAACTCCCTTGGCTATTCGTTTGCCATGGCCGTGGTCAAGGGCGGGCTGAAGCGTATGGGCGAGCGAGTGTTCGCGCCATTGGCCGATGGCAGCGTGATCGAGGCGGAAATCGTTTCTTCGGTGTTCTTCGATCCTAAAGGGGACCGCCAGAACATCTGACGCCGTAACCCCTGTGGGAGAGGAGCTTGCCCGCGAAGAGGCCCTTGAAGCCGCCAAAAGCTTCGCGGGCAAGCTCCGCTCCCACACAGGGCCACGGTTGTTCATGAGGTGGAGTCAGGCATTGACCCACCGCCAAGACAGAATTCAACACAGGTGTTTCACATGACCACAGCCAACGTTTACCAACAACGCCCGACTTCCGGGGCCAAGGCCGAGTCGTCGTTGCACCATGCCGATCTCGCCAGCCTGGTGGGTAAAGGCCGCAAGAACGCCGGCGTGACCGTGCGGGAAAAGAAACTGCTCGGTCACCTGACCCTTCGTGGCGATGGCCATGATGCGGCCTTCGCCGCCGGCGTGCACAAGGCTCTCGGCCTGGAACTGCCAGTGGCGCTGACCGTGGTTGCCAAGGGCGAGACCAGCCTGCAATGGCTCGGCCCGGACGAGTGGCTGCTGATCGTCCCGAGTGGCGAAGAGTTCGCCGCCGAGAAGGCGTTGCGCGAAGCCCTGGGCGACCTGCATATCGCCATCGTCAATGTCAGCGGCGGCCAGCAACTGCTGGAGCTGAGCGGGCCGAAGGTCCGTGAAGTGCTGATGAAGTCCACCAGCTACGACGTGCACCCGAACAACTTTCCGGTGGGCAAGGCCGTCGGGACTGTGTTCGCCAAGTCGCAACTGATGATCCGCCATACCGCCGAAGACACCTGGGAGCTGGTGATTCGTCGCAGTTTCTCGGATTACTGGTGGTTGTGGTTGCAGGATGCAGCGGCCGAATACGGTCTCAGCGTCCAGGCCTGAGAGGTTGTTTGACCTGTAGGAGCCAGCTTGCTGGCGATGAGGCCGGTGAGCCTTGCATCGCCTGAGCGGCCGCCATCGCCAGCAAGCTGGCTCCTACAGGGTTTGGTGTCGAACACAAGGGCAAGGATTGCCTGGAGCCGCTACCAAGAGGCTCGCGATCAACCGCTGGGCGGTTGCCCCTCACGAACAGGAGTCAAGCAATGAGCCGCGCCCCCGATACATGGATTTTGACCGCCGACTGCCCCAGCGTGCTCGGCACGGTGGATGCGGTGACCCGCTACCTGTTCGAGCAGGGCTGCTACGTCACCGAGCACCATTCGTTCGATGACCGCCTCTCGGGGCGTTTCTTCATTCGCGTGGAGTTTCGCCAGCCCGAGGGTTTCGACGAACTGGCCTTCCGCGCCGGCCTGGCCCTGCGCGGTGAGACCTTCGGCATGCTGTTCGAACTGACCGCGCCGAACTACCGGCCGAAAGTGGTGATCATGGTCTCCAAGGCCGATCACTGCCTCAACGACCTGCTCTACCGCCAGCGTATCGGCCAATTGTCCATGGATGTGGCCGCCGTGGTCTCCAACCACCCGGACCTCAAGCCCCTGGCCGACTGGCACCAGATTCCCTACTACCATTTCCCGCTGGACCCGAACGACAAGCCGGGCCAGGAGCGCCAGGTCTGGCAGGTGATCGAGGAGTCCGGCGCGGAGCTGGTGATCCTTGCCCGTTACATGCAGGTGCTCTCGCCTGAGCTGTGCCGCAAGCTCGACGGCAAGGCCATCAATATCCACCACTCGTTGTTGCCTGGGTTCAAGGGTGCCAAGCCCTATCACCAGGCCTACAACAAGGGTGTGAAACTGGTGGGCGCCACCGCGCACTACATCAACAACGACCTGGACGAAGGTCCGATCATCGCCCAGGGCGTCGAGGCGGTGGACCACAGTCACTACCCTGAAGACCTGATCGCCAAGGGCCGCGATATCGAAGGGCTGACGTTGGCGCGGGCGGTGGGTTATCACATTGAGCGGCGGGTTTTCCTCAACGCCAACAGAACAGTGGTGCTCTGAAGGTCGGTCGTTTTACGACCTTCGCGGCGGTGCGGCGGTCCGACCAGCACCGCTCCCACATTAGATTTGTGTCGTACTCAGCAAGTACATACGACTCGGGACCTGTGGGAGCGGAGCTTGCCCGCGAAGAGGCCCGCAAGAACAACGCAACAACCACAAGCAGTAACCCGGGCAATCTCCCACAGTGGGCGCGGTGCCTGCCGTGACGCAATTCCCTTGTGGGAGCCGGCTTGCCGGCGATGGGGCCCGTAAGAACAACGCAACAACCACAGGCAATAACCCGAGCAATCCGCGCGTTGCCCCCTGGCGGCGCGCTGCTACATAAAAACAACAGCGAGGTGAAAGCATGTCTGGCAATCGTGGTGTGGTGTATCTCGGCAATGGCAAGGTCGAGGTGCAAAAAATCGACTATCCGAAAATGCAGGACCCACGCGGCAGGAAGATTGAGCACGGTGTCATCCTGCGCGTCGTCTCCACCAACATCTGTGGTTCGGACCAACACATGGTCCGTGGCCGTACCACCGCCCAGACCGGTCTGGTCCTGGGTCACGAAATCACGGGTGAAGTGATCGAGAAGGGCAGCGATGTCGAGAACCTGAAACTCGGCGACCTGGTCTCGGTACCGTTCAACGTGGCTTGCGGGCGCTGCCGCTCCTGCAAGGAACAACACACCGGCGTCTGCCTGACCGTCAACCCGGCCCGTGCCGGCGGTGCTTACGGTTATGTCGACATGGGCGACTGGACAGGTGGCCAGGCCGAATACGTGCTGGTGCCGTACGCCGACTTCAACCTGCTCAAGCTGCCGGATCGCGACAAGGCCATGGAGAAGATCCGCGACCTGACCTGCCTCTCCGACATCCTGCCTACCGGCTACCACGGCGCGGTCACCGCGGGCGTCGGCCCGGGCAGCACCGTGTACATCGCCGGTGCTGGTCCGGTCGGTCTCGCGGCGGCGGCTTCGGCACGCCTGCTGGGCGCAGCGGTGGTGATCATCGGTGACGTCAACCCGATCCGCCTGGCACACGCCAAGGCCCAGGGTTTCGAAATCGCCGACCTGTCCAAGGACACCCCGCTGCACGAACAGATCGCCGCGCTGTTGGGCGAGCCTGAAGTGGATTGCGCCGTCGATGCCGTAGGCTTCGAAGCCCGTGGTCACGGTCATGAAGGCGTGAAGCACGAGGCTCCGGCCACCGTGCTCAACTCGCTGATGGGCGTGGTACGGGTGGCGGGCAAGATCGGTATTCCGGGCCTGTATGTGACCGAAGACCCGGGTGCGGTAGATGCCGCCGCGAAAATCGGCAGCCTGAGCATCCGCTTCGGCCTCGGTTGGGCCAAGTCCCACAGCTTCCACACCGGCCAGACCCCGGTGATGAAGTACAACCGCCAGCTGATGCAGGCGATCATGTGGGATCGGATCAAGATCGCCGATATCGTCGGTGTCGAAGTGATCAGCCTCGACGACGCGCCGCGCGGTTACGGCGAGTTCGATGCGGGCGTGCCGAAGAAGTTCGTGATTGACCCGCACAAGCTGTTCAGTGCGGCGTAAGCAGTAAAGGGCAAGACGGAAAAAGGGCGACTTCGGTCGCCCTTTTTAATGTTGCGGTTTTTGTTTTGGCTCTGGAAAGGCAAGGTCGTTTTTTGTCCGCTCGACATTCCAGGGGGACTGCCGGTTTTTTGAAGGCTTAGAGACCGATCGCGTTGATCGCAGCCTTTTCGATGATGTCGTAAGAGATATGGACATCCTCCTTCGGATCGAAGCCCGCGAAGGCATGGATAACGATGGGGGTGTTGCTGTTGTAAGGAAGGGTGTAGCCCTGGCCCTTGAGCTTATGAGTTTCTACATGCTTGGGGGGCGGGCAGCCCATTTTCGTTGACGCATAAAGCGGTCGATTGAGGCGGTAATAACCGGCCGTTGTTTTCTCAAGATTGCTCTCGAGGCCCTCGCGCCTGAGGTAATCAGACATGTTGCAGTCGTACAACAGGCTGATTCGGGCGTTGATCCTGACCTCGAGTTGCTCTTCGTCTGGGCGTTTTTTCAGGAAAAACACAAACTTTCTATAGCCGTTTTCGAGGGGCTGATGTTCCAGGCAGGTCGCATGATCGGCGTCCGTGAGAGCAGACAGGGTGTCGATGCCTGCTTCGATGATTGCGCTGGTGAACATATCCATATTCAAGCCTCTGTGCATTGATTGAGGGGTGTTGTCCTGCACAGTCATCTTCGTCAATGTCGAGCGGGGGCCGATGAGAGATAATTATGGAAAGCACCCTCCATAACAGATCTTGAAAAAACAAAAATATGGCAAAAATAGCCAGATTTCTGCAGCCTTGCTATAGTGAGCAGGCCCTCCCAGCTTGCGAGCACATGCCATGATTGCCTTGCCTGACCTGCTTGATCTGCCCCGCCAGAATGCCTCCCAGGTGAAGAACAAGTGGGCCGACGTTGTCCGTCTGGTCCATCAGTCCGGCACTGTGGCGGTGACTAACCACTCGACTGTGGAAATGGTGCTGCTGGCCGCCGAGACCTATCAGCAACTGATCGCCGAAGTACAAGCCTACAAGGCCCGGGAGCAATCGGCCCTGGAGGAGTTGACCCAGCGTTTCGATGCCCGCCTGGAGGTTCTGCAACAGCCTGAATCTGCCGCTGGCGTGCGCTCGCTGCTGGCGGCCAAAGGCAAGCTGGGCAAGCGACCCAAGGCAGGATCCTCCTACTGATGAGTGAAGTGTTACCCAGCGAACGTCCCTACATTTTCGTCTTGGCAGGTGTCAATGGTGCCGGTAAAAGCTCGGTAGGTGGTGCGCTCCTGGCAGAATACGGGCTGGAGTGGTTCAACCCGGATAGCATGGCGCGTGAGTTGGTCGGTTCCCGGGACATTGATCCTGTTCAGGCTAATGCCCTGGCTTGGGAGTACGGTCGCTCCCGGCTGGAAACCGCGCTGCTCCAGGGGCACAACTATGCCTTCGAAACCACGCTGGGTGGTAACACGATTGCGCGTTTGCTGGCACAGTCCGCCCGGACTCATGATGTGGTGATGCTGTTTTGCGGATTGTCTTCTGCGGAGCAACATCTGCAACGGGTACGTTTTCGCGTGTCTGTCGGTGGTCACGATATTGCGGAAAAGAAGATTCGCGAGCGTTGGGTCTCCTCTCGAGCGAATCTGGTCAGCCTGATGCCACTGTTGGCGCACTTGCAAGTCTTCGATAACAGCGCCGACGCCGCGCCGGGTGAGGATATTCCAGACCCCGTGCTGATTCTGGAGATGGTGGCTGGACAGATCACTTTTCCGGATCCGGAAGATGCCGCTGCCTTGCAGGGCACACCACAATGGGCGCGGCCGTTGGTGCAGGCCGCTATTGAATACCTTGCGCAATAGTCAGTATGGAACGCCGCTGATCCTGCAGGACCACGCGGCTTTTGGGTTCAAAGCGCCGCCAGCGCCCCTTGATACAATACCGGTCCGGTCGGTTGCCCAGTCGGCGAGCCGCCCGTTGGCTCAAGGCTGACCGCCAGCACCACCGAGGTGCCGAGCAACGCCCTATGCGCTTCGCTCAACTCGACCCGCCCCTTGCCTTCCTTGGGCAGCAGTCCCAGGGACACCGGTTTGCCGCCCACCGGAATCACCCAGAGTTCCAGGCTGCGGTCGGCTTGTACCGCCGCCAGGCTCAACGGCTCCACTTGCAGATAGCCGGCATGGGTCTGGACTCGCAATGCCGGGGTTTGCGTGCCGCTGAGCAGGGTCGCGCTGGCGCTCGCCGGATCATGGTTGTAGAACACGCCCAGGGCGACCACCAGCACCAGTGAACACACCGCTGCGAGGATCCGCAGTCCGCTCCAGAACCGCCGTTTCTCAGGCAGGTGCAAGCGTTGCGGGTCGATCCGTGCGACAACGCCTTGCCAGACGCGATCCGGCACCGGCTGATCGGCCACGGACTCGGTCAGGGCCATCAGGTTTTCCTGCCATTCGGCGACCTGGGCGCGCAGTTTCGCGTCATCGCGCATCAATTCTTCGAAGCGTCGGCGCGCGGCCTTGGACATCAGGCCAATGGCATAGTCGGCGGCCAGGGCACGGCGCAGGCGGGGGTTCTGGTAGTTCATGATTCAAGGCACCTGCGCAGGCGCTCCATGCCGCGACGAATCCAGGATTTGACCGAACCCAGCGGCGCGGGCAGTTGTTTGGCCAGTTCCGCGTAGGACAAACCGTGGAAATAGGCCAGGGTGATCGACTGGCACTGCGGGCCCTCCAGGGTTTCCAGGCAACGGTTCAGGGCGCTGGCCTCGCGGGCGCTGTCGAGCAGTTCGTGGGCCGACGGGCTGTCGTCAGCCACGCTGTCTTCCTGCCCATCGGTCAGGGGCACTTCACGCAACCTGCGCAACTGATCGATGGCCAGGTTGCGGGTGATATTGACCATCCAGGTCAGCGGCGCCGAAAGGTGCGCTTCGTAGCGCGAGGCGTTGTTCCAGATGCGCACGAAGCTCTCCTGGAGGATTTCTTCGGCCAGGTCGGCACGGCCCAGGCAGCGCAAAGCCACGCCGTGCAGGCGCGGGGCGACACTGCGATACAGCGTTTCAAAAGCATGGCGGTTGCCCTGCGAGCACTGGGCCAACAGCTGCCTGAGTTGATCGGCGTCGGCGGTGGAAATGGCTGTTCTCCAGACAATCACAAGACGATGTATGGGCCGCGCGTTGCGCTCGTTACCGGCTGAGGGTAGTCCACGGCGCGCGGTTGTTCCATTCATGGGGGCCTCACGGGCTACACGGCCTTACGGATACTGTCTTGGCCATGGACCCGTCACTAGGGTCAACGCGGTCATTGTAGGAGCCAGCTTGCTGGCGATGGCGGTCAATGATGACGCGGGGTGCCTGAACCCCCCCGGCGTCCTTGAGTTCATCGCCAGCAAGCTGGCTCCTACAGGTAGAGCGGCGGTAGGGCCGGGTTCAGCTTTTAGGCAGCAGTACCTTGTCGATTACCTGGATTACGCCGTTGGATTGCATCACATCGTAAGTGGTGATATCGGCGCTGGAGCCTTTCTCATCCTTGATCACGATGTTGTGCGGGCCGTTCATCATCGCCCACAACTTGCCACCTGCGACGGTGGTCAGTTCGGTCTGGCCGCCACCGGCCTGGATGCGCTTGGCCAGTTCGGCCATATCCAGTTTCCCGGCCACCACGTGGTACGTGAGGATATGGGTCAGGGTGCCCTTGTTTTCCGGTTTGAGCAGGTTGTCGACGGTGCCGGTGGGCAGGGCGGCGAAGGCGGAGTTGACCGGGGCGAAGACAGTGAACGGACCCTTGCCCTTGAGGGTAGGCACCAGCCCGGCGGCCTTCACGGCGGCGACCAGGGTGGTGTGATCGGCGGAATTGACCGCGTTATCTACAATATCCTGGCTCGGCAGCATGCTTTGTCCGCCGACCATTACACTGTTGTGGTCCATGCTCGCCGCCTGGGCCAGGCCGCCGGACAACGCGAGGGTCAGCAGGCTGGCAATCAGGGGGGCTTTGATCGAAGTGCATTTCATGATGGAGAATCCTTGTCGGTATGAAGTCGGCCAGGAAGTTCTGTCCGTGCTTGATATACGCACGGGAGCGAGGATCGGATGCACCGGCGGTACAGTTTTTTTACAGGCGCGGTGGGAGGATTCGGCGAGCGCGGAACAAGTCCGGTTTTTTTGACTCCAACGGCAAGTGTTCAGCGCCTGTCCCTGCTGGCGGTCGGTTTTGATGACTTTCGAGGTGTTGCAATGAAGATTTCACGCGGTGTGGTACTGGCTTCGTTCCTGGCATTCGCCGCTACGCCGGTGTTCGCGGCGTTCAGCCTGAGCGATGCGGCCAATGCGGTCTCGTCCATGCAAGGCGAGCAGGGCGGCAATGCGGCGGCACCGGCAGGCGGCCTGCTCAGCGCCCTCGGGTCGCAACTGAATGTCACTCCGGAACAGGCGGTGGGTGGCACGGGTGCAATGCTGGGCTTGGCGAAGAACCGGCTCAGTGGTAACGATTATTCGCAGTTGAGCAAGAGCGTGCCGGGGCTTGACCAATTATCGAGCGGCGGTGCCCTGGCCGGCCTGGGCAGTTTGCTCGGCCAGTCGGATAACTCGTCGGCGTTGGGCAACGCGCTGGGCAATGTGCAAAACACCAGTGACCTGAACAAGGCCTTCGGCGCCCTGGGCATGGACAGCGGCATGGTCGGCCAGTTTGCCCCGGTGATTCTGCAATACCTCGGGCAGCAGGGCATCGGTGGTCCGTTGCTCAAGAGCCTGGGCGGTATCTGGGGCGCCGGTAGCTGATCAAGCATCGGGCTGGAATAAAAACGCATCGAACGGTTCGAAACTGTTCGATGCGTTTTTTTGTGGCACGGGCGCAACGCTATTTTTGCGCGGGGACGCGGTTTTGTGGGAGCCGGCTTGCCGGCGATGGCGTCCGAACAGGCATCGTGAGACTCAAGGGCCTCATCGCCGGCAAGCCGGCTCCTACAGGTGCGGGTCAACCGGGCCGGTCTGTTGGCTCGCTCTCGCTACGCAAAGCCGTAATGCGCGGATCCTTTTCGCTCCAGAGCTGGTTGACCCAATCCTGGATCCGCTGGCGAAACAGCGGATCGTTCTCGTAGTCGCCTTGCCACAGGTCCGCAGTCAACTCGCGGGTCTGGAAGTCGATGATGACCTTGGGCAGGTTGCCGCTGATCAAATCCCAGAACCCCGGAATCCGCTCTTGTGGATAAACCACGGTGACGTCGAGGATCGCGTCCAGCTGCTCACCCATGGCCGCCAGTACGAAGGCCACGCCGCCGGCCTTGGGCTTGAGCAGGTGGGTGAAGGGCGAGTCCTGCGTCTGGCGCTTGGCCGGGCTGAAGCGCGTGCCTTCCAGGTAGTTGACCACGGTCACCGGCTGGCGCTTGAACAACTCGCAGGCGGCCTGGGTGATTTCCAGGTCATGGCCCTTGAGTTCCGGGTGCTTGTCGAGAAAGGCCTTGGAATAGCGCTTCATGAACGGGTAGTCCAGCGCCCACCAGGCCAGGCCGAGGAACGGCACCCAGATCAGTTCTTTCTTGAGGAAGAACTTGAAGAACGGCGTGTGCCGGTTGAGCGTCTGGATCAGCGCCGGGATATCGACCCAGGATTGATGGTTGCAGACCACCAGGTACGAGGTGTCGCGACGCAGGCCCTCGGCACCGCGAATATCCCAGCGGGTAGGGATGCACAGGACGAAGATCAGCTTGTCGATCTCGGCCCAGGTTTCGGCGATCCACATCACTGCCGCGCTGGCGTAGTCGCGCAAGCGACCCGGCAACAACAGCTTGAGCAGGGCGAAGAGCATCAGCGGGCCGAACAGTACCAGCGTGTTGAGCAAAAGCAGGAAGGTGACGAAACTGCCGGTGAGCAGGCGGCGCATACAGGGACTCTTTCAAAGCGTGAGGGCGCGCCATGATAAAGGCGGGCGCGGGCGGACACCAAATTGCCCGGGCGAACCTGATCAGTCTGGGGTGAACACGATCCCTGTAGAAGCTGGCTTGCCAGCGATGGCGATGTCATATTCACCATCGCTATCGCCAGCAAGCTGGCTCCCACAGGTTGGAGGTGTCGGTCTGTCAGATTTGTTCATGAACCAACGCGGTAACAGCGGTCTAAAATGGCGCCCCTTGTGCGTCCACTTAAAAGGTACAGCGAAGTGAAATCCATTCTTGCCCTGTTGTCCCTCCTGGCCCTGCCGGTCATGGCGGCCGAACCGACCCTCTACGGGCGCTACGAATACATCCAGTTGCCGGAAATCGGCCAAACCTTCAAGGCCAAGATGGACACCGGTGCCTTGACCGCCTCGCTGTCGGCCAAGGACATCGAGCTGTTCAAGCGTGACGGTGAGGACTGGGTGCGTTTCCGTCTGGGCACCGCCGATGCCGACGGCAAGGTCTATGAACACAAGGTCGCGCGCATCAGCAAGATCAAGACCCGCTCCGAGGAAGACGAAGACGGCGAAGTCAGCGACTCGAGCAAGCGCCCGGTGGTGGAGCTGGAAATGTGCCTGGGCAACGTCAAGCGCAGCGTCGAGGTCAACCTGACCAACCGCAGCAGCTTCAACTACCCGCTGCTGATCGGCGCCAAGGCCTTGCGTGAATTCGGCGCGGCGGTGAACCCGGCGCGACGTTATACCGCCAATCAACCCCACTGCTGATTGACGCGGCGGCACGCGTCCGGCACCGTTGCGCGATCAACAACCGTGCTCGGACGCCATGCCCCATATCCTGATTGTCGAAGACGAAGCGGCGATTGCCGATACCCTGATCTATGCCCTGCAGGGCGAGGGGTTCACTACCACCTGGCTGAACCTGGGCGGCGCGGCGCTCGAGCACCAGCGGGCAACGCCGGCCGACCTGCTGATTCTCGATATAGGCCTGCCGGACATCAGCGGCTTCGAGGTGTGCAAGCAACTGCGGCGCTTTACCGAAGTGCCGGTGATGTTTCTCAGCGCCCGCGATGGCGAGATCGACCGCGTGGTGGGCCTGGAAATCGGCGCCGACGACTATGTGGTCAAGCCTTTCAGCCCGCGGGAAGTCGCGGCGCGGGTGCGGGCGATCCTCAAGCGCGTGGTGCCCCAGGCGCCATCGCCGGTTTCCAGCGAGCGCTTCCTGGTCGATCACGAGCGAGTACAGATCGGCTATCGCGGCCAGCCCTTGAACCTGACCCGCCACGAATTCCGCCTGTTTGCCTGCCTGCTGGAACAACCCGAACGGGTTTTCAGCCGTGAGCAGTTGCTCGATGCCCTGGGGGTGGCGGCGGATGCCGGCTACGAGCGCAATATCGACAGCCATATCAAAAGCCTGCGGGCCAAGCTGCGGGCGGTGGCCAGCGATGCCGAACCGATCCAGACCCATCGCGGCCTGGGCTACAGCTACAGCCCGGGGAACAGCTGATGCCGTTGGGGATCCGGATTTTCCTGGTGTACTTCCTCTTCGTCGGCCTGACCGGCTATTTCGTGCTGAACACGGTGATGAAGGAAATCCGCCCCGGCGTGCGTCAGTCCACCGAAGAAACCCTGGTGGACACCGCCAACCTGCTGGCGGAAATCCTCCATGACGATGTGAAGAACGGCACCCTCAGCCAGAGTCGCCTGCCCGAGGCACTCAAGGCTTACGGCCAGCGCAAGCCGGCGGCGACCATCTGGGGCCTGGAGAAGAATCAGGTCAACCACCGGATCTATGTGACCGACGCCCACGGCATCGTGTTGCTCGATTCCGCCGAGCAGGCGCTGGGGCAGGACTATTCAAACTGGAACGATGTCTACCTGACCCTGCGCGGCGAGTACGGCGCCCGCTCGACCCGTACGGTGGATGGCGACCCGAACTCTTCGGTGATGCACGTTGGTGCGCCGATCAGCGACAACGGTCAGGTCATTGGCGTGGTCACGGTGGCCAAACCCAACAGTTCGTTGCAGCCTTACGTGGACCGCACCGAGCACCGTCTGTTGATGTACGGCGCCGGGTTGATCGGCCTGGGCCTGTTGTTCGGCGCGCTGCTGTCCTGGTGGCTGAGCGCAGCGTTGCGGCGCCTGACCGCTTACGCCCAGGCGGTCAGCGAAGGTCAAAAGGCCGAGCTGCCAAGTTATCGCGGCGGCGAGCTGGCGCAGTTGGCCAACGCCGTGGAGCACATGCGCACGCAGTTGGAGGGCAAGGCCTATGTCGAGCGCTACGTGCACACCCTGACCCACGAACTGAAAAGCCCGCTGGCGGCGATTCGCGGGGCGGCGGAGTTGTTGCAGGGGGAGATGCCGGAGGCCCAGCGCGAGCGTTTTGTCGGCAATATCGACAGCGAAAGCGCGCGGATGCAGCAGTTGATCGAGCGGCTGCTGAATCTGGCATTGGTGGAGCAGCGTCAGGTGCTGGAGGAGCAGGTCGAGGTCCCCTTGGCGAGCCTGGTGGATGAGGTGTTGCAGGCCCAGGCCGCGCGGATCGAACGCGGGCGCTTGCAGGTAGAGCAGTCGATTGCGCCGGACCTGACGGTATTCGGCGAGCCGTTCCTGCTGCGTCAGGCCATCGGCAATCTGCTGGACAATGCCCTGGACTTCACGCCGCCGGAAGGGACTGTACGCTTCAAGGCCGAGCGTCAGGGCCGGCAGTTGTGCTTCAGGCTGTTCAACCAGGCCGAGGCTATCCCTGAGTATGCCCTGCCGAGATTGAGCGAGCGCTTCTACTCCTTGCCACGGCCGAGCAGCGGTCGCAAGAGCACCGGACTGGGGCTGAATTTCGTCGAGGAAGTGATGAAGTTGCACGGCGGCGAACTGCGTATCGGCAATGTGCACGGTGGCGTCGAGGTCAGCCTGACCTTTCCCTGATAAACACGGCCTCTCCACACAGTCTCCACATTCGCCCCATCAAGCCCCCACACAGGCTGCGCAGACTCTCCCCCATACCAACAGGGAGAGAACCCATGAACCGCAGTCTGGCTATAAAACTCGGGGCGATTGCCCTACTGATGCTGTTGTTGCTGATTCCCTTGATGATGATCGATGGTGTGATCACCGAGCGTCAGCGCCTGCGCGATGGTGTCCTGGAAGATATCGCCCGCAGTTCCAGCTACAGCCAGCAATTGAATGGTCCGTTGCTGGTGGTACCGTATCGCCAGACGGTTCGCGAATGGAAGACTGACGCCAAGGGCGAGCGCTACCAGCAAAGCAGCGAAGTCAGCGGGCGCCTGTATTTTTTGCCGGAGCGTTTCGAGCTCGATGGCAAGGTCCAGACCGAACTGCGCTCGCGGGGCATTTATGACGCGCGGCTGTTTCACGCCAATAACCAGATCAGCGGGAGCTTCGTGTTGCCACTGCAATTGGGCATCAGCGAAGACTTTGCCGATTACCGCTTCGACGAGCCGTACCTGGCGGTGGGTATCAGCGATATCCGCGGCATCGAAAACGCCCTGACTTTGCAGGTGGGTAGCCAGAACCTGGAGTTCCGGCCCGGGACCCAGGTCAGTTGGCTGGGTGACGGTGTGCATGTGAACTTGCCACGTGTCGATGGTCGCCAAGAGCAACGCCTCGACTTTGCCTTCAATCTGGCGCTGCAGGGCACGGGTCAGTTGCAGGTGCTGCCGGTGGGCAAGACCAGCAATATCCATTTGAGCGCCGATTGGCCACACCCGAGCTTTATCGGCAACTACCTGCCGGTCAAGCGGGAAGTCACCGACCAGGGTTTCAGTGCCCAGTGGCAGACCTCGTTCTTCTCCACCAACCTGCGCGAAGCCCTGAACAATTGCCTACAGACCAGCGACTGCGACGGCTTCAAGGCCCGCAGCTTTGGCGTGAGTTTTATCGAACCGGTGGACCAGTACCTCAAGTCCGACCGGGCGATCAAATATGCGCTGCTGTTTATCGCCCTGACCTTTGCCGGTTTCTTCCTCTTCGAAGTGCTCAAGCGCCTGGCGGTACACCCGGTCCAGTACGCCCTGGTCGGGGTGGCGTTGGCTTTCTTCTATCTGCTGTTGCTGTCGCTGTCCGAGCACCTTGGGTTTGGTCTGGCGTATCTGTTGTCGGCCGGGGCCTGTGTCGGGTTGATTGGCTTTTATGTTTGTCATGTGTTGCGCAGTTTGGTCCATGGCCTGGGTTTTGGTATCGGCCTGGCCGCCTTGTATGGCTTGCTCTACGGGCTGCTCAGCGCCGAGGACTATGCGTTGCTGATGGGCTCGTTGCTGCTGTTCTGCCTGCTCGGGGTGTTTATGGTGCTGACCCGCAAACTCGATTGGTATGGGATCGGCCAGGGCAAACCCGCCGAGGCGCTGAACGTTGATCGCGGGGCCGCCCATGAGTAGGTCGCTGGGATTACGCGAGGATCAGCGATGGGGCGCGGAATTGGCCCGTTTGCTGGCCAGTCAGTCAAGACCGAACACGGTCGTTGTGGGTGCGGTGCTTGTCGGATCGCCGCACCGCCGCGAAGAGGCCCGCGAGACCGCTGAAAGCTTCGCGGGCACGCCTCGTTTCAGATTACCTGACGCTTTGTCTTGAAGGCCTCACCAGCGGTCATCCGTGGCGACGGCCCAGCAGCCCGTGCAGGGAGAGGGCCGCCGGAATCCCCAGCCCCAGCCAGCTCAGCGCGTCCCAGGCGCCATCGCCCAGCAGCGCGGCGAACAGGCCGGCGGCGCTGAGCAGGGCGATCAGCGCGGGAATACCGAAGACCTTCCGGATATTCGATGAGTGCGGTTTCATCGGGCGCCCTCGGTTTTCAGGGCGCTCCGCCGGCGCACCCACCACAGGTACACGCCGCTGCCGAGCACGATGATGGTCAAGCCATCCAGCACGGCCCAGAGCACCTTCATCGGCAGGCCGCCGTAATCGCCGAAATGCAGCGGTTGCGACATGCCCATGGCATCCATGTACCAGGGGCGCTGGCCCACGGCGGTGACTTGCAGGGTACTGGCGTCGATCAGCACCGGGGTCAGCAGGTGCGAGGTGAGATGGGTGCTGCCTTTCATAAAGACCGCGTAGTGGTGCGCGCTGGAAAAGCGTGTACCGGGGAAGGCGGTGAAGTCCGGGCGCATGCCGGGGGCGGCTTCGGCGGCGATTTCCAGCAGGTGCGTGGCCGGGGCGAGTTCGGTCAGCGGCGGGGCGTTGCGGTAGGGCGCGACCATGGCGCCGAGGGTGTCGGTGCGCCAGGCGGCGATCAGCAGATCGGCACAGGCGCTGATGACCCCGGTGATACCCACCACCAGGCACCAGGTCAGGGTCACGATGCCGATCAGGTTGTGCCGGTCGAGCCAGCGCAGGCGGGTGGATTTATCCCGGCGCACGCTGGCGAACTTCCGCCGGCGCATGAACGGCAGGTAGAGCACCACGCCGGAGACGATCGCCAGTACGAACAGTACGCCCATGAAGGCCAACAGCAGTTTGCCGGGGAGCCCGGCGAACATATCCACGTGCAGGCGCAGCAGGACCATCATCAGTCCGCCATTGGCCGAGGGCAGTGCCACGGCCTGGCCGCTGCGGGCGTCGAGCATGAAGGTGTGGGAGGCGTTGGGTTCGGTGCCAGCGGTTTGCGCCATGATGGTGGTCACGCCATTGGGCTCGTCCTCGTCCCAGCCGAAATACTGCATGACCTCGCCCGGGCGATGGGCCTCGGCGGCGCGGACCAGTTGCTGCAGGTCCAGGCGCGGGGTGTCGACGGGCAGGGTGGGCAGCTCGGCGGCGTCGCCCAGCAAGTAGTCGATTTCGTGGTGGAAGATCAACGGCAGGCCGGTCAGTGCCAGCATCAGCAGGAACAGGCTGCAGATCAGGCTGGTCCAGGTGTGGACAAAGGACCAGCGACGGATGGTTTGGCTTTTCATGGTTTGCCACAGTCTGGATGGGGGCCGCTATAGAAAAGGGGCTTGCCTCAAGGTTGTTCAGCTAAGCAAGTGGGACATGGGAAACGCCGCAAAATCTGTGGGAGCCGGCTTGCTGGCGATAGCGTCCGAATGGGCGCTGCAAGGCTCAGGGGCCTCATCGCCAGCACGCCGGCGCCTACAGGTCCGCGGTGTTTCAGGTGGCCCGCGTGATCAAGGCGTGCGCGGGTGCGGTTACCACTTGTAGTTCACGCTGGCGGCCACGCTGCGTTCGTCGCCGTAGTAGCACCAGTAGCCGTCGCAGGTGGCGAGGTAGTCCTTGTTGAACAGGTTCTTGGCGTCCACGGCCAGAGAAGCTCCCTTGAGGCTTTGGCCCAGGCGACCGAGGTCGTAGTGCACCGAGGCGTCATAGATGGTGTAGGCGCCGACATGGCCCAGAGCGGTGTTGCTCTGATTGCCATAGGTGTCACCCACATAACGAACCCCCGCGCCGACGCCAAAGCCGTCCAGTACCCCGGCATGCCAGGTGTAGTCGCCACGCAAGGTCGCCTGGTTGCGAGGAATCTGCGGTACGCGGTTGCCCTTGTCGTCACCGTTGAGGATTTTGGTCTCGGTGTAGCTGTAAGCGCTCACCAGCTTCAGGTTGTCGGTGACGTCGGCGGTGGCTTCCAGTTCCAGGCCCTGGGCCTTGATTTCTCCGATCTGGCTGGTGATGCTGTTCTCGGTGATCGAGACGTTCTTCTGACGCAGGTCGTACACGGCGGCGGTCAGCAGGGTCCTGCTGCCGGGTGGCTGATACTTGATCCCGGTCTCGTATTGGCGACCCTGGGTTGGCTTGAGCGAGCGGGTGGCGCTGACGTTGGCACCGGCGGCCGGCTGGAAGGACTCGGTATAGGAAATGTAGGGCGTAATGCCGTTGTCGAAGACGTAGCTCAGGCCGGCATTGCCGCTGAAGGCGCTGTCGCGCTGGGTGCTGGTGACACCATTGTTATTGTTGAAGGTGGTGCCGGTATGGACCCAGTCCTCCCGTCCGCCGAGGGTCAGGCGCCATTGGTCGAGGCTGATCTGGTCCTGGGCGTAGAGGCCGGTCTGGTCGGTCTTCTGGTTGTAGTTGTATAGGTCGAAGTACTGGATATTGGAGAAATTCTGGCCGTAGATGGGCCGGATGACATTGGTGCCCGGCGCCGTACCGTACTGCCAGCGGTAGTCGGTGTCGGAGCGTTGGTGATCCAGGCCTAGCAACAGCGTATGGGTCAGAGCAGCGGTCTGGAAGTCGGCCTGGAAGTTGTTGTCCACGGCGATCTGGGCGATGTCTTCGTTGACGATACCGGCGGAGCGGCCGATGTTGCCGTCGGCGTCGACCGCGTTGGCGCCGCTGGCCACGGTCAGGCCCTGGAAGTGCAGTTCGCTCTTGGTGTAGCGCAGGTTCTGCTTGAACTGCCAGATATCGTTCAGGCGATGATCGAAGGCATAGCCGAGGGCGTAATAGGTGCGGTGGTAGAACTCCCAGTTCGGGTCTCCCAGGTCCTTGCTGTGGGAGATCGGGCCAAAGGGCGAGTCGATTTTTGTTCCTTGCAGGGGCAGGAACTGCCCGGTGATGCCGGTGTTGTCGTGGGTGTACTGGGAAATCAGGGTCAGGTGGGTATCGTCGTCGATATTCCAGGTCAGGCTCGGCGCAATGTTGTAGCGCTCGTCCGGGATATGCTCGGTGGCCGAGCCGCTGTCGCGCACGACACCGCTGACACGGTAGAGAAAGCGGCCTTCGTCATCGATTTTTCCGCTGCTGTCGAAGTTGATCTGCTTGTGGTCGTTGTTGCCGGCCTGCAGTTCGATCTCGTGTGTGCTTTCTGCCTGCGGGCGGCGGCTGAGCATGTCGAGCATGCCACCGGGAGGCGTCTGGCCGTAGACCGAGGACGCCGGGCCGCGCAGTACGGTGATGCGCTCCAGGTTCCAGGGCTCGACTTTCGGGTTGGCGTAGGAGCCTTTGGGCAGGGGCAGGCCATCGAGGAACTGCGTCGGGTCGAAGCCGCGAATCCGCAGCCAGTCGGCCCGGGAGTCGGAACCATAACCGCTGCTGGTGACGCCGGCGGCATAACGCAGCGCGTCGTTGAGGTTGAGCACGCTGCGGTCGTCCATCTGCTGGCGGGTGATCACCGACAGGGAGCGTGGGACTTCGACGATCGGCGTATCGGTCTTGGTGCCGGCGGCGGTGCGCATGGCGGTATAGCCTTCGACCGGGCCCCAGGCGCTTTCAGCAATGCCCTGGCCAGTGATAGTGGTTTCCGGTAAGGCCACGACGCCGCTCGGGATCGCGATCAGGGTGTAGGTCCCGGCGCTGCTCTGGAGCAATTGCAGACCGGTACCGCCGAGAGCGGTGTGCAGGGCGGTGATGGCATCGAACTGGCCTTTGACCGGTGCCGAAGTCTTGCCCGAGGCCAGCGCCGGGTCGAGGCTGAGGGCCAGGCCCGCCTGGCTGGCGATCTGGCTCAGGGTTGAACCCAGCGGCCCGGCCGGCAGGTTGTAGGCATGCACGTTGGAAGTCTGTTCGGCCGCGACCAGCGTCGGGCTGAGCAGTGGGGCGCCAAGGGCAATGGCGACGGCGAGGAGACTGGGGCGCAGCCAGGTATCGAGCGAGCGGGACATAGGGCGGGTTCCTGAATGGAAAAATTTCTCAATGCCTATGGGCCGGACGAAACGCTGGAAGTGATAGGGCTGATTGAAAATAATTTAGATTCACATCGGTGGCAGGGGCGAACACCGACCTTGTAGGCGCCGGCTTGCTGGCGATGGCGTCCGCGAATACACCGCAGGACTCAAGGGCCTCATCGCCAGCAAGCCGGCTCCTACAAGGTGGGGACGTATTCCAAGGCGTATCAGGGCTTGGTGTCGGCCTTGGCCTGCACCGTCACCCACCACTGGGTATGCCGTGCGATCTGTACCGGCAAGGTCGGCAGCAACGCGGTTAGCGCCAGATTGGTATCGTGCAGCGGGAAACTGCCAGTGATCCGCAGGTTGGCGACTTTCGGGTCGACGCCCAGATGACCAGGGCGGTAGCGACCCAATTCCTCGAGCATGTCGGCCAGGCGGACGTTGTCCACCACCAGCATGCCCCGGGTCCAGGCATCGGCACCGGGGGTGAGGGCCTGCAGCGGACCCAGGCCGTCGCGGCGCATCAGCACTTGCTGGCCTTCATGCAGGATCTGTTCGTCGGCAGCGGCCTGCGGATGAGCGGCCACCGCCGATTGCAGGACGCTCAAGAGCGTGCCGTCGTCCTCGCGCTTGACCAGGAAACGTGTACCCAGCGCGCGCATGCGTCCTTCATCGGTTTCGACGATAAACGGCCGGGTATCGTTATGCCCGGTTTCGATCAGGATTTCGCCATCGCGCAGGACAATGCGCCGAGTCTTCTCATCGAAACGTACATCCAGCGCACTGTGGGTATTGAGCTGGATCAGCGTGCCGTCGACCAGGTGCAGGGTGCGTTGCTCACCGGTGGCGGTGCGCTGGTCGGCCAGCCAGTAATCGATGGGCAGATAACGGTGGCCGAGGAACAGTGCCAGACCGCAGGCCAGCATCACACTGGCCAGGCCACTGCCGAGTTTGCGCAGCCGCTGTCGAACGCTGTCGTGGGATTTCAACAGGGCACCGCGTGCCGGGCCGCTGGTGCCGCTGAAGCGTTGGTCGAGTATGCCCAATTGCGACCAGGCGCGGGCGTGTTCTTCATGGGCCGCATGCCATTTCTCGAACTCGGCCTGTTCCACCGTGTTGTGCCCACCGGCGTCCAGGCACAACTGCCAGGCAATCGCGGCATCGAGGACGCGGGTGGACACCGGCCTGGCGCTGAATGGGGTCATGTCGGCTCGCCGTACAGCGCGATATAGCACTGGCGAATGCCCTGGGCCAGGTACTGGCGCACCCGGGGCACGGAAACCCCGAGCTTTTCGGCGATCTCGGCATGACCGAGGCCGTCCAGGCGACTGTAGAGGAACGCGCCGCGGGCTTTGCTTGAGAGCTTGCCGAGCAGCTGGTCGATGGCTCGCAGGTCTTCGAGGATCAGGTGTTGTTCTTCCGGGGACGGTTGTTCGCCTTCCGGGATCCGCACCAGTTCTCTGAGGTAGGCCTGTTCCAGCGCGGCGCGGCGGAAGTGATCGAACAGAAGGCCCTTGGCAATGGACACCAGGAAGGCCCGGGGTTGTCGTGGGGTGTTCAGTTCGTCGCGACCCAGCAGGCGGACGAAGGTGTCCTGGCTCAGGTCTTCGGCCCGCTGCGGGCAGGCAATGTTGCGGCGCAGCCAAGCCAATAGCCAGCTGCGATGGTCGCGATACAACGCGCCGACAAGGGCATGATGGGGGCTTCGGACTGACGACAACGGACATCACCGATAAAAAGTTTAAACTAACGAGAATTATTCGCGATTGTGTCAGGGCATAGGAAGAGGCGCAATTACAACTAGAAGGAGGGGCTCTGCCGACGACGTTTCCACTGGCCCAAACGCTGTTGCAGATTCAACGGACTGTGGATCTGTTGCTGCCGTGCCCGACTGAACAGGATCAGTGCCAGTTCGGCGGTGGCCAGGGCGTCGGCACTGGCGTGATGGCGCTCTTGCACCTGCAACTTGAAATAGTCGATCCAGTCGTCCAGTCCGGCTTCGCGCAGGGTCGCGTGCGGGCACAACAACCGCGCGATATCGGCGACATCGAGAAACGCATGTTGCAGGCGGTAACCGAGGCTGTCCTTCAGCGCGCGCGCCAGCATGTGCTGGTCGAAGGGTGCATGGAACGCCAGCAGCGGGCTATCGCCGACGAACTCCATGAATTCAAGCAACGCCTGCGCCGGATCGCTGCCGGCGGCCAGGGCACTCGGGCCGAGGCCATGGATCAGCACGCTGGGATTGACGCTCTGCCCGGGGCGCAGCAAGGTTCGTTCGAAGCACTGCCCCAGGTCGATGGCACCGTCTTCGATGACCACCGCGCCGATGGACAGCACCTGGTCGCGGTTCAGGTTCAGGCCGCTGGTTTCCAGGTCGACGACAATCCAGCGCTGCTCCCGCAGCGAGCACTCGCCCAGGGGCTCGGCGGCCGGCAGTTGCCTGAGTCGCGCCTGTGTCGCGGCATCGAGGGTTGGCTCGTTGCTCCTCAGCCAGGAAAACAGCCTCATAGCTGATACCGCAGGGCCAGGCTGCTTTGCAGGCGTTGGGCCTGGCGCAGGGCTTCACGCAGGATGCGCCGGTCCAGCTGGTTGAGGCTGTCCGGGTCAACCCGGTTGGAATACGGCAGGTTGTGCCGGGTTTGCAGTTGATGCTGTTGCAGACGGGTCTGCTGGATGAAGTGATAGGCCTCTTCATAGGCCGCGCCATCGAGGCGTTCGATGACTTCCTTGGCCACCAGCTGGCGCAAGCGTTCGAGGGTGTTGCCGGCGTCGATGCCATTGGCCAACGCCAGCAGGCGGGCGCCGTCGACGAACGGGGTCAGTCCCTGGACTTTCAGATCGAGAGTGGCCTTGTCGCCACCGTTGCGGCTCAGTACGAACTCGCGCAAACGCCCTACCGGTGGGCGTTGGCGCAAGGCATTGTCCGCCATCATGCGCTGGAACAGCCGGTTGTCGGCGACCTGGGCGAGAATGCCCTGGCGCAGTTGCTGGCAACCCTGTTCCTCGCCCCAGACCACCCGCAGGTCGAAATAGATGCTCGATGCCAGCAGGTTTTCCGGCGTGGCCTCGCGAATAAAGGCGGCGAAGCGCCGCGCCCATTCGGCCCGCGACAGGCACAGCTCGGGGTTGCCGGCCATGATATTGCCCTTGCACAGGCTGAAGCCGCACTGCGCCAGGCTCTGGTTGATCTGCTGCGCCAGGGGCAGCAGTTTGCCGCGAATCTCGGCGGCCTGGGCGGCGTCGCGGGCCTCGAAGAGGATGCCGTTGTCCTGGTCGGTGTACAGCGTCTGTTCGCGGCGGCCTTCGCTGCCGAAGCTCAGCCAACTGAACGGTACGCCCGGGTCGCCCTTGTCGGCCAGGGTCAGTTCGATGACCCGACAGACGCTGTGATCGTTGAGCAGGGTGATAATCTGGGTGATCTGGGTCGACGAGGCGCCGTGGGCCAGCATGCGCTCCACCAACTGGCCGATCTCGCCGCGAATGGCGATCAGGCTGTCCAGCCGCGGGGCGCTGCGGATGGTGCGCGCCAGGTGCACCAGGTCGACCCGCTGCAGGGAAAACAGGTCGCGTTCGGAGACCACGCCACACAGGCGCTGCTCCTTGACCAGGCAAACGTGGGCGATGTGCCGTTCAGTCATGGCAATCGCGGCGTCGAAGGCACTGTGGTCGGGGGTCAGGGCAAAGGGCGCCTGGGTCATGTGCCGGTCGATGGGCAGGTTGAAGTCCTGGACACCGTCGGCCACCACCTGACGCAGGTCACGCAGGGTGAAGATGCCGACCGGGGCCTTGGCCCCATCGACCACGACGATGCTGCCGACCTGTTGCTCGTGCATCAGGCTCACCGCTTCGCGCAGCGGGGTGTCCGGACTGCAGGTCACGGGGTGGCGCATCGCCAGTTCGCCCAGGCGGCTATTGAGCGAGTATTGGGTGCCGAGGGTTTCCACGGCTTGGCGCTGGACCTGCTGGTTGACCAGATCGAGCAGGCTGCTGACGCTGCGCAGGGCAAAGTTGCGAAAGACCTCGGAGGACGAGAACAGCTTGATAAACGCGGCTTTGTTCAATTGCAGGCAGAAGGTGTCTTCGCCGGCCAGGTGTGCGGTGCGGGTGGCCCGCTCGCCCAGCAGCGCCGCCAGGGGGAAACACTCGCCGCTGGTGATTTCGAACACGGTTTCGCTGCCGTCCTTGGCGGTGTACGGGCGTTCACCGACCACGCGGCCCTGCTTGACGATATAAAAGTGCTCCACCGGCCCATCCGTGGGCTTGATGATGCTCTCGCCGGTGCCGTAGAAACGCAGCTGGCACTGCTCGACCAGATAGGCCAGATGGGCGTTCTCCATCTGGTTGAAGGGCGGGAATCGTTGCAGGAACTGCAAGGTACCGTGGATGTTTTGCAACACCGCGGTCTTCCCGGCCTGGGTGAATGCATCCGCTTTGCTCATGAGCGCTACCGCTTTTTTTGTCCGTTGTCAGAAGGGCGAAGACTCGCTGTTGCAAGCATGGTCGGCCCCCGCTTCCCGGGTGCCCATTGGACGTAAGTCTAGGTTTGTGAAATGGCCTACAGTTGAATAAGCAGATTCTTAACAAATATCGACTTGGAAAACTTTCCGACGAAGTGCACATTGAGCATCCGTTTAGCGATGTCTGAGCACTGTGCTAGGGAATTGGATTGCTAAGGGATACCAGAGAGCCGTATGTCCGACCACGATATTTTGAGCGATGCCGAGCGCGAGGCCATTTTGCAGGTAATGCAGGCGCCGCAATTGTCGTATCAGCGGGTCCTGATCGTCGATGACGACCAGGATGCCCGGGAGTTGCTGTCGGAAATCCTGGCCCTGCACGATATCCACTGTGTGACCGCCGCCAGTGGCGCGGCCGCCTTTGCGTTGCTGGAGTCCAACCGCGGCATCGGTCTGCTGATCACTGATTTGCGCATGGCCGATGATGGGCTGGATCTGATCCGCAAGGTGCGCGGCTCGGAGCGGGCAGCGCTGCCGATCATCATCGTGTCCGGCAATGCCGATGTGCGCGATGCGATTGATGCGATGCATTTGAGCGTGGTGGATTTTCTGCTCAAGCCCATCGATACCACGCATTTGCTGCGGCTGGTCAAGCGTGAGCTGGGGATGGTGGTGTAGGCGCAGCAGGATGCCTGGAATGAAAAAGCCCTGATCGTTACCGATCAGGGCTTTTTGTTTTCAGCGCGGGATTACAGGCCGTTACGGGCCTTGAACTCGCGACGCCGACGGTGCAGCACCGGCTCGGTGTAGCCGTTGGGCTGTTTAGTCCCTTCGATCACCAGTTCGACCGCCGCCTGGAAGGCGATGTTGCTGTCGAAGTCCGGGGCCAGCGGGCGGTACAGCACATCGCCGGCATTCTGCCGATCGACCACCGGGGCCATGCGCTTGAGGCTTTCCATGACCTGGTCCTGGGTGACCACGCCATGGCGCAGCCAGTTGGCGATGTGCTGGCTGGAAATGCGCAGGGTGGCGCGGTCTTCCATCAGGCCGACATCATGGATGTCCGGCACCTTCGAGCAACCGACACCCTGGTCGATCCAGCGCACCACGTAGCCGAGGATACCCTGGGCGTTGTTGTCCAGTTCGTTGCGGATGTCCTCGGCCGACCAGTCGGTGTTGCTCGCCAACGGGATGCTCAGGATATCGTCGAGCGAAGCCCGCGCGCGCTTGGCCAGTTCGGCCTGGCGGGCGAACACGTCGACCTTGTGGTAATGCAGCGCGTGCAACGCGGCCGCCGTGGGCGACGGTACCCAGGCGGTGTTGGCGCCGGCCAGTGGATGGGCGATCTTTTGTTCGAGCATCGCTGCCATCAGGTCGGGCATGGCCCACATGCCTTTGCCAATCTGGGCGCGACCTTGCAGGCCGGTGCTCAAACCGATATCGACGTTCCAGTTCTCGTAGGCGCCGATCCATTTCTCGGCCTTCATCGCCGCCTTGCGCACCATGGCGCCGGCTTCCATGGAGGTGTGGATTTCGTCGCCGGTGCGGTCGAGGAAGCCGGTGTTGATAAACACCACGCGCTCGCTGGCGGCCTTGATGCAGGCTTTCAGGTTGACGGTGGTGCGCCGCTCTTCGTCCATGATCCCGACTTTCAGGGTGTTGCGCGGCAGGTTCAGGACGTCTTCGATGCGGCCGAACAGCTCGTTGGTGAACGCCGCTTCTTCCGGACCGTGCATCTTCGGCTTGACGATATAGACCGAGCCGGTGCGGCTATTCTTGCGCACGCTGTTGCCGTTGAGGCTATGGATCGCCGCGAGGCTGGTGAGCAGGCCGTCGAGAATCCCTTCAGGCACTTCGTTGCCGTGGCTGTCGAGGATCGCGTCGATGGTCATCAGGTGACCGACGTTGCGCACGAACAGCAGCGAGCGACCGTGCAGGCTCAATTCACTGCCGTCGACGGCGGTGTAGCGGCGGTCGGCGTTCATGGTCCGGGTGAAGGTGGTGCCGCCCTTGGCGACCTGTTCCGCCAGGTCACCCTTCATCAGGCCGAGCCAGTTGCGGTAGATCACCACCTTGTCATCGGCATCGACGGCGGCGACCGAGTCTTCGCAGTCCATGATGGTGGTCAGGGCCGCTTCCATCAGCAGGTCCTTCACGCCGGCGGCGTCGGTCTGGCCGACGGGGCTGTTGGCATCGATCTGGATTTCGAAGTGCAGGCCGTGGTTTTTCAGCAGGATCGCGCTGGGTGCCGCGGCATCGCCCTGGAAGCCGATCAACTGGGCATCGTTGCGCAGGCCGGTGTTGCTGCCGCCTTTGAGGCTGACCACGAGTTTGCCGTCGACGATCTTGTAGCCCACGGAGTCGACATGGGAGCCGGCGGCCAGGGGCGTGGCCTCGTCGAGGAAGACGCGGGCGAAGGCGATGACCTTGTCGCCACGGACCTTGTTGTAGCCTTTGCCTTTTTCCGCGCCGTCCGCCTCGCTGATGGCATCGGTGCCATAGAGCGCGTCATACAGCGAGCCCCAACGGGCGTTCGAGGCGTTGAGGGCGAAACGCGCGTTCATCACCGGCACCACCAGCTGTGGGCCGGCCATGCGGGCAATTTCGTCGTCGACATTCTGGGTCGTGGCTTGGAAGTCCGGCGCTTCTGGCAGCAGATAACCAATGTCTTGCAGGAAGGCTTTGTAAGCCACGGCGTCGTGGGCCTGGTCGGCCCGGGACTGGTGCCAGGCATCGATCCGGGCCTGGAAATCATCGCGTTTGGCGAGTAGGGCCTGGTTCTTCGGTGCCAGGTCATGAATGACCTTGTCGGCGCCGGCCCAGAACTGCTCGGCGGTCAGACCGGTACCGGGAATGGCTTCGTGGTTCACGAAGTCGAACAGGACTTTGGCGACCTGAAGGCCACCGACTTGAACGTGTTCAGTCATTGCTTGCCTCACTCTGCTCAGCTATTCAGCTCTTCTGTTTAAAGCCTTGCGTGCTTCTCTAGACACAGTACCAGAACATGCCCTTGCAGGCGGCTGGGCGAACCCCGCCAACGCGAGCGGGCAGGGCTTTGCGTGCTTTCGCAGGCACTCGGGCAGATGTCGTTGCAGCGTTATGTAGTGCTTGCTGGCGCATACTACATGATGCATTGCGGTTGTGAAAATTAGACTAAATACGTCGTTTCGCGACCAGTGGGTTCTGCCTGGTCATGCCGCGGGCGTTGATGTTCTCAAGAAATGTATGAATTGTTCCAGATAAATATAAAAATCGTACACGATTTTTCTTGGTGGCCTTATCGCAATCGGCGTACGGCGGCCGACAGGGGCAGTGCCTATACTGGATCAACCAACCAGAGGGCTATCCCGTGGACCATCTCGTACTGACTGTATTCGCACCCGACAAGGCCGGCCAGGTCGAACAGATTGCTCTGTGCATCGCCGAGCATGGCGGCAACTGGCTTGAAAGCCGGATGTCGGGCTTGGCCGGGCAGTTTGTCGGGATTGTTCGGGTCGAGGCGCCGGCCCAGAGCCATGACGCGCTGATCAAGGCGCTCCAGGCGCTTGGCAGCCAAGGGATTCAGGTCCAGGTGATTCCCGGCGGCGGCGAAACGCCTGGCCAGTGGAAACCCATCGCGATGGAATTGGTGGGCAATGATCGCCCGGGCATCGTGCGGGATATCACCCGCCTGCTGACTGAACAGGGCATCAATCTGGAACAACTGGTGACCGATGTAAGCCCCGCGCCGATGAGCGGCGATCCGCTGTTTCATGCCGAGGCGATCCTGGCGGTGCCCCTGGACCTGCCGCTGGAAGCCTTGCAGTCGTGCCTGGAAACCCTGGCCGATGAACTGATGGTGGAGTTGATGTTGCGCAGCGACGAAGACTGAGGCGGGTTATCCAGTTTTAACGGGGACGGGCCTGTGGATAACCTGGGGAGATCCGGCCCTCGGCCAGGCCGGCCGGGGCTTTCCAGGCACTGAGCAAAAAACGAGCAGTTTCAAGGGCTTGTGCACAAACGCCGTGGACCGGCTTGTGGATAACCTTGGGGTAGAAGCCTGCAGCCCAGGTAGAACAAAGCTTGCAGGCTTTTGTGTGTTTTTTGATCAGCTGCGCTTGCGCAGGCTGAGCCAGGCATCGACGCTGTACACCGCCAGTCCTGTCCAGATAAACACGAAGGCCATCAGGTTGCTGGCGGTCAGGTGTTCGTCGTACAGCAGCACGGCCAGCAGCAGCACCAGGGTTGGCGCGATGTATTGCAGGAAACCCAGGGTGGTGTAGGGCAGATGACGCGCCGCGGCGTTGAAGCTCACCAGCGGGATCAGCGTGACCGGGCCAGCGGCGATCAACCACCAGGCTTGCGAGGTGCTCCAGAATTCGGCCTGGGCGCTGGTGGCGAGCGGATTCAGCAACAGCCAGCCGAGGGCGATGGGCACCAGCATCCAGGTCTCCACCACCAACCCCGGCAGGGCCTTGACCGGTGCCTGTTTGCGGATCAGCCCGTAGAAACCGAAGGTCAGCGCCAGCACCAGCGAGATCCAGGGCAGGCTGCCAACTTGCCAGACCTGCTGCGCCACACCCACGGCGGCGAGGCCGACGGCGATCCATTGCAGGCGGCGAAGGCGTTCGCCCAACAGCAGCATGCCGAGCAGTACGTTGACCAACGGATTGATGTAGTAACCCAGACTGGCTTCGAGCATGCGCCCGTTGTTGACCGACCAGACGTAGGTCAGCCAGTTGGCGGCGATCAGGGTCCCACTCAGGGCCAGGATCGCCAGGCGGCGCGGGTTGTCGCGCAGTTCGCGCCACCAGCCCGGGTGTTTCCAGACCAGCAGCAGCAGGGAGCCGAACAGGGCGGACCAGAGCACGCGGTGGATGATGATCTCGACGGCCGGTACCGCGGCGATGGCTTTGAAGTAGATCGGGAACAGGCCCCAGATGATGTAGGCGCTGAGGCCGAGGATGTACCCGCGACGCGGGTTGGCGGCTTGCATGCAGAGTCCTTTCTTGGGCTGCTGACTGATTGTCGTTATTGGGGGGCTTGGTTGGTGTAGTGGGGCTGATGGCCCTATCGCTGGCAAGCCAGCTCCTACAGGTTCCGGGTTTGACTGGAGGGCGATTGGATGTAGATACCGTCTTGACCCTCATCGCGCAAGCGCGATGTTTGGGTCAAACGGTACGCCTGATTTGAGCACCCCATA
>NZ_JBWKUQ010000023.1:0-104352 GCF_059420925.1 Pseudomonas sp. GW821-FHT03C07
TATGGGGTGCTCAAATCAGGCGTACCGTTTGACCCAAACATCGCGCTTGCGCGATGAGGGTCAAGACGGTATCTACAAGGTTATGTGGCGTTAATGCCCCTTGCGTTAACTGAACGACATCAGCCCCCCGCCACAACTTCGAAGCTTGCCTCAACCCGCCGCCAGGCCCTTCCCGGCACGCTCCAGGTTGCGCCATAGCCAGGCCGGCAAGACCTCGGGGTCGAGGCTGTCGATCAGGTTCTTCAAGGTCAAACCCAGTTCAGTATCGCCCTCGATGACCAGCCGCCGGCGAAAGAACAGCGTGTCCGGGTCTTCCTGGCGACTGGCCAGGAGCAGGAACTCGCGCCAGTTGCCGCTGATGGTCACGTCGGCCCTGGCCCGCGCGGCGATCTGCAAGCCCTCGCGGCCCCGGGTCAGGTACCAGGTCAGCCCCAGGTCGGGGACCCGCAGGCACAACCAGCGCCCACGCAACAGGTCGAACTGGCCATCGCCCAACGGCTCGGCGAAACAGCGGTTGAGCCCCTGTTGCAGGGCCAGCCGTTGCAGTCCGAACGGCACCCGACGAACCAACGGCAGCAAGCGATCAGCGCTGCGCAACAGCCACTTTTTCCGATTCAACACAGGCCCACCTCCTCGACCCGCAACATCCCGGCCTGGCCATGCCAATAGCCATTGCAACCTTCGACGAACAGCGGTGGTGTCGCACCCAGGCGGACCCGCTGATAGGCCGCGATCACCTCGGCCATACCCTGGGCCCGGGGGCTCAGGCGCAGCAGATCAGCACCGCAAGCGAGCAGCCCGGCATAGTCGGCCAACAAATTGGTCACCTCGGCCGACATCGTCTGAATACCGTTGAGGGTGAACAGCGGCTGGCCTTCCTGGCTGCTCAGCGCCAGGCCATCAGGGTAATCGATGCAGCAGAACTGGCAGTCGTCCTTGGGCCGGTTCTGCGCGCGGGCGGTGAAACAACGCGCCGAATAGGCCAGGGGCAAATGTCCATAGGCAAAGACTTCGACTTCCGGCACCGCCCGACCCAGTTCGCGCACCTGGTCGAGCACCGCGCGGATCAGCGCCGCCGAGCACTCCACCGGCGGCACCCAGCGGATCATCCCGCAATCGAGCAACTGGCCGAGGGCATGGCCGTTGTACAGGTTCAGCGCCGGCCCTGCGACAAAGGGCAACTTGCGTTCGGCGAGAAACTGCACCGCGCCCATATCGTTGGCCTCCACCAGCAACTCGCCGTTGTCACACAGGCGCCGCAGGCTGGAGAGTTCCGACGCGGCCTCGATCAGGGTCAGACTCGAGAGCACCAGTTGCGCCTGGGTACAGGCCTGCAACTCACGCCCCAGGCCGAGCCATTGATCGAGGGACAAGGCCCGGCGTTTCGAACACACGGTTTCCCCGAGGTAGATCACATCCAGGGGCAAGGCCGACATTTCAGAGTAAAACTGCCCCAATTGGGTTTTGTCCCAGTAAAACAGCACGGGTCCCAGGCTGAGCTTCATTTCCAGTCCCTCATTGCCAGGCTCGATGATAGGCACCCAGGGTGGTCTGGCTGCCTTCGGACAAACCGGCCAGCGCCTGGCGCCACTGGTCCTTGACCGCAAAACTGTGGGGCTGGGCGCGATAGGCATCCAGCGCGGCGCGCCAGACCCGGGTGACCTGCTCGACATACGCCGGGCTGCGCTGGCGGCCTTCGATCTTCACCGCGGCGACCCCGATCGCCTTGAGTTCCGGCAGCAGGTCCAGGGTGTCGAGGCTGGTGGGTTCTTCCAGGGCATGGAAGCGCTTGCCCTCGACCAGGAAGCGGCCTTTGCACAAGGTCGGATAGCCAGCCGGTTCATCGGGGCTATAGCGGTCGATCAGGACTTCGCTCAGGCGTGCGCTCAAACCCTCGGCGTCTTCGCTCCAGCGCACCGCCTTGGCTGGTGAACAGACGCCGCACAGATTCGGCGACTCGCCGGTGATGTAGGAAGACAGGTGGCAGCGCCCTTCGGCCATGATGCACAAACTGCCGAAACCGAAGACCTCGATCGGCACCGAACTGCTCGCCGCAACCTGGCGCACCTGGGCCAACGACAGCACCCTGGGCAACACCGCGCGGCGAATGTTGTAGCGCTCGGCGTAGAACGCCAGCGCGCCGGCATGGGTCGCCGAGCCCTGTACCGACAAGTGCAGGGGCAGTTGCGGATGACGCTGGCTGGCATAACTCAAGACCCCTGGATCAGCGGCGATCAGCGCGTCGACGCCCAAGTCGGCGGCCCGATCCACCGCCCGCTGCCAGCGCTCCCAGCCCGCGGGCTGCGGGTAGGTGTTGACCGCGACATAAAGTTTGCGTTGGTGCTGGCGAATATGCGCGACCGCTGCGTCGAATTGTTTGTCGTCCATGTTCAAGCCGGCGAAGTGCCGGGCGTTGGTGTCATCGCGAAAGCCTACATAGACGGCATCGGCGCCTTGGCGCACCGCCGCTTTCAGCGCAGGCAGGTTCCCTGCCGGGCAGACCAGTTGCATGGGTAATCCTCATGAAAGAACTTGTCTCGCCCCCTGTGCACTGCGTGTCGCCAGCAGGCCCGGGGCGATCGACAATGCGCTGCCAGTCTAGCGAGACCGGCAGCCACGGCCTTGACGGCAATCAATTGCCGTTACTGCATCAGTTCGGCGAAGGACAGGAAGCTGACCGAGTCGTGCTTGCGCACCCGCTGCTCGCATTCGACCAGCGCCAAACCATCGGCCCAACAAGCCGCCGTCAACATGGCCGAGCTTTGTTGCGGGTGCAGCTCCACCCAGACCTGGCCGTCGGCCCTGGGCACCAGGCGGGCTCGCAGATACTGCCGGCGCTTGTTGCGCTGCAACCAGTCGAAGCCCGCCGACAGGGCCAATGGCCGTGGCAGCACTTCGCTCAGGCCCTGGGCCCGGAGCAGGAACGGGCGCAGCACCACCAGGGCGGTGATCAGCGCCGCCGAAGGATTGCCCGGCAGGCCGAGCCAGGGCTTGCCGGCCACTTCGCCAAAGGCCAGCGGCTTGCCCGGCTGGATCGCCAGGCGCCAGAAATCCAGGCTGCCGAGCGCCTCGATGGCCTGTTTGAGATGATCCTCCTCGCCCACCGAGACACCGCCCGAGGTCAGCAGCAGATCGCACTCCGAGGCAGCCAGGCTCAAGGCATCACAGCTGGCGGCCAAGGCATCGGCCATGACCCCGTAGTCATACACCTCCATGCCCCACCCCCGCAGCAACGCCGACAGGCAATAGCGATTGCTGTTGTAGATCTGCCCCGGCGCCAGGTGCTGGCCCGGCTCGCGCAACTCGTCGCCACTGCTCAGCAGACACACCCGCAACGGTCGATAGACCTCGACCCGGGCAATCCCCACAGCCGCCAGCAAGCCCAATTCCTGGGCGCGCAAGCGCTTGCCGGCGCTGAGCAGCAACTGGCCGCGACGAACCTCCTCGCCCTCCTTGCGCACATGTTCGCCGGCCACCGCCGCCGGTAACCAGACCAGCCCCTCGTTGGCCCGACAATGCTCCTGCGGCACCACGGTGTCGGCCCCCGGCGGCAACGGCGCACCGGTAAAGATCCGCGCCGCCTGCCGGGGCAGCAAGGGTTCCGCTGCCGCTTGCCCGGCGGCAATCCGCCCGCCCAGGGTCAGCCAGCCGCCTCCCGGCGGCAGGTCGGCGGCACAGCAGGCATAACCGTCCATGGCGCTGTTGTCCCAGCCGGGCAGGCTCAGTGGCGCGGTCAGATCCCGTGCCAGCACCCGCCCCAGCGCCTGATCCAGGGCGACCGTCTGTATCTCGGGCGGCGGCGGCGCCTGGTCGAGCAGATGTTCGATGGCCTGGTCCACCGGCGTCAGGTGACCGCTGTCGCAGACCCGGCCGCTCATGAGCGCACCTCGCAAGCCTCGATCACTCGCTGCGCCTGCGGTTTCAGGTGCGGTGCGAAATTGCACGGGCCGGTGCGACTGTCCAGCTGTTCGAGGAGGATGCTGTTCCAGGCGGTGCGGCAGGCCCCCGGCGAGCCCGGCACGCAGCACACCAGCACGCCATTGCTCATTCCAGCGAGGGCTCGTGACTGCAGGCTGGACATGCCGATTTCCGCCAGCGACACCTGGCGGAACAACTCGCCGAAACCGTCCACCTGCTTGTCCAGCAACGGCAGCACCGCTTGTGGCGTATTGTCGCGCGGAGTGAAGCCGGTACCGCCGGTCATCAGCACCACCTGGACCTTGGGGTCGGCGATCCAGTGCGAGAGTTTGGCGCGGATCTGATAGATATCGTCCTTGACCAGATCGCGGTCGATCAGCACATGTCCGGCGGTTTGCAGCAAGTCGCTGAGGGTCTGCCCCGAGGTGTCGGTGGCCGCGGTGCGCGTATCGCTGATGGTCAGCACGGCGATGTTCAGGGGTTCAAAAGTGCGTTGCGTCAGATGGGCCATAGCCAGCCTTCCCGTAGATGAAGATCGGCCCAAGCCTGAACCGAAACTGCGTGTGAACCTATTCCTCCAAGGAGGTACCTCGACCCGTGGCACGACTCAGGGCGCCAGGCGCCGGTGCGTCCAGAGGCCCTCGTGCAGACGGTAATCGAGGCGATCGTGCAGGCGGTCGGCACGCCCCTGCCAGAACTCCAGGCGCTCCGGGACCAGGCAGTAACCACCCCACTGTTCGGGGCGCGGCGGCAGTTGGTCGGCGAAGCGCCTGGCCGTTTGCGCCAGCAGCGCTTCCAGTTGCGCCCGGTCGGCCAGGGGCTGGCTTTGCGGCGAAGCCCAGGCGCCGAGACGACTGGCCATGGAGCGCGAGTCGAAGTAGGCATCGGACAGACCCGGATCCAGCCTGGCGACCTGGCCTTCGATCCGCACCTGGCGCTCCAGCCCCGGCCAGAAGAAGGTCATGGCGGCATGGGGATTGGCCGCCAGGTCCTGGCCCTTGGCACTCTGGTAATGGCCGAAGAAGGTGAAGCCGGCATCGCTGAACCCCTTGAGCAGCAACACCCGACAATGTGGCCGGCCCTGCGCGTCGACCGTTGCCAGGCACATGCTGTTGGCCTCGACCGGTGCCTGCTCGGTGTCGCGGGCCTGTTGCATCCACTGGCGGAACAGCAGCAGCGGATCCTCCGCCGCGGTCTCGTCCGGCAGACCGTCCAGAGTGTAGTTACGGCGCATCTGAGCCAGGGAAAGGGGCATGCGGGCGATCTCCGATAGGGGGTGTGCGCAGTGTGCGAGGCCGCGCGCGCCAACACCTTGACCGTCATCAACAGCAGGCTTTGATCACCCCTTACTTGAGGCGCAGACGCCTGGCCAGTTTGTGCAGGTTGCTCGAATCGACCGCCAGCAGCCGGGCCGCGCTGGCCCAGTTGTTCCCGGTCAGGTTCAGGGCCTGGAGGATCTTCTGCCGCTGGCAATCGTCGATGGCCTCACCCAGGGCCTGGAACGGCTGGTCGCCGACTTCGTCCGCAGGCACCTGGGCCAGCGTCCGCGCGCTGCCCAGGTTGCTGTCGAGATCGAGGATTTCCGCTTCCAGGGTAAGGATCAGGCTGCGACTGCCGCCACGGCTGAGCTGTTTCAACGCGGCGCGGCTGATCACATGCTCCAGCTCACGTATATTGCCCGGCCAGTGGTAAGCCAGCAGCGCACGCTCGGCCGTCGGCGACAGACGCAAGCCGCGCAAACCGAGCCGGCTGCGATTGAGTTCGAGAAAATGCCCGGCCAGCAGCAACACATCGTTGCCGCGTTCACGCAGCGGCGGAATCGGCACCGGGTAGACCGACAGCCGGTGGTAGAGGTCGGCGCGAAACAGCCCGTCGCGAATGCTCTGCGGCAGATGCCGGTTGGTCGCGGCGATGATCCGTACATCCACATGCAGCGGCTTGTCCGCGCCCAGGCGCTGGATCTCGCCGTTTTGCAGGGTGCGCAACAATTTGGCCTGCACGCTCAAGGGCAGCTCGCCGACCTCGTCGAGAAACAAGGTGCCGCCGTTGGCCGCGTCGAAACGCCCGGCCCGGTCACTGCTGGCCCCGGAAAACGCCCCTTTGACATGCCCGAACAACTCGCTCTCGGCCAGGGACTCCGGCAAGGCGGCGCAGTTGACCTGAATCAGCGGCTTGTGACTGCGCCGCGACAGACGGTGCAGGCGCCGGGCGAACAACTCCTTGCCGACCCCGGTCTCGCCCAGCAGCAACACCGGTAACTCGGAATCGGCCAGGACATCCAGCTCGTTGAGCAACTGATGCAGGACTTCGCTCTGCCCGAGGATTTCACCCTCCGCGACCGGCATCCGCAGGTCCCGCGGGTCGCTGCGGGACAAGCGCAGGCTGCGGTTTTCCTGTTCGAGCCGGGTGACCCGCACGGCCGCCTCGATCTGCAAGGTGCAACGCTTGAGTTCATCTCGCGCCTGGCGGTCGAAGGTGCCGGGCTGCAACGCATCCAGGGTGATCGCGCCCCAGATCCGCCCCTCCACATACAGGCTCACGCCCATGCAGTCATGCACCGCCAGCGGCGCGTTGAGCGCGTTGTCGAGCAGGCCGTCATAGGGGTCCGGCAGGCGACTGTCGGGCTCGAACCAGGTTGGCTCGCGTGAGGCCATGATCGCCGCCAGGCGCGGATGCTGGGCAATCACAAAGCGCCGGCCCAAGGCTTCGTGCACCAGCCCCACGGTCGCCACCGGCCTGAGGCTGTCGTCATCCAGGCGCAGCAGGCCGACGGCGCCACTGTTGAAGTACTCGCGCAGAGTCTGCACCAGTCGTTGCAGGCGCACGGCGTTGGGCAGCTCGACTATCAGGTCGGCGGCCAGGCTTTCACGCAACATGGTAATCATCACCCCTTATGGTTGTATTTACCCTGACGCATCAGGGTTATCATCACCACAACAAAAAAATAATCCAACATTTTCAATCAGTTACAAATGGCATGCGCGATGCAATAGGCCAGGGAACCCCTCAAACCCAAAGAAGGCACCCTGATGAGCCAGACACTTCTCGAACAAAGCCTCGGCCAACTGGCCTGCGATATTCCTGGCGCCACGCGGATTTTCCATCACTTCAACCTGGACTTCTGTTGCGGCGGGCAGAAAACCCTGCGCGAGGCGGCCCTGGGCAAGCAGCTCGACCCGACGCTGATTGCCGAGGCCCTCAATGAGCTGCAAGACAGCGGCGCCAGCCAGCACGACTGGCGCAACGAAGCCGACGCCCTGCTGATCAGCCATATCCTCGAGCGCTACCACGCCCGGCACCGCGAGCAACTGCCGGAACTGATTCGCCTGGCGCGCCGCGTCGAGCAGGTACACGGCGCCCGCGACAATTGCCCGAACGGCCTGGCCGACCATCTGCACGACATGCAGCAGGAACTCGAAGGACATATGCTCAAGGAGGAACAGGTGCTCTTTCCGCTGCTGCAACGGGGTCTCGGTCGCCAGACCGCTCCGCCGATCCAGGTGTTGCGCCTGGAACACGATCAACATGGCGCGGCCCTGGAAATCCTGCTGGCGCTGACCGACAACATCACCCCACCGGCCGAAGCCTGTAACACCTGGCGCGGCCTGTATCGCGGACTGCAGGAGTTTCGCGATGATCTGATGCAGCACATCCACCTGGAAAACAACATCCTCTTCGTCAAGGCCCTGAACCCGGCCCGGTGACCCCGACCAGCCACGCCGATCCGCACCCGCCAGATGACGGGTGCGTTTTTTTGCCTGGGCGGCGGACTGTGGCTCAAACCTGCCAATAGAACATGGCCTTGGCCAGGATCACTATCAGCAGCATGTGCCCGAGGATACTGCGCCGGATCCAGTCGGCCCGGCGCGGCGTCAGCCGTGAGCGTTGCAGCCAGTAGGCAAGCAACAGGTAATGCCCGACGATGCTCAGGGCCAAGGTGATCTTCAGGCTCAACAGGCTGGCAAAACGGCTGTCCAGGGGATGACTCAAGGCGCCTCGATACTGCCAGGCCAGGCCGATGCCGGCGCCGTACAACAGCAGCACCACGCCATGCAGGACCTTGCGCGAGCGCACCGCGATAGCCTGGTCCGCCGGCGCCTGCGTGCCGGCGGGCAATTGCCGGCGCGCCGCATGCCAGATGCACACCTCGAAGAACAGCGTGCCGATAAAGGCGATGGCCGCCAACAGATGGGTGACCAATAACCAGGGATAGATCATCGCCCGCCTCCTCTGCCCGACCGACTCATCCCGGATGCCCGTCGACCCGGGCCCGCAGCAACATTGGGCCGTAGCGCCAGGCATACAGGGCAAACGCCAGGGCCCAGCACAGCCCCGCCAGCCACAACCCGGCCAACGGCAGGAACAGCACCAGCACGACCCGGCTGAAACACGCCAGATTGAGCAGGACAAACGCCGGGGTCATGCCCGCCGGCGGCTCCAGCGTCCGACCGGTATGCCCGAGGCTGACCCGCGCGATCATCGCCAGGATCAACCCGGCCATGGCCCCGATCGTCAGGCCATGCACCGCCAGGCTGGGGTTCAGCGGCACGCCGAAGTGCCATAGGGCCATGCCCAGGCAGGCCAGCGCCAACCAGCCGTAGGCCAGGTACAGCGACCACAGCAGCGGCACGCGCCAGAGTCGACGATCATGCCAGCGCAGCAGGCGCAACAGATGCCCCACCGCCAGTGCACCAAACAGCAAACCGACCCAGCGATTGATGACGAGGGCGGGCCCGCAGGCATACAACAACGCCACCAGCGCGGAGCCGGCCAGCAACAGGCGATCGAGCCGGGGCCAGGGGGCAATGCCCTCGACCCGGCCCAGGCCACGCTGGATGAAAAATGGAATGACCCGACCACCGATCAGACCCATCATCGCCGCTACCAGCCACAGGCCGGTCAGCACAGCCTGGCGCTGCCAGCTTTCATGGCCGGGCAGCAGGCCGTACAGCGCCAGCCCGTCCGCGCCGGCCAGCAACAGCAACAGCAGGACAATCGGGTAGTTGCGTTTCTGCCGGACCTTCCACAGCGTGGTGCCCATCAGCACGGCCACCGCCAGGGGAAACGCCAGTTCCAGCGGCGCCAACAACGACCAGGGCAGATTCGCCAACCAGGCCAGGCGCGCCACCAGCCAGAGCAGAGCCAGGACTGCCAGTGGCTTGCCGCTGAGGCCGGGCTGGCCGGTCCAGGTCTGGACCGCAGTCAGCAGAAAGCCAGCGACAATCGCCAGGCCAAAGCCGAACAGCAGTTCATGACGGTGCCACGCCAGCCAGCCACCCGCCGGTTGCCAGCCGCCGACGGCACCGTTCAAGGCCAGCAGCCAGAGCGGCACCACCAGCAGCGCCAGGCCGGCACCGGCGAGGAAAAACGGCCGGAAGGCCAGGCGCAACAGCGGCGGGATCGCCAGCGCGGTACGGCGCTCAAGTACTTGCATGAAGCCACTCCTTTACCTTGCTGCCGACCTGACACGAGCCCGCACGCGATGAATGGTGTTGCTGGGCAATCATCAGCTGTTCGCACGCCATCGCAGTTGTCATAAATCAAGTCGGCCGGGGAACGCCTGGGTAACCTGACCAGCCGTTGTCAGATACGCCAGTGCAAGGGACGTGCCTCGACGCCCGGGTCGCCCCGACGACCCGTGGCCGCGCGGCGTGCCCGGCAGCGGCAGGCCCCACCCCGACTGCCGAGTGCTGGCAGCCAGGGTAAAAATAACCATATGAGGGTTGTTTTAACCCTGATTGACAGGGTCTTTTTAACCTTTCAGCTACAGATATCCAGTGGCTACAGGCTTGCTGTAACGCCTTTCAGTCGAGGCCGAACACGGTCCCTGTGGGAGCAGAGCTTGCTCGCGAAGGGGCCCTTGAAACCGCTAAAAGCTTCGCGGGCAAGCTCCGCTCCCACAGGGTTGCGCTGCGTTTTCAATGTTTTGTTTCCTTAGCTGAACAGCATAAGGGTCTGGCGCCTGGCCCGGGTCTTGCTCAACCAGCACACCGCCCATCCCCTCTCGACCAACCGGAGTCGTCATGAAAGCAGTCATCCAGCCACTGGCCTGGTTTGTGGTCCTGAGTTCGATCATCGCCATCGCCAGCAGCCTCTCGCTCGGCCTTGTCTGAGGGCACGGCGCCTCCCCCCTTTTCCGCTATCAGGATGAATTGCCATGGTGCTTCACCGCGTCCATCACCAGATCTTACGCAGCCATCACCTGTTCGAGCCGCTGAGTGACCAAGAGATGGATGAGTTGATGGCTTCCAGCCATTTGCTCAGCATCGACAAGGGCGAACCGCTGTTCCGCCAGGGCGAGCCAGCCGACGCCTTCTACTTCGTGATTGCCGGCGCGGTGAAGATCTACCGCCTGACCCCGGACGGCCAGGAGAAAGTGTTCGAGGTCATTGGCCCGCGGCAAACCTTCGCCGAGGCGATGATGCTGATGGACACCCCGAACTATGTGGCCTCGGCCGAAGCCGTCGGGCCGTGCCAGCTCTATCGGCTGTCCAACAGCGCCTACCTGCGCCTGTTGCAGAGCAACAGCCGGCTGCCCTTCGCCCTGCTCGGCAAACTCTGTGTGCGCCTGCATCAGCGGGTCAACGAAATCGAAACCCTGTCGCTGAAGAACGCCACCCACCGGGTGGTGCGTTATCTGCTGACGCAACTGGTGCACCTGCAGCCCGTCAACTATCAGTTCGAACTGCCGATGGCCAAGCAACTGATTGCCGGACACCTGTCGATCCAGCCGGAGACTTTCTCGCGGATCATCCGCCGCCTGATCGACGAAAAAATCATCACCCAGGACGGTCGCCAGATCGCCATCCTCGATCGGCCGCGCCTGGAACAGTTCGAGTGAAAACCCTACCCGTCTGCCTGTATTGCCAGCATCCCAACCCGGTCGGAGAAAGCGAATGCCGCCGCTGCGGCATGCCACTGCCGGCCCTGGCGGCGCAGGCCGAAGCACGCCGGTTACGGCGCTTCAAATGGTTCTGCATCGGCCTGACGATCTTCTGCGTGATCATGTTCTTCTGGCTGCCGCGCAGCAGCCCCTAAACCCAAGGAACACCTCAGGGCTGGGTCAACTGGCGATACAGTTGCGGCAGACGCAGGGGCAATTGCTCCGGCTGGCGGATCAGCGTATAGCCATTGGCCCCGAACATATACGGCAGGTAAGCCCCGGCTTCGCGGTCGATGGTGATACAGAACGGGGTCAGCCCCAGGCGCCGGGCTTCCAGTACCGCCTGGCGGGTGTCCTCGACACCGTAGCGGCCCTCATACAGATCCAGGTCATTGGGCTTGCCATCCGTCAGCAACAGCAACAGCTTGCGCCGGCGCTTGCAGCCGCTCAGCAGACGGCCGGCCTGGCGAATCGCCGCGCCCATGCGCGTGTAGTAACCCGGCTTGAGCGCCTGAATGCGCCCGCGGGTGTGATCGTCATAGCCTTGCTGAAAGGCCTTGAGTTCCTGCAGGCGCACGTGCTGGCGGCGCAGCGAGGAAAACCCGTACAGGGCAAAGTCGTCGCCCAGCACCGACAGCGTTTCGCCGAACAGCAACAGGCTGTCGCGGATCACCTCGATCACCCGATGCTGGTCGTTCAGGTGCGCGTCAGTGGACATCGAGATATCCGCCAGCAACAGGCACGCCAGGTCCCGATGGGTCTGGCGCTGCTCCTTGAACAACCCGCGCTCGGCACAACGGCCGTGCTCGCGCTCGACATAAAAATCCAGCCAGGCCTGCATATCCAGCTCCGTTCCCTGGGGTTGTTGCCGCAACCACTGGCGGTCGGGACGCAGGTGCTCGAACTGCCGCCGCAAACGCTGCGCCGCCGGCCGCAGGCGCAACGGCAGTGGCTGCGCCGGGCAATCGCGCGGCACGAACATCTGCAGGTTGACGAAATCGTCCTGCAAACAGCCTTTGCGATAGTCCCATTCCGGTAACTTGATGCCCTCCCCCAGCGGTATGTCGTCGACATCCGCCGGCGGCAGATCCAGGTGCAATTTAAGCCCGCCGCCCTTGCGCAGACGGGTACGCGACAGGCTCAGTTCATCCAGATCGGCGGCGACCCTGGCGGCATCCGGGTCTTCACGGTCGTCCGACCAGCGATCGAGATCGACATGCTCGGTCCAACTGAACAGGTTCTCCAGCCGCACGATCAGCAACCCGCCCTCGCGACTGCTGTCATCAATCCGGCTGGCGCGCTTGCGCCCGCCTTCCTGCTCGCCGGGAGAGGCCGGCAGGGACTCCGCCGAGTCGTCGAGATCGGCGGCCTGCGGGCTGGCCAGATGCAGCGGCGGGTACAGCCACAGCGGCAACGGCCAGGCCGCCCGTTCGCTGCGGGGAAACGCCTGGACACTGCCCGGTTCGCGCAAGGCCTGGCACAAGGCCCGCTCCAGGGCGGCCTCGGCCGGTTTCAAGGTGGCCGGATCCGGACGCAGTTGCAGGTGCGCCGCGACCAGCCGCCGATAACGCGGCACCAGCGCCGGATAGCGCTGCAACAAGACTTGGGTCCAGCGTTGATTGTCCCGCCCCCAGTGCCGCATCGGCCCGGCCTGCGCCGCCAGCAGGGCCAACCAGCGATAGAGCTCCTCATTCAAGCTGGCCTCGGGAAACACCGCGAGGCTCGCCGGCAGGCGCAGATTATCGGCGTCGCAGCAGGCCAGCGGTACTTGCCGGCAGGTCCCGGCGATCTGCTGCAACAGGCTGCGGCGCAGCAGCAGATCGCGCTCGCAGACCGTCTCCAGGCCCCGGCCGGCCCCGCCCATGGCGCGAAACAACAGCGCCAGGCCACGTTGCCGCTGGGCCAGTTCGACCCGCGCCTCGGGAAAATCGACGCTGGCGCGGCGAGTGATAAAGCGATGCCAGACACTGCCGACCCACTCTTCCAGTTCAAGGGTAAAAGCCATGGAGCCCACCTTGTTCGAGAACCAAAAACGGCCCGCTATCACAGCCGGGCCGACCTTTCCCAGATGTCGCAACGCCTCAGGAAGGAACCACGACCGCCGGCGCGCGCAAGGCGGCACGGCCGCGCTGGCGGAAGCTCAAGAGGTAGCAGAGCAGCCCCGCCAGGAAGCCCACTCCGCTGGCCAGACGGGCCCAGAACAACGTGGTCAGGTGCTCCATCGTCGCCATGAACGGCAAGGCGATGCCGTCGGGCTGCCAGCGTTGCAGATAGATCTGCACGACGCCCGCGGCGGTAAGCAGCAGCGTGATCATCACCATCGACAGGGTCATCAACCAGAAGCCCCAGATCTCCAGGTTCTGCGCGCGCTCGTCGGCGGCTTCACCGAGCCCGCGCAAGCGTGGCATGGCGTAGCTGATCAGGGTCATCACGATCATCGCGTAGGCCCCGTAGAATGACAGGTGGGCGTGGGCGTTGGTCAACTGCGTGCCGTGGGTGTAGTAGTTGACCGGGGCCAGGGTATGCAGGAAGCCCCAGACGCCGGCGCCGAAAAACGCGGTCACCGTGGTGCCCTTGGCCCACAGCGTGGCGGCGCGGTTCGGGTGTTGCCGCCGACGGTTCTTCACCATGCTGAAGGCGAAGATCACCATGGCCAGGAACGGTAGCGGCTCCATCGCCGAGAAGATCGAACCGACCCACAGCCAGACCTCCGGCCCACCGATCCAGAAGTAGTGGTGGCCGGTGCCGATGATCCCGGTGATCAGCGCCATGGCGATAATCACATAGAGCCATTTCTCGACCACTTCGCGGTCGACCCCGGTGATCTTGATCAGCACGAAGGCCAGCATCGAACCCATGATCAGCTCCCACACGCCTTCCACCCAGAGATGCACCACCCACCACCAGTAGAACTTGTCGCGGACCAGGTTGCCGGGGTTGTAGAAGGAGAACAGGAAGAACACCGCGAGCAGCACCAGCCCGGTCATCATCACCACGCTGACCGTGGTCTTGCGGCCTTTGAGCATCGTCATGCCGATGTTGTAGAGAAAACCCAGGCACACCACCACGATGCCCATCTTGGTGATGGTCGGTTGCTCCAGATAGACCCGGCCCATGGTCGGCAACAGCTCGTTGTGGGTCAGCCTGGCCAGCCCCGCGTAAGGTACCAGCAGGTAGCCGAGGATCGTCAGCACGGCGGCGGCGGCGAACACCCAGAACAGGACGATTGCCAGCTTCGGGCTGTACAGTTCACGGTCGGACTCTTCCGGGATCAGGTAGTACGCGGCACCCATGAAGCCGAACAGCAGCCAGACGATCAACAGGTTGGTGTGCACTATCCGCGATACGTTGAAGGGAATGGTCGGGAACAGGAAGTCCCCCACCACGTATTGCAGGCCCATGATCAAACCGAACAGTATCTGCCCGAGAAACAGTATCAGGGCGAACACGAAGTACGGTTTGGCCACGGCTTGCGAGGCGAATTTCAGATGGGGATTGGCAACACTCATCTCTTAGCCCTCCTTGTTTGGCGGCCAGCCATTGGTATTGATTTTCGAGCTCCACTTGAGGAACTCGGCGATGTCGTCGACTTCCTGCGTACTCAGGTTGAATTGCGGCATCGCCCGGCGTCCGGGCACTCCCAGGGGCTGCATCTTCATCCAGGCTTGCAGGAAGGGCTTGAAGCCCGCCTCGCCGCCGCGGCGCTGGAACACGTTGCCCAGTTCCGGCGCGAAATAGGCGCCCTCCCCCAGTAGCGTGTGGCAACCGACACAGTTGTTTTGCTCCCAGACCAACTTGCCGCGCAGCACCGAGTCGCTTAATTGCGCTTCATTGCTGCGAACGGGAAAGGTCTGCTCTGAGTGATAGGTCAAGGCCAGGAAGATCAGGAAAAAGAACACGCTTCCCCCGAAATAGATATTCCTGGCCATGCCCTTGGTGAAGGTCTCTGACATGGTCGCTTCCTCTTTGCTTGGCCTGTCCATTCTAGGAAGCAAGGGTTGGAAAACCGCTTGATGGCAATCAAGAATCTCCAATGGTTTTACTCAGGTATTAGCCACGCAGGCTCAGGCTCACACCCAGCAGCAATGCCACCACCAGGGGCCAGCCCAGCAGCAGGCGGCGCCAGAGTCGCGGCGCATGCCGCAGTTCCATGAAACCTTCGGTGATCAGCCAGGCCTTGGCCACTGCCAGCAACAGCACGAGCAGGCTCAGGGTCATCGCCAGCCCGGTGGAGGTATCGAGCAGTTGACGGCCGGCGGCGAACAATTGGGGCTTGAGCACCTGGGTCACGGCAAACACCAGGATCAGCACAGCAAATACCGAGAGTTCGGCGAGGATGAAAAACCACATCGCCAGGTCCCCCGGCAAATGGCGACGCGGGGGAGCGGCGACCTCAAGCGAAGTGGACATCGACCACGTCCATCAACGCGGCCACCGTCGCCGGGTCATCGCTCAGCGGCTCGGCGAGGCAGGCCAGGCAGGCCTCGCGCGGGCTCATGCCGGCACCGATCATGCGCGCGGTGAAAATCAGCAGGCGGGTCGAGGCCACCTCTTCCAGGTCATGCTGCTCCAGCCGGCGCAGGGCCTGTCCGAGCCGGACTACCTGGCTCGCCAGGGCGCCATCGACCTGTGCCTCGCGGCGCACGATACGCTCTTCTTCGGCCGCCGGCGGATAGTCGAAACGCATCGCCACGAACCGCTGGCGGGTGCTGGGCTTCATACCCTTGAGCAGGTTCTGGTAACCAGGGTTATAGGACACCACCAACATGAAGGACGGCGGTGCCTGCAGGACTTCCCCGGTGCGTTCGAGGAACAGTTCACGGCGACCATCGGCCAGCGGATGCAGGACCACCACCGTGTCCTGGCGGGCCTCGACCACTTCGTCGAGGTAACAGATTCCGCCTTCGCGCACCGCCCGGGTCAACGGCCCGTCCTGCCACCAGGTGCCCTGGGCGCCGATCAGGTGACGGCCGATCAGGTCGGCGGCGCTCAGATCGTCATGGCAGGCCACGGTGTACAGCGGCAGTTTCAGCTGGTGCGCCATGTGCTGGACGAAGCGCGTCTTGCCGCAGCCCGTGGGGCCCTTGATCAGCACCGGCAGGCCATGCCGCCAGGCCTGTTCGAACAGTGTCTGCTCATTGTTCAGCGGTTGGTAGAAGGGTTCGCAAGCTTGCCTGGGGTCCATGGGGTTACCTGATTCGACAGCGGGTTCGAGGCCCACGCTAAGGCGCCTTGCGACAACCTGGCAAGTGACCTGGCTGGCAATCTTGATCGCCGTCAAGCGAACATCGCCCTGCCGCGGTGGTGCCTCAAACGGTCCGGGAGAACAGGCCTTTCTGCCCGGCCCCGAGGTAGGCATCAAAGGCCATGGCGGTGCTGCGCATCATCAGCTGTCCCTGGGGCAACAGTTGCAGGCCGTCGGCGCCGATCTCCAGCAGACGGTCGCGCACCTGCTCCTGCAGTTGCCCCAGGGACTCGGCGAAGTAGTGCGTGAAACGAATACCATGGGCGACCTCGATCTTGCCGAAGTCAATGCGCCCATGGCACATCAGGTCGTTGATCACGTCGCGGCGCAACAGGTCGTCGGCATTCAGGCGGTAACCGCGATGCACCGGTAACAAGCCTTGATCGAGCCGCGCGTAGTACTGCGAAAGCGCCTTGACGCTCTGGCTGTAGCTGTCGCCGACCTTGCCGATGGCCGACACCCCGAGACCGATCAGATCGCAGTCGGCGTGGGTCGAGTAGCCCTGGAAGTTGCGGTGCAAGGTGCCGTTGGCCCGGGCCAGCGCCAGCTCGTCGTCCGGCAAGGCGAAATGGTCCATGCCGATATACACATAACCGGCCTCGGTCAGCCGGCGGATGGTCAGTTCGAGCAATTCCAGCTTGCGCTCGGGCGGCGGCATGTCCGCCGGGCGAATCAAGCGCTGCGCGCGGACCCGCTCGGGCAGATGCGCGTAGCTGTAGGCGGCGATCCGATCCGGGCGCAGAGCGATGATCTTGCCCAGAGTCACATCGAAGCTCTGCACCGTTTGCAGCGGCAGGCCGTAGATCAGGTCGACGCTGATCGACTTGAAACGCGCCTGGCGCGCCGCCTCGACCAGCGCGTAGATCTGCGCTTCGCTCTGCTGGCGGTTGACCGCCGCCTGGACCGCCGGGTCGAAGTCCTGCACGCCAAAGCTCAGGCGATTGAAGCCCAACCGCCGTAATACATGAATCTGTTCGGTATCGATGGTGCGCGGATCGACCTCGATGGAAAACTCATGGTCGTCGCTGTCATCCAGATCAAAGGCCAGATGCAGACAGGCCATCAGTTCGGCCAACTGCTCGCCGCTCAGATAGGTCGGCGTGCCACCGCCCAGGTGCAACTGCGTGAGTTTGCGGCCAGGCTCGAACAAGGCGCCCTGCATAAGGATTTCGCGCTTGAGGTAACCCAGGTATTCAACCGCGCGATGGGTCTTGCGGGTGATGATCTTGTTGCAGGCGCAGTAGTAACAAAGGCTCTGGCAAAACGGAATATGGATATAGGCCGAAAGCGACTTGGGGATCGCGGCCTGGTTGCTGGCCCGCACCGCTTGCTGATAATCGTCCACGGCAAAGGCTTGATGGAACTGCGGCGCGGTGGGGTAAGAGGTATAGCGCGGCCCCGGGCGATCATATTTCTCGACCAGGGCCCGATTGAAATCAAAGGTAGGCATCATGTTCGACAAACTCGTGATGGGGTGAGTACGCCGGGCGGTTTACATCCGCGTCGAACAGCTGGCAGATCGCATCCACCTCGCACCGACCGGCAGGAAGAATGCTGATGAAACGCTCCGACAACTCCACCAGCCCGCCGCGGGCCATGTGCTCAAGGCGTGGCCAGACCGCAGAAAAGTACTGACGAAAAATCACGCCATAGCGGCTTTCGATGGCCAGGATATCCAGTTCCAGGTCACATTCCAGGTGCTCCCTGACCCGTTGCCGGATCTGATCGCCGGCTTCGCAGCGCCAGCCACGACAGCTGGCCAACTGGCCCGCGTCCAGTTGCTGCAGATAGTCGGAAAGCGCTTCGCTGTTTTGCACCGACAGTTCGTCGAGCTGACTGATGGCGCCCAGGCCGAAACCGACATGGTCGCAATAGCCGTGGCAGGTAAACCCCAGGCAGTTGCGGCGCAGCCGGCCGCGCTCCTGGGCCATCAGCAGATCATCGTCGGACCTGACGAACTGCCCCAGGCCAATGTACTGGTAACCCGCCGCCAGCAACTGCTCGAAGCAGATCCGTCGCATCGCCGCCTTGTCCAGCGAGCTGCTCGCGGCTCTGCGGTATTCGCTCTCGCGCCGGTAACGCCACGGCGGCTGGGCGTAGTCGAAGACCAGCAGGCGGTCGGGCTCCAGCTTGATCAGGGTCGCCAGTTTCAGCGCGAAGCTCGACGGGGTCTGCCAGGCGTGACCATAACCCAGGTCGACATTGACCGAGCGATAGCCAAAAGTCCGGGCCGCGTCGATCAGCGAATGGATCGGCGCCGGGTTCTGGTAGCAGGCCACCGACAGTTCGCTGTCCGTGCCGATATCCGGCACACCGATGCTGACCTGGTTGAAGCCCTGCTCGCGCAGCAAACCCATGGTCGCCCAGTCGGTGTGGTGCAGATCGACTTCAACGCGGCAGTCGCTGCCATCGTGCTGGAGAAAGTTGAAGCGCTTGCGCAACTGGCTCATCAGCCGCTGCAAGGCTTCCGCGTCCGGTGTGGCACCTCCCAGGTGGAATTGCTCGACCCGTTGCTGCGTGCCCAGGTGGCAAGCGACCAGATCGATCTCGCGCTCCAATCGCTGCAGATACGCTTCGCTGCGACCACGTTGCTCACCCAGGGCGAGAAGCTGCACGGCCAGGGACAGTGGGCGGCACTTCTGGCGGCTGATGCGCAAGGCCCGCAGCAAATCCAGGGAGCCGATACCGGTATGAAATTTGTCGGTGTCGGCATGACGGTTGAGGTCGAGAACACCTTGGTCGCGTCGAACCGGTCGTTCGCCGCGCGGATAAAGTAAATCGAACATGACAGGACTCCGAGACGGGCTGCAGATCTGCAGTGTCCGGTGTTGGCGCCCGGGGCTCCTTGATTTGCATCAAGCGGGTCGGCGCCCGCGCACAACCACCCGTCCGACTCACCAGCTCAGGTAAAACATGCCCTTGGCCAACAGCACGATCAACACCATATGGCCGAACAAGCTGTAATGAATGAAGTGCAGGTAGCGGCCATTCATGCGTTCACTTTTGAACAGGAACATGGCCACCAGGAAATGCCCGAGCACACTGGCGGCGAGCAGCATTTTCAAGGCCAGCAAGGTGCCGAATGAGGACGCCAGTGGTGCCGCGAGGGCCGGTAGATAGCGCAACCAGACCATGCCCAGCCCGGCACCGAACAACACCAGCAGAACCCAGGGGATCAACGTCCGGGCGCGCCGCCCGATGCCCTGCTCGACCAGCAGCATGACCCGCGCGGGTAGTTGCCGGCGAATGCTCTCCAGGAACAGCACCTCGAAGAACACCGTGCCGATAAACACCAGCGCGGCAAACAGATGCAGGGTGAGCAGCAGCGGATAGATCATGGGGGCCTTGATTTCGACGGCAAGCGAGAGGGGGTCAGTCCATGGCCCTGGCCTCGGGGCGGCTTGCGTGGGTCATCGGCCTGCTACGAGGCTACAGCGCCCGCCAGTACCTGCCGTTGACGTTAATCAAGAAACCCGGCTGTGCCGCGGAGCGCGCGGTACGGCATCGCTGAAAAAGGCATTGTGTTACCGTGAAAGCCGGTGTTATGTTTATAACACCAAGAAACAAAATGACATCTATATAACAATCACTGATCTCGGCGCGCCGATATGCCCATGGAAAAGAACAGCTTTCTTCTGTTACTGGAGCAACAGTTCTCCAGCCTGACCCCCACCGGCAAGCGCATTGCCAGCTATCTGCTGGGTAATCCGCAACAGCTGCCGTTCGAGTCAGCCGACAGCATCGCGCAGCAAGCTTCCACCACCGGGATTTCGGTCGGGCGCTTCTTGCGCTCTCTGGGTTACCGCAACCTCGATGAAGTGAAAAAAAGCCTGCGCGGCGAAACGCCGAGCTCGTGGCTGATCACCGACCGGATTGCCGCCTTTCGCACCGAAACCAACCAGGACGACGCGCTCGACCGCTCGATGGCTCGCGAAATCGAGGCCATCCAGCACGCCTATGGCCTGGCGCGCAGCGAGGCCTTTGGCAAGATCGTGCAACGTATCCATGAAGCCGATGCGGTATTCATTCTCGGGATCCAGTCGACCCGCGGGATTCTCACCGCCTTCCATAGTCACCTCGAATACATTCGCCCCAAGGTCTACTACGTCGACGGCCTCTCAGGCATCTACGCGGAAACCCTGAACTCCGGCTTCGCCAATCCCTACGCGATCATTGCCGACTTCCGCGCCTATTCCAGCGTGACCCAGACCTTCTGCGACGCGGCCACCGACAACAACCTGCCACTGGCGCTGATCACCGACCTGCAATGTCCGTGGGCGCGGGATTACCCGCTGGATCTGTTGCAACTGAAAACCGATGTCGGGCAGTTCTGGGACTCCCCCGCGCCCTTGGCCTGCCTGCTGAACCTGGTGGTCTCGGCCGTTGCCGAGAAATACGGCGAGCGTCTTGATGAACGTCTGGCCAAGAACCGCCAATTGCAAAAAGCCTTCGGCCAGTTCGAAGGCTGACCCACCGCCTCTGCGAAGCCCAACTGGAGTGTTTGTGTGAACAACAGCCCCCTTGTAGAGATCGATGCCCAGCGTTATCAGGTGCAAATCGACCTGATCTACGCCAGCGCCGACAACCTGGCTGGAAGAGTGATCTACCCGACCGCCCGTTGCCTGCTGCATCGGCAAGCCGCCGACTGTTTGAACAAGGCCAGCCAACTGGCACGCCAGGCCGGATTGACCCTGCGTATCTACGACGCCTACCGCCCGCCCTACGCCCAGCACCTGTTATGGGAAGCCTTGCCGAACAACGACTACGTGCGTGACCCGCACCTGGGCTCCCATCACAGCCGTGGCGTGGCGGTGGATCTGACCCTGGTGGGCAGCGACGGCGAGCCGCTGGATATGGGCACCGCCTTCGACGCCATGGAGGAGCGCTCCCATCAGTTCTACCCCGACCTGCCCGACGACGTGCAGCGCAATCGCCTGCTGTTGCTGGGGATCATGCTCGGCGCCGGATTCGAGGCGATCGATACCGAATGGTGGCATTACGAACTAGCGAATGCCGACGATTACCCCCTGCTGGAGGAGGAGTCAGCCCTCTGAAAAAGCCAATCAAAGCGCAACGCCAGCACTGACGAAACCACAGAGTTTCGCAAGCAACACAGCACAGCCCACCCTCGGTGCGGCTGATAACCACAATAAAACAGCGTTATTCAGGCCTCACCTGCAACTGCCCGGTTATAGCTTTTATAAAAAACCTGACGAACTTCCATACATCGAATGATCAAGGAAACCGGCATGAACCCAACGAACACCGTGACCCGCAAATCCTTTCCCGGCACTGGCAAACTGCTGCTGAGCGTCCTGTGCAGCGCCTTGAGCCTCGGCGCCTGGCAGGCCGCGACGGCGGCGGTCCCCAAAGACACCCTGGTGATCGGCAAACCGGCCGATCCGCAGACTCTCGACCCGGCCGTGACCTTTGACAACAACGACTGGACCATCACCTATCCGTCGTATCAACGCCTGGTCGGTTACAAGGTCGACGGCGATAAAAGCAGCACCGAAGTCCAGGGCGACCTGGCCGAAAGCTGGAGCGTTTCCCCGGACAACCTGGTCTGGGAATTCAAGATCAAAGCCGGCAACAAGTTCGATGACGGCGCCCCAGTGGATGCCGCTGCGGTGAAGTTTTCCTTCGATCGCCTGATGACCCTCAAACAGGGACCCTCCGGTGCCTTCCCCGAGGACATGGTGGTAGCCGTGGTCGATCCGCAGACCATCCGCTTCACCCTGAAGACGCCGTTTGCACCGTTCCTGTTTACCCTGGCCCATAACGGCGCCTCGATCATCAACCCGGATGTGGCGACCAAGACAGCTGACGTCAATGCCTGGCTGTCCAGCCACACCGCCGGCTCCGGCCCCTTCCGCCTGAGCACCTGGCAGAAAGGCCAGTCGTTGACCCTGGAGCCGAACAGCTACTACGCCGGACCCAAGCCGGCGCTGAAAAGCGTGATCGTCAAGATCATCGCCGAGCCTTCCGTGCGCCGCCTGCAACTGGAACACGGTGACCTGGACATCATCGAAGACATGCCCGAAGACCAGCTCGGCGTGCTCGCCAAGAAATCCGGCGTGGTGGTCCGGGAGTTCCCGTCGCTGCGGGTGACCTACCTGTACCTGAACAACAAGAAGGGTCCGCTGGCCAGTGTCGATGCGCGTCGGGCGATTACCGAAGCCGTCGACTACAACGGCATTGTCAAAGGCATTCTCAAGGACAAGGCCAAGCTGATGAACGGGCCGATCCCGGACGGCATGTGGGCCTACGACAGCTCGTTGCCGCCGATGAAACAGGACCTCGGCGCCGCCAAGGCGAGCCTGGCCAAGGATCCGCAGAAAATCACCAGCCTCAGCTATATGTACTCGGACAAGGATCCCAACTGGGAGCCGATTGGCCTGACGCTGCAAGCCGCACTGGCGCCACTGGGCATCAACCTGAAGATGGAAAAACTCGCCAACGCAACCTTGCGTGAACGTGTCGGCCAGGCCGATTACGACATTGCCTCGGGTGCCTGGAGCCCGGACTTTGCCGACCCCTACATGTTCATGAACTTCTGGTTCGACTCGAAGATGCAGGGCCTGCAAGGCAACCGTTCGTTCTACAGCAACCCCGAAGTCGACAAGCTGATCCGCGAGGCGGCCGCCACCAGCGACACCGCCAAGCGCGTCGAGCTGTACCAGAGCGCCCAGAAAAGTGTGCTCAAGGACAGCGTCTACGCCTACCTCTATCAGAAGAGCTACACCTTGCCGATGCGTGATGCGGTCAAAGGCTACGCGTTCAACCCGATGCTCGAACAGGTCTTCAACCTGGGCAGCATGAGCAAGTAAACCTGCTCCCCCGCGCCGGCCGTTCACGGTCGGCGCGGCGTCTGATTCTCGTCGTTGCTGTGACTGAGGTGCCAAATGGCCTTCCTGACTCTGTTGCGCAAGCGCCTGCTCGGCCTGGTATTGGTCGTGTTCGGCGTTTCGCTGATTACCTTTGCAATTTCCCACCTGATCCCTGGGGACCCGGCCCGACTGATCGCCGGCGACCGCGCCAGCGATGCCCTGGTGGCGGGCATCCGGCACCAGTTGGGCCTGGACCTGCCGCTGTATCAACAATACGGCCGTTACCTGCTGGACCTGCTGCAGGGTGACCTGGGTACCTCGATCCGCACCAACCGTCCGGTGCTCGAAGACCTGCAGGCATTCTTCCCGGCCACCCTGGAACTGGCCCTGGTGGCGCTGTTGCTGGCGATCCTGGTGGGTGTGCCGCTGGGGGTGCTGTCGGCGGTCTATCACAACCGCGCCATCGACCAGATCGCCCGCACGCTCGCGGTCACCGGCATTTCCACCCCGGCGTTCTGGCTCGGGCTCGGGGCGATTGTGCTGTTCTACGGCCAGTTGGGCTGGTTGCCCGGTGGCGGCCGCTTGTCCGAGGGACTGGCGCCACCACCGACCTTCAGCGGTTTCTACCTGATCGACGCACTGCTTGCCGGTGACGGCGGGCTGTTTCTCGATGTGCTGCAACACCTGATTCTGCCGGCCGCGACCCTGGGTTTCGTCACCCTCGGCGTGGTCGCCCGGCAGATTCGCTCGGCGATGCTCGAACAACTGGCCGAGGACTATATCCGCACCGCCCGTGCCTATGGCCTGTCGCGCTGGACGGTGATCCTGCGCCATGCCCTGCCCAACGCCCTGATCCCTTCGGTGACCGTGCTCGGGCTGACCCTGGGTGACCTGTTGTATGGCGCCGTCCTGACCGAAACCGTGTTTGCCTGGCCCGGCATGGGCGCCTATGTGGTCAAGTCGATCCAGTCGTTGGACTTCCCGGCGGTGATGGGCTTCGCGATCCTGGTGTCGTTCATCTATGTACTGCTGAACATGGCCATCGATCTTTTGTACCGCGTGATCGACCCACGCATCGGCGAGGTGAATTGAAATGTCCGTGACCCTGACAGCCGCGCGCGGCCCGCGCTGGGGCGAAAAACTCGCCTACCTGGCCTATCAGATCCGCCGCAGCCCGCTGACCATGGCCGGTCTGGCGATCAGCTTTATCGTCTTGCTGTGCATGCTCTTCGCCCCCTGGCTGGCCAGCCATGATCCCAATGCGCTGGACCTCGGCGCGCGCCTGATGCCGCCGTCCGCCGAACATTGGTTCGGCACCGATGAGGTCGGCCGGGACCTGTTCAGCCGCGTCCTGTTCGGCAGCCAGCAATCGGTGGGTGTCGGCTTGTTCGTGGCCTTTGCCTCCTGTTTTATCGGTGGTTTGCTGGGCTGTTTTTCCGGAGTGATTGGCGGGCGTTTCGACGCGCTGATCATGCGCCTGATGGACATCATGCTGTCGGTGCCGTCCCTGGTGCTGATCATGGCCCTGGCCGCCGCGTTGGGCGCCAGCCTGTTCAACGCCATGCTGGCGATCACCCTGGTGCGGATTCCGTCCTATGTGCGGCTGGCCCGCGGCCAGGCCCTGAGCATCCGCCAGATGGGCTACGTCAAGGCCGCGCAGACCTTTGGCGCCGGGCGTTGGCACATGGTCCACTGGCACGTGGCGCGCAACGCCATGCCGCCGTTGCTGGTGCAACTGAGCCTGGATATCGGCAGCGCCATTCTCATGGCCTCGGCCCTGGGTTTTATCGGTCTGGGCGCACAGCAGCCGACCGCCGAATGGGGCGCGATGGTCGCCACCGGACGCAACTACATTCTGGACAACTGGTGGTATTCGACCTTTCCCGGCCTGGCGATCCTGATCACCGCCACCGGTTTCAATCTGCTGGGCGATGGCGTGCGCGATCTGCTCGACCCACGGCAACAGGGGAAATGACCATGCACACCGCCACTCCCGTATTGGCCATCGACAACCTGAGCCTGGAATTCCCGGCGTACAAGAACAACGTCAAGGCGTTGAACGGCGTCTCGCTGCAGGTCAATCCCGGCGAGATCGTCGGCGTGGTCGGCGAGTCCGGCTCGGGCAAGTCGGTCACCGCGATGCTGAGCATGCGCCTGCTGCCCGAGCGCAGCTATCGCATCACCGCCGGCAGCCTGAGGATGCTCGATCGCGACATGCTGGCCGCGTCCGAAAAGGAGCTGCTGCAGATCCGCGGCCGCGATGCCGCGATGATTTTCCAGGAACCGATGACCGCGCTGAACCCGACCCGGCGCATCGGCCGACAAATGCTCGACGTGATCATCCATCACCAGAAAATCAGCGCCGCCGAGGCCCGCCTCAAGGCCATCGCGCTGCTGCATGACATGCATATCGCCAGCCCCGAACAAGTCTTGGACAGCTATCCGTTCGAACTGTCCGGCGGCATGCGCCAGCGGGTGATGATCGCCCTGGCGTTCTCCTGCGAACCGCAACTGCTGATTGCCGACGAACCGACCACCGCCCTCGACGTCACCGTACAACGTCAGGTGCTGTTGCTGCTCCGGGAAAAGGCCCGGCAGAAAGGCACCGCCATTTTGCTGATCACCCACGACATGGCGCTGGTGTCGCAGTTCTGTGATCGAGTTTACGTGATGTACACCGGGGCCGTGGTCGAGCAGGGCTGTACCGCCGAGGTGATGGCTAATCCTCAGCACCCTTACACCCAGGGATTGCTCAGCGGCCTGCCCGAAATGGTCGAGCCAGGCCAACCGTTGATGACCATCCCCGGGCAAGTGCCGAACCTGGCCGCCCTGCCCCTGGGCTGCACCTTCGCGCAACGCTGCTCACAGAGCATGCCGATCTGTGCCCAGCGCCCGAGCCTCAACCCCATCAACGGTAATGAGCTGCGTAAAAGCGCGTGCTGGTTACCGGTCAAGGAGCTTTCTTGATGAACAGTGCTGTGCTTCGCGCCGTGACCGACATGGCGCCCGAGATTCTCCGGCTGGACGATGTGCACGTACGTTTCCCGGTGAGCAATGACTGGCTGGGCCGGCCCCGGGGTTACGCCCATGCGCTGAATGGCATCGACCTACAGGTCCGGGCCGGCGAAACCCTGGGCATCGTTGGAGAATCGGGCTGCGGTAAAAGTACCCTGGCCCAACTATTGATGGGCTTGCTGACACCGAGCAGCGGCGCACTGAACTGGGCCGCACGCACCGACGGCCAGGCCAGCAGCAATGTGCAGATCGTGTTCCAGGATCCGCAATCCTCCCTTGATCCGCGCCTGCCGATCTGGAAGATCATCACCGAACCGCTGTACGCCCGGGGTCATGCTCCGCGTGCGCAAATGCGTGATATCGCCGCCAGGGTCGCCGCCCAGGTCGGCATACGCCCGGAGTACCTGGACCGTTTCCCCCATCAGTTCTCCGGTGGCCAGCGCCAGCGGATCGCGATTGCCCGCGCCCTGTCGTCCGACCCGGACATCATTGTCCTCGACGAACCGACCTCGGCGCTGGATATCTCGGTGCAGGCGCAAATCCTCAATCTGCTCGCGGAGCTGCAACGCGCGCGTAACCTGACCTACATCCTGATTTCTCACAACGTATCGGTCGTGCGACATATGGCTGACCGGGTCGCAGTGATGTACCTGGGGCAGATCGTCGAGCTGGGCAGCGCCGCCCAGGTGCTGGAGCAGCCACGTCATCCTTACACCCGCCTGCTGCTCGAAGCGGTGCCGCGCCTCGGCGTGCCCCTGCATGCGGAACAGGTGGCGGCGCCGACCGAACTGCCGGGAAACCGGCGCCTTCCAGAGGGCTGTTTCTTTCGTGAACGCTGCAGCCTGTGCACGACCGGCTGCGAGAAACCCCAGGCCTTGCTGGGAGAGGAGGTGCAGCGGGTCAGGTGCCATGTGCAAGGCTGATCGTGTCGCGCTGCGCAAAGGCCGCCGCGCGGAGCCTGACAAGACTTTGGCTTTCAAAATGTGACGCCGCGTGTTGAGAATGACACTAATGTTCTGTAGGCCATTGGATTTTTCACATCACGGATCGCTGGACACCATGAGAAAAACGACAAAGCAGCTGCTGGTTCACGAAATCGCCGATTGGCATCACCGTGGCCTGATCGATACCGAAGCCCGCAAGCGCCTGAGTGCGCCGTACGAGCAACCGGGCCAGCTGTTGTCCAGCGTGCTGCAATGGCTGGGAATCGGTGCGGTCCTGCTGATCGGCATGGCGGTGCTGGGGGGCTTGAGCCTGTTCAGCCAGTCGGTGATGGTCGGCGCCGTGCTGTTCCTCTGCGCCGGGGCCGGCTTGTGGTTCGTCGGTGTACGCATGGCCCGCGATCCGGCCCAGCGCGCGCCAGTCACCGGTGTGGCGATCCTGACCATCGGCCTGATCCTGATCGGCGCCAGCCTGTTGCTGGGCTCCTCAAATAATTACGAAGGCGAGTTTGGCAATGTGCCGCTTGCGCTGTTGGTCACGGCGCTGCTGAGTGTTCTCACCGCCTACCGTTATCGTTTGCGCTGGCCGCTTCTCCTGGGCCTGCTGTGCGCATTCCATGGGCTGGGCGCCTGGGGCCGGTACATCGGGCACGGCGGTTATTTTTTCGACATCCAGGACCCACGCTCGATGGCGGTCATTGCCGCGCTGGCGGCGGTATTGGGTTTATGTCACCAACTCGCCGAGGAGCGTGCATTGCGCCGCTTCTGCGGGTTTGGCCGGCTGTATGTGATCTTCGGGCTGCTCTACCTCAATTGCTCCCTCTGGTTTCTCAGCCTGGATGATCTGGGCCGCGATCCGCGCCTATGGACCTGGCTGTTTACCCTGGTGGCCATCGGGCAACTGGTGGTCGGCGCGCGCTTCAAGCATCCGAGCTTTACCGGGTTCGCCGTGGTGTTCCTGGGCATCAACCTGTACACCCGCTTTTATGAGTACTCCTGGGACCGCCTGGGCATCGCAACGTTTTTTGCCGTGGCCGGGCTCATCGGCCTGTTACTGGGCTGGTCGTTCGAGCGCATGGCCCTGCGCGCCAAGGGAGCCTCACAATGAGCCCGGATCAGCGTAATCAACAGGTGCACAACGCACTGGATCAATGGCTGCGAGACGGCCAGATCGATATCAACGCACACACACGGATTGGCGAGCGCTATGTGCTGACGCGCTGGGACTGGCGCTCGCTGGGGCGCTGGTTCCTGACCTTTGGCGCGATCAGCCTGGCGGCGGGGTTGCTGCTGTTTTTGCGCGAACACCTGGAGTTCACCTTGCCAAAACTGGCCGTCAGCCTGGCGCTGGTAACGCTGGGGCTGTTGGTTGGCGGGCGCTGGCTGATCGGCAAACAGCTGAAACTGTTGGGCGGCACCCTTGAGTTGCTCGGCGGCTTTGCCTTGATCGGCACCAGTGTTGTGCTGGGCATGATCTATTCGGATGGCTCGGGCAACTGGCCGGCGCTGCTGCTGGTCGATCTGCTGATACTGCTGGTGCTCAGTTACGTTCTGAACAATGTCTTGCTGTTGACCCTGTGCAGCGTGCTGTTCTTTGTCTGGTTTGGCGGGCGCAGCGGCTATCAGTCCGGCTGGGGCGCCTACTGGTTCGGCATGAATTACCCGCTGCGCTTTCTCGGCGCGGCGGTCGCGTTGATCGCCGCGGGCGTGCTGCATTTGCGCGGCGAGGCCGGGTGGCTGGGGCGTTATGGCGGCTTTGCCAAGGTGTGGATTTCCTGCGGTCTGTTTGTCGGCGAAATGTCCCTGTGGCTGCTGTCGTTGTTTGGCAGCTACGAGCTGATCGATGGCCCCTGGCACCTGGCCGATGCCGGTGAACTGGTGCTGTATAACGTGCTTTGGGCGCTGGTCAGCCTGGGGATTCTGGCGCTGGGGATCCGTTTGCGTTTCGGCATGTTGGTGGGCTATGGCTCGACTTTCTTTATCATCCAGTTCTACACCCTGTTTTTCACTCAGATCGCCGAGACCCTGGGTTGGCTGGTGAGTTTACTGGTAGCGGGTGGCAGCCTGCTGGGGTTGGTGATCTGGCTGGAGTCCGAGCGACAGAAACGTCGTGGTGCTGCTACCAATGCTTGAACCGGAGCCACCCGTCGGCAAACTTTGATGTAGATCAATCGCGGCACTTCGAGGTTCTGTAGTTTGAAAAAACTACAACCCCTCACCCATTCCGGGGAAGCGTCATGTACTGGTTTCGCCATCGTCAACCAAGGTTCATACGCCTGGCCATCGTGCTCTGGCTGTTGGCCTTTGGCTTGGCGGCGAGCCAGGGCTGCCTGGTACTTCCCGAGCACAATCCGGCGATAACCCATGCTTCGCTGAACACCGCTCAAAATGGCGCCGACCACGATGCCCATACCTCTGGTTGCCTGCAACACTGTGCCGATACGGCGATAGCCGTGAGTCCTTGGCCCCATCTTCAAGCGTTCGACTTGTTCAGTTGGACGTTGCTGTTGCTGATCCCCGCGTTGCTCCTGTTGTACCCCGCCACGCTCTCTGTTTTTCCCTTTCTCGTACTACGACGCCTTGCACCAGCCAAGCCGCCTGCCCGCCTGATTTTCGTCCGCCTCAACGATTAAAGCGACTTTCAGCGCGCCGAACTCCGGCCGCTACCCCGAACTGCGCCAACCCGGCGCGGCTTGCTTTTACCTGTGTTGTCCTCACCCTCTGGAGATTGCCATGCATAGCTCATTGAAACTGATCCTTGCCGCCCTGCTTGTGAGCAGCCCGCTCATCGCCTCGGCCGCCGAGACGCCGCAGCCGGAACAGACGCCGACCGCGCCGGCTCAAACCAGCGACACAAGCATGCCCATGCAGAACCAGGCCATGACCGAACAAATGCAAAAGATGCAGGCGGCACGCGACAAAATGGTCGCCGCCAAGACCCCCGCCGAGCGAAGAGCGGCCATGCAGGAAGGCATGAAGACGATGAAAGACGGCATGGGCATGCTGCAACAAAACTGTAACGGCATGGGCATGTCCGGTAACAACGGCGGCATGGGAATGATGAACATGATGATGAAGATGATGGATCAACAGTCGAGCATGATGAAAATGCCCATGGGCAAGTAATCCCGGGCATAGCGATGTAGCTGCAACGGCGATTTCGCCCTGGTCGGCATGACCTGGGTGAAACCGCCAAACATAGGACCACTGGATAGCACTCTGTCAGGAGTACAGAACCATGATGAACGCTCGCCACTCCAGCGACACCTCGCCTGCCTTCTGGAGAAGCAAACCCGGCATAGCGCTAGGCATGCTGCTGGTGATCGCGCTGTTCTATCTGGCCAGGGAACACTACGGCCATATGCTGGGCCTGCTGCCTTATACGATTTTGCTGTTGTGCCCGCTGATGCATTTTTTCGGCCACCACCACCACCACCACCACGGCGGTCACGGTCATCACGGAGAAAACCCGGGCGCCACTCAGGATGAGAAGAGGGATTAACTCATGCACAACGCCGAATCCCATCATGGGCACCAGCCAATGGCCCAGCCTGAAATCCCACAGGTCGTAACAGCGGCGCCAGCAGCGGCCACGCAATACACCTGCCCCATGCACCCGGAAATCCGCCAGATCGGCCCCGGCAGCTGCCCGAAGTGCGGTATGACCCTGGAGCCGGTGATTGCCGAACCGGAGGAAGAAGAGAGCCCCGAACTCAAGGACTTCACCCGGCGCTTCTGGTGGACCTTGCCATTGACCGTGATCGTCACCCTACTGGCCATGGGTGGCCATGCCCTGGTGCTGTTCCACGGCGCCACGCAAAACTGGCTCGAGTTCGGACTGGCCAGCCCTGTCGTGCTGTGGGCCGGCTGGCCGTTTTATCGGCGCGGTGTGCGTTCGCTGGTTCAGCGCAGCCCGAACATGTGGACACTGATCAGCCTCGGTACCGCGGCGGCCTACCTTTACAGCGTCGTCGCCACCCTGGCCCCCGGCGCCTTCCCCAGCCACTTCATGATGGAGGGCCGCATCGGCGTGTACTTCGAGGCGGCGGCCGTGATCATCTCGCTGACCCTGCTCGGCCAACTGCTCGAACTCAAGGCGCGCTCACAAACCTCGGCGGCCATCAAGTCGCTGCTTGGACTGGCCCCCAAAACAGCCCGACGGATCAATGCCGACGGCACGGAACAAGACATCCCCCTGACCCACGTACACAGCGGCGACCGGCTGCGGGTGCGGCCGGGGGAAAAAGTACCGGTCGACGGCCAGGTGCTCGAAGGCGAAAGCGCCGTGGACGAGTCGATGCTCACCGGCGAGCCGATACCAATGATGAAGCGGCCGGGCGACACGTTGATCGGCGCGACCCTCAACAGCCACGGCAGCTTGGTGATGCAGGCGCAGAAAATCGGCTCGGCCACCCTGCTCGCACAGATTGTGCAACTGGTGGTGCAGGCCCAACGCTCAAAAGCGCCGATGCAACGTCTGGCCGATGTGATTGCCGGTTACTTCGTGATGGTGGTGATCAGTATCGCCGTGCTGACGCTACTCGGCTGGGGGCTGTGGGGCCCCGAGCCAAGCTGGGTGTTCGGCCTGATCAATGCCGTCGCGGTCATGATCATCGCCTGTCCCTGTGCCCTTGGCCTGGCGACACCCATGTCGGTCATGGTCGCCACCGGTAAGGCGGCGGGCAGCGGTGTGTTGTTTCGCGATGCCGCCGCCATCGAGAACCTGCGCAAGATAGATATCCTGATCGTCGACAAAACCGGCACCCTCACCGAAGGTCGCCCCGCGTTCCATAGCGTTGAGGCCGTACCCGGGTTTACTCAGCAGGAAGTGCTGCGTCTGGCCGCGAGCCTCGATCAGGGCAGCGAGCACCCACTAGCCCAGGCGATCGTCAAACAAGCCCGCGCCATCGGCCTGACACTGAGCCCAACTGAACACTTCGAGTCCGCCTCCGGTATTGGCGTCAGCGGCGTGGTCGAAGGCCACCACCTGCAGCTGGGCAATACGCTGTTGATGCGGGAGGCTGGCTTCGCCACCGAGCGCTTGCACGCGCAGGCCGAGAAGCTACGCGGCGACGGCACGAGCATCATGTACCTGACGGTCAATGGCGCCCTGGCGGGTTTGCTGGCAGTTGCCGACCCCATCAAGCCGACCTCGAAACGGGCGGTCGAGCGTCTGCGGGCGGATGGCGTCAGGGTGATCATGGCGACTGGCGACGGCCTTACCACCGCACGCTCTGTAGCCCGCCAGCTGGGTATCGAGGAGGTGCATGGCGAGGTCAAACCGCAAGACAAGGAGCGCCTGGTCGCGGCGCTGCAACAAGCCGGACACCGCGTGGCGATGGCTGGAGACGGTATCAACGATGCTCCCGCACTGGCCCGCGCCGACGTGGGTATCGCCATGGGCACCGGCACCGATGTGGCGATGAACAGTGCCCAGGTCACCCTGGTCAAGGGCGATCTGCTCGGCATCCTGCGGGCTCGCAGCCTGTCGCTGGCCACAGTGCGAAACATGCACCAGAACCTGACTTTCGCCTTCCTCTACAATGCCATGGGCATCCCCCTCGCTGCCGGCCTGCTCTACCCGCTGAGCGGTCACCTGCTGTCCCCACTGATTGCCGCGCTGGCCATGAGCGTAAGTTCGGCATCGGTGGTCTGCAACGCTTTGCGCCTACGCCGTGTTTCGATAGTTTGAGTCTGGGAAGTCGGCTTGACCTTGCCACTATGGAAAGGTTGAGGATAAAGCCAGAACCAGAAAAAAGCCGCAGCGTGTTTGCAACTGTCGGCAAGTGCTGTTTTTTGAACGGGAGAACCCCATGAACACCCGATTACGTATCGCCATGCTCACCACCTTGCTGCTGACCGGAGCGGCACAAGCGGCTGAACTCATCGACGTCTACCGCGACCCAAACTGCGGCTGCTGCAAGGCCTGGATCAAGCATCTTGAGAGCAATGGTTTCAGCGTTCGCGACCATGTCGAACCGAATATGAGTGAAGTCAAACAGCGCCTTGGCGTCGCTCCGCGCCTGACCTCCTGCCATACCGCGGTGATCGACGGTAAATTCGTCGAAGGACATGTGCCAGCCGCGCAGATCCGCGACCTGAAGAATCACCCCAACCTCGTCGGAATCGCGGTTCCCGGCATGCCCATGGGTTCGCCAGGAATGGACAGTGGCCCAAGCAAACAGGCCTATCAGGTGATAGGCCAGAGCCAATCAGGCGCCGAGCAGGTAATCGCTGAGTATCCTGGCAATTGACGCATGGTTTCAGACGGCATGGGCCATGACGTGGCGGCACCGGGTGCCGCCAGGAACAGAGCAAAATAACGGCTGAGTTCAAATACTCAAACGTCACTCAGGCGTTCAGGCCGATCCAACCATGGATGCCCACGTACAGGCCAACACCGATGATCAATACGCTGGACAGATAAGGTGCCCGCCGCGCAACGCTGCCCAGCCAAGGCCAGCGGTTGGAGGCTTGCCGGGCGCCAATCGCCGCGGCTACCCCCACAGTGACCAGGGTCAGCGCCAGGCCGATGCTGAAGCACAGGACCAGCATCCCGCCCAGCGCAACCTCCTTGACCTGAAGACACAGCAACAACACCGTGATCGCCGCCGGACAGGGAATCAAGCCGCCGGTCAGACCGAACACGATGACCTGCCCGGTGGTGACCTCACGGTTGGTGAAGCGCTTGCGGATATCATTGGCGTGCGCCCGTTCATGGGCGTCCTGATAACCGTCAATCGACAACTCCAGGCCTTCCAGCTCGGAATGCGCATGCCCGTGATCATGCTCCTGGTATTCCAGGTCGTAATCATGGGAGTGCCCGGCATGCCCGAGACTCAGGCGAGTGCTGAATTCATGAGGTTCCGGGATATCGACCGTCGACTCCAGGAAGCCTTCGCGCTCGATGAATGCAAAGGTTTGCGTGCTGCCATCTGGACGGGTAGTCGTCAGGCGCACGTCTGAAGCCGACCACGCATGCCCGCTCAGCGTCTTCAAGCGCCAGTGCGGCGGCATGCCCTGTTCAAAAATCGACAGTTCGACACGGCCGTGCCCGGTATCGATCCGATGCGTTTCATCATGATGGTCATGAGCATGATCATGCTCGCCATGAGGGTGATCATCGCCTTGCTCGAACTTGAACATCTGCTCGCCACGCCAGGTGCGCCAGAGCATCCAGAGTGCAATCAGAATAATCAGCGCCGAGGACGCGAGCTGAAAGTAAGGCTCGGTGGTCTGGGCGTCCAGGCCTTTGCCCAGGTACATGCCACCGATGGCCACCAACCACACCACCGCGGTGTGCGACAGCGTCGCGGCCAGGCCCAACAATACCGCCTGTTTTACCGAACCACGGATCGCCACGATAAACGCCGCCATCATGGTTTTCGAATGACCGGGTTCCAGGCCATGCAGGGCGCCGAGCAGGATCGCGCTCGGGAAGTACAGCCAGGCGTGTGAACCGCCCTGTTGCAGGAGTTCAGCGAAATTGGGCATGTCAGAACCTAGAGGTATTTGGTGATTTGTTTAAAGGCTTCCAGCGGTGCGCGCTCGCCCGTGTTCAACGCCGAGACGGTGTCTTCCAGGCAGTGATCGATGTGATCCTGGATAAGCGTGCGCTTGGCCTGGCACACCGCTTTTTCCACGGCATGCAGTTGCTGGGCAATGTCGACGCACTCACGCCCCTCTTCAATCATGCTGATGATGCCGCGCAAATGGCCGTCGGCACGTTTCAGACGCTTGATGATCGCTGCATGGCTCTGGTGGACGTGGGGATGGTCATGTTCGTGCTCACTCATGATTTGAGTCCCGGGTCTCAATAAATTTCGCCCGGATACTATCCCCCCCTATAGGATAGAGCAAGCGTATGGTGAGCACGACCGACCGGGAAACAGCCAGGCAGGGCCGACTGGCAAACGTCGACCCTGTCGCTGATGTATCAGACTGTTATTGATCATCCTCGCGCCGTGGCAATGGCGGCCGATATTCGTTGGCCTCCTCGGCATCGGGCGCCTGCATCGAGCTGGCGGGCATAAACACATGGGTCAACAGCTCGCGGGCATCGATGTCGAGCACGCCAGGCACCGCGCGGACCCGCTCAATGACCTGTTCGCACTGACGATGGGTCAATACTCGACCGCTCAACGTCACCGTACCGGCATGGGTTTTCACATGGATATGCAGGCTTTGCGTGGAGTCCGCCATGGCCAGGGCGGATTTGACCCGGGCGGTGGTCCATGTGTCGTGCACGGCCATGCCCAGGTCGTGGGAATAATGCTGCAAGGAATGGTTTTTCATGGCAGAACCCTCTGTCGAGTTTTCAGACGTACTGTTCAGCCTTGGGCGCGACTATGGAGTACGCGCCACAGCCACACCGACACGGATTAATTATAGTGCGCTGCTCCGCAAAGACGACAGCAGGCGCCCAGCGGGCGCCGAATTATCGCAACTGAGCGCGGGCCCGTCGGAAGGCATGGGGCGATTCACCCGTCCTGCGCTTGAACGCATGGATAAAGCTGGCGGACTCGGAATACCCCAATGTCTCGGCGATCTGCTCGATCTGCAAGCGCGAGCCCGTCAGCAAGCGTTCGGCCATGGCCCCACGGACTTCATCGCACAAGCCGAGATAAGTCGCGCCCTCCTCCTGCAAGCGGCGCCGCAAGGTCCGCACCGACATGCACAGGGTGGCGGCCAGTTGTCCCATGGCCGGCAGGGCGGCCGGCTGCGCGGCCAGCAGCTCGCGCACCCGCCCGACCAACCCGCCGGTCTGCGGCCCGACCTGCAGACCACGGCGACACTGGTCATGGGCGATATGCAGCGCCAGGGGATCGGCCAAGGCCAGGAGAATATCCGCGTCGGCCTGACTGAAGACCAGGGCGCTTTTCGGCGCATTGAAGCGCGGGCGCACACCGGTGAGCTGCTGATAGAGCGCCACGTCGGCCGGCTCGGCGAAGCTGAATTCGATGGCCCGGGGTATCGCCGTGTGTCCGAGCAGATCACCGGCGATCCTCAACCCGGCGGCAAAGGAGCGCTCGACGATGAACGGCAGCAGATCCGCGGGGATATCGCTCTCTTCGCATTCGATCCGCAGGTCCGTCGCCAAGGCGTCAACCATCACCCGCACCAGGCTGGCATTCAACTCGGAGTAATGCGGAATCAGTGAAAAGGCATCGCGCAGCGTGGAACTGCTGACCAGGGCAAAGCCCAGCGCGGCCAATGAAGTAAAGCGGTAGCGCAATCCCACTTCCAGGCCCAGGCCACTGGCGCCACCGCAGTGCTTGAGCAGGTTGCGGATCAACCGGAACTCCTGCTCGAAGGTAACAAGACGGGTCGGGTTTTCCAGGTCCGCGGGCTCAAGTCCGGAGCCTGCGAGAAAATCCACGCTCGACAGGCCGCGCTCAACGCCGACCTTGGCCATGATCACCGCACTGCTGATGCTACGCTGTTGATTACTCACTGGCGCGTCGACTCCGCCGAAAGGAACCCAAGGTCGATCACAGTGCACTCCCGATCAATTATATGGCCGAACAGATCATGTTCACCCCTGACGCCATCTCTAGACTATCGCTAACGCAAGACCGCGCAACACTCGCCCGTTTCGATCCGGGTACAAGCCGTCGGCGGCGCTCTCCATTTCGCCCATCTGACCAGAAGCCTCGACCGTGATGAATACCCGCCCCCCCTGCGTCCCCCGTCCGGACAAACGCCTGCCACGCAGCGCCAGAACGCCAGCCGGCGCACTGGCCTGCCTGGCACTGGCCGGCTGCAAGCAAGCGCCGTCGATCAGCGTGATCGGCGCCTATTTCCCGGACTGGCTGTTTTGCGCGATTGCCGGCGTGCTGCTGACCTTGCTGGTCAGGGCCATGCTGCTCAAGACGCAGCGTACCGCATGGCTGCGGCCATGGGTGCTGAGCTACCCGCTGCTGGCCCTGCTTTTTTCACTGCTGAGCTGGCTGGTCTTCTTCTAACCCGGGCGTTTCCCCATGCAAACACACTCGTCTCCACCATACCCTCGTCGACTGCTCCTCGGCGCCCTCTGCGTCGCCGCCCTGGGCCTGTTGCTCTGGGTGATCGCCCGCCTGGATGCGCAACCGCGCACCGACGACGCCTACGCCTATGCCGACACCGTCAATGTCACTCCGCAGGTCAGCGGACGTATCGTCGAGCTGCCGGTGCGGGAAAACCAGCAGGTCCATCAGGGCGATGTGCTGATGCGCATCGATCCGCGCCCCTATCAGGCCGCGCTGGATGAGGCCAAGGCCTCGCTGGTGGAACTGGATCGGCAGATTGGCCTGAATGAACGCCAGGTCGCCGCCCAACGCCTGAACGCCGAGGCGGCACATGCCGAAATCGAGCGGGTCCAGGCGCTGGCCAAGCAAAGCGGCGACACCCTCAGGCGCCAGGAAGCCCTGCTGTCCCACGGCTATATCTCCGCGGAGGCCATCGACCAGTCACGCACCTCCAGGCGCAGTGCCCAGTCGCAACTCAATGTCAGCCAACTGCAAGCCCGCCAGGCCACTGCCGCGGTCAGTGGCGTCGATGCCCTGGTGGCCCACCGGGCGGTGATCGAGGCACAGATCGCCCGCGCCGCGCTGAACGTCGAGTACAGCAGCGTTCGCGCACCGTTCGAAGGCCGCGTGGTAGGCCTCAAGACCGCCGCCGGCCAGTTCGCCTCGGCTGGCCAGTCGGTGTTCAGCCTGATCGACACCGGGCATTGGTTCGTGGTCGCGAATTTCCGCGAAACCGAGCTGAAAAACATTCGCCCGGGTGATTCCGCTACCGTTTACCTGATGAGCGATACCCGCCAGACATTCAGCGGCAATGTCGACTCGATCGGCTTCGGCGTGTTTCCGGACGATGGCGGAACCGATGTCAACGGCTTGCCCAAGGTCGCCCGGTCGATCAACTGGGTCCGAGTTTCGCAACGTTTTCCGGTGCGCATCCGGGTCAATGGCACGGACCTGCAGCCGTTTCGCCTCGGGGCGTCGGCGGTGGCCGTTATCAATACCGCCAGCGGCCCGACGCACGCCACGACGGCCACCGCGCCATGAGCGGAGAAACCCAGGGGCAATCGCCATGGGATATCCTCAAGGAGGAATTGCGCGACCGCCCCGGCCGGGTGAACGCGGTGCTTCGTCATCTGCTCTCTTGCACCCTCGTCATCCTACTGGCCATGAGCTTGCAGGTGCCATTGCTGTCGATCTCCCTGGTACTGGTGTTCTTCGTCACCCAGTCGAGCGTGGCCATGACCAAGATGCTCGGCACACTGTTTGTTGTCAGTACCACCCTGGCCGTGGGCCTGGCGATCCTGCTGCTGAAGGTCAGTTTCGACTATCCGCTGCTGCGCATCGCCGGTGCCAGCCTGGTGTTTTTCGTCAGCGTGTTTTTCATGCGCACCTGCCGGCTGGGTCCGCTGTTTTTCGTGGTAGCCCTGCTGACCATCTATATCCAGAGCCAGGTGGACCTCAATAACAATCCCGAAGCCCTGACCCGCGCCTGCCTCTGGGCCTGGATGGCGATTGTCTATCCGACGGTGGTGACCGTGGCGGTCAATACCCTGCTGCTGCCGGCACCACCGCCACCCGGTGAAGCGGCACCTGCCCCCAAGCCACCGCTGCTGGTGGCTGATGCCTTCGAAAACCCGGTCTATTCCCAGTTCGCCTTCAAGACCCTGCTCGCCGCGCTGCTGTGCTACCTGCTGTATACGGCGGTCGACTGGCCCGGTATCCACACCGCCATGCTCACCTGCCTGATCACCGCCATGCCGAGCCTGGAAAAAACCCTGCACAAAGGCCTGTTGCGCGTCCTCGGTTGCCTGGTCGGCAGCGCCCTGGCGCTGTTGTGCATGGTCTGGGTGGTGCCGCGGATCGACAGCATTGTCGGCCTGCTGCTGATGAGCCTGCCGGTGCTGGGCCTGGCCGCCTGGGTCAGCGCCGGCTCGCCGCGCAGCAGCTATGCCGGGATCCAGATCGTGTTCGGCTTCGCCCTGGCGCTGCTGGCGGACTTCGCGCCGATGACCGACCTGAGCGAAATCCGCGATCGGCTGGTCGGCATACTGCTGGGCGTCGGCGTGACAGCCTTGATTCATATCGGATTATGGCCTGAGTCCAGCAATACCTGACGCAGGGTTACTTGCCCACGGGTGCCTGGGCGCCAAGCGCGTTTGCGCAGCCCGTCGATTCAAGCGCAGGATGGCTTTCAGCCATATAGGTTATCCAAGGGAATAGCGACCACCGGCAACGCCGGATCGAAGGCATGCCGAGTGGTCTTGTAGGGAAATATCTCCCCACGCGCCAGGGTCGTGAAAATCCGCGCCACCTCAAAGGCCTGTCCTGTCTGCCAGTGCCTCACGCACACCCGCGGATCGGCGTAATCGAGCTCAATGCAGGGCACCCGTTTCAACCCCAGTTGCCACGCCGCATTGAGTCGGTGGTTGCCATCCATCACGATCCCCCTGGAACGCTCGACAATGATCGGCTCCAGCCAGTGGCCCGTGTGCAAGATCGACTCTCGAAGCCTCTGCACATTGCCCGGATCGACCTGTTCTGACTGTTGCACATCACGCAAAGACCGCAACACGATGCTGTACCCCTGGTGTGCATCCGCTGCGACGGAACAAAGCGGCTGGTTTTCCATGGTAAATCTCCTGATTTGACGACCGATTCAGCAAGCATCGACTTTGCCGACGAGGGCATGCCGGCTGGCCACGTCAAGCAGACGTTGCGCCTGTTCGATCAGGGGCAGGTCGACCATCTCACCATCCACTTGCACCGCGTGACTGCCTCCGGCCACGGCACTCAGCACCCGATCCGCCCAGGCCAATTGCCGGGCATCGGGCAAGAAAGCACGCTGCACGGTGTACAACTGCGCCGGGTGAATGCACAGCTTCGCGCCAAATCCCAGGGTCCGGGCGTAATGCGACTCCTGCTCCACCGTGCGCATGTCGCGGAGCGCGGGGGTCACACCATCGATCGGCGCCGGCAGATCAGCTGTACGCGAAGCCAGCACGATTCGATTGCGGGCAAATAGAAAGGCTTCCGGTACCTGGCGGCAATCGATGTCCAGGGAAAAATCCAGCGAGCCGAACGCCAGGCGCGCAACGCCACGGATCCCGGCAATCGCCTCGACCTGTTGCAGGCCTTTGGCGGTCTCGATAATCGCGACAATCTGCACCTCCGGATTCCACGCCAACAAGCGCTCGACCACCCGGGACAAGGTCTCGGGGCACTCCGCCTTGGGCAGAAAAATACCCGTGCAGCGCTGCGGATAACGCATATCGCCAAGCCAGGTCATGTCGTGCTTGAAAAAGGGGCTGTCAACACCGTTCAAACGAATGTAACGCTGGCACCGTGTGGCCGGGGTCTGCTCCTGCCAGACCCAGATCGCCGCTCGGGCAGCGGGCTTGTAGTCGGGATGAACAGCGTCCTCGAGGTCCAGGATGATCGCGTCGGGCCCGGCGTCCACCGCCTTGGCAAAACGCTCGGGACGATTGCCCGGGACGAACAGGTAGCTGATGGGAAGCGTGGCGGTGGCGCTGAGACGATCAGTGGTCATTGAATCTCTCCTTGGCATGCATCAGTCGTAAATGTTCGAGTTTTTCAGGCGCTTTGCACCTTCGCGCCGTGGGGTCATTCAAAATATTTGAAAATCTTACTTGATAATCGTTCGCATTAGCAATATCGTTCGTGGCAATTCGTAGGTTTCTTCCTACAACTCGAGAAGGCGATCCTGTTTATGGGAAGTGTGACGCAGTGATGCCATTTAGATGTCAGCCGCTAGAGCTTTAGAAATACCGAGGCGTGCCATTAATTAATGGCTAAACGTTATGTCCGCATAAACCACACGGAATGAGGTTGTCATGCAATTGTTTTGTCAATCAATAACCGCCACCCGCACTATTCCTCTACCCGCCAGCGCTGTTTGGCACCCACCTCCACGGGTTTGAGTTCTCGCTACTGACGAGAGACCGCATCACATCTGTCGACAGCGTTTAGCTGTCGAAATAGGAATGGCGACGTTTTTGATGCCAGAGGTTAACGATGCCTAATGCAATTGCGCCAGCACTTAAAAATCCCGCTGAAGTACATGACCCCGAACTTCTAAAGCCACTGCTTGATCCGGTTATTTCGCATTTTATTCATCACTTTCCAGACACACTTTTGGATTGGGTGAGACAACACGGTTCGCCCTTGAATCTGGTATGGCCCCACGCATTCCAAGTCAATGCAACGGCCTTGCAAGCGGTGTTGAAGCAGTTCGACGTACGCCATGCGATCTTTTACGGAGCCAAGGCCAACAAGTCGCAAAGCCTGCTCGGCGCGGCCGCCTCGGCCGGTATCGGCATTGATGTTTCAAGCATCCACGAACTGGACGCGGCGCTGCGTGCCGGTACTCCGCCGGAGCGCCTCTGTGCCACAGGACCGGCCAAAACGACCGCCTTCCATCGGGCGCTGGTGCGTGAGGGATCGCTGATTTGCGTCGACTCCGCAGAGGAATTCGAGCATCTGAAGGGCGTCGTCGAATCCCTGCCGGCCCCCGTCAAAGCCAGGGTTTTGCTGCGTTACAGGCCACAGAGCTGCTCGTCGAGCCGCTTTGGCATGGGTGCGAGCGAGCTGTTGCTCAGCCTGCAACGCCTGGCCGAACTCACGGAACTATTCCACTTCGAAGGTTTCCATTTTCATCTTGGCGGGTATGACTTCGAAACCCGGGTCCAAGCCTTTCGCGAGCTCAGCAGCTTCGTCGAAACGGCTCGGGAAATGTCGCTGACTCCGGAAATGATTGATATCGGTGGCGGCTTGCCGATGCGCTATATCGAACCCCAGGCCTACACCCGCTTCCTGGAAAACGCCAACCAACCCAGCCAGTACCACAATCAAAAAACACCCAATTCTTATTATCCTTACGGCAGTCATCTGACAGCCTGCCAGTGGCTGGAAATGTTTCTCGAAGCACAACATTCACCCGCCCAGTCCATCGCCAGTTATCTGAAAAAACAGAATATTACCCTGGCACTGGAACCCGGTCGAAGTCTGGTCGACCAAGCGGCAATTTCAGTGTTTCGAGTGACACGCACCAAACAACTGGCCCAGCACAAAACCGTCATATTTGTCGAAGGCAGTAGTTTCAGTGCCTGCGAAACATGGTTCTCATCGGAATATCTGGTCGATCCAATTCTAATCAGCGCCCAGGAATCAGGGCACACCCCCATGCAAGCCTATATTGCGGGTCACAGCTGCCTGGATGACGACGTTATCACTCATCGTTTGATCCATTTCAGCAGCACGCCCCAACCGGGAGATTTATTGATTTATGCCAATACCGCCGGTTACCAGATGGATCTGCTGGAAAACGAATTTCATCGTCATCCCCTGCCACGGCGGCTGACGGTGACTTGTTGCACGGAAGCTCACTACGCACTCTCACCTGACTACTAAAGGGAATACTTCACATGATACTGAGTAAAGTTTCCGACCTTATTGGTAATACGCCCATGCTGGCGATTGCCGTTCCAGATACGACCGCCAGACTGCTGCTCAAGATTGAGAAGAACAACCCCGGCGGTAGTATCAAAGATCGAATGGCCCGCAATATGGTGCTCGCCGCCCTCAAGTCCGGGCGACTGAAACCCGGTGGCGTGGTCGTCGAATCCTCTTCCGGCAATACCGGCATCGGCCTGGCCATGACGGCCGTCGAATTTGGCCTGCATTTCATTGCCGTGGTCGATCATCACGCGGCCCAGGACAAGATCGCCGTGATGAAGGCATTGGGTGCCGAAGTCCGCTATGTCGAGGGGACCTATCGGGAAGATGAAGTCGCGGTCGTCGAGCGCCAGCGACTGGCGGCCGAACTGGCCGCGCAGATCCCCGGTGCCGTGTTCATGAATCAATCGGACAACGCCGCCAACGCCGGTGGTTACAGCGATTTTGTGCGGGAAACCATTGCCCAGGCCGACGGTAAGGTCGGCGCTTACGTCGGCTGCGTCGGTACCGGCGGATCGATGACCGGCATCGCTCGTGGGCTGAAATCGCACAACGCCAACACCGTGACAGTGGGTGTCGAGCCTGCCGGCTCGATCGTCTTCGGCCACCCCGGTTATCCCTATTACCAATCCGGCACCGGCACCCCGGCCGGCGATACCGTGGGCCTGGTGCTCGACTACAGCTGCATCGACCTGGGCGTCCAGGTCACCGATTCCCAAGCCTTCGAAACCGCCCGTTACGTCGCCAGAAACCTGGCGCTGCTGGTCGGCGGATCGACCGGCGGCGCGATTTTCAAGGCACTGGAGCTGATCCACAAAGGTGTGCTCAGCGGCAATGTCGTGATACCGATTGCCGATGGCGGTGAAAAGTACCTGCACACCGTATTCAACGAAAAATGGCTGGCGGAACGCGACTTGCTCGACCCTGGCATCGCCACCCAGCTGGATACCTGGCTGGGCAAGACCCAATGGCTGGAATCCAGCTGCACGCCACGGCAACTGAGCGTTGCATGACCCACCTTCGACACAGGAACGTCTCTTAATGAAACCGCTGAAAGTCGCCCTCTGTGGCGGTGGCAGGACCGGGCATCTGAACGCCATTGTGTTCAAGCAACTGCCCGATGTTCAGGTCTCGATGCTCACCAACAACCCGGAAGTTGTCGATCAACACGCCCGTGGTACGCCGCTGCAAGCGCTGCTGCCGGACGGTTCGACGCTGAGTGCCCGGCTGGATCGACTGACCAGCGATGCCCGGCTCGCCGTCGAGGATGCCGATATCGTCATCATCACGGTGCCGGCCCATGCCCGAGCGCAAACCCTGCAGGCCATCGCGCCGCACCTGAGCCCCGACAAGCCGGTGTACATCGGCGCCATTCCAGGCTTTTGCGGTTTCGACTGGCTGGCGGAGTCCGTGCTGGTCGATCGGCCAAACCTGGTGATCTGGGGGATGAAGGATGTCCCCCACACGGCGTTCGAGCTGAAGCCCGGACGCTCGATCAAAATGGGCGGCGGCAAGAGCCAGCTCTACGTCGCCACCCACGCCCGGGAGTCCGACGCTTCGCGCCAGCACCTGCATCAACTGCTGACCCGGCTGTACGGCCCGTGCGTGACGCTGCTGGACAACTACCTGGAAATCACCCTGACCCCGGGCAATCCGATCATGCACAGCTCGGTGATCTACGGGTTGATCGGCCCCTACGGCCAATGGCACCGGAAAATTTTTCCCCAGCCCCTGTGCTGGTGGAGCGAATGCCCCGAGTTGGGGGCGTACTTCCTCGAACGCATGGACCAGGAAAGCCAGGACCTGTGTGCCGTGATCAGTCAACGGCTGGGGGTCGACCTGTCTTCGGTGAAATCCTTGAAAGAGGAAATCGTCGAGGCCTACGGCGAGCAGATCCGCGACCAGAGCAGCATGTTGTCGATCCTGCGCACCAACCAGGCTTACAACAACATTCTCGCGCCCATGGTGCCAGCGGCAGACAACCGTGCCGGCTACGTGATCGAACGGGAAAGCCGCGCTTTCAACGAGGACGTTGCCTACGGCCTGGTGCTGCTGGTGGAAATGGCCAAGCGCTTTGACCTGAAAGTGCCTTACATCGAGGAAGTCCTTAACTGGAGCGTTTCCTACATGCAAGGACTACGGGATTCGGCACTGGACTACTTCCCCCGCCACTGGCCGCGCACGGCATGAGTCGACAACGCCCTCTTCTTTTTACTTCTCGACGAGCAGATAGCTGATATGGATGATCTCAAGACACTCATCGCCTACTCCCGCAAAAATGCCATGCGACGCCTGATTCGTTGCCTGTTTGCGGAGAATATTCTCGACCGCTCGACCCTGAGCTTTTCCGCCGAAGGCCAGCAAGCCACGCTGCCCCTGAACGACGCGCGCGCGCATCTGTTTTTCTCCAATATCGCACTGGGACCGGCCGATACCCTGGTCAACGACGGCGACGTGGTGTTGCTGACCGAGGAAGGCGTTCGCCAGCCCATCCACAGTCATCAGGACCTGCTGGATGTGCTGCGTGGCAGCTTCGATTTCGCCCCCTCGGACGAGGGGGTCGCCGGGCTCAAGTCGGACATGGAGAACAGCCTGACCAACGACGCCCATGCGCGTCAGTATCGTCAGCGGTGGAACGCGCGACTGGCCGAAGCCATCGGCAGCCACGGGCTCGCCAGCTTCACCGATTACCTGCGCCAACACGCCAGCACCAAGGACGCGGCCATCCTGCTGGACCAGTGGGGGTCGCTGGAAGGCCACCCGTATTATCCGACCTGGAAATCCCGGCCCGGCCTGAGCGATGCCGAAGTCGCGCAATTGTCCCCCGAGTTCAACGCCCAGGTACCACTGCGCATTGCCTCGCTGCGCGCCGACATGGCCAAAAGCGAAAGCATGCCCCACGTCACCAGCTATCACGCCTGGTTCGCCAGCAACTTTCCGGCGCAATGGGAACAATGGAAGACCTCGCTGCGGGCCAAGGGCCTGGATGACACCCAGTGGTTGCCGCTGCCCATCCATGCCTGGCATCTGCAAGCCTACGTGCTCAAGACCTTTGCCGAAGAAATCGAAGCCGGCATCCTGATCACCGACGGCCCCGATATCCCAACGCTGCCGACCATGTCCTATCGGACCATGATGCCGATGCTGAACGAAACGGCACCGCTGATCAAATTGCCCATCGCGCTCTGGATGACCAGCGAGCTTCGCAGCCTGCAAGCCAAGTCGATTCACATGGGGCCGCGCATCAGCACGCTGATCACCCGGATCCTCGCCGCCGAAAACGGCTTCGATCAGCGCCTGGAAATCTTCCCAGAGGAAATCGGTGTCCGTTACAAAAACGCGATCACCCAGGACGATGCGCCCGGGCGACACCTGTCAGTGGTCTATCGCGCCAGCCAGCAGGCGTTCGAGCGCAGCGACAACTGCCTGCCGATCACCGTGGCGTCGCTGTTCACTCGACTGCCCGGCAGCCACCGGCCGTTGTTCACCGACCTGATCGAGCGTGACGGTGTGCGGGCCACGGCCAGCAGCGTCGAAACCTGGTTCCGTCAATACGCCAAGGTGGTCACCCAACCGGTAGTGGCGATCTACCTGCTCTACGGTATCGGACTCGAAGCCCATCAACAGAACAGCATGGTGCTGTTCACCCCGGACGGCAAAGCCAGTAGTCTGCTGATCCGCGATTTCGGCGATGGCAGGACCTACGCCCCCCTGCTGGAAGAACGCGGTTACCACTTACAAGCCCATGTCCAGCCCGGCATCCTGCCGACGGTGTTCGTCGACGATATCGAGCCGGTACGCATGTTTGTGCTGGATGCGGCGTTCCTGACCCACCTGCACGAAATGGCTCTGTGGCTGACCCGGGAGTACGCCTTGAACAACACACGGATGTGGCAGGTGCTGCGTGAAGAAACCGAACTGGCCTTCGCCGCCGTGCGCGAGCGGGTTTCGCCGCAACTGTGGGAAGTCGAGCGCAAAGCGTTCATCGAGGAGCCCTGGCCCACCCGATCGTTGCTGCGCATGCACTTGATGCAGTACTCCAACTATCGCTTGCAACACACCTTGAGCAACCCGCTCAACGCCGTTTAACCAGCGAGGCTGACTCATGTCCCATGCAGGTGTCATCCAGGGTTCGCCCGTCAGAATCCTGATCTATCTTCTGTTCGCTATCCAACTGATCTCCATGGGGGCGATGGAAATGAGCGGGCCGTTCTGGCCTGTCCATCTGCGTGGGCTGACGTCATCGGAATCGGTGTTCAGCTTTGCCAGCATCGCCGTCTATGTCGGGCCGATGCTGGGCATTATTCTCACCAGCGCATTCTGGGGCCGGATCGGCGACCGCTACGGCCACAAGTGGATGATGATCCGGGCCTTGGCCGGTTTGTCATTGACCCAGCTTGGGCTGGCCTTGTTCAGTGATATCTGGGTGATCCTGGTGCTGCGGTTCCTGCAAGGGGCCTTCGCCGGCTACATTGCCCCGGCCCAGGCCTACGGTGTCAGCATCGAAGCCCCTTCGCGGCGGGCGCGGCTGTTTGCCATCCTGCAGATATCGACCAACGTCGGCTCGTTGCTCGGCGCGGTGGTCGGCGGCTTGATCCTCGATTACGCCACCTTCTTCTGGATCAATCTGATTGCCTCGGCACTCTGCGCCGTCTGCACCGTAGTGGCGGCCGTGACCCTGCCGAATGTGCCGCCGGTGAAAAAAGCCGCGGTGGTAGAAACCACCACGACCCAACCCCCTCCCACCAGCCTCTGGCAAGGTACACCGCTGCTTTCGCTACTGGGGGTCATGGGGATTTTGCTACTGGCGCGGATGCTCCCGCAGACCTCATTTTCGCTGTATGTCAGCTCGGTGTTCGGGGTCAGTAATTCGCTGATCGGCCTGTGCTACGGTTTGCTCGCCTTGGGCTTCATCCTCTCGGCAACACGCTGGGCGCGGTATTTCGAACAGCGTACCCGGCAAGAGACCCTGCACCGCATCACCTTCGTGGTAATCGGCTGTATCGGCCTGACTGCCATCGCCGGCGTCACGCGAAACCCGACGGTGTTTGTCGTCGCCTACTTTATCTGGGGGGTGCTGCTGGGCGCGACGACACCGGTGCTCATGGCGCTGGTCTCGAAAACCGCCGACAGCTCGCAGCAGGGCTATGTGCTGGGGATTGCGCAAAGTACCGCGCAGTTTGCCTCCATCGCCGGGATCTGCATCGGTGGTTTGCTCAGTCAAGTCTATGGCTTGCGGTATACCTACCTGTTCGTCTGCCTGGCCTACGTCGTGGCCCTGGTGCCCATTGTCGCCCTGCGTTACCGGTCGATGGTCATGCCATCAGGCCAGCCCAGCCGTGGCGACTGAGCAAGGAGAAGTCTTTTTGAACATTGCACAACGGCGTGCCGATACCCCGGGTGTCGAACAACTGCCCCTTGCGTCGCGGGTACGGGGCAAACTAGTATTATGAATACTTCTCAATCGCAAAAAACAATTCTGCCATGAGCGATACCCTTCCCGCCCCCCACAATTATCATCTGCGCACGATTGAGGCCTTGTACAGCGGGCATCACGGCTGGTTGTACGCCACGCTGCGCAAGAAGCTGGGTAACGCCATGGATGCGGCCGATCTGGCGCAGGACACATTCGCCCGCATACTCGCCTCCAAAGTGCCGGTGATCGAGCAGCCCAGGGCCTACCTCAGCTGTGTGGCCAAGGGCATTCTCGTCAACTGGTATCAGCGCAAGGCGCTTGAGCGCGCCTATCTGAACGCACTGGCGCTGCTACCGGCGCCTGAAGTGCCCGCACCCGAGTTGCGCTTGATCGTGCTGGAAACCCTGCATGAAATCGACGCCATGCTCGATGCCCTGCCCCCCCTGATCAGACGCTGCTTCCTGCTGTCGCAGATCGGCGGCGTGAAATACGAGGACATCGCCGGGCAACTCGGTGTCTCGCTGATCACCGTCAAACGCTACATGAAGCAAGCCTTCGTGCAGTGCCTGATGCTGGCGGACTGAATGTCGATCCGCCACGGTGACGCGCCGATTGATCCCCGGGCCCTGGAAGAGGCTGCCGAGTGGCTGATGCGCCTGAGCGAAAGCGATTTCAGCGCCAGCCAACGCGCCGACCTGGAGCGCTGGCGCAGCAGCAGCCCAGAGCGCCATCGCGCCTGGGCTCGCGCGCAGAGCCTGCAAGGCAAGCTCGGCACACTGCCACGCGCCCTGGCAATGTCGGCACTGGATCGCCCAAGCAATCCCTCCCGGCGCGGCGCGTTGGCCAAACTGGCGACGATCCTGGCGGTCTTGCCGGCCGGCTGGGGCGGTTGGAAACTGCTGGAAACGCAACAATGGACGGCCGACTACCAGAGCACCGTTGGCCAGCGCCGCGAATTGACTCTCGACGATGGCTCGCGGGTCACCCTGAACACCGACACGGCCATTGATGTGCTGTTTGACGCCAACCAGCGCCTGATCAGCTTGCGCGAAGGCGAGATACTGGTGCAGACCGCGCCGGATGTATTAGCGCAGCCTCGACCGTTTCTGGTCAGCACTCGCCAGGGGCGGATGCAGGCACTGGGCACGCGCTTTACCGTTCGGGAAGTGCAACCCCAAACGCACCTCGCCGTATTGGAAGGTGCCGTCAGGGTCGAACTGCCCCCTGACAGCGGCGTCGCCCCGCTGATCGTCAATGCCGGGCAACGGACCGATTTTTCAGCGCAAGCCTTTGGCCAACTGCTCCCGGTGGACAGCGCCGTCAGCGCCTGGACCCAAGGCATGCTGATGGCCGACAAGATGCGCCTGGCCGACTTCGTGGCCGAGTTGGCGCGCTATCGAAAAGGCTTCGTGCGCTGCGATCCGACGATTGCCGACCTGCGTATCTCCGGTGCCTTTCCCATCAGCGACAGCCAACGCACCCTCAGCATGCTGGTGCAAACCTACCCGATCGTCGTCACCGGGCATTTGAGCGGTTATTGGATGACGCTCTCGCCCGCTTGAATCCCCCTGGAAAACCCGGATTAAAAAATAGTGCGACGCGGGTGATACTTTTTTTGATCTCGGCTGGCTAGGGAAGGAAGCACTTCTCAATCTTGCCGAAAGGGTCACCATTCCATGCTCGTCGCACGATCTCCGCGTTCGGATCGCTCATTGAAACTGGCTGTGCGCAGCGCACTGCTCAGCCTTACCCTGAGCAGCCTCGCCACCCCCCTGGTCATGGCGGCCACACCGGCACAGCTGGATGCGGTCGCGGTCCGCGCCTTCAACATTGCCCCCGGACCGTTGGGGGCAACCCTGTCGCGGTTTGCCGTGGAGGCCGGTATTGCGCTGTCGTTCCAGCCGTCCCTGACCGAGGGGCTGACCAGCCCCGGGCTTTCGGGATCCTATTCGACCCAGGAGGCCATGACCCGGCTACTGGCCGGCAGCAGCCTGGAAATCGTTTCCCGTAGTGACGGCAGCTACTCCCTGACGCCTCGTCCGACCGACAGCGCCGGCGGCCTGACCCTTGCCGAAACCACCATCAGCGCCACCCAGGCGCGCCCGGGCGAATTGCCGCCGGTGTACGCCGGCGGCCAGGTGGCCCGTGGCGGGCGACTCGGACTGATGGGCAACAAGGATGTGATGGACGTGCCGTTCAGCGTCAGCAACTACACTTCGACCCTGATCAAGGATCAACAGGCCACTACCGTAGCTGACGTGCTGGAGCGTGACTCCTCGGTCCGCTCCACCGGCCAGACCGGCGGTGTGGTCGACTCGTTCTTCATTCGCGGCTTTCCGGTGGGCGAAGGCAACCTGGGCGAACTGGCCTTCGACGGCGTGTACGGCGTGGCCCCCAACTACCGGGTCTTCACCGAGTACGCCGAGCGCGTCGAAGTGATCAAGGGGCCGGGCGCCCTGCTCTACGGCATGTCGCCCAACAGCGGGGTCGGCGGAGTGATCAACGTGGTGCCCAAGCGCTCTCTCGACGAAGACTTGACCCGCTTCACCACCAGTTACGCCATGAACACCCAGGTCGGCGGGCATGTCGATATCAGCCGGCGCTTTGGCGAGGAACGCCAGTTCGGCATACGCATCAATGGCAGTACCCAGCAAGGCGACACCGCCATCGACAATCAGTCCAGGAACGTCGGCATCGGCGCCATTTCCCTGGATTACCGGGGTGAACGCCTGCGCACGACCCTGGACCTGATCAGCCAGCAAGAAAAGTTCGATGCCCCCTCGCGGCCCTTCCTGATCAAATCCGGCGTGAAGGTGCCCTCCGCCGCCGACGGTCGGATCAACGTCACCCAGGACTGGGGTTGGGCAGAAACCCGCGACAAGGCCGCGTTGCTCGGTGCCGAATACGATGTGAACGACGCCCTCACGGTGTTCGCCCATGCCGGCGGCGGCAAGTCGGACGTGGCGCGCATGTCCGATCAGACCCCGACCATTCTCAATGCCGCCGGGGACACCACTTCGACCCCCGGTTATTACAAATTCGAAGTCGAACGCTACACCGTGGATGCCGGCGCCCGCCTGCGCTTCGACACCGGCCCCATCAGCCACAGCACCACGTTTCAAGTGACCCACTACCAGGACGAGCTGTCGCGGGGGATCATCTCCGGCGCACCGGTGCTGTCGAACATCTACCATCCGATCGATCGCCCGAAACCCGACATCGCGACCCCGGATGCCCTGAAAGTGTCCGCCACGGAGCTATCCGGCGCGGCCCTGGCCGACACCCTGTCGATGATGGACAAGCGCTTGCAGGTCACCTTCGGCCTGCGCAAACAGAACATCAAGTCTGATAACTACAGCACGACCGGTGTCGTCACCACGTCTTACGATAAAAGCAAAACCACGCCGTTGTTCGGTGTGGTGGTCAAACCCTGGGAGCACGTGTCGCTCTACTACAACTACATCGAAGGCTTGAGCAAAGGCGATATCGCACCGGCCACGGCCTCGAACTCCGGCGAGATCTTTGCCCCCTATATCTCTCGCCAACAGGAAGTCGGGGTCAAGGTCGACTACGGCACTTTCACCTCGACTCTGAGCCTGTTCCAGATCAAAAAACCCAGCGGCGAACTGGCCTCCGGTGTGTTCTCGGTACAGGGCGAACAACGCAACCGTGGCGTCGAGCTGAATGTGTTCGGCGAAGTCGCCGAGGGCACGCGCCTGCTCGGTGGCGTCACCTTCCTCGACGCCGAACTGACCAAGACCAGCACCGTCGCCAATCGCGGCAACACAGCGGTGGGAGTCCCCGAGGTGCAGGCCAATCTCTGGGCCGAATGGGATACGCCCTGGATTGAAGGCCTGACTCTGACCAGCGGCGCGATCTACACCGGCAGCCAGTACGTGGACCAGGCCAACACGCAGAAACTCGATCCATGGACCCGCTTCGATGTCGGCGCACGCTACAGCACCCGGATCGCCGAGCGCCCGACCACCTTCCGGGCCACGGTGCAGAACGTTTTCGACCGTGAGTACTGGTCCGGCGTCGCGTCCTATGGGGCCTTCTCCCAAGGCTCGCCACGCACCCTGCAACTGTCGGCCACCGTCGACTTCTGAAACGTTCGGTCTTGGGCAACGGCCTGGACCGTTGCCTGAGCTGACCTCTGCAAAGGCTTCCACCATGGCATCTGTTCAACGACGCAGCCACACCCTGACCGCCCTGCTGCTGGCTGGCCTGCTGGGCACGGCGCTGCTTTCCTCACTGACGCCACGCCATGCCGTTGCAGTCGAGCAGGACCCCGCGGCCGTCACGGTGACCGACCTGCTGGGACGCCAGGTCAAGGTGCATATTCCGGTCCGGCGAGTGATTCTCGGCGAAGGCCGTCAGTTGTACCTGGTAGCGGCGCTGGACACCCACAACCCCCTCGAGCGCATTGTCAGTTGGCGCAAGGACCTGATCCAGTCCGATCCGGACACCTACGGCGCCTACCTGCGCCAATTCCCCGCCATCGCCCAGATCCCGACCTTCGGCGGTTTCGAGAGCGGCACCTTCGATATTGAACAGGCAATCACCCTGCAGCCGGATGTGATCATCCTCAATATCGAAGCCCAGCACGCCACCGAGGACGCCCGTTATATCGAGAAGCTCAACGCCGTGGGCATTCCGGTGGTGTATGTCGACTTTCGCAACAACCCGATGGAAAACACCGAACCGACCCTGCGTCTGTTCGGAAAGTTGTTTGGCAAGGAAGAGCGGGCCGAAGCCTTTATCGACTTTCGCCAGCAGCAGATCCGTCGTGTCACCGATGTGATCGCGGCGCGTCAACCCGTGCGACCGAATGTATTTATCGAACGCATCGGCGGCTACACCGAGGATTGTTGCCTGAGTTTCGGCAACCAGAACTTCGGCCGTTTCGTCGAAATGGCCGGTGGCAACAACATCGCCAAGAGCATCATCCCGGGTGCGTTCGGACAACTGAACCCCGAGCAGGTGATTGTCGCCAACCCGGACCAGGTGGTTGTCACCAGCGCCAACTGGGAAGCCTTTGCCCCCGGCGGACGCTGGGTCGGCGTGGGCCCTGGAGCCGACCTGTCAGAGGCCCGGCGGAAACTGGCCTGGTACACCCAACGTCCGGCCTATGTCGGAATCAAGGCACAGGAGCACCAAGCCTTCCATGCCATCTGGCATCAGTTCTACAACAGCCCCTATCAGTTCGTCGCCATCCAGCAGTTGGCCAAGTGGTTCCACCCGACACTGTTTGCCGATCTCGATCCCGATGCTTCGTTTCGCGAACTCCATGAACGGTTCCTGCCGGTCCCTTACGAACCCGGCTACTTCGTCAGCCTGCAAGCGACAGAGGCCAAGCCATGAGCTCCCTGGGTGAAGCACAAATCGTACAAAGTGATACCTACCGCCAGTTGGTGCTGCGCAAGCGGCTGATTCTCGCCGGGCTCGCCACGCTGCTGGTGTTCAGCGTAGTGCTCGATCTGGCGCTGGGACCGGCGCGCTACAGCCTGGGCGAAGTGCTCGGCGCCCTGTTTTCACCCGATACCGCACCGGCACAAGTGCGGGTGGTGATGTGGGAAATCCGCTTGCCGGTAGCCTTGATGGCCGTGGCGGTCGGGGCGGCGTTGTCGTTGGCCGGGGCGCAGATGCAGACAATCCTCAACAACCCACTGGCCAGCCCCTTTACCCTGGGCATTTCCGCGGCCGCCGGTTTTGGCGCGGCCATGGGCCTGGCGTTCGGTGTCGCGCTGTTCCCGGTTGCGGCGCAATACATGGTGCCGCTCAACGCGTTCATCATGGCCATGCTCTGTGCGCTGCTGATCCACCTGTTGAGCCTGCGACGCGGTGTGACCGCCGAAACCATCGTGTTACTGGGTATCGCGCTGGTCTTTACCTTCAACGCACTGCTGGCGCTGGTGCAGTTCTTCGCCACTGAGCAAGCGGTCGCCGCCGTGGTGTTCTGGACCATGGGCAGCCTGACCAAGGCGACCTGGCCAAAACTCGGCGTGGTCTGTCTGGTGATCCTGATCACCTTGCCGATCTTCGCCAAGCGCGCCTGGGCCATGACCGCCTTGCGCCTGGGGGATGACAAGGCCGCCAGCTTCGGCATCGACGTCAAGCGCCTGCGCTTTCAGACCCTGATCATGGTCAGCCTGTTGGCCTCGTTCCCGGTGGCCTTTGTCGGCACCATCGGCTTTATCGGGCTGGTCGGACCGCACGTTGCCCGAATGCTGATCGGCGAGGATCAACGGTTCTTTTTACCGGCCTCGCTCATCACCGGCGCACTGATTCTGTCCGCCAGTTCGGTGGTCAGCAAAACCCTGATTCCGGGCGCGATATTTCCCATCGGCGTGGTCACCTCGTTGATCGGCGTGCCGTTCTTCATCTCGCTGATCCTCAATGGGAAGAAACATTCATGGTGAAGATTCAACTGGAGAACCTGGGGGCCCGTTACGGCCAGCGGGAGATTCTTTGCGACGTCACCACCTCGACATTTCTGGGCGGACAGGTGGTCGCCGTGGTCGGCCCCAACGCGGCCGGCAAATCCACGCTGTTCAAACGCATGGCCGGGCTGATCGACGGAGCGGGACGGGTGAATTTGCAGGACTCGAAAAAAGGCCTGCAAGGCATCTGCTACATGCCCCAGGGCCTGAATGCCAGCGCCCGCCTGACGGTCTATGAATCGGTGCTGCTGGCCCGTAAACAGCTCACGCCCGGCTGGAGCGTGCATGACGATGAACTGAAGCGGGTTGATCAGATCCTCGCTGCGCTGGGAATCAGCGAGTTGTCCTTTCGCAACCTCGGCGAACTCAGCGGTGGCCAGCAACAGCTGGTGTCGATTGCGCAAACCCTGGTGCGCGAACCGGAAATCCTGTTGATGGACGAACCCACCAGCGCGCTGGACATGCACCGCCAGGTGCAGGTGTTGAACTTCATGCGCTCATTGGCCAGACAACGAGAAATCATTGTGTTCATTGCCCTCCACGACCTGAATCAGGCCCTGCGTTTTGCCGACCAGGTCCTGGTCATCGCCAATGGCCGCGCCCGGGGCAGCGGCCCCAGCGATGAGGTGATCAATGTGCAGATGCTGCGTGAGGTCTACAAGGTCAAGGCACGGATCGAAAAGTGCAGCCAGGCCAGGCGCCATATCCTGATCGACGATATCGTTTGAACAGGTGGCCTGGGGGCCACGAGCAAACGGCGGCCGCATGTCGGGCCAGCGTGGAAGTGGTGATGGTCGCCGACGTGTCCAGGGGCATCTCCAAGGACCTGGTCAACGCCTCCTACACCCTGGGCTCCAGCCGCGTGGATGCGGTGGTGCATGTGATCGCCCCGGCCTCGCTGCCGGGAGTGCTGGACACCTTGCAGGTGACCATGGGCTGGGCCTGGACCTACCTGGTGGTGGTCGAACTGGTGGCCGCCCCCAGCGGCCTGGGCTACCTGAGCCCCAAGGCCATGCGCGGCTTCCAGGTCGACGTGATTTTCCTGACGATCGCTGTGATCCGCCTGTTGGGGCTGGTCACCGATCAACTGTTCAGACTTCTTCGCTTGAAGGTGGCCACATGGGCTCAGTAACGGCAACAACCCCAGGCTCGTCACACCGATGAGCATCGCCCCGCGCCTGCACGTGGACAGCGTCCGAAGTCTATTGCATGCGCATTCGTTTGATATCTCGCTGCGGCGGTTCACCGAAGAGGCGGCTGTACTCGCGACTGAACTGCGATGAGCTCTCATACCCCACCAGCCCACCTGCACTGCTCGCATCTACATTCTGACTCAGCATCAACTGCCGAGCGGCTTGCAGCCGCAGCTGTTTCTGATACTGCAACGGACTCATACCCGTCACGGCACGAAAGTGCTGACGAAAAGTTGAAGGACTCATATGAGCATTTACCGCCAGGTCATCCATGCGCAGGACCCGATGGAAGTTCTGCTTGAGCCAGGCTACCGTCCTGGCGATATGTTGACTGGGTGAGCCCGCGGTCACGATGTGAAGCAGTTGGGGTCCATGAGCCCCACTGAGCAGTCGAACGATGATCTCCTTGCGAATGAGTGGCGCAATGGGTGCAAGCAATTCCGGCTCATCGAGCAGTTCGACCAGCCGCCCCAGAGCATCAAGCACTCCGGTGTCCAAAGTCTGTACGGTAATCGGCCGAAAGCCATCATCCTTCATGCGTTGCGACAACTGCATACGCTCGGCCACCTGCATCACCAGGGAGTTGTCGAATGTCAGCATGATCCCCAGGAATGGCCGCGCGACGCTGGCCTGAGTCACGTTAGAAATGACCGGCAGGTCCACGCTCGTGACCATGGACTGGCCCGGGGCATAAGTCAGGACCTCCTCACCAACCATGACCTGCTTACAGCCTTGCAGAGTGACTCCCAAGCCCAGACCGTAAATACAATGCATGGGGGACGTGGCAGCCTTGCGTCGGTGCAGGCTGAGTCCTGGAATCGCCGTGACATGATCACCATCAGTTCGCAGAATTCGAGCCACCGCCTCAACCAACGCACGGGGGTCGCCACTGCCCCGATTGCTTCTTGGGGTAGGTTTCACATTCGGCTCCTTGGAGATATCAGATCTTTCGCTCCGACAGCGATGTCGCTCAGAGGGCATTTGGCAACACCATTTTCATACGATGCCAGCATAACCTCAGTATGTGTCGCCGCAGGGCAAGGTGATTGCCTGATCAACCGGATTTATTGCCCAATTTGATGAGGCGCTCTTTATCAATTGCTGGGTTACGCGTTGTTACGCTAACTGTCACTGCTCAAATCAACGAGAGATGCAGTGGCCTTCAGCGAACCGACACCACCTTTGGCCAAGGTTTCATAGTGCGAGGTACAGACCGATGGATCAGAGTACCCAAACCGACGATAGGGCAAATCTGCTGAAATCGAAAATCCAGCGTTTTAGGCAATCATCCCGCTGATCCCGGCAAACCGTTCGGTAACAGAACCGAGACAATGCCCTAACGCTGCGAGAGACGAGCCTGGCAAATGGTACCTGACGCTCACCATTGAACAGCGCTACCACTTGACCTTCGAGGAACATCGCATGACAAACAAACAGGTTTGGCTTATCACTGGGGCCAGTCGGGGCTTAGGCGTACATTTGGCCAAAGCCGCGTTGGCCGCGGGACACGCTGTGGTGGCCACCGGTCGCAATCCACAGAAGATCGTTGCCGCAATCGGTAGCAACGATAACCTCCTCGCGATCAAGCTCGACATTACCCGTCCTGAGGATGCTGTCACGGCGGTAGAAGCCGCCATCAGCCAATTCGGGCGACTCGACGTTCTGGTCAATAATGCCGGCAATTTCTACGCTGGCTTTTTCGAAGAACTGAGTCCTGAACAGGTTCGCCAGCAGATCGAGACGCTGCTGTTCGGCCCCATGAACGTCACCCGCGCCGTACTGCCGGTGATGCGCAAACAACGCTCAGGCCTGTTGCTCACGATCTCCTCCACCGCAGGTATCAGCGGCGGAATGTTCTGCAGCGCCTACGCCGCCGCGAAGTTCGGGATCGAAGGCTGGATGGAATCGCTGGCGCCGGAAGTTGCCCCCTTCGGTGTTCAGACAATGCTGGTGGAACCCGGTTTTTTCCGCACGGAGTTACTCAGTACGGATTCGACAACCTTCGCTGAACCGAACTTGGACGACTACGCCGAGCGCACTCGAGAGACTGTCACCGCCTGGAGCGGCATGAATGGTAAGCAGGGTGGTGACCCGGCCAAACTCGCCGCAGCCATCGTCCAGCTCGCGGCGAGTGACACGCCACCGACGCGCTTCGCAGGAGGTGCAGACGCGGTTCAGACTTTCGAGGCCAAGGCCAAAGCACTGCTAGACCAGGCTGACGCGCACCGGGCTTTGTCCTGCTCGCTGGCCCACGACGACGCTTGATTGCCGCCAGGGCGGCCAAGAATTACAAACATATGATTGGGAGTTTATGAAAATAACAGGCATTTATCACATATAGATTCCAGTACTAAGATGAAACGCCCCCACCGCAATGCGAGTAATAAACATGACAACTGAAACCAACAGGAAAGTGATGACTCGCTTCCTTGAGTTCATCAACACCGCCAGCGAAGCGCTCGCCCAAGAACTCGTTTCCCCCAATGCCGTCTTCCACGTGCCGGGACGCCCCGATCCCGTGAAAGGACCGCAAGGCTACCTGGAAATCATCGCCATGATGCGTTCCGGCTTTCCTGATATTCAATGGACACTCGAAGAGATGATCGTCGAAGGCGATAAGATCGCAGCACGTTTCATCATGCGAGGGACTCACGATGGAGCATTCTTCGGTGTTCCACCGACCCACAAGCCAATCACGGTCCAAGCGATGAATTTCTACCGCCTGGCGGATGGGAAGTTCGTCGAGGAACGTGGGCAACCCGATTTACTAACTCTTTTACAGCAAATCGGCGCAGTTCCAACCTGATCCAGAAAGTCCTCAGAGGGTTGTTTCCTACCGGTCTTGTGAACGGTTTCATAACAGAGCAATACCCCCCGAATCGTTCACCCTCCCTGTTTTAATCCGACTGCCAGGTAGTAAAAGGATCGAACGGGGCGGCCAGTCCCAAGACTGGCCTCCCCTACCCGCGTCAGACAATGTGCTTGTCAAACCATTTCAAAATCAATTCCGGGTGCTGCCCGAAGTAGTTGTAGCCCTGAAATCTAAGGTCTGTTCCTTCAATCCAGAACAGCTCCTTATCCTTGGACGATAAGGTGTCGAAGATCTGCTGGACATTGGAAGGCTTGGTCAGAAAATCGTTACGGACCTGGGCAACAAAGGTCGGCAGGGTTACAGCTTTGGCATACTCCATAGGCCAGACATCCGCCAGGTGATAGCCGGTGCGTCGATGCAGAGCCGCATCGAACCGTTCAACGCCATTGGCGATCTTCTCCCGCTCCACCGCGGTCTCCACGAACACCCTGGGTGTCACCGGCTGCAAGGCAACCAGGGCTTTGACGTGCTTGAACTCTTCAGGATGCTTCTTGATCCCGACGATGGTGGCGTTGGCGCCCAAGCAACGGCTATACAGCACCGTCTTCATGTTTTTAGTGTCAGGCCGGGATTTGGCATAGCGCAACGAGCCCACCACATCACGATATTCCAGCACACCGTGACCGTTTACGCCGCCGCTGCCCGTGCCGCTACGACCATGGTTACGAAGGTCATAGGCAATGATGTTGTAGTCAGCATCGTGCAGGGCCTTGTATTCCGGTAGGAAGTTCACTTCGAAGCCACCGAAGTCCGTCCAGGGCTGCAGATGCCCAGGATAACCGTAGCGGTTGCACGGCATCGGGTGGTTACAGATGACCAACCGGTTGGATTTACCCGGAATAAACCAGCCTTCGATAGTAACCCCGTCCATTGCCGGGAAGAAAATCTCCTCATAGTCCATGCCGTATTCGTTCGGCCAACGCAGAATCGGAGTGCGGGTCGAGTGCGCCATCAAGTCGGCAAGACCGTTGATGAAGGCGTCTGATTTGTCTTGGGGGATGTTGGTATCTGTCATCTTTTCTTTCTCCGCAGCCTGAACAAATGACAGTGTCGAGGCTATAACAGGGAGTGTGGCGAGCGCTGCACCAACTTTCAGCAGGTTGCGCCGGCTTGGCGAGGGAGTGGTGGACGGGTGAACGACATCATCGAGTGGCTTGACCATATCAGGCTCCTGATTACTGCGACGCAGGCACGTACGCTTCGGTAATGACGACACTGCCTTCGGTAGCCGCTAGGCGAAATTTTTTGGCCGCGGTGTATTCCGGCGAGTTGTAGAAACGCTGAGCATCGGCAAGGCTCGGGAACTCGGCGATGGCCATCACCGACTTGGGCTTGCCTTCGACAGCAGGCGCCTTGAGGTTGAAGACAATCACCTTGCCGCCGTACTTCGGTGCCAGCGGCCCGGCCGCATCCATGTACTTCTGGAAAGTCGCCTGATCCTTGATTTCGTAATTGGCAATCATGTAGCCGTGCGGTTGTGCCTCCTGGGCCTGGCTGGTGGTGGCAAGCGCCAGAACGACGGCCGCGACAGCACCTTTGACGAGCTTGTTCATCGTATGGATTCCCATGGTTTGAATAGCAGGCGGTGCGAAACTCCGTCCGCCACACAAGTGGCAGTAGCGGTGAATCGCGTGTTCAAAGTATGGGATGGAGGTGCCGGAGCGAGTTGCCGGATCTGTTTCTTCTATTGCCTGATTCAGTTGATTAACTGATCGGTGAAGATCAATGCCCTCGACGGTGGCATTGGAGTGCACGATAAAATACGAGTCCCGGGGATGGGCACGATCCAGGTTTTCCGAGCCAACCACCAGGCCAGGGCGATTTGCACAGGTGTAGCCTGTTTCTTTTCGGCCATTCGTCTCAGCTACTCGACCATCACATCCACCCCAGCCATACCCAGTAGGTACTGGCAAACACCAACAGCAAGGCATAAGTCGTCGAGGTCGTATCGAAAGCATGCAGTTTGCCTTCGGTCGCCCAGGCCAGGAGCAGCAGGCCAGAAACAACCGCCAAGCGCTTCTGGGCGCCCGTCATTGGCCCAAGCTCAGCCAGGCTGGCCAGAATACCGACGTTCCAGATACTCGTTCCCTGCGCGACGATGATCATGATTCCTGCCGCGATATTGGAGCGTTTGGCAACGCCGAAGGCCGCAATCACGCCCATCATGATCGGCACCACGCAAGCGCTACGCGCCGTTGCGCTGGGCACCACCAGGCTGAGCAGGACGATGACCACCATGGCGCCGAGCAATACCCGCCGGGTACTGCCGCCGACTTTCGCCAGCGTCACCAGCGCGATACGCCGGTCCAGCCCGGTGTGCGTCATCGCGGCAGCGATAAACAGCGCACCGACCACCAGCGCCAGGGCCGGATTGGAAAACCCGCTGAGCGCCATGGTGATGCCGGCCGAAGAGCCGTAGGTCAATGCGGGGTTCTGCAGCGTCGGGGCTGATCCGGGAGAACGCCTGGAAGACCGCGATCTCCTCGGTACAGGGCGAACGTAAATCCTCGGCCAATAGCGCTTTTCCCTGCTCATCCAGGCCCTCGCCCTTGGAGGCCATCACCTGATCGCGATAACGCTGGGTTTCAACGGAGGGATCAATACGGCTGAGGGTGAGGTTGGGCATTGACCCAACCAGGGTCTGCGCCAGGTGGGCGGCCGGGTCGCACGTGGTGAGGTGAACCGACAATCCTCGGTGCGCCAGCTCGACCGCCACTGCCGCGGCCAGGGTTGTTTTACCTACCCCGCCTTTGCCCATGACCATCACCAGCCCATGCTCGTCAGCCGCAATCTCATCGACCAGATCACTCAAGCTGGGGGCGTGCAGCTCGACTGTTGCAGGCTCCAGTCCCCCAATCGCCTGGGTCTCTTCGCCGAGCAACTGCTTCAGGGCCTCAACGCCGACCAGATCGAAGGCTTTCAGGGGCAGTTGGTCCATGGGCAGGGCCTTGAGCTCATCCGGCATCTGGGCCAGTGCAGCCTGCTCCCGGGCATGTACGGCGGCGGCCAGCGGGTCCGTCTCGGCCTCGGTAGCGGGCAACACACCGTTGACCACCAGGAATTGCTCACCCAGACCGATGCGTGCTAACTCCTCACGCGTGCGTTCAGCTTCGCGCAGAGTGGTCGCCTGGGCCCTGGCCACCAAGACCAGTCGAGTGCGTGCGGGATCGGCTAATGCCTCAACCGCTTGACGATATTGATCCCGCTGTTTATCGAGCCCCGCCAGTGGCCCCAGGCAGGAAGCATCACCTTGCCCCGCCTCGAGGAAACCACTCCAGGCCCCGGACAGCTGCTCTTCCATGCCTTTGACCACATTGGCGTCCAGCACGCCTCGCGCCGGCCCGACAATCCGATCACGGTAGGCCTGGGCGGCGGCTTGTGGGTCGATTTCGAGCGCGGACAAATGGGCCACGGCCGGTACAGGGGTGATCTGGTTACCGATGCTGATACCAAATACCTGACCCACGTTGGAGGCGGGGTCGGTACTCACCAACAGTACGCGCTTGCCTTGGGCGGTCAGCTGTAACGCCGTGGCACAGGCAATCGACGTTTTGCCGACACCGCCTTTGCCAGTAAAAAACAGAAAGCGCGGTGCGTTCTCAAGAAACTGCATGAGTCATTCCTCAGCGATTCGATAGACCGAAGTCGTACACGCACACGACTGCCCTTGAGCCTCTCACCCAGATTCGCGGCACACCCATCAAGCTGCATACGGCTTGCAATCGCTGGAACATAGCATGGCTGCAACGCTCTGTTAGGGCCGGCGAGCGCGCCCCAGGCGCCTAATCGAAAGGTGCCTGATATGGGTCAATAATCCCCGCCGGGAGGGTCAGCCATGACAGGCTCATCTCATGGCCCCCAAATGCTCAATACGGCGACCGCTGTATGGCGTTTTGTCAATCGATCTGTATCTAACCGGCTCGCATCGCCCCCTCTATTATCGTGCGCTCCATCAGATGCCTGCCATCTGCCTTCAAGGAGCTACGCCATGCCCGAACTGTCCAACCTGCTTGCCTACGGCCTGATCTCACTCGGCATGGTGCTGACGCCCGGGCCGAACATGATCTATCTCATCTCCCGATCGATCTGCCAGGGACGAATGGCCGGACTGATTTCCCTGGGCGGCGTGGCATTGGGTTTCGTCGTCTATATGTTTTGCGCCGCATTGGGCATCACCGCCCTGCTCCTGACGGTTCCCTACGCCTATGACGCCCTGCGACTCGGCGGCGCGCTCTACCTGATCTACCTGGCCTGGCAGGCGGTCAAACCCGGCGGCCGCTCGCCATTTCAGGTGCGCGACCTGCCCAAGGACAGCCCGCGCAAGCTGTTCACGATGGGCTTTGTCACCAACCTGTTGAACCCCAAAGTCGCGGTCATGTATTTGTCACTGTTGCCCCAATTCATCGACCCCGTCGGCCACGACAGCGTGCTGACACAATCCCTCGTGCTCGGCTTCACGCAGATCGTCATCAGCGTGAGCATCAACGCGCTGATTGCCGTCATGGCGGGCTCCATCGCGGCATTTCTCGCCAACAGACCGGTATGGCAGATTGTGCAACGCTGGCTGATGAGCACAGTCCTCACCGGTTTGGCCGTACGCATGGCCGTCGAGGGGCAGCGCTAAAGCAGGCTGTTTGCGCTTGAAAGCAAAAGGGGACATTGCTCCAGAATAAATACGTCCCCTTTTCACTCACAAAAACAACAAAGCCCAGCAGCGGCCTGGACCGGGCGTTTTCATTCGACCGTGGCCCCCTCGCCGATCAGGATATCCTCGAAGAATGCCCCGACCGCTTCGGTGGGATGGCATAGCTGGATTTCCAGGACCCAGACCATTTCGCTCGGGACAATCGCCAACTCGGCCAACTTCGCCTGACCGAACAAGGCGTGGGGGAAATCGGCGATGCGATGCCCGGCCAGGTTGCGCTCCAATCTCCAGCCCTTCGAGGCGGCGCTGCGTTCGGCGAAGTCATAGAGCTCGCGGCCGGTCAGCCCCTGGTGCCAGGCCTCGCGGGTTTCGTCGAATACCTCATGCAATGCCTTTACGCACGCCCGGTGCAACGGATGCTCACCGAAGACGAAGGTATCGCCATAATCGCCCTCATAGCCGTCCCACACCGGGCCGAGATCGACCACGGCGATATCGGTTGCGCGCAGCTTGCGGTGTGGGTCGATGCCCTGGCGTGGCGTGCGCACGGTGTCGTCGCCAAAACGGATATAGGTCGGATGCCAAGTGTGGGACGCGCCCATCGCTTGCAACTGCTGATTGGCCATCTCAAGGGCCTCGGCGGTGGTCATGCCGACCCGCAGCTGGCTGGCGATCGAGGCCAAGGCACGGACCGATTGCTCGCGGGCGGCCAACATGCCGTCCAGGGAATAGCGCGGGCCGACTTTTTCCCAGACCGCATCCAGCGGCTTGAGCGCCGACTCGGGCAGTGACATACCGCTGGGCACAAAAGCTTCCGCGACAAACCGGTGAGCCGGCAGGCCCGCCGCGAGGCAGTGCGCGCGGACATCGCGGATCATCGAGCTGTTACCGCAGGCATAGACCTGCGCCCGCGCCCAAGGATGCGCCTGCTCAAAGGCCACCTGCTGCATCCGGGCCTCTGACGACAGTACCGGGTGCCAGGAAAAACCGGGGTGCCTGGTGCTGGCCCGGTCCAGCAAGTCGCGTTCGTAAAAATCCTCTGGCCGCGAGCCGCCCCAGTACAACGTCACCTCGGCGCCCCGGGCCAGCGCGCTCAGCAGGAGCGGCTTGACCCCGGCGTAGCCGGTTCCCGTGGCGAACAGAACGACAGGACGTGTCTCTTCGTGCTGCCAGGTACAGGCACCCAATGGGCCTTCCAGCGTCAGCGTATCGCCGACGGCCAGCGTTGCCAGGACCTGCCCGGAAAACAGTCCGCCGGGGACCTGGCGAATATGAAAGACCAGTTGGCCTCCCTCCTCTGCCGGGAGATTGGCAACAGAGAAACACCGACTGTCGCCATCGTCGAGGCGAAACCTGACGTACTGGCCGGCACGAACCTCAACAGGCTTCGGGGTTTCCGGCATCAGCACCAGCTCGGTGATATCCACGCTCAGTGCGCGTTTGCCCAAGACTCGTGCGGGGATTTCCAGCGTGGGTACGTCCAGCGACCATCCGGGGATTTCCAGGCGCATATCGGCGCAGGCATGGCTCTGGCACAGCAGCATTTCATCGGCGGCAAGCGGGTAGGAAGGTGCCGCTGCGTCCGCGGCCAGGAGCTTGTCACGGTACTGCCCGGCGATGACCTTGACCTTGCACGAACCACACGCCCCCCGACGGCATGAGAACGGCACCGACAGGCCACTGGCGAGCATGGCGTCGAGCAGCAACTCGTCACCGGCCTCGAAGGTTTTGCCCGCGGGCGACAACTCAATGACATGGCGTGTGTTCATAAGGACCTCGGGGTGAATGAGGCCCAATTGTTGCGTTAGACTAGGACCATTAGAACCTCCAGTTTTGGATAATTCAGATGGTCCAGATGCGTAAATGGCGGCCCTTGCTCAAGCTGGAGGGGACCGAGGCTCAAGCGTCCTACCGCAAGATTGTCGAAGGCCTGGTGACCGCGATTGTCGACGGGCGCCTCACGCCTGGGACGCTGCTGCCCGGAACACGGGAAATGGCGCAGTTGCTTGACGTCAACCGCAAGACCGTGATCCTGGCCTACGAGGAAGCCGTGACCAAGGGCTGGCTGGTCAGCGAACCGCGCCGGGGGACCTTCGTCAACGCGCAACTGGCGCCCATGGCCAAGGCCCGCAGCGCCCCACCGTCCTTCGCACTGGAACTGCGGGCGCAACCCGCCGTCCCGTATTTCAACCCGAGTCACCAGGCGACGGCACTGCAACATCAGCCTGGGGCGCTGTTCTTCGATAACGGCGCCTGCGACCACCGTTTGCTGCCGCAAGCCGTCCTGCATCGCTACTATCGCAATGCGCTGCGCAAGAGTTTCGTCTCCAATACCGTGCGCCACGGCTGTGACGGCACCAGTCATGCGCTGCGCCGGGCACTGGCCGAGATGCTGCGCAACAATCGCGGCCTGGCCGTTGAGGCCGAGCATATCTGCCTGACCCAGGGCGTGCAGATGTCGCTGTACCTGACCGCCAGCGCACTGCTGGAGCCCGGTGACGTGGTGCTGGTGGAACGCCTGAGTTATCCGCCGGCGTGGGAGATATTCCGCAAATTGGGCGCGCGATTGGTGACCGTGGACCTGGACCGCGAAGGCTGCCGGGTCGATCAGATCGATGAGCTGTGCCGACGGCACAAGGTGCGAATGATCTATCTCACCCCTCATCACCAGTTCCCCACCACCGTCAGCCTGCATGCCGGGCGTCGACAACAACTGCTGGCACTGGCCAAGCAGCATGATTTCTGCGTGATCGAGGAAGACTACGACTACGAGTATCACTTTGACGGTCGCCCCTATCTGCCTCTCGCCAGCGACAGCAGCCAACGGCATGTGATCTATATCGGTTCGCTGTCCAAGTCGCTGGGCTCGACGTTCCGCTGCAGCTATGTGGTTGCGCCCCCTGATGTGATCGAGGTGCTGAACCGAAACGCCGCGCTGACCCTGGGTCATGGGGATGCGGTCGCGCAGCAGATGCTGGCGGACCTGATCAATGACGGTGAACTGAAGAAGCACCTGCGCCGGGTTTCGAAGGAATATCGACGGCGTCGAGAAACCCTGCAGCGTTGTCTGGTGGAAGGCTTTGGCGAGCGGATTTCGGTGCAGGAACCCGAAGGCGGGCTGGCGCTGTGGGTCCGTTTTGCCGACGACATAAACGTCGGCCGACTGGTGGAAAAAGCCCTGGAGTTCGACCTGGTGGTGCGAGACAGCCGCCAGTTCTCTCCCATGGATCAATCGGAGAATGCACTGCGTCTGGGCTTTGCCTCACTGGATCGAGATGAAATCCGCCAGGCCACACAGCGGTTGGCGCAGGCGGCGCAGGCCATCACCCAGTAGGTACCGGTACCGCCCATTGAAATATTCTGTAACCCCCTCGATTTGGCAGGAGCGGCGGCAGCGCGTTCAATGGGCGTTTTCTGCAAGGAGCGGGCTATGCCTACCAGTCAAATCATTCTGATGGCCATTTTTGGGGTTGCTCTCATCACCTGGGGCGCCTGGCGGGACATCAAGAACCATAAAAAGGAAAAAGCAGCGCGGCAGGCTCAGGGCAATACCGGGTTTTAATCGGGCTCGCCGCCCCGTTCTCCCGAAAACACAAAGCCCAGCACCCAGCTGGGCTTTTTTCATTGCGTTGGTCTTAACCTTTCGGAGGCGCCTTGAGGCTATCCAATCGACCGCTCTCCAGCAAAGCCTTGTACTTCAACGCATCCGCTTCACTGTGATAAACGCCGACCAGCACATCGCCTTGATAGACATCCCACATCCTGACACCCGCGCTACTGGAGTCATGAGACATGTGGTCCTCGTCGCGTTCTTTGATAGTAATGACCATTGGCACATCCTCTGGGTTGAGGCCGGTAAGGTATTTTTTACTCCTGTTGCTCCCAAGATTCCACACTCAACGCCTTGGATACAGGCAGGAAGGTCCGTATCTTTTTGACTCGCTGGGGATTGAAGGACGAAAGCTACAAGCCTAGTCGGAATGTCTCATCCCAAGGCAAAATCCGCGGGATCGAATCGCTCGCTCGTGTCCATCCGAACACTTCGCAGGCTCACCGTTTCCAGGTGTGATGCGTATAGAGGTTCCGCAAAATAGCTCATCAGGATGGAGCGACGGCGGGCGCCGGTTGAGTTCAGACTGCCCGCATGCACCAGGTCGACATCAAATACCAGGATGTCACCCGCAGAGCCGGAAAGCTGCACCGACCGGGACTCGTCATTGAAGTCGAATGGCCGCTCTCCCTGTTCGGGGCGATGGCTGCCGGGGACGATACGGGTCGCGCCGTTCCCGGGGCCATAATCGTCGAAATAAGCCAGGGCGCCCACCCTGTCGCCGGGCCGTTGGGCCGACAAGTCGCGGTGCAGTTGCTGATGACCGCCACCGGCCAGGGGCTCGCGACCCTCCACCTGCGAGAGGAAGAACCGCTCTCCCATCAACTCCCCCACCACCGCCAGCACCTCCGGCAGACGGCACACCGCCTGAATCGTCGAATCAACGTCCAGCAGCGAATGCCGACAGTCCATGCCACGCGGCACTGGCCATTGGTCCGAAGGCTTCACGCCCGCCTCGAACACGGCGCGAAGCTCATCCAGCCACTCGGCCGGGATCGCTTGACGGAGCAGCACATAGCCCTCTCGGTGGAGTTGCTCGTGGTCCCGACGAATATGAGGGCGATTCACCCGGACCGAGCTCATGCCAGCAGCTCGGTGATCCAACGGGCCTGCCGGGCGATGTCTTGCACCTTCTCCTCGGGCACGGCCTGCCGCGCCCGGGTGAAACTGGTCAGGGTCTTCTGCTTTTCGCGCAGCATACGCCGCCACTTGAGCAGGAAGGCCGGGCTACGGGCCTGCATCTGCAGCGGGCCGAAGTACAACTCCTCGGCGGTGTAGAGCACCGGCCCGGCGCGCTCGGCGACGATGATTTCGTAGTCGAAGCGGTTTTCCCGCAACAGTTCCTCACAGAGGATGCGATAGCCATTTTCCATCAGCCATTGACGCAGTGGCTGCTCACCGCCGTTGGGCTGCAGGATCAGCCGCTCCTGGCCGCTCAGGTACACCTTGCCGTTGTCGAGGATGTCGCGGATCGTCTCGCCACCCATGCCGCAAATGCTGATCGCGGTGATCCCGTCTCCCGGCTCGATCGCCGCCAGGCCATTGGCCAGGCGCACGCTGATCCGCAAGTCCAGGTCGTTCTCGCGCACGGTGCGTTCGGCCGAGTGGAACGGCGTCGATGCCACCTCCCCGGCCACCGCCGCCGTGATAACGCCACGGCGCATCAGCGCCACCGGCAGATAGCCGTGGTCCGAGCCGATATCGGCCAGGCGCGCACCAGCCGGCACATGCGCCGCCACGCGTTCCAGGCGCATGGACAATGTCTGTTCGTTCAACTGCCACTCCTTTTTGGGCACAGATTAATACCGTGAGGGTATTCCCGGCCAAGGTCAACCCGCCACCGACCGACACCCGGTCGCCCAAGCCCTCTGCAAGCATCAATCAGGAAAAGTGGGACGAGGAAAAGTGGGACACCCATTAGCCGGTCTCCCCACCTCAGTTGGCCGCACATGATGATTTGGGCTTTGGCTTACGCCTCCGTCGCCGACGGCCAGCCGACCCGTGCCGCACTGCGAAGATTGGACTGAACGACCAAGCGATGAAACGGGGCAATGAGAAAAATATAGAGGCGACCCAAGCGGTTGTGGCAATGAACAACGGTCGACAGGGTCAAGTGACGTTTAGCGCCCGGCGACGACTGGCCGGAACACAGAACAGAGAGCCTGAAGTCCAGGTGCTTGTCGTCTTCGCCAAGAACAACTTCAGTTGGACTTGTGCTGTAGAGCTTGAAGATGCCGAGTCGGCCCGCTCCGCTCTGCACATCCAGTGAGGCGAGATGCTTGGCTGTCTTGAGGCCGAAACCGGCGACGAGCGCGTCTCGAACCGCCATGAGTCTGCTGACCCAAGGCGCCTGGTGAGCGAAGATGAACCTCGCCAACAATTCGGGATTGGTTGACGCTCCGCTGGGAAGCTCGATCGAGTAAGCGTCGGCGAGATTCATCGATGCGTAGGCTTTAGCAATCGATGACTCTGGAGGAAGCGACACAGAGGTTGCGTGATGGTGTTCGGTTGACATGTAGGCGGCCTATGGTTCGTTTCTGAGGTCTAACGCCGAGCTGACCGGCACGCTTGCGTGACGGCTACGTCCGCCCTTTTCACCCCATACTCAACGCCTTGGAAACGGGGGGCGCTTTATTGGCTGGCAACCTCAACCATTCGGAGGGTTGCCCGACGCTGACGATAGCTGATTAGACGGGGATTTGCCCTCCAACAAGGCATCCACCACCGCACGCGCCACCTCCACCGAATGCAGCATGCCCCAGAACAACGCCCGTTCGACGGGGTTGGTGTGCAGGCTGATTTCGTCGCCATTGAGTTCCGCGGTTTCGAGCAGATTGGAAACGTAGGTCAGGGCATCCTGGGCGGTGATGCCGGGTTGGATGGCGAATAGCGTGGGTTTGTAGGGCGCTTCGGGGATGACAGGTTTGGAGCTGGTGAACGCGAGGGTATCGAGCAAACGAGGGGTGTTGGCCGGGACCGACTCGGGTTCGTTGGATGGGGTATCAGAAAGTTTGCGTAGATACAGGCTTCTGTCGGCGGTACTGAGAGCTTTGCGAACAACCGGCGGATCGGGGGTGATCTTCTTAGTCATGGTGACGCTCCTTTTCATGAATGGAACTTCGTCACCCACGCTGCAAAACGGAAGGTGGCGAGCCGTACACAGGTTTGCAGACCGGGAAAAGGAACCGGCAGGCCGAAGCCTCCTGCGCACAACTCGCCATAACACGAGCGTAAAAATGCCGCTTACGCGGCGCTGTGCGCCTTTTCTATCCGGGCTGCAAAACCCGCGTCGCTGAATTTGCAGCGACACTTGAACAGTAGCCCCGACGTTTGGCGCACGCAATATTCTCCCATGCCTGAAACGTGTGGGAAATATGAGTTTTTTTGGAAGGCCATTTCACGTATGGATTGTGCGGAGTACCAGACGGGCCTCCCCCGAACAAGACAAAAAGCCCTACAGGGGCCCGGGCTGGGATAATTAGCGAATTGCCCACCGGAAACGGCAGAGCTCTCCCCCGCCCATTCACCAGACGCAACGACCCGGTCTGTCGATAGCAGCCTTGCAGGATCGGCTGCTATCGGCCAGAAGCGATCGATGATCCAAATAAATCTGCCCCCGTTTTCTTAACCGCATGAGATGAGAGTTGCACCTTTGATTTAGAGATGTATCGAATCGGCGCTGGCAATAAATCAGGACACTTTTGAGAGGCAAGCCCTGCAGTCCAGTGTGACTACTTAAAGCCCCGTTGACGAGCAAGAATAGTGAGTGTACAGCGATTTTCGCCCAAGGGGCCGACATGCTGATGGTTCTCCGTTCGCACCCTGGGCGTGGGCTAGGAGGTTATTTAGGGCGCTCATGGAATGCAGCAAAAACATCCGCCATAAAATCCATGAAAACGATGGCTCGCTGGGGCAGCAGCCGATTCGCTAAATATACGACTTGGATCGGGACGGGTGGTACCACGTATTCGTTAAGCAGCAATTGAAGATTGCCACTTCTCAGCCCTTCCTCATAAAGCCATTGAGGCCCCTGCGCGATTCCCAATCCTGCATTGACGTACTCACGTATCGCCTCAGGCGAGTTGACACGCAGTCGTCCGGAGATCGGGACATCAGTATCCTTAAACCGCCAGTTGGTTCCAGTGGATAGGAGGGTATAAATGAGGCAGTCGTGTTTCTTCAGGTCATCAGGCGAAGAGGGAGAGCCACGTTTCTCTAGGTACGCACGGCTGGCAACGCACACACGCTCGAACCTCGCTAGTGGCCGGGCTCGCATTGCACTGTCCTCCAGGTGCCCAATACGAATCGCGAGTTCTGCCCCCTCGTCGACTAAATTGACGTAGCGATCATTGATTTGAAGATCGAGCGACAGTTCGGGATAGCGCCCTAGAAAGCTCGCGACGTGCGGTACGATGAAGGTGTGAGCCAATGCGGTCGGGCAAGCGACGCGCAGTAACCCAGACGGCGCTACGTTCCCTCTCAGTGAGGACTCTGACTGTTCCACTGAGTCCAGAATACGCCGCGCATCTGCGTAGTACCGTTCACCCTCGGGCGTGAGCATCAGCTTTCGTGTGGATCGGTGAAGCAGCCTGGTTTTCAAATGGTCTTCAAGAGCAGCGACGTAACGACTAACGCTCGGTTGCCCTAGTCCTAGATCACGTCCCGCAGCAGAAAAACTACCTGTCTCGACAGCGCGTACAAAACAGCTCATCAGTAACAACCGGTCCATCACGCCCCTTTTCATGCAGATTTTGCATGAGATCTATTCTATTTGCCCATCTTATCAGCGCGCTGGCATGAATACATAGTTGCTCTCAGAAGGTCAGTCGTCCGGCTGGCCGCCCCAAAAGAGAGGAAATTTACATGTCCCGTTTACAAGGCAAGCGTACCCTCATCACTGGCGGTACAAGCGGCATCGGTCTTGAGACCGCCAAGCAATTTCTCGCCGAAGGCGCACGCGTGATCGTCACAGGTGTTAATCCTGAGTCCATGGCAAATGCTCAAGCTATTTTAGGTAGCGAAGTCCTTGTGCTGCGAGCCGACTCAGCTAGTGTCGCAGCCCAGAAGGAGCTGGCGCAGGCTGTTCAGTCTCATTACGGGCAGCTCGACGTTGCCTTCCTCAATGCTGGCGTATCCGTCTGGATGCCAATCGAAGACTGGAACGAGGAGATGTTTGATCGCTCCTTCGACATCAATGTCAAAGGCCCTTACTTCCTCCTGCAAGCACTGCTGCCGGCCTTCTCTAATCCTGCATCGGTGGTTCTTAACACCTCGGTAAGTGCGCACCTGGGCGTCGCGCGTTCATCCGTTTATGCGGCAACGAAGGCGGCGTTTCTGAACATGTCGAAAACGCTCTCTAGCGAGCTTCTCCCGCGTGGTATTCGTGTAAACGCGATCAGCCCTGGCCCGATCGATACTCCGCTGTACGACAAGCTGGGTATCCCCGATGCCTATCGCGAGCAGCTCAACAAAGATATCGCCGCGACTATACCCTTTGGCCGTTTCGGTACGCCTGAAGAAGTAGCTAAGGCGGTTCTGTATCTGGCGTCGGACGAGTCTCGTTGGACGGTCGGAACGGAAATTATTGTTGATGGTGGGCGCTCGCTTTAATGGGCGAGTCACAACTTCGCTTCTATACAGCCCGCTTCCCGCTCGGAAGCGGGTGTTGTCGAAATAACAGTGGGTATTCAAATGTCGCAATCACGGCTCACGCTTGTTAGCCATGGGCTTTGTCCGTTTGTTCAGCGAGTAGCAATTTTACTCCTCGAAAAAGAGGCTCCATTTCAACGGGTTGATGTGGATTTGAAGGACAGGCCCAACTGGTTTCTGGTCATGTCGCCAACGGGCAAAGTCCCGCTTCTAATGGTGCAAAAAGGCGATGAGGAAGCGACCGTACTTTTCGAGAGCGTGGCTATCTGTGAATACATCGAACAGGTGTATCCGGAGCCCGCTTTGCACCCGAAAGATGCAATTTCCCGTGCTCAACACCGTGCTTGGATCGAATTCGCCACTGGTATGCTTGCTGATGCATGGGGATATTTGAACGCAACGGATCAGCAGACAGCGCTTGGTAAGTCTTCATCGCTGAGGGGAAAGCTGGAGAGACTTGACGGTGAAAAGATGGAGGGGCCGTACTTCGCTGGCGAGATGCTCAGTATGGTGGATATTGCTGTAGCCCCAGTTTTTCGCTACTTCGACATACTGGGATTCGAACCAAGTCATTCATTGTTTGATGGACTTGGTCGCATTGCCGAGTGGCGTCATGCACTGGCCAATCGCGCTAGCGTTCAGGCTGCTGTCGCCGAGGATTATGCAGACCGGTTACGCAAACATCTGCTGGAGGTGAAGGCCATTTTAGTCAGATGAGTCATAAATATCAGTCCAGTGTCTCGTATGGCGGGACTTAGCCTGGTGCGACCGTGGAGCGGGGTCTCCTTTGCGAATTTGCAGGAGGCCCGCTTTCCTACTCTTCAGGAAAGTGCCTATACAACGGATAGCGATACTGAGCTTTCGTAGGCGCTCCATGTCCGCTTTTGGCCGATTGCTGCCTGTCACAAAGGGCTGCAATCGGCCAAAAGTAGCCGTTCATGAACCGCAGCTTTTGCCAAAGTTGACTTTCGGATCCGAGCATCAAAATCGAAGGTCTACCGAAAAACACGCTTTGAATGAACCGCCCCTCTACACCGCTTCCACTTCATTGACCGACAACGAAGCAAACATTTCAGCGCGGCACACCTCAAGGATCTCATCCGCCAGTGCGGAATCATCCGGGCAGGCACGCGACAAAATAATCGCACCGACAGCACGAGACAACAGGTCGATCATTTTCTTTCTCCCCTCACCTGAAGCGGCATCCGGCCTGGTCGGATATTTGTCCCCTAGTGTTTGCAGGGTGTGCTCGATCCCTTCGGCAAACGTCGCTTTCAAATCATCCGATTGACGCGCCGCGTCGCCACACAACGCAGCCATGGTGCAACCGCTGCCACGTCCGTCCCGATGTTCCCTCGTCACATAGACGTCGATGAAGCCCGGAATATCGAGCGATTCAGCACCTTCCAACGATTTGGAAAGGCCGCTGGCCGAGGCTTCGGCCATCAGGTCGGCCTTCGAACCAAAATGCTTGTAGAAACCTCCGTGAGTGAAACCGGCAGCCGCCATGAGATCCGACACACCGACACCGTCGAAGCCGCGCTCACGGAACAGCTCAGAGGCCGTCTCAACGATGTGCTCCCGATTGGCCTGCGCCTGGGCTTTGGTCACTCTCACGTGCAATACCTCATGTCCACTGGGAAATCATGCGCCAATGATACATAGATGTTGGTCATAATCAAAATTGTTGACAGTTTAGATTTCGATCATCATCCTAATTGCACGCACAACCGATCTCCATCAACGGGCACGGAAGAATTACCAAATGACCGACCAGAATCTGTTCACCCCTTACACGCTTGGCGCCCTCACGCTGTCGAACCGTGTCGTCCTCGCGCCACTGACACGCAACCGGGCAGGCGAAGGCTTTGTGCCAAGCGAGTTCGCGGCCACCTATTACAGCCAACGCGCAAGCGCAGGCTTGCTGATCAGCGAAGCCACGCAGATTTCCCAACAGGGCCAGGGCTATCAGGACACCCCCGGGATCTATAGGCAGGCGCAGATAGATGGCTGGCGCAAAGTGACCGATGCAGTCCACACCAAGGGCGGAAAAATCTTCCTGCAACTTTGGCATGTCGGCCGTGTGTCGCACGTTGATCTGCAAGAAAACGGCGCCGCTCCCGTGGCCCCCTCTGCGTTGCGCGCCGCCACCAAAGTGTTCGTCAACAACCGCTTTGAAGATGTCTCCGAGCCGCGCGCACTGGATATCAGCGAACTGCCGGGGATCGTCTCCGATTTCCGCCAGGCCGCGGCAAACGCCGTCGCCGCCGGGTTCGATGGCGTGGAGATTCACGGCGCGAACGGCTATTTGCTGGATCAATTCCTCAAGGACAGCGCCAACTTGCGTACCGATGCTTACGGCGGCTCGATTGAAAATCGTGCACGTCTGTTGCTCGAAGTGACGGCGGCCGTCGTCAATGAGATCGGCGCGGATCGCACCGGTGTGCGCTTGTCGCCGGTGTCGCCGGCCAATGGCGTTTCCAGCAGTGATCCGCAGGCGCAATTCGATTACGTCGTCGATCAACTCGACGCCCTCGGCGTGGTTTATCTGCACGTGGTCGAAGGCGCGACCGGCGGCCTGCGTGACGTGGCGCCATTCGATTTCGGCGCCCTGCGCCAGCGCTTCAAACATACCTACATCGCCAACAACGGCTATGACCTGGACCTGGCGATTTCGCGGCTCGCCGAAGACCAGGCCGATCTGATTGCGTTCGGTCGCCCGTTCATTGGCAACCCGGATCTGGTGGAGCGCCTCAAGAGCGGCGCGCCGTTGTCCGCATTCAATCCCGCCACCCTCTATGGCGGCGGCTCGGCAGGCTACATCGACTACCCGACGTTGGCTGAATTGAGCGCCACCGCAAGCTGAGCAATCAATGACCGCGCTTTCTGTTTTCACACATCCTGAAAGAGAGATGACCCCATGAGCACTCGCCCTACCGTTCTCATCACTGGCGCCTCCACTGGCATCGGCGCCGTCTACGCCGAACGCTTCGCGCAACGCGGCCACGATCTCGTATTGGTTGCCCGAGACCAAGCACGCCTGGACGCACTTGCAGCCCGGTTGCGCAGCGAATACAACGTCGCCATCGATGTCATTCCGGCGGACTTGACCCAACTCAGCGATCTGACAACCGTTGAGTCCCGCCTGCGCGACGACGCCCGTATCGGCATCCTCGTCAATAACGCCGGCGCGGCTCTGTCCGGCAACTTCATCGACCAAAGCACCGACAGCGTTGCGCAACTGATCGCTCTCAACACCACGGCGCTGGTGCGGCTCGCCAGCGCCATCGCCCCACGCCTGGCCAAAGCAGGCGACGGTGCGATCATCAACATCGGTTCGGTGGTGGGTCTGGCGCCGGAGTTCGGCATGTCGGTCTACGGTGCGACCAAGGCGTTTGTGCTGTTCCTTTCCCAAGGCCTGAGCCTGGAACTTTCGCCTCAGGGTGTCTACGTGCAGGCCGTGCTGCCGGCCGCCACCCGTACGGAGATCTGGGATCGCTCAGGCATCGACATCAACACCTTGAACGAAGTCATGGAAGTAAGCGATCTGGTGGATGCCGCACTGGTCGGTTTTGATCGGCGTGAGCCGGTGACTATCCCGCCGCTGCACGAAGCTGAACGCTGGGATGACCTGCAGAGCGCACGTCAGGGCCTGCTGCAGCAAATCCGCCAGTCTGCGGTTGCCCAGCGCTACCAGACTCAACAGTGATCATTTTGTAGCGAGCACCCGTGCAGGTATCGATGCAGGCGCCCAAGGCACTGCATCGACTACGGGCCTCTGTTCGGAGTAGACATGACCCCCACGAAAACAAATAACCCCGCGGGCTCGCAGACGTCGTTCGTCAACGCAGCGAATCAGTCGATCCGGGTCAACGGCATTCTCTTCGCCTATCGCGACATCGGCCCCAAGACCGGCGTGCCCCTCGTACTGTTCAACCATTGGGGCGCGGTGCTGGACAACTTCGACCCCGGGATCATCGATGGCCTGGCACAAACAAGGCGCATCATTGCCACCGACTATCGCGGCATCGGCGGCTCTGGTGGAACCGCGCCAATGACGGTCGGCGAAATGGCAGACGATGCCATTCAACTGATACGCGCGCTGGGTTTCAAGACAGTCGATGTGCTCGGTTTTTCACTCGGTGGTTTCGTCGCTCAAGATGTCGCCCTGAAGGCGCCTGAATTGGTGCGCCGCTTGATTCTCGCCGGCACCGGGCCGGCCGGCGGGACCGGTATCGACAAGGTCGGCTCGGTGACGTGGCCATTGATGCTCAAAGGCTTGCTGACCTTGCGTGATCCCAAGTTCTACCTATTCTTTACTTCGACGCCCAACGGCCGTCGAACCGCATCGCTGTTTTTGCAACGCTTGAAAAAGCGCAAAAAAAATCGGGACAAAGGCCCGACGCCCAGTGCTTTCCTACGGCAGTTGAAAGCCATCACCGCGTGGGGCAAACAGGCACCCCAAAACCTCGGGCGCTTGCGGACGCCGACGCTGATCGTCAACGGCGACAACGACATCATGGTGCCCAGCGTTAACTCGATTGCGCTGGCCAACCGCATCCCCAACGCACAACTGGTCATTTATGAAGATGCCGGGCACGGCGGCATTTTCCAGCACTACGTTGACTTTGTGACCAAGGCACTGGCGTTCCTTGATGCCTGACAACACGGCACATTAACGCCGCAAACGCTCCCCCCCCTCATTCCAACCGACAAGAGCCGCACAACGATGAAGGCATTTTTAATTGATCGCTATGGCAAGAACACCGGGCGCATTGGCGAAGCGCCCGCCCCCGCGGTGGGTGCCCACGACGTCTTGATTGAGGTGCACGCCAGCAGTGTCAACCTGCTGGACTCGAAGATCCGCAAAGGCGAATTCAAACTGATCCTGCCCTATTCATTTCCGCTAGTACTGGGCAATGACCTGGCGGGCGTGGTGGTTGAGGTTGGCTCGCAAGTGAAACGGTTCAAACAGGGAGACGAGGTTTACGCTCGCCCGCCCGAAGCGCGGATCGGGACGTTCGCCCAATTGATCGCCGTGAACGAAAACGCGATCGCCCTGAAACCTGCCAATACCAACATGGCACAAGCTGCGTCCATCCCCTTGGTCGCACTGACCGCCTGGCAAGTGCTGGTCGAAACCGCCCAACTGAAAAAGGGCCAGAAAGTGCTGATCCATGCCGGTTCCGGCGGTGTCGGCACCCTCGCCATCCAACTTGCCAAACACCTCGGCGCCTTTGTCGCGACCACCACCAGCACCGCGAATGTCGAATGGGTGAAGGCGCTGGGGGCCGATCTGGTGATCGACTACACACAGCAGAACTTCGAAAGTGTCTTGCACGACTACGACGTGGTGTTGAACAGCCTCGGCGCGGACGTACTGGAGAAGTCACTCAAGGTCCTCAAGCCCGGTGGCCAACTCATTTCCATCTCAGGGCCACCCACTGCGCAGTTCGCGCAGGAGCAGGGGTTGTCCTGGCCATTGAAGCAAGTCATGCGCCTGCTGAGCCTCGGTATTCGGCGCAAGGCACGCAAGCAGGACGTCAGCTACACGTTCGTGTTCATGCGGGCCAATGGCGCCCAACTGCAACAAATCACCGCGCTCATTGAGGCCGGAATCATCAAACCTGTGGTTGACCGCTCCTTCACCTTTGAATCAACGGGAGAGGCATTGAAGTACGTCGAGCAGGGACGAGCCAAGGGCAAGGTCGTTGTGACGATCAAATGACTACGCTGCCTATCGATGAGTCGACCGCAGAGGCCGCGCAACTTTTTCCGCATCAACAGCCATCATCCGTGGTGACTCCGCCAGAGTTGCAGAAACAGGAAGAGTTGCAACCGGAAGTTGTATCTGCTGAACCGCCAGTGATCGTTTGGCGCAGTTTGATGCTAGGAGCAGTAGGACGAAACGGGTTGCATGGATGGGGGGGGGCCGAAGACCCTCGCCAGGCGACTGACTGAGCTACCCACGGCACTTGGCTTTGACTGGCGCGACACCCTTTATACCAACGCCTTGCTACTGTGCTCGCAGGATGCTGCATCGATACAAAAAGTCGCACGGCAATCTTCTGCGGCAAGCCTGGCATCACTGACGCGCAAATCGATGAACTTCTTCGAGCGGGTGACGCTGCCGCTCGCTGAGCCGGAGTTGATCATTGCGTACAGCAACGGGCTGGGAAGCCCATCGGCTGCGAAGATCCTGTGGGAGGCGTTTGGCAATGGAGAAACATTGGATCATGTTGACGCGTCTTCCTACCGCGCGACATATGGGTTCACCGCCACCATTGGCGAGCGGAAGGTGCCGGTTGTAGGGATTCGGCATATGTCCAGGTTTGTGCCTAACGTTGAGGCGATAAAGCTGGCCTGGGAACGGCAGAAAACGCGCACTGACCAAGGTAAGGCCCATAGACTTCTGCCGATCACGACAGGCGAAGTCGACCCACTATGAAACAAGGGTCAGTTTTCAACCGGTGTTGACATCTATCCACCAGACAATACGCTCGAATAGTCAAAGCGTGGGTAACAGCCATTGGCCTTGCCCCAGCCATGTACGGTACTCACACGCGACGAAGAACCAAGGCATCGCTGATCTATCGCAGGACAAAGAACCTGAGAGCTGTCCAGCTCCTGCTTGGTCATACGAAGCTCGAAAGCACCGTCAGATACCTGGGAATCGAGGTCGACGATGCCCTTGAAATGGCAGAACAGACGGAAGTCTGACGATTTATAGCGACGGTCGATGCTAGGCAATTTCGAGGATGCTGAAAGCTTGGGCAGATGGCGAACGGCAGCTTGATGACCGTCCGTAGCCCCGGACGAACGTCAACTCATGCTTCGCTATGCTTAACACACCACAGGAACGGTTGAATGCAGTCCTGACGGCATGAGCGCCAGGAGCAAAGGTAGGGAGATGAGGCTGCCATTTGAATAGAGTATCGAATGATGAAAATGCTACTGATGGTCGAGTTCCCGAATGAACCCTTCAACACTCTCGTCAGATCCGGGAAGATCGGCGAAATCATGGGGCGTATCCTGGAGAGCATCAAGCCGGAGACTGCCTACTTCACCGAGCAGGAGGGAATGCGCGGTGGGATTTTCCTGATCAACGTACAAGACTCATCTGAAATCCCCAGTTTTGCAGAACCTTTCTTTCTCAACTTCGAGGCGACCTGCAAGTTCCGCCTTGCCATGAATCCGCAGGACCTGCAAAGAGCCGGTCTGGACGCGCTCGGAAAAACATGGGGCTGAGGGCGATCAGCACGGGGCGGTTTACACGCCCCAAATCCTACTCTGTCTTGGCGCAATCAAGTCGCGACGAGCAATCGGGGACAGACCACGATATTGATGCTGCTGGCCGCCCGTCTGCCTGTCACGACGGGCGGGAGTCGACCCGAAGCAGCCTTTCATCAACGGCTGGAAGCGGCGACCAGGCTCCTGAGATAGGCAGTCAAATCACGAAACGGTTTTCGCCATCTCAGAGGTAGCCGCCCAGCCCAGTCCTTCATACACCGGTTTGCCGGCCTTGGTCGCGTGTAATACAGCAAAACTCATTCCGCGTTGGGCAAACTCGGCTTCAGCCAACTTCATCAGGGTTGTAGCCAAGCCCCGGCGCCGGTATGCGGGTTCGACGAAAACGTTTAGCACATAGCCGCGCTGGTCTAAGGTCGGATGGGACGGATGAGGTGGCCAGTCGATATTCATCATACCTATCGCCGCCACAGGCTTCCCTGTGTCCGTCAGCGCAAAACCGTAGTAGCGGCCATCGAATAGACGCTGGTGCAACCAGGGCCGGAAGTGTTCAGTCATCACCCGCAACTTAGAGGGGTCTCCTCCCGCCTCAAGGAACATCGTTTCACGGTGCACACAAATGATCTCACGGTCATTTGGCCCTAGCCGACGGGCCGTCAAGCCTGAAAAATCGATGTTGCCGGGAATCTCTTTCATCGTATGCACCTGGACGGAGCAGCCGATGCTAGGGCGATCAAGAGCAGAATGTTAGACACAGATTGAATAAAAGCGCGCCATACAGCGACCGCGGCGCACGCATTGAACAACCAACGAAACAGATCACTGTCCCGAAAACGGCCGTGTCGATTTTTGGAAACGGTCGAGTGGTTGGGGACTTCATCTTCAAGGCTCAACCGGCAGAACCAGCGATACGCCAGGTTCAAATGAGCCTCTTCGCACAACCGCCGTTCGGAGCGGATGCCATAGCAGTAGCCGACGATCAACATGCGGATCATCAGCTCAGGATCAATCGAAGGACGCCCAATCGGGCTGTAGAAATCGGCGAGGTAATGGCGCAGGTCGCTCAGATCAAGACACCGATCAATGCTGCGCAGAAGGTGATTGGCTGGGATGTGATCTTCAGGTTGAACGAGTAAAACAGTCGCTCCTGCCCACTCGATAACTGTCCCATCATGCTGTGCGATCCCCCGCCGGCTAATGAAGCAATTTTGCCGCAGGTCAGACCGGGGAGCTACTTTTTCAACAGAATCTGCCCAATGCCGCCGCTCACACTCGACAGCCTCCCCCTCCCCTAAACACCCTGCCGACGCATGCTCAGTACCGCTGCACCAAAGCCAATAAAGGTCGACCCCACCACCTGATTCAACCATTTGGAAAATACGGGACGAATCAGCAGGCCTTTGGCGCGAGAAGCCAGTGCGGCATACAGGCTCAAGGACGTTAGCGACAAGGCCATGAAGATCGCTGTGAGGATCAGAAATTGCGGTAGCAGTGCGCCGCTTTGATCGATGAACTGCGGGAACAGTGCGGTGAAAAACATCGTCGCCTTGGGGTTGGTGGCGGCGGTCAGGAACGCCGACTTGTACAGTTTGCTGCGCGATGGCCTGTGGCAGGTGGGCTGGCCTTGAGCTTCACCTGCCAGCACCGGGCTCTTTTTCAACAACTGCTTGGCACCCAGATAGTGTTGTTCAATGCCATCAACGTCGCGGGCCCCGGGCTGGCGATGGCAATCTCTGCGACCAGGATGAAGGCAAGAATCGAGCGAACATCCATTTTTCTGACTCGTCGGGGATTGAAGGACCAATCCTACAAGGGTCATCGGAATGTTTCATCCCCACAGCTCAACACCTTTTTGCCACACACCGATACCTTTAAGGTATTCACCAATACTTACTCAATATTAGACAGCACAAACAAAAGGCAGGAAGCTAAAACGCATCACAATAATACTTAAAGAGCATCACCATGAACCCAGCCCGCGCCAGCGCTCCTGCCGTATTCCCCTCAACCTTCATCACGTTGATCGGGCAATGACCATGCAGTCCCACTCCTCCTGGATCGTCCTTTCCATCACCGCGTTCTACATGCTCAGCCTCGCGCTGATCAGTTTCGGTGTTCGTCGACATTCTCGTAGCGCCAATAACTACACCACGGGCGGCGGGCACTTCCCAGCGTTTCTGATCGGTTTTCTGATGCTGTCGGAATTTATCGGCACCGCCGTCAGTATCGGTACCGCGCAAACCGGCTTCAAAACCGGGATCTCCGCCGCCTGGAACCTCTTCGCCCTGGCCCTGGGCTTTGTGTTGTTCGCCTGGCTGCTGGCGCGCAAATACAAGGATCTGGGCGACAACACCATCTCCGGCGTGCTGTCGCGCAACTACGGGCAGAAAACCCGTTTTGCCACCTCGATCATCACCATTTTCGCCCTGGAAATCGTCGCGGTGTCCATCTATGCCAGCGGCGGCGCGGTGCTGGCCAGTGTGCTGCAAGTCGATCGCACCCTGGCGATCATCATTGTCGGTGTGGTGTCGGTGCTGTACGTCAGCATCGGCGGCATGCGCTCTGTGATCTATACCAACTTCGTCCACGCCAGCCTCAAGTACCTCGGCGTCGGGCTGGCGCTGTGGTTCGGCTTGAAACAGGTCGGCGGCATCAGCGCCCTGCGCACTCAACTACCGCCCAGCATGTTCGACTGGACCACCATCGGCTGGGGTCAGATCATCGCCTGGATGATCGCCGGCATCGGCTCGATCTTCTCCACCCAGTATGTGATTCAGGCGGTGAACACGGTCAGCGACGCGGGCAAGGCGCAACGCGCCTGCTTCTATTGCGCGGGCCTGATGATCCCCTTCGGTATCGGCGCGGCCTTGATCGGTATGTGCAGCGCCGCGCTGTTTCCGCAGGTTGATTCGCTGCAAGCCTTTCCCCGCCTGATCGCGAGCATGGATCAATTGACCGCGGGCCTGGTGGTCGCGGGCCTGGCCGGCTCGCTGTTCGGCACCATCTCGGCGGTGAGCATGGGCTCGGCCACGTTGTTGCTGCGCGACTTCTACGAGCCCTGGTTCAACCCGGAAAAAAGCGACGCCAAATCCCTGCGCTTTGTCCGGCTGGCGACCGTCGTCGTCGGTCTGTTGCCGATCGCGCTGGCCCTGACCTCCGACAAGGTGTTGATGATCGCCTTCCTCGGCAAAGCCCTGCGCGCGTCCCTGGCGGTGCTGGTGCTGATGGTGTTCTATGCGCCCAAATTCGGCACGCCGAAAGCCGCGTTCATCAGCATTATCGCCTCCCTGGTGGCGACCGTCGGATGGTTCCTGGCCGGCAATCCGTGGGGTATCGACAATGCCTATGTCGCGCTGTTCACGCCGCTGGTGATCATGAGCATCGGCCACGCCATGCGACGTGGCACCCCACCCAAGCCCGCGGAGTCGCCGGAAACCGCCCTGCCGTGAGTCGCACGAATAAGTTGCCTTGTAGGGTTGTGCTCTACCGCCGGCGTGATATCAAGATCGCGGTGACAGGATCAACTTGAGTCGGGTGGTGCCTGGCCAGCAATCCGTGGGCATCGACGATGTCTATTTCGCTCTTTTCACGTCGTGGCTGAATCAGGCGTGGTTGGACAGAAACAACTCCGCCTGCGCCGCCGTCATCGTCAGCAAGGCATCAATGATCATTCGTACCTTGGGTTGGATATAACGCGTGCGCGGCCAGATGACATGAATCGGCATCCGCGCTCCGGCGTAGCGATCCAGGACCGTCACCAACGCACCACTGCGTAAATGCTCATCAACCAGCCAGGTGGGCAACTGCGACAAGCCACAGCCATCCAGAGTCGCCTGGAGCATCATTTCGCCGTCGCCGAACTCATGCCGAACCCGAATCTCTTGCTGCTCAACAAGACCTTTGGGCCCTCTGAGCAGCCACGCGGCGCGCAACCCCTTGCGCCAGGCGATGATGCAATCGTGCAGCAGCAAATCCGCCTTCTCCAGGACCGGTGAGTTTCTGCGCAGGTAATCGGGCGAAGCGCAGATGACCAGATGCTGCTCACCCAGCTTGCGCGCGACCAGTTCCGGATCATCCTTCAAGTCGCCTATCCGTACCGCCAGGTCAATGCCTTCACCGATCATATCGACGGTGCGCTCGCCGAAGGTCATGGTCAGATCAAGGTGCGCGTATTGCCGCGACAGGCCAATCAACAACGGGGCAATGTGTCGCCGCCCGAACGCGGCAGGAAGATCAATGCGCAAGCGCCCCCGGGGCTCGGCATGCCCTGTAGACAAACTATCTTCAGTGTCCCGTAGCTCGTCCATCACTCGCAGGCAACTGGCCAAGTAGGCTTCCCCTTCACTGGTCAAGCTCAGCTTGCGCGTGGTTCGGTGCAGTAGCTTGATGCCAAGACGTTTCTCCAAGCGCGACACGCTCTTGCCCACCGCCGAGCTGGTCACGCCCAGTTGCAGCGCTGCGGCCGTAAAACTCTGAAGTTGAGCGGCTAGCGTGAATTCGGGGATGCCGTCGAATCGCGGCGAATCCATAAGCTATTCCATAGAGTGGGTGCTGCTCGATTATAGCTTCAGAGGATCAAGTGATTAGAATTTTACGCAATTAATAGAACTGAGAGATTGGATTACGCTGGCGCCCTCTTGAATACCCCTTCAACCGAGGTGCCCATGCAAACCGAACTCAATCACTTACTCACGCTTGAAGCCATCAGAAACCTTCGACTGCGCTATTGCCACCACCTCGACACCAATCGAATCGACGCTCTCGCCCAACTGTTTACCGAAGACGCCATTTGCCAAGTGGATCGTGGCACCTGGCGCGGCCGCAAGGCCATCCAGGAAGGTCTGGCCCAGGCCTTCGTTGCCTTCGACACTCATCAGCGCGGCCGCTACCCCTTCATTCATGCCGTTTCCAATCATTGGATTGAAGTACTTGAGGAGGACCGGGCGGAAGGCCGCTGTTACTTGATCGACTTCACCACTGCACGCCCCGCTCACGAAAACCCACTGCTGCTACTGGGGCTTTACGCCGATGAGTACCGCCGTGTCGATGGCCAATGGCTGATCAGCCGGACTCGCCTTGATGTGGTGTGGCCTGAACCCGACGTTGGAGGCGGTGACCCCGGCGACGGTCTGGTACTGCCTGGCTGATTGACTTCGCCACACACCTCAACCTACCCCTTGCTGATTACGAGGTTCCTGATGAATCCATTGTTCAAACCCTTTGACCTGGCCGGCACTCAGTTGGCCAATCGCGTGGTCATGGCCCCCATGACTCGCGCCAGGGCACTGGCGGATATTCCAGACAAGCACACGATCCTGTACTACGCCCAACGGGCATCCGCAGGCCTCATCATCACCGAAGGCGTGCCAATCTCCCGGGAAGGCTGTGGGTACTTGTTCAATCCGGGGCTGTATACCGATGAACAAACCGCAGCCTGGCGTCGAGTCACTGATGCGGTGCACGCAAAAGGCGGGAAAATTTTCGCCCAGCTTTGGCACGTCGGGCGCATGTCTCATGTGTCGATCCAACCCGACAATGCGGCGCCGGTATCTTCCGTTGCCAAAGCGGCGGCCAAGTCGAATGCCTACGCCTGGGCCGAACCCGGCAAACCCGGCCCCGTCCAGGCGAGCACGCCCAGAGCATTAACCCTCGATGAGATTCATCGCATCACCGCGGACTTTGTCGAGGCTGCGCGTCGAGCAATTGATGCAGGGTTTGACGGAATCGAATTGCATGGCGCCAACGGCTACCTGTTCGAACAGTTCCTCAACGGCGCACTGAACGCTCGCACCGATGCATACGGCGGCTCCGTCGCCAACCGCCAACGCTTTATGCTTGAGACGCTCGACGCTCTAGCCGCTGAGATTGGCCGTGCGCGAGTCGGTGTACGCCTCTCGCCCTTCGGTCGCCTTTTCGACATGCAACCCTATGCCGAAGAAACCGAAACCTGGCTGACCTTGGCGGCCGCGCTGAACGAGCGAAACCTGGCCTACGTGCACCTGAGTGACCAACTCACCATCGGTGCCGAGGCGATTCCCGACGGCTTCGCCGTCAAGTTCCGGGAAGCCTATCGCGGTACCTTGATCGCGGCTGGCGGCTTCACCCGTAACAGCGCCGAAGCCACACTGGATAAAGGCGATCTGGATCTGATCGCGTTCGGTCGTCCGTTCATTGCAAACCCGGACCTGGTCGAACGCATGCAACACGACTGGCCAATCGCCGAAGGCGATCGCACGACCTACTACGGCGTCAATGACTCCGTCACCCGGGGTTACACCGACTATCCCGTTTACAAAACAACCTCGGCGAATTTTTCCGCCCCTCAGTGACCACGAGCGAATGGCACGATAGCCGAGCAGGTGCTGCCACCGTTCAGCGCAGCAGCGCCTGCGCCACGCTTCTTGACTGAACCGCTGGCGACGCTTCGCTCACGGTCGAGGTGACCATCATCGCAATAATCGACTTGAGCGCCAGTTGCCCCACGGGCTGGCCCTGACTGTCCGTCACCACCAGCTCATCGAGTCCCGCTTCAACCAGTCGTTTTACCGCCGATTCGAGTGAGGTCCCCAGCGGCACCGTCAGCGTTGCGCCGGCCTTCACCGACACAAACGGGCGCATGATGGCCTCGACGCTGATCACCCGGCCGCGATTCACTTCCTTGACGAAGTTGGCGATGTAATCGTCGGCGGGGCTCATGACGATCTCCTGGCGGGTGCCTTGTTGCACCACCTCACCGTCCCGCAGGATCGCGATGCGATCACCAATGCGCAGCGCCTCATCCAGGTCATGGGTAATGAAGACGATGGTCTTCCTGATCTCTTTCTGCAGGTCCAGCAGCACCGATTGCATGTCCATACGGATCAGCGGATCCAGGGCCGAGAACGCCTCATCCATCAACAGGATCGGTGCGTCGCTAGCCAATGCCCGGGCCAGGCCGACACGCTGTTGCATGCCACCGGACAGCTGATTCGGGTAGTGCCGTTCGTAGCCCTTGAGGCCGACCCGCTCCAGCCAGCCCATGGCGATCTCCACTTGCCGGCCACGGGCCATGCCCTGGATCTCCAAGCCATAGACGGCATTCTCGAGCACGGTGCGGTTCGGCAGCAGCGCGAACTTCTGGAACACCATCGAGATGCTGTGCCGGCGAAATTCCCGCAATTCGTGGGGGCTCATCTTCAGCACATCCACGCCACCGACCATGACTTCGCCGGCCGTCGGTTCGATCAAGCGGTTGATATGGCGGATCAAGGTCGATTTGCCCGACCCGGACAGCCCCATGATCACCTGGATGCCGCCAGACGGCATGCTGATATTGATGTCCTTCAGGCCCAGCACATGGCTGTGCCGGCTCAACAGCTCAGCCTTGCTCATGCCCTGCTTGACCCGTTCGATGCTGGCCTGCGCCTGGTAACCGAAGATCTTGTAGAGATGTTTGATTTCGATGCCGAAATCATCGCTCGGATTAGTGGCCATGGACCCGCTCCAGGTGCTTTTGCAGTCTTCTGCCGTAGGCCTGGCTGACCCGGTCGAAGATCACCGCAATGCCGACAATCGCCAGGCCGTTGAACATGCCCAGGGTGAAGTACTGGTTGGAAATGGCCTTGAGCACCGGTTGTCCGAGCCCCTCGACCCCGATCATCGAGGCAATGACCACCATGGCCAGGGCCATCATGATGGTCTGGTTGATCCCGGCCATGATCGATGGCAATGCCAGCGGCAGCTGGACATTTTTCAGCTTCTGCCAGCTGGACGAACCAAAGGCGTCGGCGCACTCCAGCATCTCGGCATCGACGTGGCGGATGCCGAGATTGGTCAGGCGGATCATCGGCGGCAAGGCATAGACCACTACCGCAATCAGCCCGGCGACCTTGCCGATGCCCAGCAACATCACCACCGGAATCAGATAGACGAAACTGGGCAAGGTCTGCATCACGTCCAGCACCGGGCTGACCAGGTCGCGCAGACGATTGGAGCGAGCCATGGCAATGCCCATGGGCAAGCCGATAACGATGGATATCACGGTGCAGACGAAGATCATCGACAGGGTTTTCATCGTGTCGGTCCACATGTCCAGATAGCCGATTGCCAACAGCGTGAACACGCAACCCAGGACGATTCGCCAACTGCGACTGGCGAACCAGGCAATCAGCGCCACCAGGACAATGATCAGCGGCCACGGTGTCGTGGTCATAAACCGTTCGGACTGATTGAGGAACAGTTGCAACGGCTGGAAAAAAGCCTCAAAGCCATCGCCGTAGGTACTGGTGAAATGGCGAAAGGCCCCGTCAATGACCTTTTTCAAGGCCCGGAGTCTTTCATCATCCATATGTGGAAAGCTGAGCAACCACTCCATGACATTCCCCTTTCGTAGAAGACCGTAAGAACGCTGGCAGGTCATTTCAATACATGGGTGTTTTTATTGTTGTCGCCGCCAAAGGGTCAATGCAGCCCGTCACAACGGACTGCATTGACCCATGAGATTACAGCGCGGCCTTGATCTTGCTCGACGCTTCAGGGCTGACCCACTGACTCCACAGCGCTTCGTTGTTTTTCAGGAAGTACTTGGCGCCCTCCTCGCCGGTGGCCTGGTTATCGGTCATCCAGGCGATCAGCTTGTTCACCGTGGTATTGGACCAGGCGCGCTTGTTCAGGTAGGCCATGACGGTGGGCGAACGCGCGGCGAAGGACTTGGTGGTCAAGGTATAGACCCGATCGATTGGCCAGCCGTTGGGTTTCGGATCCGGGCAGTCGGCAACCGTGTTGCAGCGCTTCCATTCCACCGGATCGACCGCATGGCCATTGTCCAGTTTCACCATAGGGTACTTGCCCAGCAAGGCGGTGGGTGCCCAGTAGAAGCCCAGCCAGGGCGCCTTGCGTTCGTAGGCTTTGGCGATGGAGCCGTCCAGCGCCGCCGCCGAGCCGGTATCCACCAGCACAAAACCGGCCTTCTCGAAGCCGTAGGCCTTATAGAACTGGCTAGTGACCACCGTACCACCCCAGCCTTGCGGACCGTTGTAAATCGCGCCTTTTTTTGCGTCGCCGGGGGCCGGAAACAGTTCAGGATGTTTTTTCACATCATCGAAACTCTTGAGGTCCGGATGGGCGTCGGCGATGTATTTCGGAATCCACCAGCCCTGCGAGCCGCCATCGGACAAGGAGTTCGCCGCCTGAATCAGGTTACCGCTCTGAATGCCCGTCCTGACGACCTCGGGCACCAGGTCGATCCAGCCTTCCGGGGCGATGTCGGGCCGGCTTTTTTCCGCCATCGAGGTGATGGTCGGCACCGTATCCCCGGTGACCAGGCTGGCATTGCAACCGTAGCCGGCGTTAAGGATCAACTTGTCGACGTTGGCCATCACCTCGGCCGATTGCCAGTTCATGTTGGCGATGGTCACATCGCCACATTCCGCCGCTGCCGCCCAGCCACTGAAGGCGACGATCCCCAGGGCAAGTCCCGTCTTCGAGAAAGACTTTATATTCATAAACGCTAACCTCGATTGCGGCCAGAGTTAGGAAGGGCCAACTACCGCGTCATCGGACCTTCTTGGGTGTCAGCAGAATGGACAAATGGACCCATGGCGTTGGCGACCGAGGCCGCCGAATCCAGACCTGCTTTTATTGTTTTATCGAAGCCGCCGGCAATCATGGCCTCAAGGCCCGCGGCGGTGACGCCGCGGTAACTGATGAGTGTCTGCAAGAGTTCATCGACGCGGTGGCCGTTGCCGATCAATTGACTGGCATCCACCACCACCGCGTTCACCGCACGCTGGGCAATGGCGGCAGGCAAACCAATGCCCAAGGCATGTTCGAGCAGGCTGCGCGCCAGCAACGCCGGGTACGCCGGCCCGGTCCCCACCAGCGCCGTCAGGTAGTTCAGATGACCTTCACTGAAGACCTGGTCGGCACCGCCGACAGTTTCGAACAGCCGCTGGGCAAAGGCTTTCTGCGGGTCGCTGACCGCTTGCGCGGCCAACCAGGGCGTATAGGACTTGCCGATTTCCGCGGCGGCATTGGCCATGGCGCGGATCACCTGGCGGCTGCCGGTCAGCGCCATCACCTCAGCCATGGGCACACCGGCCATCAAGGAAATCACCAGGCGGTTTTCAGCGAAAATCTCCACCTCGGTAAACTGCTCGGGGCGTACGGCGAGGATGACCACCTCACAACGCTCCACCAGGGCCTGGTTGTCGCGTGTCAGCGTCACCTGCGACCACTTGCCACTCGGTAACGGGTTGCGGCCGCTACGGCTCGAAAGCACCAACGCATCGGGCTGGATAAATGCCTGGTCGAGCATCGCCAGGGCGATCGAGCGGCCAAGCCATCCCGATCCACCGATAATGCCTATCGTGGGTGCTTCGAACATATGAACCTGCCGTCGTCAGTCAGAAGTCGCGGTCATTGCGGGTTGGGGTGACGCGTCATCCGTGACATAGCCATGGCGGGCGTAGAAACGTTTCAATTCACGCTCCAACGGTTCCTGGCCAGTGAATATCTTCACGTACTCGGGAATCCGCCGCATCCGCTCGCCGATGTCCTCCCGGGTGTTGGTGCTGATGTAGCCGATCTGTGTCAGGTAGATCGTTCGCGCCCGCACATCGGCGGCGTCGAAGTCATAGCCGAAACCCATGAACATCCGGATCAAGGCTTCACGTCGGGCGATGTCGGCGACCCGGATATGTTCGGCCACTTCAGCGGACTGCAAGGCCCAGCTGCGCATGGCGAATTCAAACTGTGAATCGAACAGCTCGGGGTTCAGCCAACAGTCAAAAACGTTGAGCATCGCCTCGGCAATGCTCTCGGCATAACACTCGGTCTGGGCAACCAGGTTGCCGGTGTTCTTCACCCGCCAACGCTCGATCAAGGCGCCGAGCAGCTCTTCGCGATCCTTGAAAAACCAGTAGAAACTGGTGCGCGACAGCCCCAGCTTCTTCGCCAGCGGCATCACCCGTACCGTGTCGACACCACACTCGGTCAGGCTTTCATACGCGGCATCGAGCCACCCTTCCAGGGACCCTCTCCAACCGCTTTCTACTGCTTTGGATTGTTCGTTCATGGCTCGATCCTAATCGCTCACCCGACACTGCGCAAGCAAAATGTACACCTATGTCCAGCTTGTTGACACAGGTGTACATTTCGCCCTACCGTAATTTCAACCTAGGTCCCTGCCCTGTTCCGGAGAGTCTTGACGATGCTGAATGATCCGCTCCTCCAGCCCTATCAGTTGAAGCACCTGACTCTGCGTAACCGCATCATGACCACCGCGCACGAACCGGCCTATCCGGTGGACGGCATGCCCAAGGAGCTGTATCGCGCCTATCACGTGGAGCGGGCGAAGGCCGGCGTGGCCCTGACCATGACCGCGGGGTCGGCCGCGGTTTCCCGTGACAGCCCGCCGGTGTTCAACAACATCCTCGCCTACAAGGATGAGGTGGTCGGCTGGATGCGCGAGCTGGCCGATGCCTGCCACGAGCATGGCGCCGCGGTCATGATCCAGTTGACGCACCTGGGCCGACGCACGCGCTGGGACAAGGGCGACTGGCTGCCCGTGGTGTCACCGTCGTTCGAACGCGAAGCCTCGCATCGCTCCTTCCCGAAGAAAATGGAAGACTGGGATGTGGAACGCATCATCAAGGACTATGCCGACGCCGCCGAGCGGATGCAGGCCGCCGGTCTGGATGGCATCGAGCTGCAAGCCTACGGGCATCTGATGGATCAGTTCTGGTCACCGCTGACCAACGACCTCGATGCGCCCTATGGTGGTTCCATCGACAATCGGCTGCGCTTTACCTTCGATATTCTGCGTGCCATCCGCCAGCGCGTCGGCCAGGCGTTTATCGTCGGCGTGCGCTATACCGGCGACGAGCAACTGCCCGGGGGCCTGACCCGAGCCGATGGCCTGGACATCTCCAGGCGCCTGAAAGACAGCGGCATGGTGGACTTTCTCAACGTCGTGCGCGGGCATATCGACACCGACGCCGGCTTGACCGACCTGATTCCGATCCAGGGCATGCGCAACTCACCGCACCTGGATTTCGCCGGAGAGATTCGCGCCGCCACCGACTTCCCCACGTTTCATGCGGCGAAGATCCCGGACGTGGCCACCGCCCGCTACGCCATCGCCTCGGGTAAGATCGACATGGTCGGCATGACCCGCGCGCACATGACCGATCCGCATATCGTGCGCAAGATCATCGAGGGTCGCGAAGAGGATATCCGCCCCTGCGTCGGTGCCAACTATTGCCTGGACCGGATCTACCAGGGCGGAGCCGCCTACTGCATCCACAACCCGGCCACCGGCCGCGAAACCAGCATGCCCCATGACATCCCCAAGGCGTCGCGCCAGCGCAAGATCGTGATTGTCGGCGCCGGGGTCGCCGGACTGGAAGCGGCGCGCGTGGCCGCGGAACGAGGTCATGAGGTTGTGGTGTTCGAAGCCGCCAACCAGGCCGGTGGGCAGGTTCGACTCACCGCGCAATCGGAACGGCGACGGGAAATGATCAGCATCGTCGAGTGGCGCATGGCCCAGTGCCTGGCGCGCGGCGTAAGCTTTCGCTTCAATACCTGGGCCGAAGCCAGCACCGTGCACGACGAAAACCCGGACGTGGTGATCATCGCCACCGGCGGCCTGCCCCACACCGAGATTCTCTCGGCCGGCAATGAGCTGGTGGTCTCGGCCTGGGACATTATTTCCGGGGATGTGAAGCCAGGGCGCAATGTCCTGCTGTTCGACGATGCCGGTGATCATGCCGGCCTGCAAGCCGCCGAGTTCATTGCCAAAAGTGGCGCGAAAATCGAAATCATGACGCCGGACCGAACCTTCGCCCCGGAAGTCATGGCGATGAACCTGGTGCCCTACATGCGCTCGCTGCAAGCGCTGGATACCACCTTCACCGTCACCTTCCGCCTGCTCGCGGTCGAGCGCGAGGGCACCGAGCTGCTGGCGACCATCGACAGCGACTATGGCAGTGCGCGCAAGGTCCGGCGCGTCGATCAGGTGGTGGTCAACCACGGCACCCGACCGCTGGACGAACTGTATTTCGAGCTGAAAACGGCGTCCAGCAACGGTGGCGTGGTTGAGCAGCAGGACCTGATCGTCGGACACCCGCAACAGCTCGTGACCAACCCGGACGGTCGCTTCCAGCTGTTCCGCATCGGCGATGCGGTGGCGGCGCGCAACACCCACGCCGCGATCTACGATGCCTTGCGACTGGTCAAGGACTTGTAAGCCAACCCGCTCCCAGGTGAAGAACATGCCAGACAATGAAGCCCCATCCTGGGAAATCAGCGCCAAGAACGGCATTCAAGGCCCGGTCAGGGGCTCGCTTTATCATTCGTCTTCCACTGATGAATGGCTGCCAACGGCGGCTGCAGGGTTTTGGATCAAGCCGCTGTTCGAGGACCCCGAGCGCGGTGAAAAGACCCTGTTGATGAAGGTCGATCCCGGCGCCCAGGTCGCCAGCCACACCCATGCCGGGGAGCTGGAGCAGTTATTCGTACTACAAGGCTCATTCTTTGATCAGGATCGAACCCTGAATGTCGGCGACTACTGTTGCCGTGCGCCGGATGCGGCACACAGTGCGGGCTCGGTACAGGGGGCTATTTTGCTGTTGATTTATACCCGCCGGTGAATAGAGGCCGCAGACGAGGCATCCCGCCCAAGTCCGTTGCCCCGGGGGCTGCGCGCGCGCCTACAGAGCTGACACCACAACGCCCAATCCTGGATCAAAGCCATCCGCACCGCACTATCGCCAGGCCAGATAAATATGTATATTCGAATATACGAATATTCATATGTTTTGTGAGGCAGCGCCATGAGCCTTTCCCCCGCCACTGTCTTCAAGTGCCTTGGTGACGAGACCCGCGCTCGAATCATGCTGATGCTCTGCGAACAGGGAGAGCTTTGCGTCTGTGAACTCATCTGGGCGCTGGACGATAGCCAGTCGAAAATTTCTCGCCATCTTGCACAGCTACGCACCTGCGGACTGCTGGAAGATCGCCGCCAAGGGCAATGGATCTATTACCGCCTGCACCCGCAGCTGGCGGAGTGGGTCGGGGACATTCTCCAGGTGACCCTCAAGGCCAACCAAGCCTGGGTCGACCGGGGCACTGACCGCCTTGCTTCCATGGAAGACCGCCCTGTTCGCCAGGCCGCTTGCTGCTGATCCCGAGACAATCAAAGGTTGGCCGCCCTCCCACACGCCTCACCCCGCTCATGACCCTGGCCACCCAGGCCCCGCGGCTGAGCATCCAAGCCCAGGAGCAAATAATGAAAGTTCTGTTCATGTGTACCGCCAATAGCTGCCGCAGCGTGCTCAGCGAAGGCCTGTTCAACCTGATGGCGCCTGAAGGGATGACGGCAGTCAGTTCCGGAAGCTTCCCGAGCGGACGCTTGAACCCTCGCGCGGTGAGCACCTTGCAAGGGCTTGGCGTGGACACCTCGGGACTCTATAGCAAGGGTTCGGAAAGCTTTGCCGACAATCCGCCGGACCTGGTGATCACGGTGTGCGACAAGGCCGGCGGCGAGCCCTGCCCGGTGTACTTCGGCCCCGCCATCAAGAGCCACTGGGGCCTGTCCGATCCGTCCGAGGTCTGCGGCACCGATGAAGAGGTCCAGGCCGCATTTGACGCAACGGTTGCGCACATCCGCCAGCGATTCAGCGCCTTTTTCTCTCTCAATCCCAAAGCGCTCGGCCCTACGGAGTTGAAGCAGGCGCTGGACCGGATTGGTGAGCTCTGATGAACGACTTTACCCAGGAAAACCCCAGCGACGCGCCGAACCTGGACCTGTCACTGTTCGACGTACCGACCGATGAGAGACTCGCCCAGTACCACCCGCCCGCGCACAAGCCGCGCATTCTTTTGCTCTATGGATCAACTCGCGAACGCTCCTTCAGCCGCTTGCTGACGGAGGAAGCGGCACGCATCCTGACGCTCATGGGCGCCGAAACGGTCATCTTCGATCCGTCCGGCCTGCCCCTGCCCGATGACGCGCTCGCGGACCATCCCAAGGTGCGGGAACTGCGCGAGCGGGTGATGTGGTCCGAGGGCCAGGTCTGGTGCTCGCCTGAACGTCATGGCTCGATGTCCGCCGTGTTCAAGGCGCAGATCGACTGGATTCCCCTGGCGCTGGGAGCGCTGCGGCCCTCACAAGGCAAGACCTTGGCGGTGATGCAGGTGTGCGGCGGCTCGCAGTCGTTCAACACGGTCAACCAGCTTCGCGTGCTGGGCCGCTGGATGCGCATGGTCACCATTCCCAACCAATCCTCCGTGCCCAAGGCGTTCCTGGAATTCGATGAGGCCGGGCGCATGAAGCCGTCGTCCTACTACGACCGCGTTGTCGACGTGATGGAGGAGTTGATGAAGTTCACGCTGCTGCTGCGAGGCCGGGAAGAGTACCTGGTGGACCGCTACTCCGAACGCAAGGAAAGCGCCGAAGCGCTCTGCGAGTGAGTCAAGGCTCTCAAGCAGGGTCATTTCGAAGGACTGGGAAACGGACATGACCGTTCGGCGCTTTTTCTGGCGAGACTGGCAAACCCTATCTAGGGTTACGTCACCGGCGAAATGCCAGTCCGCGAGCGCCAGAAAGACCGCCGCTACCGACAGCAATACCCAAGAAAATCAGGGATGGTTTGTGCCTGCGATTATGTACTCGCTCGCCCTGAGTGACGAGTGATCCCTGCGTTTCGTTGTTTTCTCTCAAGGATAGAAAGATGACCAACGTACAGCCGATGCGCTCGTTTTTTTCCAATCCCCCGCTTGCCACCGATAGTCACAACCCGCTGACCGGCCGCCCCCCCAACCTCTAAAAGTCAGCGTAGGCAACCCAGGGGCGCGATTGAATCGTCGCCCACTGCCGGGGCCTTCGCTCACACGCAGTTGCAAGCCCCCCCTTGTCGACCGGCAGGGCATCTCCACGAAGATAGGTCAGCTTGCATAAGGGTGCCCTCCTTCCCGAAAGGGGGGTATTGGCAACACCACGGAAGGATCCATCGTTATGAACCGTTCAACGTCTCACTTCTCCCCGCCTTACGGGAGCGCCATCCACGACGCAATCGAGGAGGGCAATCTGCAGCAGATGAAAGCGTTGCTGAAGCAACGTGACGCCACGAAGCCGCAACCGAAAGACCTGCAAACCGCGTACGAAAAGCTGGCCAAGGAAGTTTCCCGTTTAGAGAAGCTTTAGGGCCTTTCTCTCAATGCAATGGAGGCAATAACTATGTCTGGTTCTACTGAGCAATTTGTCGGCTTGTTCCCACTCAGCTATCGCATTGGCACCTCGGCCCCGGGCGCGCAAAGCCTGGCGCTCAATCTGCTGGTCTTTACCCCCGAGCAGAGTGTCAGTGGTACTGCCGTCGTCACCCAGGCGATCAACCCGCCGCTCGACCTGCAGTCGGATGTCTGGGGTGAATACACCTACATGACGGTCATGTCACCGGCTGTCAGCAAAATCCTGATTACCGCGCAAGGCAACCACGGCGGCCCAAGCTCGAACTCCGCCGTGAACTTCAAGTTGCACCTGGTGGTGGGCAGTGACTGGAAAGAAGGCGTGGCCAGCTACCAGTACTTTGATGGCCAGCGCTGGGTCAACGTCAACAACGTCCCCGCACACCTCAATGAGCCGGTGCAATCCAGCGTTCTCCCGCCAATGGGCCCTGGCCCGGTCATTCTGCCCTACCCACCCATCATGCCCCTGTACGCGGCGCCTATTCAGAGCGCCATTGCCAGCGGCGACCTGGCCCAGATGAAACACCTGGCCGGCCTCGCCAAACAGCAGTTGGAGCAGCAACCCCAGTTGCAGCGTGCACTGGAAGCCGCGAAGAGCGAAATCAGCAGGCTGGAACGTCGCTGACCGGCGGCTCAATCAGACTGAACTGTCCGCATACAATCAAGGGAGTTGCATCATGTCGATTGGACTTTTTCATACCCGCCTCATTGCACACAACTCACTGCTGGGGGCACCGGTACTCACCCTCGATCTGCTGGTTGATACGGTTCGCAAGACCGTCACCGGGGTTGCCAGTGTTTTTGCAAGTACCTACCCAACGGTGAATTTCCGCGCCCGGGTCTGGGGCAATTACTCCGAGGCCAAGCTGACCGCCTCGGTCGAGAACCACATTGTCCTCACTTTGGCGGGTAGCCCAAGCGGCCCGCTCAGCACTATCGCGCAAACCTTTCATCTCAAGGGTATCCTCGGCGCGGATTGGGCCAGCGGGTTTGTCGACTATCAATACGTCGACCAGGGCCAAGAGCATTACGTCAGGCACGCCGCTGTCAGCCAGGCCCCACACGTGCAGCCCGAACCTGCGCAGCATCACGTATTGCCGCTCTACGCCGTAGCGGTGCAGCAAGCACAAGCCAGTGGCAATCTGGCGCAGCTGAAATCCGTTGTACACCAGGGCGATCAGCAACTGGCTCAGCACAGCGTACTGCAAAGTGCCCTTGAGCAATTGAACGCCGAAATCGCACGCTTGGAAGCGCGCTAAGCCGCTTTGCCCGGGCGCGGCTGATTCAGGTCTCGCCCGGGTATTTACCAGAGGTCAATCCAGTCGCGCCATCGACGCTAGGGACGGCGCGAACACTTCGATGGACTCGCACCCGTGCCCGCGCACAAGGATTTTCCATGTCAGACAGCCGCCCTGCTCGTTACCTCAGTGAGACCGACCTCAAACGCTACGTACCGGTTCATGTGGTCTGGGAAATCACCCTGGCCTGCGACCTTAAATGCCTGCACTGCGGCTCACGCGCGGGCCATCGACGTCCCGATGAACTGAACACCCGGGAATGCCTGGATGTGATCGACTCGCTGGCGGCTCTCGGCACCCGAGAAATCACCCTGATCGGTGGCGAAGCCTATTTGCGCAAGGATTGGACGCAACTGATCCGGGCGATCCACGATCACGGCATGTACTGCGCGATACAAACAGGTGGACGCAACCTGACGCCCGCCAAGATGCAGGCCGCGGTCGAGGCCGGTCTCAACGGTGTCGGCGTTTCACTCGATGGCCTTGCCCCGCTGCATGACGCGGTACGCAATGTGCCGGGCTCCTTCGACAAGGCCGTGGATACCTTGCGACGCGCCAAACAATCCGGGCTCGCCGTGAGCGTCAACACGCAGATCGGCGCGGCCACATTGCCTGATTTGCCGGCGCTCATGGACACCATTATCGAGCTGGGCGCCACTCACTGGCAGATCCAGCTCACGGTCGCCATGGGCAATGCCGTCGATCACCCGGAACTCTTGCTACAGCCCAGCCAGTTGCTTGAGGTAATGCCCTTGCTGGCGCGGCTTTACCGCGAGGGGGTCGATCGCGGCCTGCTGATGAACGTGGGCAACAACATTGGCTACTACGGCCCCTACGAACATATCTGGCGCGGCTTTGGTGACGAGCGCGTGCATTGGAGTGGCTGCGCCGCCGGCCAAACGGTTCTGGCCCTTGAGGCCGATGGCACGGTGAAAGGCTGCCCCTCCCTGGCCACCGTCGGCTTTTCCGGCGGCAACGTGCGCAACATGAATTTGCACGACATCTGGCATTACAGTGAAGGCATGCACTTCGGGCGCCTGCGTGGCGTCGAGGACCTGTGGGGCTATTGCCGAAGCTGTTACTACAACGATGTGTGTCGTGGTGGCTGCACCTGGACATCACACTCCTTGCTGGGCAAGCCAGGCAACAATCCTTACTGCCATTACCGTGCGCTGGACTTGGAAAAACAAGGGCTGCGCGAGCGAATCGTGAAAATCGAGGACGCCCCGCAGGCCTCCTTCGCGGTCGGGCGTTTCGACCTGATTACCGAGCGCATCGACACCGGTGAAAAAGTCAGCAGCGTCAGTGACAGCGGCCAGGTGATCAAACTGGCATGGGCCAATCAAGGGCAGAAATCGCCGGATGAAGGGCGTCTTCCCGTGCAACTGAGCCTGTGCCGTAGCTGCCTGCAATACATCTTTCCTCACGAGTCGAGCTGTCCACACTGCCAAGCGGATGTTGCTGCTGCGCAAGCGCAACACCAGGCAGACCGCGCCAGGCAACAAACCATCATGAATACCCTGGAGGGCATCTTGGGGATTGCGCCCAGCACCTTGATGTAGCTATTGCGCAAGCCATTTTACCGGGGTGCCGCGCAGCGGCAATCGAGCCGCGGCGATCATCGGCTTGATCCAGTCGGCACGCACGAACAGGCAGGGTCCCCATGCCTGTTTGAGCGTGGACGCGGGTAAAGCATCACCGGCAAAGCCCGCGCCACCTGCACTTGTCCTATCCTTCCATCCACCCCCCTACTCCGGACACCAAAATGCCCGCCCCCGAATCCACCCTCCTGCAAAGCTGGCACCACAACGCGCAATCCTGGATCGAAGCCGTCCGCAGCGGCGCCATCGAAAGCCGCCGCCAGGTCACCGACCAGGCCATCCTGCTGGCGGTGCTCGGCCGCCAGCCCGAGCGCGTGCTCGACCTGGGCTGCGGCGAAGGCTGGCTGTTGCGCGCGCTGGAAAAACGAGGCATCGACGCGGTCGGGGTGGACGGCGATGCGACGCTGGTCGAGGCGGCACGGGCGGCGGGCTCATCGCCGGTGCATGTGGCCAGTTATGCCGCGTTGGTGGAGGCGAAGGTGGACATCGGCAGCAACTACGAGCTGATCTGCGCCAACTTCGCCCTGCTGCACCAGGACATCATCCCGCTGCTCGCCGCCATGAACACCCTGCTCGCCCCTGGCGGCGCGCTGGTGATTCAGACGCTGCATCCGTGGACCGCGGCAGCAGGCGACTATCAGGATGGTTGGCGGAACGAAACCTTCGAGGGGTTCAAAGGGCAATGGCAACCCATGCCATGGTATTTGCGCACCTTGTCCAGTTGGCTCAATGCACTGGACATGGCCGGTTTTCGGCTGGCGCGCCTGCAGGAGCCGCAGCACCCGCAAAGTCCTGTGCCGCAGTCGTTGTTGTTGGTGGCCGAGAAATGCCAGTGAGCCACGCAGCGGGTCTGGGTGGCATTGGCAACGCCGCTACGCCGGGCCAGCTCGCGCTGAGACATTTTGTAGCTTTCGCGTACCAACTTGAGTCGTGAGCCGGTGTCCATGACAGCCTTATGTAAGCACTACTTAAGGGTGATCGGGGGGTGGATGGCCGCCGGCCGGGTTGACGCTAGATTCCAAAACGGTCGCGCAGGGCGTAATACGCGGCGCCCATGGCGGTGAGCGGTGCCTGGAAGGTCCGGCCACCGAGCATTGGCATGTGCGGCAAGGAGGCGAACGCATCGAAGCGTTCAGCGTCGCCGCGAATCACTTCCGAGATCAGTTTGCCGGCCAGGTGCGAGCAGGTGACACCGTGGCCGCTGTAGCCTTGCATGTAGTAGGCGTTTTTCTCGATGCGGCCGAATTGCGGCATGCGTGACATGGTCAGCAGGAAATTGCCGGTCCAGCGGTAGTCGATTTTCACGCCCTTCAATTGCGGGAAGGTCTTGAGGATCTTCGGCTTGATCAGCTGCTCGATATCGTCCGGTTCGCGGGCACCGTAGACCACACCGCCGCCGTACAGCAGGCGGTGGTCGGCGGTCAGGCGGTAGTAGTCGAGCAGATAGTTGCAGTCTTCGACACAATAGTTGTGGGTAATCAGACTACGGGCGACTTTTTCCGAGAGTGGCTCGGTCACGACAATTTGCGAACCGCAGGGCATGCTTTTGCGGGTCACGCGGCTGTCGAGGTCTTGAGGCAGGTAGGCGTTACCGGCGATCAGCAGGTACTTGGCCCGAACCACGCCTTTGCCGGTGCGCACGCTGATCGGCTCGCCGTAAGTGATGTCCAGGGCCGCCGATTGCTCGAAGATCTTGCCGCCCAGGCCGATGAGAGCCGAGGCTTCACCGAGTGCCAGGTTCAGCGGGTGGATGTGCCCACCCTGCAGGTCCAACAGGCCGCCGACGTAGTTGTCGCAGCCCACTTCACGCTTGATGTCGGCCGCGTCGAGCATGGTCAGGCTCTTGTTGCCGTAGCGCTCCCAGCTGCTTTTCTGCTCGGCCAGGCCTTTGAGCTGCTTCTTGTTCAGCGCGGCAAAAATCCCACCCGGACGGTAATCACACTGGATGTCGTAGTGTTGAATGCGCTGACGGATGATGTCAGCACCTTCGAAAATCATGCTGCCAAGCACTTCGGCGGTCTTGTCGCCGTAGCGCGCCTCGATGACATCCACGTCACGGCTGTAGGAGTTGACCAGTTGACCGCCGTTGCGACCGCTGGCACCAAAACCGACTTTGGCGGCTTCGAGCACGGTCACGCTGTAGCCCGCTTCGGCCAGGAACAGGGCCGAGGACAGGCCAGTGTAGCCGGCACCGATCACGCAGACATCACATTCCAGCAACTCCTCAAGAACCGGGAAGTCGCCTGTGTGATTGCGGGTCGCGGCGTAATAGCTGTTTACATGAGTTTGTTTCATAAAATTCTCCGATGGCCGCCGGCACAGGCTGTGCGACCGCCGTTGCAAAGGTGTCAGAGCTTGATCCAGGTTGCTTTGAGTTCGGTGTACTTGTTGAACGCATGCAACGATTTGTCTCGACCATTACCCGACTGTTTGAACCCGCCAAACGGCGCGGTCATGTCGCCGCCGTCGTACTGGTTGACCCAGACGCTGCCGGCGCGCAAGCCACGAGCAAAGGTGTGGGCCTTGCTCAGGTCACTGGTCCACACGCCGGCGGCCAGGCTTGCAGTGCTTCCACCAGCGACCCAATGAAAGGCCAGAACGTCGACGTCCATGTGCAACGCCAGCGCTTTGCCGACGCGGTGACCGAAGCCCGGCAGGACGTTGAACACGCCTTTCGGGATGCCGGCATCCAGCGCCAACTGAGCGATGCGAATAGCCGTCAGTGGCGATTTTTCCGAAGGTTTGAGGATGAACGAGTTCCCGGGTGATAGGGCCCAGTTGGTCGTGCGGTGTGGCCGCGACCTCGTCGTAGATCTTGTCGATCGCTTCGGCGCTCCAGCGGATCGCGTTGGCGGTCGCCGGAATGTCGATGGCCATGGCGTTGCTGATCGGTTTGCCCATGTCCAGGGTTTCCAGCAGCGCCAGTTCTTCCTGGTTTGCCAGAATCAGGTCGGCGAAACGAATCAGGATACGCTTGCGCTCGGCCGGAGCGAGTGTTTGCCATTGAAGTGACTCGACGCAGAGAAACAAGTTAATGACGGCTAGTCAGCCCATCAGACCGTGTGCAGGTACCAGTTGTACTCAAGGTCCGAGATAGAGTTCTCGAACTCGGCGAGCTCGCTTTCCTTGCACGCCACGAATACGTCGATGTACAGCGGGTCGATGTATTTGGCCATGACTGCGCTGTCGTCCAGCTCGCGCAAGGCATCACGCAGGTTGTTCGGCAGGCTCTGTTCGTTTTGCTCGTAGCTGTTGCCTTCCACCGGTGGGCCCGGTTCGATTTCGTTGGTCAAACCGTGGTGAATACCGGCCAGAACGGAAGCCATCAACAGGTACGGGTTGGCATCGGCACCGGCCACCCGGTGTTCGATGCGCACGGAATCGGCGGAACCGGTTGGCACACGCACCGCCACGGTACGGTTGTCGATGCCCCAGCTCGGCGAGTTCGGTACATAGAACTGCGCACCGAAACGCCGGTACGAGTTGACGTTCGGGCAAAGGAAGGCCATCTGCGCCGGCAGGGTCTCGAGCACACCGCCGATCGCGTGACGCAGTGCGGCGTTCTGCTCGGGATCCTCGCTGGCAAAGATGTTGTTGCCCTGCTTGTCGAGAATCGAAATGTGCACGTGCAGACCATTGCCCGCCTGGCCCGGATAGGGCTTGGCCATGAAGGTGGTGTCCATCTCATGGTCGTAGGCAATGTTCTTCACCAGGCGCTTGAGCAGCACCGCGTAATCGCAGGCCTTGATCGGATCGGAGACGTGATGCAGGTTGACTTCGAACTGCGCCGGGGCGCTTTCCTTGACGATCGCATCAGCCGGGATGCCCTGCTCTTTCGCACCTTCAAGGATGTCTTGCAGGCAGTCGACGTATTCGTCGAGATCATCGATCAGGTAGACCTGGGTCGACATCGGACGCTTGCCGGACACCGGCGAGCGAGGCGATTGCGGACGGCCGTTCACGTTGTCCTGGTCGATCAGGTAGAACTCGAGTTCAAAGGCCGCGCAAATGGTCAGGCCCATGTCATCGAATTTGCTGACGACCTGGCGCAACACTTCCCGTGGGTCAGCGAAGAACGGCTGGCCTTCAAGTTCGTGCATGGTCATCAACAGCTGCGCGGTCGGGCGCTTCTGCCAAGGCTCGATGCAGAGGGTATTGGGGATGGGGTAGCAGATTCGGTCCGAGTCGCCGATATCCAGGCCCAGGCCGGTGCTTTCCACCGTCGAACCATTGATATCCAGGGCAAACAGTGACGCCGGGAGGTTGATGCCTTTTTCGTAGACCTTGTGGAGACTGGTGCGCTCGATACGCTTGCCGCGCACCACGCCGTTCATATCCGCAATCAGAAGGTCGACGTACAAAACCTCAGGGTATTTCTTAAGGAATGCGTTCGCTTCATTGAGCTGAACGGCACGCAGGGGGACCGACATGAGGCACCTATTGTGTTAATTATTATGTTCACCGCCCTTTCACGAAGCCAGTCAATCCGAAAGACAAAGTGAAGTCAATAGCGAACATACGACCTTAAATCGTTATTTTTTTGGCCATTACAGGGCACTTCAGCGTCAAATCAGGCCTGACGCACAGATAAATCATCAGTATCCGACGCTCAGCGTTTAGAATTTTTTACACGAGAGTTGTTAATTAAAATTAACAAGGCTAAGCTCCGGAAAAGCTCGTTCAAGTGTGAAACTTCGAGGTGATAAAAATGGCACTCAAGCCATTGATCGGCGTTACTGCGTGCGTCAAACAGATTGGCCTGCACCCCTACCATGTCAGCGGCGACAAGTACTTGCGTGCGGTCAGCGGCGCGGCGCAAGGGCTGCCGGTGATCATTCCGTCTCTGGCTGAACTGACCGAAATAGATGAGCTACTCGCGCATCTGGACGGTTTGTTACTGACTGGCTCGCCGTCGAATGTGGAACCCTTCCACTACCAAGGCCCTGCCAGCGCAGCCGGTACGGATCACGATCCGGCACGCGATGCCACGACCCTTCCTTTATTGCGTGCGGCCATTGCCGCGGGCGTTCCGGTGCTCGGCATCTGCCGCGGCTTTCAGGAAATGAACGTGGCGTTCGGTGGCAGCCTGCATCAGAAGGTCCACGAACTCCCGGGTTTCCTCGATCACCGCGAAGCGGATCATCCGGACCTGGCCATGCAGTACGCACCGGCTCATGCGGTCAACGTGCAAGCAGGCGGCGTATTCGACGCGCTGAATCTGCCTCGGGTGTTCCAGGTCAATTCGATTCACAGCCAAGGCATCGACAGGCTGGCTCCCGGTCTGCGTGCCGAAGCCGTCGCTCCGGATGGCTTGATCGAAGCGATCTCCGTCGAGCACAGCCAGGCGTTTGCCGTCGGCGTGCAATGGCACCCGGAATGGCAGGTCCTGAACAACCCGCCCTACCTGAGTATTTTCCAGGCGTTCGGCCAGGCATGCCGGCAACGGGCGGCGCTTCGCGATACGCGCTGACTGACGAAACAACCACTCAACGATTCAACTGCCCCCGTGAAACGGACGGGCGTGCCTTGGCGCGCCAGTCCCTCACGACAACAACACGCCGCGATAACAACAAGCACGACCAGGCAGCCAGGATGGCGGCGCCGAATCAGCCCGCTCGCCGCGGGCTTGCAATCAACTATTAAGTCAGGCCGTGTTGGTCTGGCGACTGAAACCTGTTGGGAGTTTCACATGGCAAACGCCTCCAGCATCTATAGGAAGGCTCTTGAAGGTCACCAGGCACCGAAACAGGTACTGGTCAAAATCGACAGGGTCACGAAGAAGTTCGATGAGACGATTGCCGTGGACGATGTGTCCCTGGAAATCAAGAAGGGCGAGATCTTCGCC
>NZ_JBWKUQ010000024.1:0-43027 GCF_059420925.1 Pseudomonas sp. GW821-FHT03C07
AAGGTCCGAGGCTGACCGAGAGCCTGCAGTGCGACTCGGTCCTGTGGGAGCGGAGCTTGCCCGCGAAGCTTTTAGCGGCCTCAAGGACGCCATCGCCGGCACGCCGAGCTCCTACAGGGACGATGCATGCCTCAAGCCTTAAATTACCTCTATATAGAAGAGAGCAGGGTGCCTAAAGGACGCCCGCTTCACGCAATGCCGCAACCGCCTCCGGTGTCAGGCCCAACACCCGCTGCAATACCTCAAGCGTGTGCTCACCCAATAGAGGAGGGGCATTGCGATACTCCACCGGCGTCACAGACAAGCGGATCGGACTCGCCACCTGTGGCACCAGGCCGGCCAGTGGATGCGGCAACTCCACCGCCAGGCCACGGGCCTGCACCTGGGGATCGGCGAACACCTGCGACAGATCGTTGATCGGCCCACACGGCACACCGGCCTGCTCCAACTGCATCACCCACTCAGCCGTGGTCTTGAACACCGTCGCCTGGCGAATCAACGGAATCAGCACCGCCCGGTTGGCCACCCGCAACGTATTGGTCACAAACCGTGGATCGTCCGCCCACTGCGGCTGACCCGCCACCTCGGCAAACTTGCGGAACTGCCCGTCATTGCCCACCGTCAGGATGAAGTCACCATCAGCCGTGGGAAAGTCCTGGTACGGCACGATGTTCGGATGGGCATTGCCCAAACGCTTCGGTGCCACTCCGGTGGTCAGGTAGTTCATGGCCTGGTTCGCCAGGCATGCCACCTGGACATCCAGCAGCGCCATATCGATATGCTGACCGCCGCCGCCCTGATCGCGATGAGCCAGGGCCGCCAGAATGGCCACCGTCGAATACAACCCGGTCAGAATATCGGTCAGGGCCACACCGACCTTCACCGGCCCGGCACCCTCATCACCTTCTGGCCGACCGGTGAGGCTCATCAGCCCACCCAGCCCCTGGATCATGAAGTCATAGCCGGCACGCTTGGCATAGGGCCCGGTCTGACCGAAGCCGGTGATCGAGCAATAGATCAACTTCGGGTTGAGCACCTTGAGCGACGCATAGTCCAACCCATACGCCGCCAACCCACCAACCTTGAAGTTCTCGATCAGGATGTCGGACTTGGCCGCCAGCTCCCGAACCAGACGCTGCCCCTCGGGCCGGGTGAAATCGATGGTCACCGACTGCTTGTTACGGTTGGCCGACAGGTAGTAAGCCGCTTCCGTGGTGTTTTCGCCGTAGGCGTCCTTCAGGAAGGGCGGGCCCCAGGCGCGGGTATCGTCGCCATTGCCCGGCCGTTCGACCTTGATAACCTCCGCCCCAAGGTCGGCGAGGATCTGGCCGGACCAGGGCCCGGCCAGCACTCGCGACAAATCCAGCACTCGCAGATGCGATAGCGCGCCCATAAGCCAAGCTCCTTCTATTAATAGAACGCCTGGAGGCCAGTCTGGGCACGCCCGAGGATCAGCGCATGGACATCGTGGGTACCTTCATAGGTATTCACCACTTCCAGGTTCACCAGGTGACGGGCAATCCCGAACTCATCGGAGATCCCGTTACCGCCGAGCATGTCGCGAGCCATACGGGCGATGTCCAGGGACTTGCCGCAGGAGTTGCGCTTCATGATCGAAGTGATTTCCACCGCCGCCGTACCTTCATCCTTCATCCGCCCCAGACGCAGGCAGCCTTGCAAGGCGAGGGTGATCTCGGTCTGCATATCCGCCAGCTTCTTCTGGATCAGTTGGGTCGCCGCCAATGGCCGGCCGAACTGCTGGCGATCCAGGGTGTACTGGCGAGCGGTGTGCCAGCAGAACTCGGCAGCACCCAACGCCCCCCAGGAAATGCCATAACGCGCGGAGTTGAGGCAGGTGAACGGACCTTTCAAACCACGCACTTCAGGGAAGATGTTCTCTTCAGGGACAAACACGTTGTCCATGACGATCTCGCCGGTGATCGATGCGCGCAGGCCGACCTTGCCGTGAATCGCCGGCGCACTCAGGCCCTTCCAGCCTTTCTCGAGCACGAAGCCACGGATATCACCGGCGTCGTCTTTGGCCCAGACCACGAACACATCGGCGATCGGGCTGTTGGTGATCCACATCTTGCTGCCCGTCAGGCTGTAGCCACCGTCGACCTTGCGGGCACGACAGATCATCGCACCCGGGTCGGAACCATGGTTGGGTTCGGTCAGGCCAAAGCAGCCGATCCATTCGCCAGAGGCCAGCTTCGGCAAGTACTTCTGCTTTTGCGCCTCGGTCCCGAACTCGTTGATCGGCACCATCACCAGGGACGACTGCACGCTCATCATCGAGCGATAACCGGAGTCGACACGCTCGACCTCCCGGGCAATCAGGCCGTAGCTGACATAGTTCAACCCGCTGCCGCCGTACTCCACCGGAATGGTTGCGCCCAACAGGCCGATTTCGCCCATTTCACGGAAGATCGCCGGGTCGGTCTTTTCATGGCGGAAGGCTTCGAGCACCCGTGGCGCCAACTTGTCCTGGGCGAACTGCTCAGCCGTGTCGCGGATCATGCGCTCTTCCTCGGTGAGCTGTTGATCCAGCAGCAGGGGATCGATCCAGTTGAAGCTTGCCTTGGCACCCATGGGTGAGTCCTCGTGAAGTCAGTGAAAGGGTCTGGACTGATCCTAGGCGCCACCCAGCCATCCGGCAAACGAGGATTTCGCATACTGTTGTGCTAATTTCTCACTCCGAAAAGCTTTTAACCGCTATCTAGCACCACCTTTAGTGAGGTTGCCGTACATGCGCCGCAAAATTCCCAGCACCACCGCGCTGATCAGCTTCGAAGCCGCAGCCCGCCACGAGAGCTTTACCAAGGCCGCCCAGGAGCTTTCCCTCACTCAAGGTGCCATTTGCCGACAGATCGCCAGCCTGGAGGAGTTTCTCAGCGTTGAACTGTTCCGACGCTCCCGGCGCGGGGTAAAACTGACCGAAGCGGGGCTTTCCTACAGTCGGCGGGTCGCCACGCAACTGGACGCGGTGGAGCGCGACACGCTATCGGTGATGGGCCAGCAGGGCGCCAACGTCATCGAGCTGGCCGTGGTCCCGACCTTCGGCACCCAATGGCTGCTGCCCAGACTCAAGGACTTCCAGCAGCAGCACCCGGAAGTCACGGTCAACCTGACCAACCGCACCCGGCCGTTTCTTTTCGCCGACACCGACTTCGATGCCGCGATCTACTTCGGCGATGCCGACTGGTCGGGTACCGAGTCTCATCGGCTGATGGGCGAGAACCCCATGCCGGTGTGCAGCCCCAGCCTGCTGGGCAACCAGCGGAACCTCAACGCGGCACAGATCGCCGAACTGCCGCTACTGCAACAGACCACGCGACCCTATGCCTGGCGCCAGTGGTTCAATGCCCAGGAACTGAATGTGCCCCGCGACATGACAGGTCCGCGCTACGAGCTATTCTCCATGCTGGCCCAAGCGGCCATGCACGAGATGGGCATCGCGCTGATTCCACCCTTCCTGATCCAACGGGAGCTGGAAGAGCAGCGCCTGGTGATCGCCAACCCCAATGCGCTGTCCAGCATCAAGGCGTATTACCTGATGATTCCCGAGCGAAAGGTCGAATCGGCGTCCTTGCGCGCTTTCCGTGACTGGCTGGTAAACCAGGCGCAGAGCTACAGCCTGCTGTCTTAAAGACCTCAGGCCATTAGCTGACTCTGTAGTCAATATCACTTAATACCTACAGATATAACAATATGTCGCTTTTTGACAGACTGTACCGATACCAGGAAATTTGGCACTAAAGTGCCTGTTAGCAAGGCTTTCAACCCCTATTTCCGTCCAATACCGACTCATTCACGCCACCGATTCGAATTTTCTTCAATTCCAGCCAGAATCCTTGTTAGCCCCCTGTATTATGGGCTCACGGCGTTTCCATGCGACATTTGGTCACAGCGTGACTTGTAGTTAATTTTACGTCACCTTTCAGAATATCTTGAAGGGTATGGTTTTCACCTGCAAAATGCCGCGCCCCGCCGACAAATCCGGCGGGATCGTGCTGATCGGCCGCTCCAGACGCACCATCCGCAGTGCGCTGGCCTCTTATAAAAAAGATCACGCAGGAGATTTGACGTGCACATTGGTGTTCCTCTCGAAACCCAGACGGGTGAAACGCGGGTTGCTGCAACCCCGGAAACCATCAAGAAGCTGATCGGCCAGGGTCATAAGGTCACTGTGCAAAGCGGCGCCGGCCTTAGCGCCAGTGTTGTCGACAGTGCCTATGAAGCGGCAGGTGCCGCTATCGGCAGCGCCAGCGACGCCTTTGGCACCGAGCTGATCCTCAAGGTGGTGGCGCCCAGCGACAGCGAACTGACGCTGATCAAGCGCGGCACCGTCCTGGTGGGCATGCTCAATCCGTTCAACAACGACACCCTCGCCAAGCTGGCCGAACACGGCATCACCGCCTTCGCCCTGGAGGCCGCGCCACGCACCTCCCGCGCCCAAAGCCTGGATGTGCTGTCGTCCCAGGCCAACATCGCCGGCTACAAGGCGGTGCTGCTGGCGGCCCATCACTACCCGCGCTTCATGCCGATGCTGATGACCGCCGCGGGTACCGTAAAAGCCGCGCGCGTGCTGATCCTCGGGGCCGGTGTAGCCGGTCTGCAGGCCATCGCCACCGCCAAGCGCCTGGGGGCGGTGATCGAAGCCTCGGATGTGCGGCCCGCAGTGAAGGAACAGATCGAATCCCTCGGCGCCAAGTTCGTCGACGTACCCTATGAGACCGACGAGGAGCGCGAATGCGCGGTCGGTGTCGGCGGTTATGCCCGGCCGATGCCCGCCAGCTGGATGCAACGTCAGGCCCTGGCGGTGCACGAGCGCGCCAAGCAGGCCGATATCGTTATCACCACGGCGCTGATTCCGGGTCGCAAGGCACCGGTGCTGCTCAGCGCCGAGACCGTCGCGCAGATGAAGCCCGGCTCGGTGGTCATCGACCTCGCGGCAGCGCAAGGCGGCAACTGCCCGTTGACCGTGGCGGATCAGGTGGTGGTCGAAAATGGCGTGATCATTTGCGGCCCGACCAATCTGGCCGGCGCAGTCGCGGCAGACGCCTCGGCGCTGTATGCGCGCAACCTGCTGGACTTCCTGAAGCTGGTCTTCAACAAGGAAGGCCAATTCGAAGTGAACCTAGAAGACGACATCGTCGCCGCGTGCCTGATGTGCCGCGACGGCCAAGTCCTCCGCAAAAACGCCTAAGCAGGGATTCAGACGATGGAAGAGCTTATCTCCCCCGGTATCTACAACCTGATCATCTTCGTGCTGGCGATCTATGTCGGTTACCACGTGGTCTGGAACGTGACGCCTGCACTGCACACGCCCTTGATGGCGGTGACCAACGCGATCTCGGCAATCGTTATCGTCGGCGCCATGCTGGCCGCCGCGCTGACCGTGACCCCACTGGGCAAGACCATGGGCACCCTCGCGGTGGCCCTGGCCGCCGTGAACGTGTTCGGTGGCTTCCTGGTGACCCGCCGCATGCTTGAGATGTTCAAGAAGAAAGCGCCCAAGGCTGTGAAAGAGGTGCAGAAGTAATGAGCATGAATCTGGTCACGACGCTCTACCTGATCGCGTCGATCTGCTTTATCCAGGCCCTCAAGGGCTTGTCGCACCCGACCACCTCGCGGCGCGGCAATCTGTTCGGCATGCTCGGCATGGCCCTGGCGATCCTCACCACCATCGGCCTCATCTATAAGCTGGGCGCGGAACTGGCCACCGCCGGCATCGGCTACGTCATCGTCGGCCTGCTGATCGGTGGCACCGCCGGTTCGATCATGGCCAAACGGGTCGAGATGACCAAGATGCCGGAGTTGGTTGCCTTCATGCACAGCATGATCGGCCTCGCTGCGGTGTTTATCGCCATTGCGGCGGTGGTCGAGCCGCAATCCCTGGGCATCGTCAAACAGCTGGGGGATTCGATTCCGCCGGGCAATCGCCTGGAGCTGTTCCTCGGCGCCGCAATCGGTGCGATTACCTTCTCCGGTTCGGTGATCGCCTTCGGCAAGCTCTCGGGCAAGTACAAGTTCCGCCTGTTCCAGGGCGCACCCGTACAGTTTGCCGGGCAGCATAAACTGAACCTGCTGCTGGGCCTGGCCACCCTGGGTCTCGGCCTGACCTTTATGCTCACCGGCAACCTCAACGCCTTCGCCCTGATGCTGGCCCTGGCTTTCGTGATGGGTGTACTGATCATCATCCCGATCGGCGGCGCCGACATGCCGGTGGTAGTGTCGATGCTCAATAGCTACTCGGGCTGGGCGGCGGCGGGGATCGGCTTCTCGCTGAACAACTCGATGCTGATCATCGCCGGCTCGCTGGTGGGCTCAAGCGGTGCGATCCTCTCGTACATCATGTGCAAGGCAATGAACCGCTCGTTCTTCAACGTGCTGCTCGGCGGCTTCGGCAACACGGCTGACGCAGCTGGCCCGGCCGGTTCGAAGGAAGCCCGGCCGGTGAAATCCGGTTCGGCGGATGACGCCACCTTCCTGCTGACCAACGCCGACACCGTGATCATCGTCCCCGGCTACGGCCTGGCGGTGGCCCGGGCGCAGCACGCGCTGAAGGAACTGACCGAGAAGCTGACCCACCGTGGCGTGACCGTGAAGTACGCGATCCACCCGGTGGCCGGCCGCATGCCCGGGCACATGAACGTCTTGCTGGCCGAGGCTGAAGTGCCTTACGACCAGGTGTTCGAGATGGAAGACATCAACTCCGAGTTCGGCCAGGCCGACGTGGTGCTGGTGCTGGGCGCCAACGACGTGGTCAACCCGGCGGCGAAGAACGATCCAAAGTCGCCGATTGCCGGCATGCCGATTCTCGAGGCTTTCAAGGCCAAGACCATCATCGTCAACAAGCGCTCCATGGCCAGCGGCTATGCCGGTCTGGACAACGAGCTGTTCTACCTCGACAAGACCATGATGGTCTTCGGCGACGCGAAGAAAGTCATTGAGGACATGGTCAAGGCTGTCGAGTAGAAGCTTGCGTTAACGCAATATCGAGAACCCCAACCCTTGCTAGGTTGGGGTTTTTCTTTGCTCGCGAAAAAACCGACCAAAGGCCCCGGATCGTTGGCCGGCATTCGACCTTTGTCGTGCGGCGAAACTTTTTCAAACCTCTAGACTGCGCATCTTGCTTTCGTTGCCTGAGATAACACGCTATGTATCGTGATCGTATTCGCTTGCCTTCGTTGTTGGACAAGGTCATGGGCGCAGCCGAGGCTGCCGCTCTGATTCAGGACGGCATGACCGTCGGCATGAGCGGCTTCACCCGCGCCGGTGAAGCCAAGGCCGTGCCCCATGCACTGGCCGAGCGCGCCAAGACGTCGCCGCTGAAAATCACCCTGATGACCGGCGCCAGCCTGGGCAACGACCTCGACAAACAGCTCACCGAAGCCGGCGTGCTGTCGCGGCGCATGCCGTTCCAGGTCGACAGCACCCTGCGCAAGGCGATCAACGCCGGCGAGGTGATGTTTATCGACCAGCACTTGTCGGAAACCGTCGAGCAATTGCGTAACAAGCAGCTCAAGCTGCCGGACCTGGCGGTGATCGAAGCCGTGGCGATCACCGAAGAAGGGCATATCGTGCCGACCACCTCGGTGGGCAACTCGGCCAGCTTCGCGATTTTCGCCAAGCAGGTGATCGTCGAGATCAACCTGGCGCACAATCCGAACCTGGAAGGCCTGCACGACATCTATATCCCCAGCTATCGGCCAACCCGCACGCCAATTCCGCTGGTGAAGGTCGACGATCGCATCGGCAGCACCGCGATCCCGATCGACCCGGCCAAGATCGTCGCCATCGTCATCACCAACCAGTCCGACTCGCCGTCCACCGTGACCCCACCGGACAGCGACACCCAGGCCATCGCCAACCACTTGATTGACTTCCTCAAGGAAGAAGTGACCGACGGGCGCATGACCAACAAGCTCGGCCCGCTGCAGGCCGGTATCGGCAACATTGCCAACGCGGTGATGTGCGGCCTGATCGACTCGCCGTTCGAAGACCTGACCATGTACTCCGAAGTGCTGCAGGACTCGACCTTCGACCTGATCGATGCCGGCAAGCTGTCCTTCGCCTCCGGCAGCTCGATCACCTTGTCGAGCCGACGTAACAGCGATGTGTTCGGCAATCTGGAGCGCTACAAAGAGAAGCTGGTACTGCGTCCGCAGGAAATTTCCAACCACCCGGAAGTGGTGCGGCGCCTGGGCATCATCGCCATCAACACCGCCCTGGAGTTCGACCTGTACGGCAACGTCAACTCCACCCACATCTGCGGCACACGGATGATGAACGGCATCGGCGGCTCCGGCGACTTCGCCCGCAACGCGCACCTGGCGATCTTCGTCACCAAGTCCATCGCCAAGGGCGGGGCGATTTCCAGCGTGGTGCCTATGGTCAGCCACGTCGACCACACCGAGCATGACGTGGATATCCTCGTCACCGAAATCGGCTTGGCCGACCTACGGGGCCTGGCACCACGGGAACGGGCGAGGGCGGTGATCGACAACTGCGTGCACCCGGACTACCGCGAAGCCCTGAACAGTTACTTCGAACGCGCCTGTGCCCTGGGCGGTCATACCCCGCACATCCTGCGCGAAGCACTGAGTTGGCACATCAACCTGGACGAAACCGGGAAGATGCTGCCGAGCTGATTGATACAGTTCGCCGCTGACGTAAACACAGTTTCGTCAGCGGCCCTGGATTCCTCGGCAATCTGATAAAAACTGTACTGCTGTACCGGTCATTTCTCACCTCGAATCACCTCGAATCTCCCCACCACAGACAAAAATGCACCATTTAAAGGCAGACAGGTACAGTTGCCTCAATTTCGAGCAGTACAGCACCCTTAAACAGTTAACTGAGCCCTCACAATACAGATGAACTGTATCTACAGAGACTAGGCAAAGAGGAGGATCATTGGCATCAGTTAAACCACTACCTAATCCCGCCACAAGCGGAAGGATGCTAATCATGGAACGTACACTCAGTTCCGACATGTTCTACGAAAACACCGCTACTGACGCTCAAGCTTCGATGCCTCTGCGCGTTCTCGCCAACCTGATGTTGTGGCAGCGCCGCATTGCCAGCCGCCATCAACTGGCTCGCCTGGATTCGCGTCTGCTGGCCGATGCCGGGATCAGCGAAGCACAGCGTTACGAAGAGTTGAGCAAGCCGTTCTGGCGCTAAGCAGCGCTCGCTGGCCCTGACCCACCGGGTCCACCGCCAGCACCCGAATTGAAAAAACAGAGCCCGTCGCGGGAAACCGCGACGGGCTTTGTCGTTTTCGGCGAGAGGATTTCGAGACCAGGTGTGCGACATCGCCAGATAGGTACAGTTTTATATTTTTACAATAAAGCCAGTACACTTTTGCCCGAACCACTCGCAAGCCTCTAAACCGCGGATCAGCCGACGAAACTCGCTTTCGGCGGCTCGGGAACTCTGCCTAATATCGTGGTCATAGGTAGCCTGCGGCGCGGAATGTGCGTCTGAGGTTCATCGTTCATTGTGTTCGAGTGGCGGTCCTTGTCCGCTGCCACTGTTCCTTTTCATGCCCCTGGAGATTCATCATGTCCCGCCTTCGCCTGCTCAGTGCCGCCGCCCTGTTGACCCTGGCCAGCGCCGCCCACGCCAGCAGCTTCATCGTCACCACCGATTCGCTGGTCGGCGCCCTCAAGGCCACCTCCGACGCCTCGTCCGATGCCACCTCGTCATTGCGCGACAACAAGATCGTGCGCGCCGCCCAGGATGACGCCGCCAGCTTCGTCGCCAGCAATGGTCAGATCCGCAGCGTGAAACTGGAAAGCGCCTTCGACACCATCCGCCGCCAAGCCCCACAGTTGCAGGCCAGCGACGCGCAGTTGGCCCAGGCGATCCTGGCCATCTGAAACCCTGGCGCATGGGTCGTGGATTCCGCTAGCCTTGGCGCTCGCTCAATAAGACACCGAGACCCATGCGTTCACTCACCTTATTGCTCATAGCGCTGGCCTGGATCAACCAGGCCCAGGCCTTCGACCTGACCACCCAGACCCTGGTCGGCAGCGGTTATGTCACCAGCCAAGTGACCAGCGCGCCCTTCGACCGTAAACTGATACTGGCCGCGCGGGATGACGCTGCCGCTTTCGTCGCCACTAATGGCCGACTGCGCGGCGCGCAACTGGAGTCGGCCCTGGCCTACCTGCGCCAAACCCAGCCAAAACTTCATGCCGGCGACCTTGAACTGGCCCAGGCAATTCTCGTCCAATAGTCACTTTGCATTTCCGGAGACCTTCCATGCGTAACCCCCTGATCGCCGCCGCCCTCGGCCTGCTGTTGCTGAGCGACATGGCTGCGGCGCACACCCTGGTGGCTACCAGCAATATGCTCGTACGCGCTACGGGCCGCACTCTCGACTTCACCTCGGACACCACCACCTCGATCCGCGACTCGAAAGTAGTCCGTGAAGCCCACGACGACGCCGCCAGTTTCGTCGCCAGCCAGGGCGATATCCGCGGCGCGCACCTGGAAGCCGCCTTTGCTGCCCTGCGTACCGAAGTGCCAGGCGCCCGTGACGCCAGCGATCAAGACCTCGCCGAAGCCATTCTCGCCCTGTGAAGCCACTTCTCGGCGGACTGCTGGTCTGCGTCCTGTTGCTGTTCGGCAACGCGGCCCAGGCCAGCCTGCAATTGCAGCTCAAGAGCGAAGGCCTGAGCCCGGCCGAACAACAGGCCAGCCAGGTACTGATCGATGAAGCCATGGCCCATCTGCCGCCGCGCTTTATCGAGCAACTGGACCGCCGCATCGATGTCGTCTGGTCGACCCAGATGCCGGACAACGCCTATGGCGAAGCCTCGCTGGTCTCCGAAGTGGACCTCAATCGCGCGCTGCTGCCCGGCCTGGTGGACGGGTCCGCCGCGACAAAAAAAACCAACCGCCCCCACGGCACCGTGCGCGAGGAGATGCTCGCCACCGTCCTCCACGAACTGACCCATATTTATGACCGCGCCCGTCTGTGGCCCGACGCCGAGCGGATGCTGATCCAGCGTTGCACCCGGCGCGACAGCAATACCGGCCTGGTCGGCCTGCCCGATCAATGCCGGGGCCAGACCGGTCGGCGCTTCACCCTCAGCGACGACCCGCGCCTGCTCGACCTCGCTGGCTGGCAACAATCGGTCGGCAGCCGTGGCCAACGGGAGCAGCGTAACGGCCAGGTCGTGCGCAGCCCGGATATCTACGAGACCACCAATCCCAAGGAGTTCGTCGCGGTCAACATGGAGTACTTCCTCCTCGACCCGGCGTACGCCTGTCGCCGCCCGGCGCTGTATCGCTACTACCAGGAACGCTTCGGCTGGGCGCCAGCGGCCAAGGACAGCTGTGACCAGGCCTTCCCGTTCCTCAACGCCGGCAATGACTTCGGCAAGACGCCCCTGGGCAAGATCGACCCCGAGCGCGTCTACGAAGTCGACTACCTGCTGGCCGAAGCCAACCAGAACTGGGTCAGCCGTTGGGGCCACAGCATGCTGCGCCTGGTGATCTGCGCCCCCGGTCGGCCACGGGGGCCGGATTGCCGGCTGGACCTCGACCAGCATCTGGTGCTGTCCTATCGTGCCTTCGTCAACGACGTCCAGCTCTCGACCTGGGGTGGGCTGACCGGGGCCTATCCGTCGCGACTGTTCGTCTTGCCGCTGTCCCAGGTGATCGACGAATACACCAAGACCGAATTGCGCAGCCTGGCCTCGGTGCCGCTGAAGCTGTCGCGCAAGGAAATCGAGGAAGTGGTCGAGCACGCCGCTGAAATGCACTGGAGCTATGACGGCAACTACTACTTCATCAGCAACAACTGCGCAGTGGAGACCTTGAAGCTGTTGCGCAGCGGCAGCGACAACGCCCAGCTCAAGGGTCTGGACAGCATTGTCCCCAATGGTTTGCTGGAAGTACTCAAAGGTCGTGGCCTGGCCGATACCCGCGTGCTCGACGACCCCCGTGAAGCCTTGCGCCTGGGTTACCGCTTCGACTCCTACCGTGATCGCTACCAGGCCATGTTCGAGGTCCTGAGGAAACAGTTGCCGATCAAGCAGGAAACCGTCGAGGACTGGTTGTCGCAACCCGCCGAGGCCCGTCGTCCGTGGTTTGCCCAGGCCAACCTGCGCGCCAGTGCGGCCATGCTGTTGTTGGAGCAGGCGAGCTTTCGTCGACAGTTGCTGCTGGCCCAGGACGAGGTGAAACAGAAGTACCTCGGTGCCCGCGACATCAAGCTCAAGGACAACGAAATGGATAAGGCCAACCGCACCTTGCAGGAGATTCTTGCCAACAGCGGCTACCTCAGTCGTCCGGCGGAATTGCTCGGCAGCGGTGGCTATGGCTTGCCGCAACCCTCCGAATGGAAGCGCCTGGAAGCCGAAAGCAGCCAGCGCCAGCAGCAATTGCAGCGCCTGACCGGCGACCTCGACAAGGAAATCCGCAAGCTGCTGGACCCGGCCCGAGAAGCGCAGATCGAGGCCAGCGAAGCCAACCTGAAGATGGTCGGCGAACACCTGCGAGCGCTGCACAAGGCGGCGGGTGGGTTGGAGCTGCCTTAGCCGCCCCCCTCGCGTCGACGCCGCTTCCAGCAATCTATCTCCGTCAAAGCGCCCGGCTGAAAGCTTGCCCCTTTAGCATCACCTCACCGCCGGCACCAGACCGGTCGGCCGTGGCGCGTCCTGAAGACGCTCGACGGCCATTTCACAACAATAAGATGGTGATACCGATATTCGCTACGACCCGCCTGTTCGCTGCAACTCCGTTCGTTCCTTTCGCGCCGCCCGCCCAGCACTGAGCCCAGTCGCTTCGCCTTACCCCAGCCGCGTTACGCCCGGAGTATCCCCATGCTGACTTTCCTTGGCTTTGCCATGGTCATTACCTTCATGTACCTGATCATGACCAAGCGCCTGTCCGCGCCGATCGCCCTGATCATCGTACCCATTGTCTTCGCCCTGTTCGGCGGCTTTGCCGCAGGGATCGGCAAGATGATGATCGACGGCATCACCAAGCTCGCGCCCACCGGCGTGATGCTGATGTTTGCCATCCTGTATGAAGCCGCCAGCCACTACGGCATCAGCGCCGTGGAAATGACCCGTGCCTCGATCGTCGGCCAGCCCGTCCACTTGTTGAGCCCACTGGTGCCCTCGACCTACCTGCTGGTGGCTCTGGCCGGTATCGAGTTCGGCGATCACCAACGCTTCACCCTCAAGTGGGCGGTGTTGGTGTGCCTGTGCATACTGTTGGCCGCCTTGTTGCTCGGGACCTTTCCGTTGTTCAGTAGTCTATAAGGCAATGATTCACTGTCGTATCGGCGCGCGGCCTTCAGAACCTGGAGCCTGGCGCCGATACGGCTCAAACACTCGTTCAAAGGAATAGATATGGATTGGCTGACCAACCCGGAACTCTGGGTGGCCTTTTTCACCCTGACCGCCCTGGAGATTGTCCTGGGCATCGACAACATCATCATGATCTCGATCCTGGTCAGCCGCATGCCCCGGCACATGCAGCAACGCACGCGGATTTTCGGCCTGGCCCTGGCGATGATCACGCGGATCCTCCTGCTGCTGTCGATCACCTGGGTCATGCGCCTGACCGACGACCTGTTCGTGGTCTTCGACCAGGGTATCTCCGGGCGTGACCTGATCCTGTTCTTCGGTGGCCTGTTCCTGCTGTGGAAAAGCTCCCAGGAGATCTACCACGGCATGGAAGGCGCGGAAGAGGCGGGCGACGGGCCGAAAGGCAAGGGCGGCAACTTTCTCTACACCATCATCCAGATCGCCATTATCGACATCGTGTTCTCCCTCGACTCGGTGATTACCGCCGTGGGCATGGTCTCTCATGTACCGGTGATGATCGCCGCGATCGTCGTCGCGGTGCTGGTGATGATGCTGGCCTCGAAGACCATCGGCGACTTTATCGACAAGCACCCGTCGCTGAAGATGCTCGCGCTGTCGTTCCTGATCGTGGTCGGCACCGTGCTGATCGCCGAAGCCTTCGATGTGCACGTGCCCAAGGGCTACGTCTACTTCGCCATGGCGTTCTCCCTGGCGGTGGAAGCGATCAACATCAAGATGCGCGCGGCGATGCAGAAAAAGAAGCAAGAACACGAAGCCGGGGAACGGCAAAAGGATGTGGCGGGTCAATAACCCAGAGCACACCGCCCGACCCCGGACTATGGGCCTAACGATATTGCGCGGTAAAACACCGTCCCGTAGGAGCCGGCTTGCTGGCGATGGCGGCCGATCGGGCGATACAAGGCTTACGGGCCTCATCGCCAGCAAGCCGGCTCCTACAAAGACCGCGTCGACCCTGGTTACACCTCAACCCCGCACACCCCGCCAGCAGCGTGAAAAATATGACATTTTTGTTTCAAGCCCGGCGCCGAGCATGCGATGCTGGCGTTCGGCCAAATAGCCAACTACAGCTTAAGGACAAGTCGTAGATAAGGCACACGCCAATCCAAACTTGCCCCATGGGGCACCGGTCATCCCAGGGGGCCCTTCATGCTGACCCTGCTCAATCTGCTTTCCGCCGTGACCTTGCTGATCTGGGGCACGCACATCGTCCGTACCGGCATCCTGCGGGTCTACGGCTCGCACCTGCGCCACGTCATCGGTCGCAACATGTCCAGGCGCCCACTGGCGTTTCTCGCCGGGATCCTGGTCACCGCCATGGTCCAGAGCAGCAACGCCACCGCCATGCTGGTGACCTCCTTCGTCGGCCAGGGCCTGATGGCGCTGACTCCGGCCCTGGCCATCATGCTCGGCGCCGACGTCGGTACCGCGCTGATGGCCCGGGTCCTGACCTTCGACCTGTCCTGGCTGTCACCACTGCTGATCTTCCTCGGGGTGATCTTCTTCCTCTCGCGCAAGCAGACCCGTGCCGGCCAGCTCGGCCGCGTCGGCATCGGCCTGGGGCTGATCATCCTCGCCCTGCAACTGATCGTCGAAGCCGCCGCACCCATCACCCACGCTCAGGGGGTGAAGGTAATGTTCGCCTCCCTGACCGGCGATATCCTCCTCGATGCGCTGGTCGGCGCGCTGTTCGCCATGGTCTCCTACTCCAGCCTGGCCGCCGTGCTGCTCACCGCGACCCTGGCCGGCGCCAACGTGATCGGCCTGCCGGTGGCCATCGGCCTGGTGATCGGCGCGAACATCGGCAGCGGCGTGCTGGCCTTCCTTGGCACCAGCATGCAGAACGCCGCAGGCCGTCAGGTGGCACTCGGCAGCCTGCTGTACAAGCTGATCGGCCTGCTGCTGATCATCCCGGCGCTGAGTCCGCTGGCGCACTGGCTCAACCACCTCGACTTCAGACCCCAGGAAATTGTCATCGGCTTCCACCTGCTCTACAACACGGCGCGCTGCCTGGTGCTGCTGCCCAGCGTCGGCCCGATGGCGCGGCTCTGTGCCTGGCTGCTACCGGAACGCCCCGAAATCAACGGCAAGGCCAAGCCCCGCCACCTCGACCCCGCCGCCCTCGCCACCCCGAGTCTGGCCCTGTCCAATGCCGTGCGGGAAACCCTGCGCATCGGCGACCTGGTCGACAGCATGCTCGACGCCATGCTCAATGTGCTCAACGGCAAGCAGACCGCTGTCGCCATCGAGATACGCCGTCTATGTGAAGACGTCGAGGTGCTCTGTAGCGCGATCAAACTCTACCTGGCGCAGATGCCCCGGGAAGACCTCGGCGACCAAGACAGCCGGCGCTGGGCGGAAATCATCGAACTGGCGATCAACCTGAAGCTGGCCGCCGACCTGATCGAACAGATGCTGCGCAAGGTGCAACGGCAGAAGACCTCGCAGCGCCGCGGATTTTCCGAGGACGGCCTGGAGGAACTGACCGGGCTACACCGGCAACTGATCGACAACCTGCGCCTGGGCCTCACGGTGTTTCTTGGTGCCGATCCCCACAACGCCCGGCAACTGCTGCGGGAAAAACGTCGCTTCCGTGCCCAGGAACGGCGCCTGGCCCACGCTCACGTCAGCCGCTTGCAGCGTGGGGTCGTGCAAAGCCTGGAAACCAGCTCGCTGCACCTGGAGCTGATTGCCGACATGAAACGCCTGAATTCGCTATTCTGCGGCAGCGCCTATGCGGTGCTGGAAACCGCCGAGACTGGTGCCCTGGCCCTGGAAGATCTCGACGACATCAGCCAATCGTCTTGAACGTCCTGGGTTCGAGCGTTGTCTGCGTGTAGGAACCCGCCTTCGGAAAAATGGTTATGCGTTGCCTGCTGTTCGCCTGCCTGTTGCTCAATACCCTGCACGCCGCCGCCCTCGATCGCTTCCAGGTCGAGGGTTATCAATTGCCCAACGGTCTGCAACTGCTGCTCAAACCCGGCAGCGAACGCGGCCACGTGGCGATTCGCTTGGTGGTGGGCGTCGGTTTCGACGATTTCTCCTGCGCCGACAAGGAACTGCCGCACCTGCTTGAACACTTGTTGTTCAGCGGCGTCGATGCCAGCGGCGAAGGCGGGCTGGAGGAGCGCATGCAGGCCCTGGGCGGCGAATGGAACGCCTACACCAGCAACGCCGACACCACCTTCGTGATCGAGGCCCCCGCCGCGAACCAGCGCAAAATTCTCGACCTGCTGCTGGAGCTACTCACCCGCACCGAGCTCAGCGACAGCGCCATCGCCGCCGCCAAGCAGGTGGTGGAGCGCGAGGAGGGCGGCCATTACTCGCATTTGCAGCGCTGGCTGGACCGCCAGGACCTCGGTCACAGCGCCAGCAACCAGTTGGCCGTGGAGCTGGGACTCAAATGCGCCGAGCGCGCCGATGTCCAGCACCTGACCCGCGAACAGTTGGAGGCCGTGCGCAAGAACTGGTACGCGCCGAACAACATGACCCTGATCATGGTCGGCGAACTCGATCGCCTGCTCCCGGCGTACCTGGACCGGGCCTTCGGCGCGCTGGAGCCGATTGAACCGAATGACCACCCGCCACTACCGGAAATCCATGACCGGGCCGCCGCCGCGCAACGCGACCTGCCACGCGGCTGGGTCGGCAACGGGGCGAAAATCCACTGGTTGTTCCCGGAGCCGGCCTTGGACGGCTTGCCCGACGAAACCCTCGACCTGCTCAAGGATTATCTGGATTGGGCGCTGTATCGCCACTTGCGCCTGGACCACGCCCTGTCCTATGGGCCGTGGAGCGAACGCGAAGTACTCGGCGACGTCGGCTTCTTCAGCGTCAACGCCGATGTCGAACGCGATAACCTGGACGGCGCCCGGCAGGTGCTCGAGCAACTCAGGGCACGCCTGCTCAAGGACGGGCTCGATCCGGACACCTTCGCCCGCCTGCAACAGGCCGCCATCGCCCGCCAGGCCTGGGCGGTGCAGGGCAACAGCGCCCTGGCCGATTATTACTGGGGGGCGCTGGGCGATTATGAGGACGGCCGTTTTGCCGACCCGGCCCAGGCCCTGCGCGCGGTGACACTGGCCGATGCCAACCAGGCACTGCGCCAACTGTTCAAGCAGCCGGGTTACCTGCGGGTCGAAAAGCCATTGCTCAGCGATGAGCAACTGATTGGCCTGGGGGCTGCCCTGGCGGGCTTGTTGCTGATGGGGCTGCTGGGCTGGCGGGCTTATCGACAACGCTAGGCCATAAGAAGGCCATCACTGACACGACTAATCCGGCCTGAGACGGTATTGTGTCGCGATCTTTCAATCGCCCGACTGTGAACCGCCGAATGCCGAACTGGACCCTGCATATCCAACGCCTCCTCGCACTGATGAAGCGTTATCCAGGGGTCATTGCCGCCTACGGGTTCTGCTCGGGCATCGCCAGTTTCATCCTGGTCGATCGCCAGCAGGGCATGGCCAGTTGGGTCGCGGTGATCCTGCTGGTGAGCTGGCTCTGGCTGATGCTGGAGAACGTCTTCACGCAGTTTTTCAGCCGGGTGTTCAACCGTGATATCCCCGAGCCGCTGCTGCGTTATGCAACACAGCTGATCCACCAGGAAAGCCTGTCCTTCGTCCTGCCGTTCTTTTTCATCACCACCACCTGGAACAGCGGCCAACTGGTGTTTACCGGCCTGCTCGGCGCGGCGGCGCTGGTCTCGATCATCGACCCGCTGTACTACGGTTGGCTCTCGCCGAAACGCTGGCTGCTGCTGGGGCTGCACACCCTGACCCTGTTCGCCGCGTTGCTCACTGCCCTGCCGATCATCCTGCACCTGACCACCGCCCAGAGTTACCAACTGGCCCTGGGCGCCGCCCTGTTGTTGTCGATCCCCAGCCTGGCGGTGAGCCTGCCACTGCGCAGCTTGCGCGGCTGGTTGATGCTGATCGGCGTAACCCTGGCGATTGGCAGCGCCGGCTGGTTCCTGCGCTCGTGGGTGCCGCCGGCCACCTTGTGGATGAGCGAAGTCGCGGTGACCACCGAGTTGCAGGACCGCACCCCGGGCGAGGGCCTCGACGAGGTCACTACCAGTCAGGTGCGCAAGGACGGGCTCTACGCCTACACCGCAATCAACGCACCGCGCGGGTTGGACGAGCGGATCTACCATGTCTGGCAGTTCAACGGCCGCGAGGTCGACCGCATCGCCCTGGAGATCCATGGCGGGCGCAAGGAAGGTTATCGCGCCTGGTCGCACAAACAGAACTTCCCGGCCGATCCCACCGGCGACTGGCAGGTTCGGGTACTCACCGAGGACGGCCAGATGCTCGGCGTGCTGCGCTTCGAGGTGAAGGACGCGCCTCACTAGAGATCAGGGGCAAGATCGTGCTATTACAGAGGCCAGTATCAATGTCTGTTAAGCACGGAGCTTTCAATCATCAGCGCAATGGCCGGCACCGCCCACCTGGATACCTCGAGCAGTCCCGCGCGCCTGCGGATCAGTGGTGACTGGACGCTGGCCCATTATGCCGACCTGAAACAACGTGCCGCCTACCTGATCGGGCAGTACGACGCCAGCACCGACATCGACCTCAATGACCTCGGCGCCCTCGACACCGCCGGCGCATCCTTGCTGGTGGAGCTGCTCGGCGCCGAACGCCTCGGCCGTTCGGCCGAGCACCCGGACTGCCACATCAGTGCCGCCGACCGGGCCCTGCTGCACACCGTGTTTTGCTCGCTGGCGGATTTCTGCGAACCGCTGCGCGAGCCTGAAGAAGCGGCAGGTATCCAGCTGCTTGAGCGCATCGGCCGGGCCGTCGATGCCGTCTGGCAAGACACCCTGCAATTGCTCGGTTTTATCGGCCTGATCCTTGAGACCCTGGCCCGGGGGATTTTCAACCCGCGGCGCTGGCGCATGACCGCGACCGTTGCGCATATCGAGCAGACCGGCCTGGATGCCGCCCCGATCGTTGCCCTGCTGACCTTCCTGGTGGGCGCCGTGGTGGCCTTTCTCGGGGCCACGGTGCTGAAAAGCTTCGGTGCCAGTATCTTCACCGTCGACCTGGTGGCCTTCTCTTTCCTGCGTGAATTCGGCGTGCTACTCACCGCCATCCTCATGGCCGGCCGCACCGCCAGCGCCTTCACCGCGCAGATCGGCTCGATGAAGGCCAACGAGGAAATCGACGCCATTCGTACCCTGGGCCTCGACCCCATGGAGTTGCTGGTGCTGCCGCGGGTCCTGGCCCTGCTGATCGCCCTGCCGATGCTGACCTTCCTGGCGATGCTCTGCGGGATTGTCGGCGGCGGCGTGGTCTGCGCCTTGTCGCTGGGGATCTCGCCGGCGATGTTCCTGTCGCTGTTGCAGGCCGATATCGGCGTCCAGCATTTCCTCGTCGGCATGGTCAAGGCACCGATCTTCGCCTTCCTGATCGCCGCCGTCGGTTGCCTGGAAGGCTTCAAGGTCAGCGGCAGCGCCGAGTCGGTCGGCGCCCACACCACCTCCAGCGTGGTCCAGTCGATCTTTATCGTGATCGTGCTGGATGCCGTCGCCGCGCTGTTCTTCATGGAGATGGGCTGGTGAGCCGGCCGCCACGCGCGCCCAGCGAGGCGGTGATCGAGGTGCGCGGGCTGGGCAATCGTTTCGGCAGCCAGAGCGTCCACGAAAACCTCGACCTGGACCTCTACCGAGGTGAGATTCTCGCCGTGGTCGGCGGTTCCGGCAGCGGCAAGTCGGTGCTGCTGCGTAGCATCGTCGGTCTGCGCAAACCCAGCGAGGGCAGCGTGCGGGTGTTCGGCCAGGACCTGCGCAGCCTCTCGGAACAGGCGCGCTCCCAGGTCGAACGGCGCTTCGGCGTGCTGTTCCAGAAGGGCGCACTGTTTTCCTCGCTGACCGTCACCGAGAACGTCGCCCTGCCGCTGATCGAGCACGCCGGCCTCAGTCGTCGCGATGCCGAGCACCTGGCGGCGGTCAAGCTGGCCCTGGCCGGCCTGCCACTGTCCGCCGCCAACAAATACCCGGCCTCGCTGTCCGGCGGCATGATCAAACGCGCCGCCCTGGCCCGGGCCCTGGCGCTGGACCCGGATATCCTGTTTCTCGACGAACCCACCGCCGGCCTCGACCCCATCGGCGCGGCAGCCTTCGACCAACTGATCCTGACCCTGCGCGATGCCCTCGGCCTGAGCGTGTTCCTGGTCACCCACGACCTCGACACGCTCTACACCATCACCGACCGGGTCGCGGTGCTGGCGCAGAAACAGGTGCTGGTGGCCGATGCCATCGACCGGGTCGCCGACACCGACGATCCGTGGATTCACGAATACTTCCATGGCCCGCGTGGCCGCGCCGCATTTGACGCGGTAACCCCGCACAAGGAGGGATGAAATGGAAACCCGCGCCCATCATGTGATGATCGGCCTGTTCAGCGTGCTGGTGGTCGTGGCCGCGTTGCTGTTCGGCCTGTGGCTGGCCAAGTCCAGCGTCGACACCGCGTTCAAGGACTATGAAGTGGTGTTCAACGAGGCGGTCAGCGGCCTGTCCAAGGGCAGCCCGGTGCAGTACAGCGGGATCAAGGTCGGTGACGTGCTGCAACTGAGCCTCGACCCGAAGGACCCGCGCCGGGTGCTGGCGCGTATCCGTCTGGCCGGCGACACACCGATCAAGGAAGACACCCGCGCCAAGCTGGCCCTGACCGGTATCACCGGCACCTCGCTGATCCAGCTCAGCGAAGGCACGCCGCAGAGTCCCGAGCTCAGGGGCAAAGACGGCAATCTGCCGCAGATCATCGCCTCGCCATCGCCGATCTCGCGCCTGCTCAATGACAGCAACGACCTGATGAGCGGGATCAATCTGCTGCTGCACAATGCCAACGAGATGTTCTCGCAGAAAAACGTCAGCCAGGTCAGCCAGACCCTGGAAAACCTCCAGCAGGCCACCGGGGCCATCGCCGGCCAACGCGACGATATCCGCCAGACCCTGAAACAGATGACCCAGGTCAGCAAGCAGGTCAGCGCCACCCTGGAACAGACCAGCGCGCTGATGCGCAATGCCAATGGCCTGCTCGACAACCAGGGCAAGCAGGCCTTCGGCAACGCCGAGCGGGCCATGCAGTCCCTGGAGCAGAGCAGCGCCACCCTCAACACATTGCTGAGCAACAACCAGGACTCGGTCAACAGTGGCTTGCAGGGCTTGAATGAACTGGCCCCAGCGATCCGTGAGCTGCGTGACACCCTCAGTTCCCTGCGCGCGATCTCCAAGCGTCTGGAAGCCAACCCCAGCGGCTACTTGCTGGGCCGTGACAAGAACAAGGAATTCAGCCCATGAGGCGTGCCCCTCGTGTATTGAGCCAGCTTACCCTGGTCGTCGGCCTGGCCTTGAGCGGCGCCTGCTCGATCCTGCCGCAGGCGGACCCGGCGGATGTCTATCGCCTGCCGACCGCGCAGAACAGCGTTCCGGCGCCCAACAGCCTGCCGGTCAATTGGTCGCTGCGGATTGCCAAGCCGATTGCCAGTGACGCCCTGAACAACCCGAATATCGCCGTGGTCCCCCAGGGCGACCTGATCAGCCACTACAAGGCCTCGCGCTGGAGCGATCCGGCGCCGGTGCTGCTGCGCAACCGGATCCTCGATGCCTTCCAGCGCGACGGCCGGGTGCGCCTGCTGAGTACCGACGACAGCAACCTGCAGGCGGATTTCGAGCTGGGCGGCGAGTTGCAGGCGTTCCAGAGCGAGTACCGGGGGCAGGGGGCCGAGGTGGTGATCCGCTTCGATGCGCGGCTGGTCCGTGGGATTGATCAACGGATCCTTGCCAGCCGGCGCTTTGAAGTGCGCCAGCCGATCAGCGACAAGCAGGTGCCTGGCGTGGTCGAGGGCTTCGGCCGGGCGGGTGACAAGCTGATGGTGCAGTTGATCGACTGGGCGGTGCGGCAGGGCGAGGATTCGGCTAAACGCTGAGGCCGCCATCGCCGGCAAGCCAGCTCCTACAAGGATCCGGGCTTGCCGATAGATTGCGGCCAGACACCGTACCGTGGGAGCCGGCTGCCGGCGATGGCGGCGGTGAGTCTTGCCACGCAACCACAGGCAAGCGCAGGTTTCAGCCAAAGAACCAGTAGCACACCCCGATCGCCGCCAGCACCCCGGCCAGCTCCGCCAGCAAGGCGCAGCCCACCGCGTGTCGCGCGCGCTGGATATTCACCGCGCCGAAATACACCGCCAGCACGTAGAAGGTGGTTTCGGTGCTGCCCTGAATGGTCGCCGCCGCCAGCGCCGGGAAGCTGTCCACACCCTGGGTCTTCATGGTTTCGATCAACACGGCCCGGGCAGCGCTGCCGGAAAACGGCTTGACTATCGCCGTGGGCAGCGCATCGACGAAACGGCTGTCCCAACCGAGCCACTGCACCAGGTGGCGAATGCCGTCGAGGCCGAAATCCAGCGCCCCGGACGCCCGCAACACGCCGATCGCGCAGAGCATCGCCACCAGGTACGGCAACAGGTTCTTCGCAACATCGAAACCCTCTTTCGCCCCTTCGACGAACGCCTCGTAGACCTTCACCTTACGCAACGCGCCGACGACCAGGAACAGCATGATCAGGCCGAACAGCGTCAGGTTGCCGAGGATCGACGACAGACTGGCCAGCGCCGTGGCCGACAGCCCGGCCAACAGCGCCATGAAACCGCCGAGGATCAACGCGCCGGGCACCAGGTAGGCCAGCACCACCGGGTCCCACAGGCGCAGGCGCTGCATCACCGCCACCGACAGCAGGCCGACCAGGCTCGAGGCGCAGGTGGCCAGCAGGATCGGCAGGAACACCAGGGTCGGGTCCGCCGCGCCTTGCTGGGCGCGGTACATGAAGATGGTCACCGGCAACAGGGTCACGGCCGAGGCGTTGAGCACCAGGAACAGGATCTGTGCGTTGCTCGCCACGGTCTGGCTGGGGTTGAGCTCCTGCAGGGAACGCATGGCCTTGAGGCCGATGGGCGTGGCGGCGTTGTCCAGACCCAGGGCGTTGGCGGCCAAGTTGAGGGTGATCAGGCCGATGGCCGGGTGATCCCGTGGCACCTCCGGCATCAGGCGGCTGAACAGCGGCCCCAGGGCCTTGGCCAGCCAGTCGACGATCCCGGCCTTTTCGGCGATGCGCAGAAAGCCGAGCCAGAGGGTCAGAGTGCCGAACAGCAAGACCATGACCTCCACCGAGAGCTTGGCCATGGCGAAGATGCTTTCCACCATCGCGGCGAAGATCGCGTGGTTTCCGCCCACTATCCATTGCGCCAGCGCCGAGACGGTCGCCACCACGAAAAAGCCAAGCCACAGGCCATTGAGCATCGGGAAAACTCCTTGAAGATGCGGCGAATGATAGCGGTCGGGCCAGAAACAACAAACCCCGGAAAGTCCGGGGTTTGTCTAGCGGGCTGGAAATACGCCGAACCTGTGGGAGCGGTGCTTGCCCGCGAAGCTTTTTAGCGTTCTCACAGGCTTCTTCGCGAGCAAGCGCTGCTCCCACAAGAACAGCGCCGCTTCCACACCAAAGGCAAGCCGGTCAGCCCCTGGAAGCCTCACCCACCGGCAGCGGCTCCTTGCTGCGCCAGTGCGGCAGGGAGTTCCAGTAGCGCTCGCCCTTGGCATCGTCGTACATGCCTTCCCAACGGGAAACCACCAGGACGGCCAGGGCATTGCCGATCACGTTCAACGCGGTCCGCGCCATATCCATCACCCGGTCGACACCGGCGATAAAGGCCAGGCCTTCCAGCGGAATACCGACACTGCCCAGGGTCGCCAGCAACACCACGAAGGACACGCCCGGTACCCCGGCAATCCCCTTGGAGGTGACCATCAGGGTCAGCACCAGCAGCAATTGCTGGCCGATGGACAGGTCAATGCCATAGAGCTGGGCAATGAAGATCGCCGCGATGCTCTGGTACAGGGTCGAACCGTCGAGGTTGAAGGAGTAGCCGGTCGGCACCACAAAGCTGCAAATGGCTTTCGGCGCGCCGTAGGCTTCCATCTTCTCGATCACCCGTGGCAACACGGTTTCGGAACTGGCGGTGGAATAGGCCAGCACCAACTCATCCTTGAAGATGCGCATCAGCTTGATCACCGAGAAGCCGAACAGCCGGGCCACCAGGCCGAGCACGGCAAAGGCGAAGAACAGGATGGCCGCGTAGACCAGCAGCACCAGCTTGGCCAGCGGCAGCAGCGAGGCGAAGCCGAAGCTGGCGACGGTCACCGCGATCAGGGCGAACACACCGATCGGCGCGTAGTTCATGATCATGTGGGTGACCTTGAACATGCTTTCCGAGACGCCCTGGAACATCTTCACCAGCGGGTCGCGCAACTCGGCCTGCAGGCTCGACAGACCGAGGCCGAAGAGGACCGAGAAGAAGATGATCGGCAGCATTTCGCCGCGGGCCATGGCGGCAAAGATATTCGATGGAATCAGGTTGAGGATGGTCTCGATAAACGCATGCTCATGCTGCACTTCGGCGGCGGTGGCCTTGTACTTGGAGATATCCACGGTGCCCAGGGTGCTCATGTCGATGCCGGAACCCGGGTGGAACACGTTGGCCAGCAGCAGGCCGACCACAATGGCGATGGTGGTGACGATCTCGAAGTAGATGATGGTCTTGAGGCCAATGCGCCCCAGCTTCTTGGCATCGCCGACCCCGGCAATGCCGACCACCAGCGAGGAAATGACAATCGGGATGACGATCATCTTGATCAGGCGGATAAAAATATCGCCTGCCGGTTGCAGCACGTTGCTGATCCACCAGGCCTTCTCGGCACTGAAATGGTTGAGCAGCGCGCCCACTGCGATCCCCAGTACCAGACCGATGAGGATCTGCCAGGCGAGGCTGAGCTTTGCCTTCTTCATGTCGTTACCCTTGCTTCAAGTGGAGTCGGACAGAAGCCCCTCACCGTTGCATTTACGCAGGTCAGGTGGCGGCAGCTGCCCCCCATGGAAGGTCATCGCCCACCAGCCTGATGGCTTTTTGGCAGGCGAAAAAAGGCGCAACTATTCCCATGCAAGGGGGGGACGTCTAATGCCGTAAACGCCTACCCTATGCCGAATCGGCATGAGCTTTGTTCAAAAATACGACTGTTTTGCCTTCCGACAGCAGGACATTTCAGCCGAAAAAAGTGCCGTAAACCGGCCATTTCAAAGCATTTTTTCCTCTGCGCCCCAAGAGTGAATCCAGGCCAAATAAGTAGAAAAGTCCTACGAATTCAATCGGAAACAATGAGGGAATCAGCAGGGTATTTCTAGACGTACGGTCACGTCCAAACAAGCGAGCCCGTGAAAGTGCCACTTAATGTCAGAACGACATAGGATTAAAGCGGCAAACGGTTGTCTTGTCGCGGCAGGAACCGCCGCCCCACGGCAGGGCGGCTACGGCTCATGGTCAACCTCGACCGCGGCGTCCGAACAGGAAGGAAACCACGAACATCACCAGGAATACGACAAACAGGATCTTGGCGATACCCGTAGCCGTACCGGCGATGCCACCAAAGCCCAATACCGCGGCGACAATGGCAATGATCAGGAATGTGACTGCCCAGCTCAACATGGTGATTCTCCTCAACTTACGAGTTTTTGGATGCCGCCTTTACTGCTCAGGGCAATAGTCGGTCTGTCGTCCGAGCGCCCGGCTATTGCCTAGAACACCCAGCGCTGCTGCAGCGATTCGTCAGGCACCTGGGCTTGATCGACCGATGTCAGACGGTAGGCGGCAGGGTCGCCGATGCTGGCGCCAACAGCACTGAAATGGGTTTGTTGCAGGGTATGCTCGGGCAGGCGCGGGGCCTGGACGCTGGCCTGGTTCCAGCGTTGCAGCTGCTGGCCGGCAATCAGCGTGACCAGCAGCGCCAGTACGGCAAACAATCCTTGCTGCAGGTGCAGTGGCGAAAGATGGCGATGGGCGGCACGTGGGCGATTCATCCTGAAACTCCTCCGACACAAGGGTGATTGTTCCAGGGCAGGGGGAGATGAACCGGCCCGACCACTGTGAACGCTCTTGGGAGGAGTGTTGCAGCCTGCATGCCAGCTTTTTTATTATAAAAATATTAATAAAATCAATAAGTTGAAAAAATTATCGCATTGATGAGCGCGCATCCTGCACGACGCCCATCCTACGATCGTGCGTATTGCACGATGAATCCGTAGGAAAGAACCTAAACTCACGAATAAAGAGTAAGAAAATCAGTAGGAATTAGCTGGGAGCCCAGCTGTCGGAAGCAAAGAGCTTAAAAAATTCCCCAAATCAGCGGGTTAGTAATCAGGCGCAGAGACCGTTACCCTGCTTGTTATCGGGTCAATCAGAAGCAGCTCTATAACGTGCCGGATTTTTCCGGGACAGCCTGGAAACTTTTACTAAAGGAGCATGGGATATGGAATCTGCCACGGAACATCAAGGCCGTATTCTGCTGGTGGATGATGAGTCCGCCATCCTTCGCACCTTTCGCTATTGCCTGGAAGACGAGGGCTACACCGTCGCCACGGCGAACAGTGCGGCCCAGGCCGACAGCCTGTTACAGCGCCAGGTCTTCGACCTGTGCTTCCTCGACTTGCGCCTCGGCGAGGACAACGGCCTCGATGTGCTCGCCCAGATGCGTATCCAGGCGCCCTGGATGCGTGTGGTGATCGTCACCGCCCACTCCGCCGTGGACACCGCGGTCGATGCCATCCAGGCCGGTGCCGCCGACTATCTGGTCAAGCCGTGCAGCCCCGACCAACTGCGCCTGGCCACGGCCAAGCAACTGGAAGTGCGGCAACTGTCCGCCCGCCTCGAAGCCCTCGAAGGTGAAGTGCGCCAGCCCAAGGACGGCCTGGACTCCCACAGCCCATCGATGATGGCCGTGCTGGAAACCGCTCGGCAGGTGGCCAGCACCGATGCGAACATTCTGATCCTCGGCGAGTCCGGTACCGGCAAGGGCGAACTGGCCCGCGCCATCCACGGCTGGAGCAAACGGGCGAAGAAGTCCTGCGTGACCATCAACTGTCCGTCGCTGACCGCCGAGCTTATGGAAAGCGAGCTGTTCGGCCACAGCCGAGGGGCCTTCACCGGCGCCAGCGAAAGCACCCTGGGCCGGGTCAACCAGGCCGATGGCGGCACCCTGTTTCTCGACGAGATCGGCGACTTCCCCCTGACCCTGCAACCCAAGTTGCTGCGCTTTATCCAGGATAAGGAATACGAGCGAGTGGGCGATCCGGTGACCCGACGGGCCGATGTGCGGATCCTCGCCGCCACCAACCTCAACCTCGAAGACATGGTCCGCGACGGACGTTTTCGCGAGGACCTGCTCTACCGTCTGAACGTCATCACCCTGCACCTGCCCCCCCTGCGCGAGCGCAGCGAAGACATCCTGATGCTCGCCGATCGTTTCCTCGCGCGCTTCGTCAAGGAGTACGCGCGGCCGGCCCGCGGCTTCGGCGACGAAGCCCGCGAAGCTCTGCTCAACTACCGCTGGCCGGGCAATATCCGCGAGTTGCGCAACGTGGTCGAACGCGCCAGCATCATCTGTCCCCAGGAGCGCGTGGAGATCAGCCACCTGGGCATGGCCGAGCAACCGACCAACAGCGCTCCGCGTATCGGCGCCGCCCTGAGCCTGGACGAACTGGAAAAAGCCCATATCGGCGCCGTACTGGCCACCAGCGATACCCTCGACCAGGCGGCCAAGACACTGGGCATCGACGCTTCGACGCTGTACCGCAAACGCAAACAGTACAACCTGTGAGTCACACACCATGAAACTCACGATGAAGCTGCGCACCCGGCTCTTCCTGAGTATTTCGGCGCTGATCACCGTCGCCTTGCTCGGGCTGATGCTCGGCCTGGTCAGCGTGATGCAGATGGCCAATACCCAGGAGTCACTGGTCAGCGACAACTTCATCACCCTGGACCTGGGCCTCAAGCTGCGCCAAAGCCTGGGCGACCAGTTGCTCCTGATGCTCGGTGACAAACCCGACCAGACCGCGCTCGAGGCCTCGCGCGAGCACTACCTGCAACTGCTCCACGAAGGCATCGAGCATGAGCAGAGCAGCGACGTACGCAGTGGCTTTGCCCAGGCACGGATCGACTACGAACTGTTCCTCCAGGCCTTCGCCCACTCGCGCGACGGCAGCGGCAGCACCGAGGAGCTCACCAATCGCTTCAACGTCCTGCGCAACGGCCTGATCGCCGAGCACAAGCAGGCGCTGGACAACATCAGCTCGACGGAAACCAACGCCCGCGAGCGGGCGCTGCTGGTGGCCGGGCTGCTGGGGTTTGTCGGGCTGGCGGTGCTGATCATCGGTTTTATCACCGCCCACGGCATTGCCCGGCGTTTCGGTGCGCCGATCGAGGCCCTGGCCGAGGCGGCGGACCACATCGGCCAGGGCAACTTCGAAGTGACCCTGCCGACTTCCTCGGCCGTCGAGATGAACCTGCTGACCCGACGTTTCGGCATCATGGCCGAGGCCCTGCGCCAGCATCAGGCAACCAACATCGACGAATTACTGGCTGGCCAGCAACGCTTGCAGGCCGTGCTCGACAGCATCGACGACGGGCTGCTGATGATTGACCGCGAAGGCCGCCTGGAACACCTCAATCCGGTAGCCCAACGGCAACTGGGCTGGGACGGCGACCGTCTGGGCCAGGGCCTGGGCGCGGCCCTGCAACGGCCCGAGCTGGACGCGCAACTGCACTTGATCCTGCGCGGGGCCAGTCTGGAACGGGCGCCGGAAGACCTTGAGGTCGAGGTCGAAGGCGAGTCGCGCCTGCTGACCTACAGCTTGACCCCGGTCAGTCATACCCAAGGCCATATTCTCGGCGCGGTGATGGTGCTCCACGACGTCACCGAACAGCGCGCCTTCGAGCGGGTGCGCAGCGAGTTCGTCCTGCGCGCCTCCCACGAGCTGCGCACGCCGGTTACCGGCATGCACATGGCCTTCGGCCTGTTGCAGGAGCGCGTGCATTTCGACAGCGAATCGCGGGAAGCGGACCTGTTGAACACAGTCAACGAAGAAATGCTGCGGCTGATGCAATTGATCAACGACCTGCTGAATTTCTCCCGTTACCAGAATGGCCTGCAGAAGCTGACCCTGCTGCCCTGCGACATCGAGACACTGCTCGAAGCCTGCCGCCTGCGCTTTGCCGAACGGGCCCTGACCCAGGGCATCGACCTGCAGGTCGAACTGCAGCCGCCCTTGCCGCGCCTGCCGGCCGACCAACCGCAACTGGAGCGCGTGCTCGATAACCTGCTGGACAATGCCCTGCGCCATACCCCCCGAGGCGGGCAGATTCGCTTGCAGGCCCGGCGCCATGGCGAGCGGGTCATCATCAGCGTCGAGGACAACGGCGAGGGCATTGCCTATGGGCAACAGGGCCGCATCTTCGAACCCTTCGTCCAAGTCGGCCGCAAGAAAGGCGGCGCCGGCCTGGGCCTGGCCCTGTGCAAGGAGATCGTGCAATTGCACAGCGGGCGCATGGGCGTGTATTCAAGGCCGGGACAGGGCACGCAGTTCTACATGGCATTGCCGCTCTAGCGCTCCCACGGCCTAGGCTTCATTGTCCAGCCGGCGCGAGGCCAGGCGTCGACCGCGCGTGATCAGTTCGACGAACTGCACCGCCGTCAGCGCCTGGGCGAACAACCAACCCTGGCCGTAATTGACCCCTTCGCTGCTCAGCAGCAAGGCCTGGTGCTCGTACTCGATGCCCTCGGCGATCACCCGCAAATGCAGCGCATGGGCCATACGGATGATATGCGGCGCCACGCCACTGCTGGCGGCGTCATGACCCAGAGCATCGATAAAGGCCTTGTCGATCTTCAGGCAGTCCACCGGCAGGGTTTGCAGATAAGCCAGGCTGCAATAGCCGGTACCGAAGTCGTCGATCAACACCTGATGACCGACATTGCGCAGGGCCTGCAAATTGTCCCGGGCCACCACCACGTCGATCAGCCCGCGCTCAGTCACTTCGAAAGCGATCTGCCGAGCGCTGACCCGGTGCGCCCGCAACAGATCGGCAATCACCTCACCGATACGTGGCACCATGACATCGCAGGCTGCCAGGTTCACCGAGATATACAGCTGCGGATTGGCCCGCAACAGGTGCCCCAGCTGCTCGAGCAAGCGTTGCAGGACGAAATCGGTGATCTGGCGGATCTGCCCGGTATTTTCCGCCAGGGGGATGAACAGGTCGGGGCTGGTCAGCGTGCCATCCGGCCGGCGCCAGCGGATCAAGGCTTCGGCGCCCACGCAATGGCGGCTGCCGAGCTCGAAGATCGGTTGATACAGCACCTGGAACTCACCCCGCCGCAACGCCCCTTGCAGTTCGCCGTTGAGCGACTGGCGCTGGCGGGCCAGTTGCAAGGTCAGGCCACCGATGCAGAAGGCAATCAGCAGGCTCACCGAGAGCAGCCACCACCACAGCGGGTCGATCGGCAGCGGCCTGGCCCCGCGCGGGGCCACCATCACCAACTGGTATTCCGGGGTACGGGTGGGCATGCGATAGATCAATTCATTCGGCGTGATCACCAGCGGGTCGCGCCCCTTCGGCGGCCAGCCAAGGGGTGGCCAGGTTTGCGCCGGCCCCAGCACCGGAATCGCCCGCCGACCACGGTCGACCACCACCAGCAGGCTGGCCCCCGGCGGCAGTTCCACCACATCGCTCAGATGCCCACGGGAGGTGGACACCCGGAAGTGACCGCGTCCGAGCATCAGGGTGGCCAGGTTGTCATTGGGTTGGGTCGAGGTATTGAGCCAATAGCTGTAGGTCGGCCCGCGCATATCCGGCCCCCGCAAGGGCATGTGGGCCTCTCGGTTCGGCCAGTTGGAGCAGGACTGGACGGCGTCGACATAGAAGGCTTCGGAGATAAACCGGTAGTTGAAGCTCAGTTGCTGCAAGGTGTCGATCATCTCCGGGCTGCAGTCCCGCAAGGGCTGGGCCTCCAATTGGTCGAGCCCCTCGCGTAGCTGCCCGAAAAGCTGCTCCAGGCGCGCCAGGAAACGTTGTCCCTGGGCATTCATCTGCTCGCTTTCGTGCTGCCTGACCTGGTGCATCGCCACCCCCAGGCTACCGGCCAACAACAGGGCGATACTGAGCAGGGCCGCCAGCAATGCCAGCGACCAGGGACGATGGAACCAGGTACGCAACGTCTCACGAGCCGGCATCAGCGAATTTCCGAAGACTTACCAATGAGTTATAGCAACAGATTGGCGAGTTGGCGCTGACCGTCCGGCGGTGACGCTATTTTGACTGGTTCAGTACCTGGAGGATCGCGGCACTTTGCGCATCCGGCAGGCCGTCGAAGCGTGTCGGGCGGAAGTGCATCTGGAAAGCCGCCAGCACATGGCGCGTGGCAACATCCAGTTCGCCGGTCTGCGGCGTGGCATAGCCCAGGCGCATGAGCTGCTGCTGGAACCAGGTGATGCTCGGCAGTTGCGCGACGTAGGCACCTTGCAACCCGGCGACCGCCTGTTCGTCAGGCCATACGCCGAGACCCTCCGCTGCCAGGCGCTTCCAGGGCATCAGCGGGCCCGGGTCCTGCTTGCGCAGCGGCGCGATATCGCTATGGCCGATCACGTTGCGCGGCTCGATATGGTTGCGTTTGACGATGTCCTTGAGCAGCACCACCAGGGCCTGGATCTGGGCTTCGCTGTAGGGGTACCAGACACGCCCGGCGGGTGTGTCGCGGAAACCCGGGTTGACGATTTCAATGCCAATGGAGCTGGAGTTCAGCCAGGTACGCCCCAGCCATTCGCTTTCCCCGGCGTGCCAGGCGCGCTGACTCTCGTCCACCAGCTTGTAGAGGGTGGCGCGGGGGTCGTCGCCGATCAGGTAATGGCTGCTGACCTGGCCATGGGTCAGCAATCTCAGCGAGTTTTCCATATTCGCCGAGGTGTAATGGAGGATCACGAACTGCACGCGGTTGTCGTAGTTGACCGAAGGGTGACTGGTGTCCAGTCGCGGAGCGCTGGCGCAGCCCGCCAGCAACAGGATCGAAAGAAGGAGAGGGAGCAGTTTCATGGCGGTGGCAACAAACGAAGACAGTAATTTGACAGCATAACGTACTGGCCGGCCCAGCAGCGGCCAATACACTGTTACCTGATGCAACCTGGAGTACCCTCCTGACCCTGGACCTACCCCTTCAGTCAACGCGATCACTGTAGGAGCCAGCTTGCTGGCGATGAGGCCCGCAAGCCTAGCATTGGCCTTGCGGACGCCATCGCCAGCAAGCCGGCTCCTACAAGCACGTGCGTCTTGTACTCAGCCCTGCTCGACACGATTGCGCCCGGCATTCTTGGCCCGGTAAAGCGCCTCATCGGCTCTTTTCAGCGCATGATCGCTGCGCTCACCGGTCTTGAGCGCCGACAACCCGACCGACACGGTGATCGTCACGCGCTCGCCCTTGAAGTGGAACGGACACGCCTCGATCGCCGCGCGCAAGGCGTCGGTCAGCTTGAGCCCGGCGCTGATCGAGGTATTGGGCACCAACAGGACGAACTCCTCGCCGCCGAAACGGGCAATGAAGTCACTGGGACGCAGACGCTTGCGCAACTCGCCGGCAATGATCTTCAACACTTTGTCGCCGGCCAGGTGACCGTAGTTGTCGTTGATCCGCTTGAAGTGGTCGAGATCGAGCATGGCGATCAGCAGGGTGTTGCCATGCTGCTGCCACTGCGCCATCTCATGCTCCAGGCGCTCGCTCCAGGCCGCCCGATTGGGCAGGCCGGTCAGCGGGTCGACCAGGGCTTTCTGACGCTGCTCCTCGAGGTGATCACGATAGCCCTGGGCCTCCTGCTCCATGTGCGCCACGCGCTCGGCCAGGCTCTGCAAGCGCACGGCGACTTCCTGCTCGCGGATCGCTCGTTGCTGCTGGTGCTGGTCCATGGTGCCGAGCAAACCTTCAAGGCGGTTTTCCAGGATGTGCTTGAGGCTGTCCAGGTCCGCGGCATCCTGCACGCTGCTTTGCAGGCTATCGACATGCTCGCGCAGTTGGCTGTGCAACTCGTTCGCCGCCGTACGCCCTTCGGCATGCCCGGCACTCGCCGCTTGCAGGTTGCTCTGGAACGACTCCAGGCGTTCGTTGAGCTGCTTGAGGTAGATCTGGAAGTCGTGTTGACCGCTGTCGTTGATCGCCAGCATCAACACCGCCAGATCGTCGAGGATCGGCAGCAACTCGTACCAGTTCAGCCCATGTTCTAGCCGGTGGCGCATGGCCTCGGCATGCGCCTGGTGACGCTCGGGCAGGGTCAGGTCATTCAGCAGGCCCAGCAACGTCGACTCGATATGCTCGGCCACCGAGCTGTAGGACGGCTCTGGGGATTCGGGTAAGGCAAACAGCACATCCGGCTCCGGATACTCCGGGTCGACGGCCGCCAGCGCTTCAGCCATCACTGCGGGTAATGGCAGGCTGTCGATAAACACCGTAGGCACGGGATGCACCGTCGGGGCCGGCGCTTCTGGCGCGGCGGCCGCCTCGACGACCGGCGCGGGCACCAGGCTGGGCCCGGCAGCCAGTACCGAGGGGTGTTCATCTTCGCTCGCCGGGACCACGGACGGCGCTGCGCAAACCGCCTCGGCGACAACAGCCGACGGCTCCAGCTGCACCACCGGTGGCGCATAGGCCACCGCTTCGACAGGCTTGGCGGCGGCCAGCGGCTCGGGCTCGATAGCCGGTGTCGGTACTGGCCGAGGCGCTTCGGGCTCGGCTGACGCGGTGGCCTCAACCGGGGCGGCGGGCGGAGCCGCTGTCGCGATGGCAGGTGCCACTACCGGTACAGGTGCTGTGGGTGCGGGTGCGGGTGTATGAACAGGCTCCGATACCTGAACCCCGGGCTCGCGCGCCATGGGTTCGGCCGCGTGGGCTGGAACCTCTTCGACAGCGGAGGGCGGAACCGACGGCTGGCCCGGGCGGGTTTCTTGCGTCGCCTCCTTGCCGCCGAACAGCCGTTGCAACAGACCCGGGCGACCCGGCTCGACCGGCTGCTCAAGCTGGGTCAATGCCTTGCCTTGCAGACCACTGAGCTCGCTGAGCAGCAAGGGGATTTCCCGCGCCTGACCAACACGCCCCTCAAGCTGCTTGGCGAAGTTCTTCAGCGGCCGCCTGACTTCACGGGACAGCGGCAGGGATTGCAGCTGGGTCACCAGTGAGGTCAACGCGCTGCTCACCTGCTCGGCGCGAGTCTCACGACGCTGTTCGGAGTCGAGCACGGCCTTTTCCAGCCGGGGCAACAAGGCCGCGAGCGCTGCGTCCATATCGTCGCTACGCACGATATCGCGCATTTCCTTCATGCACAGGTCAACCGCGCGGTCGGTCCCTTCCGCCGCCAGCGTGCTGCGCACCAGCCCACGGCGAAGCAGGTCCAGACGGGCGTCCCAGCGACGCTCGAGCTTTTCCTGTTGTTCGATGCTTTTAAGGTATTTCTCTTTCCAGCGTTCGACTTCTTCGCTGCTCATGCCGGTGTCCGCGAGATTTAGCTACTCAAGGCCGGCAACGTATCAGAACCGATGGAACCTGGCAGACGAATTTCGACCGCCACCGGCAAATGGTCGGAAATAGGTTGGGCCAGCACCTCAACTCGCTCCAGCGTCAGACTGGGGCTGAGCAGAATGTGGTCCAGGCAACGTTGCGGACGCCAGCTGGGGAAAGTGGCTTCCACCTGCGGTGCGAGCAAGCCGAGGTCACGTAAAGGCGAGTGTAGTAGCAGGTCGCTGGCATGGGTGTTCATGTCGCCCATCAGCACCAGGTGCCGAAAGCCGCCAATCAACTCGCGGACATAAGCCAGTTGCCGGGTACGGGCCCGCGCCCCCAGGGCCAGGTGCATCATCACCACCACCAAGGCCTCCGGGCCCTCGCCAAAGCGCACGAGAATGGCCCCGCGGCCGGCGGGCCCCGGCAACGGATGATCCTCGATCGCCGAGGGCCGCAAACGGCTCAGCACCCCATTGCTGTGCTGGGCCAGGCGCCCGAGGTTGCGATTGAGTTGCTGGTACCAGTAGGGAAAGGCACCGAGCTGGGCCAGGTGCTCGACCTGATTGATGTAGCCAGAACGCAGGCTGCCACCATCGGCCTCCTGAAGGGCCACCAGGTCGAAATCGGCGAGCAGGCCGCCGATTTTCTGCAGGTTGTCCGCCCGCCCCGTGGCTGGCAACAGGTGCTGCCAGCCACGGGTCAGGTAATGTCGATAACGCTGGGTGCTGATGCCCACCTGGATATTGAAACTGAGCAGGCGCAGGCGGTTGTCCACCGGCAGCCCAGTGCTCTCCAGGTGACGCTCGTTGACCTTGGGTTCATGCAGGCCAACAAGACGCTCCGTCCCCCAGCGCCCGATCACGGCGGCGGCCTTACTTGGCCGCCGTCATGGCTGCCCGCTCCTTGGCGATCAACTGATCGGCGACATTCAGCGCGGCCTCGGGACCACCGGTGGTGCCGAGGTCGAAGCGGTATTTGCCGTTGACGATCATGGTCGGTACGCCGGAGATACCGTACTGTTCAGCCAGGTCCTTGGCCTTTTTCATCTGGCCCGTGATCGCGAACGATTTGAAGGTATCGAGGAACTTCTGCTTGTCGACGCCCTGGGTGGCGAGGAAATCGGCCATCTCTTCAGGCTGGGTCAGCTTGTGGGTTTTCTGCACTTCTTCGAACACCGCCTTGTGCACACGGTTTTCCACACCCATGGCTTCGAGGGTCAGGAACATCTGGCCGTGAGCGTTCCAGGGGCCGCCGAAAATGGCCGGGATACGCACGAAGTTGACATCGCTGGGCAGTTTCTCGGCCCAAGGATTGATGGTCGGTTCAAAGGCATAGCAATGCGGGCAGCCGTACCAGAAGAACTCGATCACCTCAATCTTGCCTGGGACGGCAACCTGCACCGGTTTTTCCAGCTCGACATAGGTCTTGCCGGCCTCAAGTGGTACATCGGCGGCCTGGGCCGTCATGCCAAACAAGCTGGCGGTGACGAGGGCGGCGCTGAGAATCAGATTACGCATGCTTTGCTCCTGGACATGGATAAGTGGCCTCAGACGCGACCTGTGACTCAGACAGACCGGGGCGGGCTCTAGTTCGATAATGAGTGTAACGGCAGCGGCCACAAAAAAGGGCGGCCAAGGCCACCCTTTTATCGTCGCAACAGCGGATTAATCGATCATTAACGTTGCCAAAGATGACAATCCGCCGCGCGCCTGAGCGTCAGAACCTCAGTGCAGGCCCTGTACGTAGCTGGAGACGGCTTCGATATCCTTGTTGCTCATCTTCGCGGCGATGCTCTGCATGATCTTGGTATCGCCGTCGTTGGTGCGGTTGCCTTCACGGAAATCGTTCAGCTGCTTGGCAACGTATTGCGCATGCTGGCCGCCCAGGTGTGGGAAGCCGGCGGCGGCGTTGCCCGCGCCATTGGGCGAGTGGCAACCGATGCAGGACGGCATGCCCTGGTCCAGCTTGCCGCCGCGGAACAACTCTTCACCGTGGGCCACGACCTTGGGATCGGCGGCGCCGACGCTGCCTTGCTGGCTGGAAAAGTAGGCGGCGATATCGGACAGGTCCTGATCGCTCAGGTTGGTTAGCAGTCCGGTCATTTCCAGCACGGTGCGCTTGCCCGACTTGATGTCCTGCATCTGCTTGGTCAGGTAGCGTTCGCCCTGGCCGGCCAGTTTCGGAAAGTTGGGGGCCATGCTGTTGCCATCGGGCCCGTGGCAGGCTCCGCAGACAGCGGCCTTGGCCTGACCGGCCTTGGCATCGCCAGCGGCCTGTGCCAGGCCTGTGATCCCCAGGGTCAACAGCAGACTCACGATCAGTTTGTTCATCAGCTAATCCAACTACGGCTAAGGGTTAAGAGTTATGGACCGGGCTTACTCGCTCATCCACTGGATGATGCTTCGGTAATCCTCGGTACTGCAGTCCATGCACAAACCACGCGGCGGCATCGCCTTGAAACCCTGGGTCACGTGTTGCACCAGCGTCTCCATACCTTGCGCCAATCTTGGCTTCCAGGCCACCTGGTCACCCTTTCGAGGGGCCATCGGCAGCTGTCCGGCATGGCAGGCACCACAAACACGGTTGTACACGGCCTCCGGATCCTGTGTAGCCTGCGCGCTGCAAAGCGGCATCAAGAGTCCGGCGGCCAGCAGCCATTGGGTCATAAATGACCTTCTCAGGGTTGGGGACGTACCGCGTTCTACTGCACGGCCTAGGTCTATCGCCCCCGTGGGCTTTATCCTGTGTAGGGACAAAGCACACACAAAATCTGCGGCATTATATACTGGCGCTACTGAAACGGAAACGACACTGCTGCCGCGTCCATCCCCGGCACCGCCCACATCGGAAATCCCATGCAACTCAAGAACCCCATTCTCGGCCTGTGCCAACAGTCCACCTTCATGCTCAGCGCCGCCAAAGTCGACCAGTGCCCGGACGACGAAGGATTTGAAGTGGCCTTTGCCGGCCGTTCCAACGCTGGCAAATCCAGCGCCCTCAACACCCTGACCCATGCGAGCCTGGCGCGCACCTCGAAAACCCCGGGTCGCACACAGTTGTTGAACTTCTTCAAGCTAGACGATGATCGGCGTCTGGTCGACCTGCCGGGCTACGGTTATGCAAAAGTTCCGATTCCGCTCAAGCTGCATTGGCAGCGTCACCTGGAAGCGTACCTGGGTGGCCGCGAGAGTCTGAAGGGCCTGATCCTGATGATGGATATCCGCCATCCGATGACCGACTTCGACCTGTTGATGCTCGATTGGGCGGTGGCCAGCGGCATGCCGATGCACATCCTGCTGACCAAGGCCGACAAGCTGACCTACGGCGCGGCGAAGAACACCTTGCTCAAGGTCCAGGCGGAAATCCGCAAGGGCTGGGGTGACACCATCAGCATCCAACTGTTCTCGGCACCCAAGCGCCAGGGCCTGGAAGAGGCCTACACGGTGTTGGCGGACTGGATGGAACTGGCGGACAAGGGTAGCGAAGCCGTAGCGGAATAAGCTTTTGAGGCCCGACAGACGTACACCAAACTGTCTGTGGTGCGCTCAGGCAAGACAAAAGCGCGGTGTGAAAGGCGAAGTTTACTGGCTGTAAATGAGTCTTTCACACCGCGCTTTTAACGCAGCATGAGCGTGCCACAGCCAGTTTGGGGGCAAAAAAAACCCCGGACTTCGTATGGGGAGGGGAAGTTCGGGGTCCAAGTTCCGAACCGCTAGGGCGGGGTCCGGAATATCTGCCAACACTTAACACAACATAGGAGCATCGAAGGGCTTCACCAGCCATTCAGTAACTCTGAGTGCCGTTTCGCCGATTTAGTTCCGAACATTTTCAAAAACTATTTGGCATAAGTGGCACCGATTCCGAAACCAATTGCCCTTCGATGGTGTTTTGCCGCGACGTCATATCGCGGCAAAAACCCTCTGTTGTGGTGCTTTCAGGTTCTGCGCTTAATGCGCCTCATCCCAGTTGTTGCCCACGCCCACGTCCACCAGCAACGGCACATCCAGCTGCACCGCGCCGCTCATATGGAGGCGAATCTTCTCGCTGACTTCCGCCACCAGGTCCTCACGCACCTCCAGCACCAGTTCATCGTGCACCTGGAGGATGACCCGGGCATCCAGAGCGGATTCGCAGAGCCAGTTATCCACCGCCACCATGGCTTTCTTGATGATGTCCGCCGCCGTGCCCTGCATCGGCGCATTGATCGCCGTACGCTCGGCGCCAGCACGCTCCTGGGGTCTGTTGGAGTGGATCTCCGGCAGGTACAACCGACGTCCGAACAGGGTCTCGACATAACCCTGCTCCGAGGCCTGGGCACGGGTACGCTCCATGTATTCGCGCACTCCCGGGTAGCGGGCGAAATACACGTCGATGTAAGCCTTGGCGGTCTTGGTGTCGACACCGATGTCCTTGCCCAGCTTCTGCGCGCCCATGCCATAGATCAGGCCGAAGTTGATGGCCTTGGCGCTACGGCGCTGGTCGGACGTGACCTCACCCAGCTCGACCTTGAACACTTCCGCCGCCGTCGCCGTGTGCACGTCGAGGTTGTGGCGGAAGGCATTGAGCAAGCCTTCGTCCTTGGACAAATGGGCCATGATCCGCAGCTCGATCTGCGAGTAGTCCGCCGACAGCAACTTGTAGCCCTTGGGCGCGACGAACGCCTGGCGAATCCGCCGCCCTTCAGCGGTGCGCACCGGGATGTTCTGCAGGTTCGGATCGCTGGAGGAGAGCCGCCCGGTGGCCGCCACCGCCTGGTGGTAGGAGGTGTGGATACGCCCGGTACGCGGGTTGATCTGCTCCGGCAGGCGATCGGTGTAGGTACTTTTCAACTTGCTCATGGAGCGGTACTGCATCAACACCTTGGGCAACGGATAATCGTCCTCGGCCAGCTTGGTCAGCACTTCTTCGGCCGTGGACGCCTGCCCCTTGCCGGTTTTCTTCAGCACCGGCAGGCCAAGTTTTTCGTAGAGGATCGCCCCCAATTGCTTGGGTGAACCGAGATTGAACTCCTCGCCGGCGATCGCGAACGCTTCGCGCTCCAGCTCCACCATCTTCTTGCCCAGCTCGAGGCTCTGCACCCCGAGCAACGCGGCATCCACCAGCGCGCCCTGGCGTTCGATCCGCGCCAGCACCGGCACCAGCGGCATTTCGATATCGGTCAGCACGCTGAGCAGGCTCGGCACAGCGGCCAGTTGCTCGTGCAAGGCCAGGTGCAGGCGCAAGGTTACGTCGGCGTCTTCGGCGGCATAAGGCCCGGCCTGCTCCAGGGCGATCTGGTCGAAGGTCAGTTGCTTGGCGCCCTTGCCGGCGATGTCCTGGAAGCTGACGGTGTCGTAGTCGAGGTACTTCTTCGCCAGGCTGTCCATATCGTGCCGCGTTGCCGTGGCATTGAGCACATAGGACTCGAGCATGGTGTCGAAGGCAATGCCGCGCACGCTGATGCCGCACGCCGGATCGCCGCCGATGGCGCAGTTGGCGAGGATATTCATGTCGAACTTGGCGTGCTGGCCGACCTTGAGCTTTTCCGGGTCTTCCAACAGCGGCTGCAAGGCCCGCAGCACGCTGTCGCGATCCAGTTGCTGCGGCACATCGAGATAGCAGTGGGTCAGCGGCACATAGGCGGCTTCATTGGCCTGCACGGCAAAGGAAACACCGACCAGTTGCGCCTGTTGCGCATCGATCCCGGTGGTTTCGGTGTCGAAGGCGAAGAGTTTCGCCTCCTTGAGCTTCTTCAGCCAGACATCGAAGCGGGCCTGGTCGAGGATAGTTTCGTACTGTGGCTCGCTGGGAGCCTCGACCACCGGCAGGGTCGCGGGCGCCGATTCGGCGTCGAAGAGCCCGGCGCTGTCCGCCACGGGTGCCGCAACCACCGCCAGCTCGATGCGCTTGGCTTCGCGCTGCAACTCGTCGATCCAGCTCTTGAACTCCAGCTCGGCGTACAGCTCGGCGAGTTTTTCCCGATCCGGCTCGCCCAGGTGCAGGTCGTCGAGGCCGATCTCCAGCGGCACATCGACCTTGATGGTCGCCAACTGGTAGGACAGGAACGCCATGTCCTTGTGCTCGAGCAACTTGGCCGGCAAGGTCTTGGCTCCGCGAATCGGCAGGTTCGGCACCTGGTCGAGCTGCTCGTAGAGCTCTTTCAAGCCGCCGTTGACCCCCACCAGCAGGGCCACGGCGGTTTTCTCACCAACGCCCTTGACCCCGGGAATGTTGTCGGAAGAGTCGCCCATCAGCGCCAGCAGATCGATGATCTGCTCGGGAGCGACGCCAAACTTAGCCTTCACGCCTTCCACGTCCATCGAGGTTTCGTTCATGGTATTGACCAGGGTAATGTGCCCGTCGACCAACTGCGCCATGTCCTTGTCACCGGTGGAAATCACCACCGGGCGGTCGGCCGCCGCACTGCTGCGGGCCAGGGTACCGATTACATCGTCGGCTTCCACGCCTTCCACGCACAGCAACGGGAACCCCAGGGCACGCACGCTGGCATGCAGCGGCTCGATCTGCACGCGCATATCATCGGGCATGCTCGGGCGATTGGCCTTGTAGTGGGCATACATTTCATCGCGAAAGGTTCCGCCCTTGGCGTCGAAGACCACTGCGAACGGGCTTTGCGGATACTGTTTGCGCAGGCTTCTGAGCATGTTCAGCACGCCCTTGACCGCTCCGGTGGGCAAGCCCTTGGACGTGGTGAGCGGCGGCATCGCGTGGAAGGCGCGATACAGGTAGGAAGAACCGTCCACCAGGACGAGAGGAGCTTGGCTCATGAGTACGATCAACCTTTTCGGCGGGTGCGGCGCTAGAATAGCCGGACCGTTGACGACAAAGGGACAAGGTTATCATGCGTAAACTCAATCGCCTGTTATTGGGCGGCCTGCTCGCGCTCACGCCGTTGGCCGCCATGGCCGCGTCGGATGCGCCTTCGGCCGAACCAGAAGTGACGATTCACACGGAAGGTGACAAAACGATCCAGGAATACCGGGTAAATGGCTTTCTGTACGCCATCAAGGTCACCCCCAAGGGTGGCAAACCCTACTTTCTGGTCCGTGCCGATGGTACTGATGCAAACTATATCCGCTCGGACCAACCGGATATGCTGATTCCCGCGTGGAAGATCTTCGAGTGGAAGTAAGCCCCTAACTTTAATCGGCGCCGCCTTGGGCGGCGCCCGTACTGGCAGTTTTAACCATGTCTGTGTTCACCCCCCTGGCTCGGCCTGAGCTGGAAACCTTTCTCGCCCCTTACGGGCTCGGTCGTCTGCTCGACTTCCAGGGAATTGCCGCCGGCAGTGAAAACACCAATTTCTTCATCAGCCTGGAGAAGGGTGAATACGTCCTGACCCTGGTTGAGCGCGGACCGGTGCAGGAAATGCCGTTCTTCATCGAACTGCTCGACGTGCTGCATGACGCCGACCTGCCGGTGCCCTATGCCTTGCGCACCACCGACGGCCAGGCCCTGCGCGAGCTGGCCGGCAAGCCGGCGTTGCTGCAACCGCGGCTGGCCGGCAAGCACATCAAGGTAGCCAATGCCCAGCACTGCGCCCAGGTCGGCGAGTTGCTCGGCCACCTGCACCTGGCGACCCGCAACCATATTCTCGAGCGCAAGACCGATCGTGGCCTGGACTGGATGCTCGAAGAGGGCGAGAAGTTGCAGTCGCACCTGGACGACGAGGCACGCGGCCTGCTGCAAGCGGCGCTGGAGGAGATTGGCCAGTACAAGGCGCAGATCCTCGCGCTGCCACGGGCCAACCTGCACGCCGACCTGTTCCGCGACAACGCGATGTTCGAAGGCACCCACCTGACCGGGTTGATCGACTTCTACAATGCCTGTTCCGGACCGATGCTGTACGACGTGGCGATCGCCTTGAACGACTGGTGTTCGGATGACGCCGGGGTGCTCGACGGGCAACGGGCCCGGGCCCTGTTGGGTGCGTATGCCGGCTTGCGGCCGTTCACCGCTGGCGAGGCCGAGTTGTGGCCGACCATGTTGCGGGTGGGCTGCGTACGTTTCTGGCTGTCGCGCCTGATTGCCGCCGAATCCTTTGCCGGGCAGGACGTGCTGATTCACGACCCGATGGAGTTCCAGCTGCGCCTGGCGCAGCGCCAGCAGGTCAACACCTCGTTGCCGTTCGCCCTCTGACCTGAAGAGCGCAAGATAACCTTGTGGGGGCGGTGCTTGTGTGGGAGCGGGGGGGGGGGGGGGGGGGGGGGGGGGGGGGGGGGGGGGGGGGGGGCGGGGGGGGGAG
>NZ_JBWKUQ010000024.1:43036-99072 GCF_059420925.1 Pseudomonas sp. GW821-FHT03C07
GTGCTTGCCCGCGAAGCTTTTAGCGGTCTCACGGGCCTCTTCGCGGGCAAGCACCGCTCCCACAGGGTAGGTGTTCAACCTCAAGTGAACCGCATTGCCCCGCAGGAACAGGGGCCATGTTCCTTAGAGGCTTTCCAGGCACCCCGCCAGGTCATTACCCAGCTTCTCCAGCACCTGCTCATACCCATGGGCCGCCGCCGGCGTGTAGCTGCCCAACGCATCCAGCTCAGCCAGCTTCACCGGCAGCCCGCTCACCAGGGTTTCCGCCAACCGCGGACGCAATGGCGGTTCGCTGAACACACAGGTCTTGCCCACTTCCTGCAAGCGCGTGCGCATCGCCGCCACATGCTGGGCGCCCGGCTGCACTTCGGCGGCCACGCTGAACACGCCGGCGTGCTTGAGCCCATAGGCATCCTCGAAGTAGTCGAAGGCCTCATGGAAGACAAAATACGGCTTGCCCGCCACCCCCGCCAGACGCGCCTTCAACCGGGCATCCAGGGCATCGAGCCGGGCATCGAAGGCCTTCACATTGCTCTGATAACGCTGCGCGTTGGCCGGATCGACCGCACTCAGGTCCGCGGCCATGCGCGCGGCAATCACCCTGGCATTCACCGTCGACAGCCACAGGTGCGCATCCAACGTGCCCGGACGATGATCGTGATCATGTTCGTCAGCATCTTCGGCATGCGAGTGGCTATCTTCGGCGAACCGACGGAGTTTCATCTCCGGCAGGTCCTGCACCGCCACGGTTGCCAGGCTGCGGCCCTTGAGCACCCGGGGCAGGAAGCTTTCCATGTCCGGGCCGATCCAGTAGAGCAGGTCCACCGACTGCACCTTGCGTACATCGGAAGGCCGCAACGCATAGTTGTGCGGCGAAGCACCCGGCGGCAACAACACCTCGGGGGTATCGACACCCTCCTGCACGGCGGCGGCAATCAACTGCAGGGGCTTGATGCTGGTCAGGACGCTGACTTGCGCCTGAACCGGGGACATCACCAACAAACTGGCACTGATAGTGACAAAAAAGGCAAAAAGACGGGGCACGATGAACACTCAAGGTGGCAGGAACAGGTAACATAATAACGTCTCTCACAAACGCCGTCGCCGCTCATGCCTATAACCCCTCTCGCCAGCCGTCCCCATGATCACTCTCACTGCGTGCACAGCGCGCTGTCCGACGCCGATGCCCTGTGCGCACGCCAGGGCCTGCGTCTGACCGCCCTGCGGCGGCGGGTGCTCGAGCTGGTCTGGCAGAGCCACAAGCCGCTGGGCGCCTATGACATCCTCGCCGTGCTGAGCGAACAGGACGGCCGCCGCGCCGCGCCACCGACCGTCTACCGCGCCCTGGACTTCCTGCTGGACAACGGCCTGGTCCATCGCATCGCCTCGCTCAACGCCTTTGTCGGCTGCAACCACCCGGAACACGCCCACCAGGGCCAGTTCCTGATCTGCCGCGAGTGCCACGCCGCCATCGAGCTGGAACAGAAGTCCATCAGCGACGCCATCGTCGGCAGTGCCCGGGAGGTCGGCTTCGCCGTCGAGGCCCAGACCGTCGAAGTGATCGGGCTCTGCTCGGGTTGCCAGGGGGCCTGATGAGCACTGCGCTGATTCGCCTCGAACAGGTGGCCGTGACCTTTGCCGGGCAGCCGGTGCTCGACAACATCCACCTGAGCGTCGAGCCCGGGCAGATCGTCACCCTGATCGGCCCCAATGGCGCCGGCAAGACCACCCTGGTGCGCGCCGTGCTCGGCCTGCTCAAGCCGGATCGCGGCAGCGTCTGGCGCAAGCCGAAGCTGCGGATCGGCTATATGCCGCAGAAACTCCATGTCGACCCGACCTTGCCGCTGTCGGTGCTGCGCTTCCTGCGCCTGGTGCCGGGCGTCGACCGCGCACGGGCCCTGGCGGCCCTCGGCGAAGTCGGTGCCGAACAGGTGATCGACAGCCCGGTGCAAAGCATCTCCGGCGGCGAAATGCAGCGCGTGCTGCTGGCCCGCGCGCTATTGCGCGAACCGCAACTGCTGGTGCTCGACGAGCCGGTGCAAGGTGTCGATGTCGCCGGCCAGGCCGAGCTCTACAGCTTGATCACCCGCCTGCGCGACCGCCACGGCTGCGGCGTGCTGATGGTCTCCCACGACCTGCACCTGGTGATGAGCACCACCGACCAGGTGGTCTGTCTCAATCGCCATGTCTGCTGCTCCGGCCATCCCGAGCAGGTCAGCGGCGACCCGGCCTTCATCGAGCTGTTCGGCCAGAACGCCCAAAGCCTGGCGATCTATCACCACCACCATGACCACGCCCACGACCTGCATGGCGCCGTGGTCAACGAAACGGCCCCGGCGGCCCACACCCACGTTCACGGAGAAAGCTGCAAGCATGGCTGATTTTCTGCTCTACGCCTTGCTGGCAGGCTTGGCCCTGGCGCTGGTGGCGGGCCCGCTGGGCTCGTTCGTGGTCTGGCGGCGCATGGCCTATTTCGGCGACACCTTGTCCCACGCGGCCCTGCTCGGCGTGGCCCTGGGCTTTCTGCTGGATGTCAGCCCGACCCTGGCGGTGACCGTCGGCTGCCTGTTGCTGGCGGTGCTGCTGGTGACCCTGCAACAGCGCCAGCCCCTGGCCTCCGACACCCTGCTGGGGATTCTCGCGCCGAGCACCTTGTCCCTCGGCCTGGTGGTACTAAGCTTCATGCATGAAGTGCGGATCGACCTGATGGGTTATCTGTTCGGCGACCTGCTGGCCATCAGCACCACCGACCTTTACTGGATCCTCGCTGGCAGCGCGGCGGTGCTGGTGCTGCTGATCAGCCTCTGGCGGCCGCTGCTGGCGATCACCGTGCACGAAGAACTGGCCACCGTCGAAGGCCTGCCGGTGGCAGCGTTGCGCATGGCGCTGATGCTGCTGATTGCCGTGGTGATCGCGGTGGCGATGAAAATTGTCGGCGTGCTGTTGATCACCTCCTTGTTGATCATCCCGGCCGCCGCCGCCCAGCGGCACGCCCGCTCGCCGGAGCAGATGGCCCTGGGTGCCAGCCTGCTCGGCATGCTCGCGGTGTGCGGTGGCCTGGCGTTGTCCTGGTTCAAGGACACCCCGGCGGGGCCGTCCATTGTGGTGACGGCTGCCGGCCTGTTTCTGCTGAGTTTTGTCCTGCCACGCAGAGGGGTGTAGACTTGCTCGTTTTTTGCGCAATTAGAGAGTCGCAGGAATGAAGCCGTTCGCCTCCCGTTATCTGCTCCTTGTCGCATTTTCCCTGCTGCTGGGCGCTTGCCAGAGCACCCCACCGGTGGACACCACGGTGCCCGACGCCCGGGTCGCGGCCATCGCCGCGCTGGAGCAGAGCATCAACAGCAATGAACTGACCACCGCCGAGGACCAACTGAGCGCCTTGCAGACGCAGTCGCCGGACGATCCCCAGTGGGTGACCTACCAGCGGCAACTGGCCGAAGCCTATCTGCAACGCAGCCAGATCGTGCTGCAAAAAGGCGACGTCAACGCCGCCGCCACGGCCCTGAGCCGCGCCCGGGCGCTGATGCCCAAGGCTCCGGCCCTGACCGGCGGGGTCAACGGCACGATCGCCCAGGCACGCAAGGCCGAGCTGGAAAAGGCCGAGGCGGCGCTCAAGGCGGCCGAGACCAAGCCAACGGCACGCTTGATCGATCCGAGTGCCGAGAGCAGCACGATTGCCCTGAACATCCAGGACGTTGCACAACTGCGCAAGCAGATGGATGCGCTGGCGGCGGACGTGGTGAATTACCAGTGCACGGTGACCTTCCAGGTGCCGCGCACCGAGGATTACCCGTGGCTGGCAACCTTGCTGGAAAAACGGGTGAAAAAGCTTGATGCGGGCTTCGAGCTGAAGATCGACAAGCAGATCGACCGGCAGGTGAAGGCGCAGGTGGTCTTGAGCCCACACAAGCCGTAAACCCGGCGATCTTCCGTAGGCGCTGGCTTGTCGGGACGCCGCACCGCAGCGATGAGGCCAGCACGTCTTGCATCGAACGTGCGGACGTCATCGCCAGCAAGCTGGTTTCCACAGATGGGTGTCCGACCGTCGATCGGCTTATTTCCGATTGAAAGGTTGTACGCAAAACAAATGCTAAAAACCTCTATACAGACAAGCTAAAATGCCCGCCCGGCTAACCGCTGACCTTTTTCCATTGCGCCCCACAAGGTTCGCTACGTGATCGAGTTTCATAACGTCCATAAAACCTACCGGGTCGCCGGTAAGGATATTCCCGCCCTGCACCCGACCAACCTGCGGGTTGAGAACGGCCAGGTGTTCGGCCTGATCGGCCATTCCGGCGCGGGAAAAAGCACCCTGCTGCGTCTGATCAATCGCCTGGAAGCCCCCAGCGGCGGCCAGATCGTCGTCGACGACGAAGAGGTCACGGCGCTCGATGCCAATGGCCTGCGGCGTTTCCGCCAACAGGTCGGGATGATCTTCCAGCACTTCAACCTGCTGGCCTCCAAGACCGTGGCCGACAACGTCGCGCTGCCGCTGACCCTGGCCGGCGAGCTGTCGCGGCGCGAGATCGACCAGCGCGTCGCCGAACTCTTGCAGCGGGTCGGCCTGTCCGATCATGCGAAGAAATACCCGGCCCAGTTGTCCGGCGGGCAAAAGCAGCGCGTCGGCATCGCCCGCGCCCTGGCGACCAAGCCGAAGATCCTGCTGTGCGACGAAGCCACCAGCGCCCTCGACCCGCAAACCACCGCCTCGGTCCTGCAACTGCTGGCCGAGATCAATCGCGAGCTGAAGCTGACCATCGTACTGATCACCCATGAAATGGACGTGATCCGCCGGGTCTGCGATGTGGTCGGGGTGATGGATGCCGGCGTGATCGTCGAGCAAGGGCCGGTGGCGGATGTGTTCCTGCATCCCAAGCACCCGACCACCCGCCGCTTCGTCCAGGAAGACGAACAGATCGACGAGAGCGAGCAGCGCGACGACTTCGCCCACGTGCCGGGCCGTATCGTCCGTCTGACCTTCCAGGGCGACGCCACCTACGCGCCGCTGCTGGGCACCGTCGCCCGTGAAACCGGCGTCGACTACAGCATCCTCGCCGGACGCATCGACCGCATCAAGGACACCCCCTATGGGCAACTGACGCTCGCTGTCACCGGCGGCGACATGGAGGCCGCCTTCGCGCGCTTCAGCGCCGCCGACGTCCATATGGAGGTACTGCGCTGATGGACCTGTTTCTGAGTTTCTTCGCCAACATCGACTGGTCGGATATCTGGGAAGCCACTGGCGACACCCTGCTGATGCTCGGCACCTCGCTGGTGTTCACCATCCTCCTGGGCCTGCCGCTGGGGATCCTGCTGTTCCTCTGCAGCCCACGCCAGTTGCTGGAGCAGAAAGCCACCTACGCGGTCCTGGCCTTCGTGGTGAACGTGGTGCGCTCGCTGCCGTTCATCATCCTGCTGATCGTGATGATTCCGTTCACCGTGCTTCTTACCGGCACCTCCCTGGGCGTGGCCGGCGCCATCCCACCGCTGGTGGTGGGCGCCGCGCCGTTCTTCGCCCGACTGGTGGAAACCGCGCTGCGCGAAGTCGACCGCGGCATTATCGAAGCCACCCAGGCAATGGGCGCGACCACCCGCCAGATCATTCTCAACGCGCTGTTGCCGGAAGCCCGTCCGGGTATCCTCGCGGCGATTACCGTGACCGCGATTACCCTGGTGAGCTATACCGCCATGGCCGGTGTGGTCGGCGCCGGCGGTCTCGGCGACCTGGCGATCCGCTATGGTTACCAGCGTTTCCAGACCGATGTCATGGTGGTCACGGTGATCATGCTGATCGTCCTGGTGCAAGTGCTGCAGAGCATCGGCGACCGGCTGGTGGTGCACTTCTCGCGCAAATAGATATCGCATTTACAACTGAATCAGCCGGCCCCAGGCCGGCAAGCGCCTGAACCGGCGCCCCCCACATGGAGTCGTTCGATGAAAAAACTGATTGCTGCCTTTGCCGCCGTTGCCGCCTTCTCGGCCCACGCCGCGGAAACCCTGACCGTCGCCGCCACGCCAGTTCCCCACGCGGAAATCCTGGAGTTCGTCAAGCCGGTGCTGGCCAAGGAAGGCGTGGACCTGAAGGTCAAGGTCTTCACCGACTACGTGCAACCGAACGTGCAAGTGTCCGAGAAGCACCTGGACGCCAACTTCTTCCAGCACCAACCGTACCTGGATGAGTTCAACAAGGCCAAGGGCACCCACTTGGTCAGCGTTACCGGCGTACACGTGGAGCCGCTGGGCGCCTACTCCAGCAAGTACAAGAAACTCGCCGACCTGCCGGGCGGCGCCAATGTGGTGATCCCGAACGACGCCACCAACGGCGGTCGCGCCCTGTTGCTGCTGCAGAAAGCCGGCCTGATCAAGTTGAAGGATGCCACTAACATCCTGTCGACCCCGAAAGACATCGTCGAGAACACCAAGGACCTGAAGATCCGCGAGCTGGAAGCCGCCACCCTGCCGCGCGTGCTGACCCAGGTCGACCTGGCCCTGATCAACACCAACTACGCCCTGGAAGCCAAACTGGACCCGTCCAAGGATGCGCTGATCATCGAAGGTAGCGATTCGCCGTACGTGAACATCCTGGTGGCCCGTCCGGACAACAAGGATTCGGACGCCATGCAGAAGCTGGTCGCGGCACTGCACAGCCCTGAAGTGAAAGCCTTCATCATCGAGAAGTACAAGGGCGCGATCGTCCCGGCGTTCTAAAGTCGGCTCGATCTCCTTGAGAGCGGAACTTGTGTGGGAGCGGAGCTTGTGTGGGAGCGGAGCTTGCCCGCGAAGAGAGCGACGCGGTTTTTCAGGTACACCGCGTTATCGTTCTTCGCGGGCAAGCTCCGCTCCCACAGTACATCCACACATGCCTCCCGCAGGCCCCCTGGTAGCTCTCAGCACCCGCCCAGGCACTCCAGCAGGCAATCCAACGCCGGCTGCCGCTGGGCGCGACGCAACACCGCGATCAACTGCCGTTCAAACGTCAGCTCACCCAGCTCAATCACCCGCAACTGATCCGCCCGCTGCAACCACAGTCCCGCCCGGGGCACCAGCGACACCCCCAGCCCGCACTCGACCATCCGCGCAATCGCTTCCAGCTCATCCAGCTCCAGCGCATCGCGTACCTGTATCCGCTGCTCGCGCAGAAACTGACTGACCAGGCGTCCGCCAAACGATGCCCGGTCATAACGCACGAACGGCTGCTCGGCGAGCAATTGCAGCGGGTCATCGCCCGGCAAATGCAGCGGCGCGATCAGTACAAAGGCCTCGCTGGCCAGGGGAATCTCCAGCAGCTCCTTGGGCAACTCGAACGGCGGCTTGATCAACAGCGCCAGGTCCAGCTCACCGGCATCCACCTGGCTCAGCAAATTGAGCGAGACGCCCGGTACCAGCTTCAACTCGACCCGTGGCGCCGCCTGGCGAAAGCGCGGCAAGGCCTGGGGTAACAAGCCGGTCTGCACCGTGGCAATAGCGCCGATGCGCAACTCGCCCTGCCACTCGGCGGCCGTCGTCGACAGGGCCATCTGCCCGTAGAGGACGAGGATCTGCTCGGCCAGGGGCAACGCATGGCGACCCGCCGCATTCAGCACGGCGGCCCGCCCACTGCGGTCGAACAGGCGCAGACCGAGGTTCTGCTCCAGCACGCGCATTTGCGCACTGACCGCCGACTGGGTCAGTCCCACCTGCTGGCCAGCGGCGACAAAGGTGCCTTCGCGGGCGACGCGGATAAAGGTCTTGAGTTCACGGAGCATCGGGCTCACCTAGCAAAAATAGTCGGGCTCGGGAGCAAGAATATGCGCTTTTCAGCAAAATAATCATCGCTACACTGAAAGCTTCATCCCCTCAGCCTGGTATCCGACATGGCGCTTTCACCGTTTCATCTGGCAATCCCGGTCCATGACCTCGCCGCGGCCCGACATTTCTATGGCGATGTCTTTGCCTGCCCGGAAGGACGCAGCAGCGATCACTGGGTGGACTTCGACTTCTTCGGCCACCAGTTGGTGATTCACTATCAGGCCAAGAGCGCAGCTCAGGAACAGGCGCTGAGCAACCCGGTGGACGGCCACGACGTGCCGGTGCCGCATTTCGGCGTGGTGCTGGAATGGGAAACCTGGGAAGCGCTGGCCGAACGCCTGAAAGAGAAGGGCACGCGGTTCGTGATCGAGCCCTATGTGCGCTTCAAGGGCCAGGTGGGCGAACAGGCCACCATGTTCCTGTTCGACCCGTGCGGCAATGCCCTGGAGTTCAAAGCGTTCAAGGATATCGGGCAGATGTTCGCCAAGTAAACCTCACGATCGGCGCTATACCCCGATATGTTGGCGCGGCACGGCCCCCTGTGGGAGCCGGCTTGCCGGCGATGAGGCCAGTGAGTCTTGCATCGCCTGCTAGGACGCCATCGCCGGCAAGCCGGCTCCCACAGGGTTCGGCGATGCTGGCGAGGCCGGGGTTATTTGCGCGTGAGCAACTCCGGCAACTGCGCCACCAGCTTCTGGTTGTTCAACGGCGCGCGGATAAAACCGCGCTGAGTGCCATCCGGCCCGACCAGCGCCAGGTTGCCACTATGGTCGACGGTGTAGTTGGGCTTGCTGGTATCCGCCGGAATAAACGGAATGCTCAGCGCATTGGCAACCTTCTGCAGATCATCGATCGAGCTCGCCGTCAGCCCGCGGAAATCCGGATCGAAATACCCCAGGTACTGCTTGAGCTGCTGCGGCGTATCGCGGTTCGGGTCGACACTCACCAGGATCACCTGCAACTGGCCAACCACGTCCTTGGGCAACTCGCTCTTGATCTGACGCAGCTGGGCGAGGGTGGTCGGGCAGATGTCCGGGCAGAAGGTGTAGCCGAAGAACAGCAGGCTCCACTTGCCCTTGAGCTCGTCAACCTGCACCGGCTGGCCGTTCTGGTCAGTCATCTTCACCCCGGGCAGCGAACGGCTCTGGGGCAGCAGGATAATCCCCGCATCGATCATCGCCGTGGGCTCGCCCTGGCGCTGGTTGTTCATCACTTTATTGACCGTCAGGCCCAGGACCAGGGCCACCACGGCGACAAGAATAAAAACGGTTTTCTGAACTCGAGTCATAGATTCAACAATAGGTAGTGATCGACAAGCAGCGCGATAAACAGCAGGAACAAGTAGTAGATAGAGTACTTGAAGGTGTTGATCGCCGCATGCGGCTGGCTGCCACGGTACAACACCCACGCCCAGTGCAGGAAGCGCGCGCCCAAGGCCGTGGCGCAGACCAGGTAGAGCAGGCCGCTCATATGGATCACGAACGGCAGCAGGCTGACCGCCAGCAGGGCAAAGGTGTAAAGCAGGATATGCACCTTGGTGTACTGCTCGCCATGGGTCACCGGCAGCATCGGGATATCCGCCTTGGCGTACTCTTCCTTGCGATGGATGGCCAGGGCCCAGAAGTGCGGCGGGGTCCAGGCGAAGATGATCAGCACCAGCAACAGCGGTTCGGCGCTGACATGGCCGGTGGCCGCGACCCAGCCGAGCAACGGCGGCGCCGCCCCGGCCAGACCGCCGATCACGATATTCTGCGGCGTGGCACGCTTGAGAAAACCGGTGTAGATCACCGCGTAACCGAGCAGCGAAGCCAGGGTCAGCCAGGCCGTCAGCGGGTTGGTGAAGCTCAGCAACAAGGCCTGTCCGAGCACCGCGAGGAGCAGCGCAAAGCTCAGCGCCGCCGTCGGCGAGACCCGGCCCTGGGCCAACGGCCGCTTGTGGGTGCGGGCCATCAGCGCATCGATGCGCCGATCCACCACATGGTTGACCACCGCCGCGCCGCCGGCACACAGGCCGATGCCGAGGTTGCCGAACACCAGCACGGTCCAGGGCACCCCGGCGCGGGTCGCGAGAAACATGCCCACCAGCGAGGTGATCAGCATCAGCACCACCACCTTGGGTTTGGTCAGCTCCAGGTAGTCGCGCCACAGGGCCTGGCCCTGGCGCTCACCGATTACAGTCGCCACGGCATTTCTCCCTTGATCGTGATGGGTGCATGGACCGCTTTGATCGGGCTCAGGCGCCAGCGCGCTTGCGCCCGCACCCGGACCAGCGCGGTGCGCGCGTGGTAGTTGATCAGCACCAGCGTCAGCAACAACGCCGCGCCACCGGCATTGTGCGCCACGGCCACCGGCAGTGGCAGATGAAAGTAGACGTTGCTCAGGCCCAGGCCGATCTGCGCCGCCAGCGCCAGCAGCAGCAAACCGGCAAGCCGGGTCATGCCCACCGCCCGCAGTTGCCAGGCCAGGCCCAGCAACACCAGGGTCACCAGCAGGGCGCCGATGCGGTGGGTCAGGTGAATCGCCGTGCGCGCATCACTGTCGAGCTGGCCGCCCAGGTAGTTGGGGCCGATATGCTGGGTCAGGTGAAAACCGTTGGCGAAATCCGCGTTCGGCCACCATTGGCCATGGCAGGTTGGCAGGTCGATACAGGCCACCGCCGCATAATTGGAACTGACCCAGCCGCCGAGGGCGATCTGCAGGATCACCAGCAGCAGCCCGGCCGTGGCCCAGCGCTGTAAGCGCCGCGGCACCGCCAGCGCCGGCAGCACGCCGGACAGGCGCAAGGTCAGCAGGAACAGCAGGCTCAAGGTGGCAAAGCCGCCGAGCAGATGCGCCGTGACCACCTGGGGCCAGAGCTTGAGGGTCACCGTCCACATGCCGAAGGCCGCCTGGGCGAAGACCACCCCGAGCAGGAACAGCGGCAACTTCAACGGTTGCCCGTCACGCCGGCGCTCATGCCAGGAGCGCGCGGCCAGCAACACAATCAGCAACCCCAGGGTCCCGGCGAAGTAACGATGGACCATCTCGTTCCAGCCCTTGTGGGCCTCCACCGGGGTTTCGGGAAAATGCAGCTCGGCATGGGCCAGCTGGACTTCGCCCTGGGGCACGCTGATAAAGCCGTAGCAACCCGGCCAGTCGGGGCAGCCCAGGCCGGCGTGGGTCAGGCGGGTATAGGCCCCCAGCAGGACGACGATCAGCGCCAGCAGGGTGGCGAACAACGCGAGGCGAAATCCAGGTTTGGCCATGACGATGCCCTCATCCGATATTCGACAATTTCAGCAGTTGCACCAGGTCGTTTAGCAGATCCTTGCCCTTGACCCCGGCGTCGTAGCGCAGCACCAGGTTGCCGTGGGGATCGACGATCCACAGTTGCGCCGCGCCATTGCCCTGGGTCTCTCGAGTATAGGCCGCAAGATCGAGCGGGTAGCGCTGCAGCTGCGGGTATTCGCGCTTGAGCTTGGCGTCGTAGCCCGTCTCCAGGGGTTGCGCCGTCGCCAGGGCATGGCTGGCCCGGGAAGCATCGCGGCCAAGAGCGATCTGGATCTGCCGCGCCAGGTAGACCAGTTGCTGGCAGTCCGCGGCACACTCCCCTGGCGCCGTCACCAGCATCTGCCAACGCTGCTCGTCGGTCTGCACGCCCAAGTCGACGCGGCTTTCGCCGTTGCCGATCAACTCGCCGTGATAGCTGCGGCTCTCCGGTACCCAGAACTGCAACTTGTACATCCCGGTGGCGAGGATCATCGGGCCGATCACCACCAGCAGGATCAGGATCAGTTGCCAACGACCACGGGCGCGCTGTGGCCGGCCCGGGGTTTCAGCTGTGTTCAGAGGATTCATGGCCGCTCCCATGGTGCTTCTCCCTTGCGTTATGCCATCCGAGATAGAGATAAAGGCCGAACAGCGCCAGTGCCATGGCGAACCACTGCACGGCATAGGCCACATGTTTTTCCGGCCCCATGCCTTCGGAGACCACCGGCCAGCCGGCCTCGTAGGCCGCCGGCCCGGACTCCTGGCGCAGTTCGTAGTTGAAACCTGTACGACCCAGTTCGGCCCAGAGCTTGTCCGGCTCGATCACAGTCACCAGCCGTGGCCAGCTCGCATTGGCCGGGTCGGCGCCCAACTGGAAAGTCGCGCCGGGCGAGACATACACCCAGGCGCCGATCTCCAGCCGTTGCGTGGGGGTGCTGAACAGCGGCGGCGTGCGCCGATCCGGCCAGGGCAACCAGCCCCGGTTGACCAGCAACCACAGGCCGCTGGCCTCGTCGTGGAACGGCTGCAACAGCTCGACGCCGACCCGGTCGTCACGCATGCGGTTATCCAGCAGGTAGCTGTGCTCAGTGTCGAACTGACCGCTCAGCCGCACCCGCCGGAACGCCGGATCGGGTAGGGCTTTCAGCTGGTCGCCGGCCACTGGCTCGGCAGTACGGCGCTGGGCATGGTTTTCCAGCAGCACGCGCTTCTGCTCGCTGCGACTCAGCTGCCAGAAACCCAGGCAGACCAGCAACGGCAGCAGCACGAGCACCACCAGCGTCGGCGCGATGCCGGGCTGGAAGCGCCTCATGGCCGCACCCCGGCGACCGCTATTCGACTCGCTATACTCAATTGCATACGCATCTCCCCCGGAGTCTCACCATGTTGAAAGCGGCGATTGTCCTGATGCTGTTGGCCACGCTGGCCAGCCTGTTCAGCGGCCTGTTCTTCCTGGTGAAGGACGACGCGCACTCCAAGCGCCTGGTCCATGCCCTGACCGTCCGGGTCGGGCTTGCCGTGATCACCCTGGCCTTGATCAGTTGGGGCTTTTTCAGCGGCCAACTGGTGTCCTCGGCGCCCTGGTAAGCCCCAGGGCCCGGCAAGGCTCAGAGCACGTAGACGAACACGAACAGGCCGATCCAGACCACGTCGACAAAGTGCCAATACCAACTGGCCGCTTCAAAACCGAATTGATGCTCGGCATTGAAGTGCCCGCGCATGACCCGCATCAGCATCACGAACAGGATCAGGGTGCCGATGGTCACGTGGGCACCGTGGAAACCGGTGAGCATGAAGAAGGTCGCGCCGTAGATGCCCGAGCCCAGGGTCAGCCCCAGCTCGTGGTAGGCATGAATGTACTCCTTGGCCTGGAAGGTCAGGAACCCGATCCCCAACAGCACGGTGAACGCCAGCCAGAGCTTGAGGGCGCCGCGATGGCCGTTCTTCAGGGCATGGTGGGCGATGGTCACGGTGACGCTCGAACTGACCAGCAGCACGGTATTGAGCAGCGGCAGTCCCCAGGGACTGATGGTTTCCCTGGGGCCGGGGAAGAGTTTCGGATCGGGGTTCTGGAGCAATGGCCAGGCGTTCTGGAAGTTCGGCCAGAGCAGGTGGGCGATCCCTTTCGCGCCGCCGTCACCGGCCAGCCACGGCACCGCCAGATTGCGCACGTAGAACAGCGCGCCGAAGAAGGCGATGAAGAACATCACCTCGGAAAAGATGAACCAGCTCATGCCCCAGCGGAACGAGCGATCCATCTGCGCGCTGTAGAGCCCGGCGCGACTTTCCTTGATCACCGTGCCGAACCAGCCGAAGAGCATGTAGGCCAGCAACAGCCCGCCGACGAAGAAGATCAGCGGGCCGTGGGAATCCGGGCGCGCCGCCTTCAGGTCGTTGAACCAGGTACCCAGGCCGAACATCGTGGTCAGCATGCCCAACGTGGCAATGATCGGCCACTTGCTCTGGGCCGGTACGTAATAGTGCTCATGAATCGCCATTTATTGTTCTCCTTATCGGGCACGCCAAATGTCCTAGCCGCCCGTACCCGCCACGGGCGGGTTGCGGGCGGTGATGTCGAACAGCGTGTAAGCCAGCGTCAGGTGCTTCACATCCCTGGGCATGTCGCGGTCAACGATGAAACGTACCGGCATCTCGATGCGCTGCCCGGGTTGCAGGGTCTGTTGGGTGAAGCAGAAGCATTCGGTCTTGTGGAAATACACCGCGACATTCGCCGGGGCGATGCTCGGGATGGCCTGGGCCTTCATCACATGATCGGTGGGGTTGTAGGCCACGAAGAGCATCTCGTTGACCGCACCGGGGTGCACGCTCAGCTGGTCGGCCTTGGGATAGAACTCCCAGACCATGTCGACGGCATTGGTCGAGAGGAATTGCACGCCGATCTTGCGCGACAGGTCGACCACCTGTTCGCCTTCATACTGCCCGGCGGTCTTGCCGTTGATGCCGAAGGTCTTGCACATCACGTCGTACAGCGGCACCAGGGCAAAACCGAAGGCGAACATCGCTACCACCACCAGCAACAGGCGCGTGACCAGGCGTTTGAGCGAGATCGAGTCGGCCATGGCTTACTTCACTTCCGGCGGCGTGGTGAAGGTGTGATAGGGCGCCGGTGACGGAATGCTCCACTCCAGGCCCTCCGCGCCATCCCAAGGCTTGGCCGGGGCCGGCGGGCCGCTGCGAATGCACTTGATGACGATGAACAGGAACAACAGTTGCGTGACCCCGAACATGAAGCCGCCGATCGACGAGACCATGTTGAAGTTGGCGAACTGCAGGTTGTAGTCCGGTACCCGCCGCGGCATTCCCGCCAGGCCGACGAAGTGCATCGGGAAGAAGGTCAGGTTCATGCCGACGAACGACAGCCAGAAGTGCAGCTTGCCGAGGGTTTCGTCGTACATGTGCCCGGTCCACTTCGGCAACCAGTAGTAGGTGGAGGCGAAGATCCCGAAGATCGCGCCCGGCACCAACACGTAGTGGAAATGCGCCACCACGAAATAGGTGCCGTGGTACTGGAAGTCCGCCGGCGCCATCGCCAGCATCAGCCCGGAGAAGCCGCCGATGCTGAACAGGATAACGAAGGCCACCGCGAACAACATCGGCGTCTCGAAGGTCAACGAGCCTTGCCACATGGTGCTGACCCAGTTGAACACCTTCACCCCGGTCGGCACCGCGATCAGCATGGTCGCGTACATGTAGAACAACTCGCCGACCAGGGGAATGCCGACCACGAACATGTGGTGGCCCCAGACGATGAACGAAAGGAAGGCGATACTCGCCGTGGCGTAGACCATCGAGGTGTAGCCGAACAGCGGCTTGCGCGAAAACGCCGGGATGATCGCACTGACCGCGCCGAACGCCGGCAGGATCATGATGTACACCTCGGGATGGCCGAAGAACCAGAATACGTGCTGGAACAGCACCGGATCACCACCGCCGGCGGCGTTGAAGAAGCTGGTGCCGAAATGGATGTCCATCAGCATCATGGTCACGCAGCCCGCCAGCACCGGCATCACGGCAATCAGCAGGAACGCGGTGATCAGCCAGGTCCAGACGAACAGCGGCATCTTCATCAGGGTCATGCCCGGCGCACGCAGGTTGAGAATGGTCGAGATCACGTTGATCGCGCCCATGATCGAACTGATGCCCATCATGTGGATGGCGAAGATGAAGAAGGTCACGCTCTCCGGACCATAGGTGGTCGACAGCGGTGCATAGAAGGTCCAGCCGAAGTTCGGCCCGCCGCCGGGCATGAACAGGGTCGAGACCATCAGCGCGAAGGCCGCCGGCAACAGCCAGAAGCTGAAGTTGTTCATCCGCGGCAAGGCCATGTCCGGCGCGCCGATCATCAGCGGGATCATCCAGTTGGCCAGGCCGACGAAGGCCGGCATCACCGCGCCGAAGACCATCACCAGGCCGTGCATGGTGGTCATCTGGTTGAAGAACGCCGGTTCGACGATGTGCAGTCCCGGCTGGAACAGTTCGGCGCGGATCACCATGGCGAAGGAGCCGCCGAGCAGGAACATGGCGAAGCTGAACCACAGGTACAGCGTGCCGATATCCTTGTGGTTGGTGGTCAGCACCCAGCGCATCAGCCCCTTGGCCGGACCGTGGACGGCGTGCTCATCGTGGCCGACATGGCCATGGTCGTCGATCAGTGCACTCATGTCCTCTCTCCTGCTGACGGGGGGAACGGCTTGGTCGAGGGCACTGGCCTCCGACCGGTTCGGCGAACCTGCAACAGCGCTGTTTGTTTCGGAGCTGTTCATTTGCCCTCCGTCTGCTTCAGTGCCAGGACTTCCTTGGGGGTGACCATGTCGCCCTTGTTGTTGCCCCAGGCATTGCGCTCATAGGTGATGACGGCGGCGATATCAACTTCCGACAACTGTTTGCCGAAGGCCGCCATGGCGGTGCCCGGCTTGCCGAAGAACACCCGGTGCAGGTGATCCTCTTTCGGACCGGTGGCGATCTTCGAGCCCTTGAGCGCCGGGAACATCGGCGGCAAGCCCTGGCCCTCGGCCTGGTGACAGGCCACGCAGGTGGTGTGGTAGATCTTGTCGCCGCGCTCCTTGAGTTCGTCGAGGGTCCACTCCTTGCTGGTCAGTTCCTTGAGCTTGGCGGACTCGGCCTTGCGCTCGGCCAGCCAGCTGTCGTAGTCGGCCTTGGTGCGGACATCGACCACCACTGGCATGAAGCCGTGGTCCTTGCCACAGAGTTCTGAGCATTGCCCACGGTAGATGCCGGGCTTGTCGACGCGGGTCCAGGCCTCGTTGAAAAACCCCGGGATCGCATCGCGCTTGACCGCAAAGGCCGGCACCCACCAGGAATGGATCACGTCGGCGGAGGTCACCAGGAAACGCACCTTAGCCCCCACCGGCAACACCAGCGGCTGATCGACTTCCAGCAGGTAGTTTTCGCCCTTGGGCGCCTGGTTATGCATCTGTTCGGCGGGGGTGGACAGGTTGCTGAAGAACTCGACATCCTGGCCCAGGTATTTGTAATGCCATTTCCACTGATAGCCGGTGATCTGGATATCGACGTCCGACTCGCTGGTGTCGTACATCTTGATCAGCGTGGCGGTCGCGGGAACCGCCATCACCACCAGGATCAGCAGAGGCACGATGGTCCAGAGGATTTCCACGGTGGTGCTTTCATGGAACTTGGCCGCTACCTGGCCGGTGGAGCGTCGGTGCATGATCATCGACCAGAACATTGCACCGAACACGACGATGCCGATCACCACACAGATCCAGAAAATGGTCATGTGCAGATCAAAGATCTCGTGACTGACTTCCGTCGCTCCAGGCGTCATATTCACGGTCCAGGCAGCCTGCGCCTGACTGAATATCGACCACAACAGGAGGCCCATCCAGACTCGTGGATGTCGCATCATTGCGGGTTCCCCTTATCGTTCTTGTTATCCCGCCGGCTTTCACCTGCGGCCAAGGGAATGGTCGTACTGCGTAAGCGGACCATTCGGCCTGGCCTGCAACCGCAGCCGGGCGTCATCAGCTAACTCCATACAAAACCGAGTATAGACAGCGACCGGGACCGCGCCATGCGATCTGGGAAATGAACTGAAAGGCGACTGGGTATCGGGCTGGAGGCCCTGGATTACCTGAGGTAGGGCAGAAATGATGGCAAGCCGATATAACTCATGCATATAAGCATGAAATAATTATTACAAATGCGTCTGAGCATCTTTTATAACCCAGCTACTTTGTATTCTCCCTATTTTCCCTTTGTCGCACCCCCCTGGAGTTTTCATGAACACCGCCGCATTGCGCGAGCAGATTCAACGTGCCCATCAACACGAGACCGGTACCGGCCAGTTGACTCGTCAACTTGAAGTTCAATTGCCGCACCTTCACCCCGCTATTCAACTGCCGGATGTGGACGCCAAAGGCGTGCTGACGCGCTTTGTCAAAGCTTACATCGACCTGGTTCCCGACCTGCTGGATGCCGCCAATGAGGTGGCGCGCGAAGCCGGTATCGAATCACAGATCAAACCGGTGCTGACAATCGCCGAGCAGTTTTTCCTGCAACCGCCGGCGATCCTGGAAGGCCATGTCGGGCTCGACGGCCTGCTGGATGAAGCCTATCTGGCGCACCGCCTGGTGGAGGAGGTCAACGACCTGTATATCAAGCATTTCGGCCAGCCGTTGATTCCCTCGGACATTACCGTGGCCAACCTGATCGCCCACCAGTTGATCGGCGAGACATTCGCCAACCAGCTGGATGAAGCGGTGCATCACGCGGTCGATGAAATGCTCAATGAAGAGAGCTTTGCCCTGGAGTCGGTGGAAGCCTATCGCGAGCGCCTGTACAACCCGGACACCGAGGCGGCGTGGAAACGCTGGCCGTGCCTGTCGCGCCAACTGGGCGTGGAACTGGAGCTCGACAAGCCCAGCGCTTAGTGCGGCCAGGCCATCGCGGCCGAACGCGGTCCCCTGTAGGAGTCGGCTTGCCGGCGATGGCGTCCGCATCGGCGCCGCAAGGCCCAAGGGCTTTATCGTCCTTAGGGCCGCTATCGCCGGCAAGCCGGGCTCCTACAGGTTTTGTGGTGTTTTCAAGATTCTCATCAGACCGCGGCGGAACCGATACCGGTGGCGGTCCGCAGCCGCCCCTCCAGACGCCGTTTCAAGCCATGGGGCTCGATCACCAATCGCGAACCCTTGGCCCGGTTGGCCCGATCCCATTCCTCCAACAGCTCCAGGCACGAGTGGTCGATATAGTTCAGGTTGCCCAGCGGTACATGCACCACCGTGCCCGGCGGAACCGTCGACAGCACCCGCGTCAGCGCCGGCACCTTGAGAAACGTCGCCGCCCCCAGCAGGCGCAGCTCCATCTCACCCTCGGCGGGCAAATCCACCAGGCTGATTTTCAGGCGCGAGGCCTTCCAGGCCAACTTCGCCAGGGTCAGGCCGAAACCGATCAATACTCCCGTCAACAAGTCGCTGCAGACAATCGCCAAGGCCGTGGCCGCATAGGTCAGCATCGGCATGCGCCCGTAACGCCCCAGGCCGCGAAAGGCCTTGAGGTCCACCAGCTTGATGCCCGTATACACCAGCACACCCGCCAGGCTCGCCACCGGAATGCTTTGCAGCACGCTGGACAGCAGCAGCACGAAAGCCAGCAGCCACAGACCATGGAACATCGCCGACAGCCGGGTCCGGGCACCGGCCTGGACATTCGCCGAACTGCGCACGATCACCCCGGTCATGGGCAACGCCCCGAGCAAGCCGCAGAGCATATTGCCCACCCCCTGCGCCGACAGTTCGCGGTCGAAGTCCGAACGCTGACCGTCGTGCATGCGGTCCACCGCGGCCGCCGAGAGCAGGGTTTCGGCGCTGGCGATAAAGGCCACGGCAAAGGCCGCGATCAGCAGGTTGGGGTTGGCCAGGTTGAGCAGGTCGGCGGGCCGCAGCCAGTCAATGGCCTCGGCCAGGTTGGCCGGGACTTCCACGCGCTTGACCGACAACGCCAGCAGCAGGCTCGCCAGGGTCGCCAGGCCCACGCCGAGCAACGCACCCGGCACAAAGCGCAAGGCCTGAGGTTTGCGCCTGTCCCAAACCCACATCACCAGGATCGTCGCCAGGCCCAACGCACCGGCCTGCCAGCCGCTGCCTTCGCCGGAAAACGCCTGACCCAGCGCGGCGGGAAAGCCCAGCAGGTTGTCCAGACCCGAGGGCCGGGGCGAGCCGTCGAGCATCACATGCATCTGGGACAGAACGATCAACACGCCAATACCCGCGAGCATGCCATAGACCACTGCCGGCGCGGTCACCCGGAACCAGCAGCCCAGACGCAGGCGACCGGCCAGCAATTGCAGCAGGCCGGCCAGTAACAGGATCGGCCCGAGCATGGCCATGCCGTGCTCGCGCACCAGTTCGAACACCAGCACCGCCAGGCCCGCCGCCGGACCACTGACCTGCAACGGCGAACCGGCCAGCCAGCCCACCACCAGCCCACCGATGATGCCGGTGATCAGCCCCTTGGCCGGTGGCATGCCGGAGGCGATGGCGATCCCCATGCACAGCGGCAGGGCAACCAGGAATACCACCACGGAAGCCAACAGCTCCCGTGGCAAAAGCGCTTTCAGTTGTGCAGCACGCATGATCAGTCTCCTGAGGATATCTTCAGGCATGGCAAAGCCCGACCGCTCTGACGCCGGTCGTGGCTGAACCCAATGGAGGGAGGAAGCTTCAGACGCTAGAAGCGGGCTTTGGGCGTTGCACTCGGGATCGGATGAGTACCATCGAGAGGCAGGAAACAGGCCCGATCGGCGTCATACGCTTTGATTTCGCTGGTTTCGATGTTGTAGACCCAGCCATGGATAAACAGGTGACCGTTGGCCATGCGCGAGGCCACCGAGGGATGTGTGCGCAAGTGCTGCAACTGGGCGATGACGTTTTCTTCGGTCAGCACCTTCATGCTTTCGCCTTCGTTGGCGCAGTCGCAGTTCTCATGGACCATGGTCTTCGCCACTTCCGCATGGCGCAGCCAGGCTTTGACCGTGGGCATCTTTTCCAGGCTGTCGGGGTTGAGCACCGCGCGCATGGCGCCGCAGTCCGAATGCCCGCAGACGATAATGTGCTGCACGCCCAGGGCCAGCACCGCGTACTCGATGGCGGTCGAGACACCGCCGTTCATTTGCCCGTAGGGCGGCACCACATTGCCGACATTGCGGGTCACGAACAGGTCGCCTGGGGCGCTTTGGGTAATCAACTCGGGAACGATGCGCGAGTCGGCGCAGGCGATGAACATCGCCCGCGGGCTCTGCGCCGTGGCGAGTTTCTTGAACAGCTCTTCCTGTTGCGGAAAGACTTCATGGTGAAAATGCAGGAAGCCATCGACGATATGTTTCAGCGCCGCATCGGCACTTTCGGCTCCGGAAACCCCTGATGCCGACGCAGCTGACGGCTGTTTATCCTTGTCACTCATGATTCATCCTCTTTTCTGACGGATTTAAGGGGATTTTCCTGATTTGGCTCGCTCGCGGCCAGCACTCATCGGATCAACGCGCCCGATTCCTTGAACGCCACCCGTACGAAACAGGCAACTTCACCCTAACCGCGAAAACTTAACTCAAGCTGAATCAGAGGCTCTAGAACGGACGTTCCAGAAGCTTCTTACGCTTGTTACCCAAGAGTATAGGCACAGGCTAAACACCACCAAGCAACCTTGGTCCGGGTCATGGTTCAGAGTAACGACATCTGCCCTCCGGGGGGACAGAACGCCGTGCAATCGAGGTTGAAGCCTTCCCGGTGGTTGAGACCCAAGCGCTTGATGGCCTTGGCAAAGCGTTGTGCCAGCAGGTCGGCAAACGGCCCTTCGCCGCGCATCCGCGCACCAAACCGGCTGTCGTAGAGCTCACCGCCGCGAGTCTGGCGGATCAGGCTCAGCACATGGGCCGCCCGCTGCGGGTAATGGGCGGCCAGCCACTCCTCGAACAGCGGCGCCACCTCCAGCGGCAGGCGCAGCATCATGTAGGCGGCACTCTGGGCTCCAGCATCGCGGGCCTCGGTGAGCAGGCTTTCCAGCTCACTGTCGTTGATCATCGGAATCATCGGCGAACACAGCACGCCCACCGGGATGCCCGCTTCACGCATGACCCGGATCGCCCGCAAGCGCGCCTTGGGCGCCGCCGCACGGGGTTCGAGGATGCGCTTGAGCTCATCGTCGAGGCTGGTCAGGCTGATCATCACCGCCACCAGTCGCTGCCGGGCCAGTTCCGTCAGCAGGTCCAGATCGCGCAGGATCAACGAGCCCTTGGTGACGATGGTCACCGGATGCCGATAACGCAGCAACACCTCGAGAATCCGCCGGGTGAGCTGGTGCTCGCGTTCGATCGGCTGGTAGGGATCGGTGTTGGAGCCCAGGTTGATCGGGGCCACCCGATAGCCCGGCTTGGACAGTTGTTGCTCCAGCAGCGCGGCCGCGTTGGTCTTGGCGATCAGTTTGGTTTCGAAATCCAGGCCAGGGGACAGATCCCAATAGGCATGGCTGGGGCGTGCGTAGCAGTAGATGCAACCGTGCTCGCAACCGCGATAGGGATTGATGGAGCGGTCGAAGGGCAGGTCCGGCGAGGTGTTGCGGGTGATGATGGATTTCGCCGTCTCGATGCGCACCTCGGTGCCCTGGGTCAGCGGAACCTCCTGGTACCAGCCGTCGTCCTCGGCCACCGAACGATTGGGCGAGAAGCGGTTGTGCGGGTTGGTCGCGGTGCCACGGCCACGGAGTGGGAGCGGGGTAAACATTGGAGAAGGCTCCATTACTGTATTTATATACAGTAATGGAGCCGAGCCGATCTGCCTAGCACCGTCTGGCAGGAGCGCCCAAAAGGCCCGGCCGAACGCGGACCTTGTAGGAGCCTGCTTGCTGGCGATGGCGATCGTAAGGGCACCGCAAGACTCAAGGGCCTCATCGCCGGCAAGCCGGCTCCTACAGGGGGCGGTGGCGCTCTCGGGATCTTACGGCTTGGCCGGCATATCCTCCTTGCGCAATGCCGCCACATCGCTGGCCTTCACCGCGCCGCCCTGGTTGCCCCAGCTGCCGCGAATGAAACCGACCACATCCGCCACTTCCTGGTCCGACAGCCGCCAGGCAAACGCCGGCATGCTGAAGGCCGAAGGTGCAGTGTGGGTCGCCGGCAAGGTGCCGCCCTTGAGCACGATATGGATCAACGAGGTGGCATCCGCCGATTGCACCACCGGATTGCCGGCCAACGCCGGGAACACCCGGGTATAACCGTGCCCGTCGGTACGGTGGCAAGCCGCGCAGTTGTCGATGTAGACCGATGCCCCCGGCCTGCTGTCATCACCTTTCCACAAGGCCTGTGCGACCTGTGGCTCATAGCCGTGGGGCGCATCTTGCGGGTCCACCGGCGGCAAGCTCTTGAGGTAATGGGCAATGGCGCTCAGGTCGTCATCGCTCATGTACTGCATGCTGTGCACCACCACGTCGCTCATGCCGCCGAATACTGCGCTGCGCTCACTGCGACCGGTCTTGAGGAACTGCACCAACTGCGCCTCGCTCCAATTGCCGAGGCCATCCTTGTGGTCGCCACGCAGGCTTTTCGCGATCCACCCTTCCAGCGGTGCGCTGCCCGCCAGGAAGGCGCTGCCGTCATTGGCGCTCAAGGCCTTTTCCTGCATGGTCAGGGCCCGTGGCGTATGGCAGGCGCCGCAATGGCCGAGGCCTTCGACCAGGTAAGCGCCGCGACTCAGCAGCGGATCCGCGCCGCTAGCGGCCTGATATTCGGCGACCTTGGGCGCGAACATCCAGCGCCAACCCGCCAACGGCCAGCGCATGCTCAGCGGCCAGGGGATATCGACCACCTTGTTGTCCTGGGCCACCGGCGCCACGCCCTTCATGAAATAGGCGTACAACGCCTGCATATCGCTGTCACTGACCCGGGCGTAGGACGGATAGGGCATCGCCGGGTACAGGGTACTGCCGCTCTTGGCGACACCATGCCGGACCGCCTGGTCGAAATCCTCGAAGCTGTAGGCACCGATGCCGCTTTGGTCCGGGGTGATATTGGTCGAGTAGATCGTGCCGATGGGCGTCTGCATCGGCAGCCCACCGGCGAACGGCTGGCCGCCCTTGGCCGTGTGACAGGCGACGCAATCCCCGGCCCGCGCCAGGTATTCGCCCTGCTTGATCAGGGCCGACGGATCGGCCTCGGCGGCGCTGACCGCGCCATTGCCCAACAGTGCCAGGGTGGCGATAACCAATGCTTTCATGTTCATCGCTCCTTAAGCCTGAACCAGCGGGCCGGGGTTCTTCAGGTACTGCTCGCGGATCGCCCGGGCCGACCAGTAGGTCAGCGCCGCCACCAGGCCGGTGGGGTTGTAGCCCAGACCCTGGGGAAAGGCCGAAGCGCCGGGGACGAAGACATTGTGTACATCCCAGGATTGCAGGTAGCGGTTCAGGGCGCTGGTCTTCGGGTCGCTGCCCATGATCGCGCCGCCGTTGAGGTGGGTGGTCTGGTAGGACGCGGTGTTGAAGTGCTCACCCACCTGCTTGCCCAACAGGGCAATCGACTTGGGGTTCATCGCCTCGGCGACCTTGCTCAGTTTCCCAACCATGAAGCGGTTCATCTTGATGTCGTTTTCCTGCCAGTCGAAGGTCATCCGCAGCAGCGGCAAGCCGTAGGCATCACGGTAAACCGGGTCGAGATCCAGGTAGTTGCCCCGGTAGGACTGGTGCGCACCGTGGGCGTCCATCGACACCTGATGGGTGTAGTAATCCGCCGTGGCACGTTTCCAGGCGCTGCCCCAGGCCGGTGTGCCCGGCGGGTTCGAGGTCCCGGCAATCGGCCGGCTGCCGGCCTGGTTGACCCACATTGGCGAGCCGCCGACAAACCCGTGGGGGCCGTGGTCGAAGTTGTCGGCGTTGAAATCATCGATCGCCACGCCGTTGCCGCCAGCGCCGATAAAATTGTTGGTGTACACATCCTTGTCGAAGAAGGCCTTGATGGTGGCCATGTTCTGGTAGGCGAAGTTCTTGCCCACCACGCCCTCGCCAGTGATCGGGTCGTAGGGCTTGCCGATACCGGACAGCAGCATCAGCCGCACGTTATGGAACTGGAAGGCGCCAAGAATCACCAGGTCGGCCTGTTGCTCCACCTCGCGGCCCTGGGCGTCGACGTAGGTCACCCCGGTGGCCTTGCGCTTGCTGCTGTCGAGATTGACCCGCAGCACGTGGGAATTGGGCCGCAGTTCGAAGTTCGCCACCTGCCGCAGCGCCGGCAGGATGTTCACGTTCGGCGAGGCCTTGGAATACATGTAGCAAACATAACCGCTGCAGAAACCGCAGAAATTGCACGGTCCCATCTGCGCGCCGTAAGGGTTGGTGTAGGGCCCTGAGGTATTCGCCGACGGCAGGTTGTAGGGCTTGTAGCCGACCTCGCTGGCAGCTTTCTGGAACAGCTGTGCGGAATAGGTGTTCTTCTGCGACTCCAGCGGAAAAGGATTGGAGCGATCCGGCGCGTAGGGATTGCCGCCTTTGCCTTGGCCGACCAACTGACCCTTGACGGTCCAGGCCTGGCCCGAGGTGCCGAAGACCTTTTCGGCGTAGTCGAAGAACGGCTCCAGCTCTTCGTAGCTGACGCCGAAGTCCTGGATGGTCATGTCCTTGGGAATGAAGTGTTTGCCGTAGCGCTCTTCGTAGTGACTACGGATGCGCAGCTCGATGGGGTCGACCCGGAAGTGCACACCCGACCAGTGCAGGCCGGCACCGCCCACGCCGTTACCTGGCAGGAACGCACCGAGCTGGCGGTTCGGCAGGGCAACGTCATTGACGCTATGGCGAATGGTGACAGTTTCCTTGGAGATATCCTGGAAGAGTTTTTTACGCACGCTGTAGGTGAGTTCGTCGATCACCTGTGGGTAGTTGCCATCGGGATAGGTGTCCTGCATCGGACCCCGTTCCAGGGCCACGACATTCAGCCCGGCTTCGGTCAGCTCCTTGGCCATGATTGCACCGGTCCAACCGAAACCGACGATCACCGCGTCGACCTTTTTCATTTGAATCGCCATGCTCACGCCCTCTCGCCGCGAATGGAAACAGCCGGGAAGGGGTATTGCTCGTTGCGTTCAACCCAATCCATAAAGTCGGCGCGGGCGCCGGGGAAGCCGATCAGGGTCCAACCGACCAGGCCTTTGTTGCCGCCATGGATCGGATCGCAAAAGAACCCTTCCTTGGTGTTTTGCAGCAGGAAACTGAAGAAAATCTTCGGAGGGACACTGTCGAACGCCGCGTCTCCGGCCTCCAGTTGCTTGAGCAAGGCGTCCTGGGTAGCGCTGTCTTGCTCGGCAAAAGTTGAACCGTGCAGCTTCTTGCACCAGGCCTCCGTGGCGGCGATACCCAGGCGATAGATCTCGCGGGGCACCAATTTGCTTTGCCAACCCATCTCCGCCGACGCGTCGGCGGCGAACGGACCCTGCATGAACCAGAGGGCGCCACTGGCGTAAGGCGTGTTCATTTGCCGGTCGATAAACTCTGGAACTCCGGCTTCCAGGGCCCCCGGCCCTTGGGCGTCGGCCGGAATCAAACGGGCCACCGCGGCATTGAGAAAAGCCCATTCCTCGGTGGTGAAGAAACTCGGCTCGTAATGACCGCTGTTGACCAGCGCCTGGTCGGCGGCCGGCGGCGTTGCTTGCGACGCGGCCTGCAGGACACTGCTGCCCAAGGCGCTGCTCGCCACGCTGACCAGCGGGATCAAGGTCAGGGTTTTGCGCAGGAACTCACGCCGCGGGTTATCTCGATCTTGATCAGACATGGCGGTACCTTACTCATCTTGCACGCACGGATTAATCGGCCACTTCAATTGAGCAACCTGTCTTTTTCGGGCAGCGGTCTCTAGCGAGACACCTCGAATAGAGAACACACCGGCAACCTTTAGTTACAAATGATAGCAGCCTAAGCATCAAGATGAATCGATTCAGCTAAAAATCTCGGCTTTTTGCTGCGCGTATTCCGTGGCTCTCACAAATCTTTGACACTCGACTCACAGGCTTTTGATCCGGAAAATTCAATGCTATAGGGCAATGTCGAGTTCTCTTTTTCCGGGCGCCGTCCACATGTCGATCGTTCGTTGGTTTTCCCTCCTTGGCCTGATCCTCATCAGCGGTTTGGTGTGGCTCGCCGTCCAGGCCGGCGACAATAGCAGCCAACGCCCGCCGCAATGGGCGACCCCAGTGGGCAACCAGTACAACCTCAACCAGATGACCCCGACGCTCTACCGCAGCACCTTGCCGGACAGCAATGCCGTACAGCTCCTGGCCAAGCTGAACATCACCACGGTGATCAACTTCCAACCGGAAGCCGACTCCAGCTGGCTGTCGGCCCCCGAGATCAAGCAAGTGCAACTGCCCTATCGGATCGGCCATGTCGACGACGCCGACGTGTTGACGATTTTGCGGGCGATCAAGGACGCCGAGGACCAGGGTTCGGTGTTGATCCACGACAAGCAGGGCACGGAGCGCACCGGCCTGATGGCGGCGATGTACCGGGTGGTGGTGCAGGGCTGGAGCAAGGAGGAAGCCCTGAGCGAGATGATGATGGGTGGATTTGGCGAAAGCGCGCACTTCAAGGACAGCATCCGCTACATGATGCAGGCGCCAGTCGACAAGTTGCGCGAGGCCCTGGCCAGCGGCGCATGCAGCACCAACCCCTACGCCACCTGCGCGGTGCGCAGCTGGCTCAAGTCCGCCAGTGTCGAGTGATGGCCAAAAATGAGCCGGGCGTGACCCGGCTCAGGCTATAACACGCGGCGGCTACTGGCCGTCGGGCTTCTTCAGCTTCGGATTGGGAAAGAACTGCACGGTCTGGACCTTGTTGTCCTGCGGCGCCTTGACCGCCGCGGTATTGACCCGCGTGCCCAACTCCTTGGGTACCGACAAGCCCTGTTCATTCAGGGTGTCGGCATAACCGCAGGCCACGCACTCACGGTGCGGAACCTCGTCTTCGCTCCACATCATCAGCTTGTCCTGCTCGCTGCACGCTGGGCAGACCGCCCCGGCGATAAAGCGCTTCTTGGTCTTGATCACAGGTGCCTCGCTCATGCCGCGACATCCTCGCTCAAGCCGCTGTGACGCAAGAGTGCGTCAATTGACGGCTCGCGGCCACGGAAGTCGACGAACAACAGCATCGGTTCCTGGGAACCACCACGTGCCAGGATCGCTTCACGGAAAGCCCGCCCGGTCTGCTCATTCAACACACCTTCTTCCTCGAACCGGGAAAAGGCATCGGCCGACAGCACTTCGGCCCATTTGTAGCTGTAGTAGCCCGCCGCGTAACCGCCGGCGAAAATATGCGCAAAGCTGTTGGGGAAACGGTTGTAGGCCGGCGGACGCATCACCGAGACCTCGTCGCGCACACCTTCGAGGACCTGCGCCGCGCTACGGCCATCGCCATGGGTGGCATGCAGTTCGAAGTCGAACAACGAGAATTCCAACTGGCGCACCATCATCAGCCCGGACTGGAAATTCTTCGCCGCGAGCATTTTTTCCAGCAGGTCCTGGGGCAGTGGCTCGCCGCTTTCGTAGTGACCGGAGATCAGCGCCAGGCCTTCAGGCTCCCAGCACCAGTTCTCCATGAACTGGCTCGGTAGCTCCACGGCATCCCAGGCCACGCCGTTGATGCCGGACACGCCGGCATGCTCGATGCGGGTCAGCAGGTGATGCAAGCCATGGCCGAATTCGTGGAACAGGGTGGTGACTTCGTCATGGGTCAGCAAGGCCGGCTTGCCGCTGTCGGCCGGGGCGAAGTTGCACACCAGGTTGGCCACCGGGCTTTGCAGGACGCCATCGACGGTACGCCGACGGTCGCGGGCACCGTCCATCCAGGCACCGCCACGCTTGTTGGCGCGGGCATAGAGGTCAAAGAAGAAGCGCCCGACGTGCTGGCCGTTCTCCTTGATTTCGAACAGCCGGACATCCGGGTGCCAGGTGTCGAAACCGCTCTGTTCGGCAATCTCGATGCCGTACAGGCGCTGGACAATGGCGAACAGCCCGCCGAGCACCTTGTCGATCGGGAAGTAGGCGCGCAGGGCTTCCTGGGAAACGCTGTAGCGTTGTTCACGCAGCTTCTCACCGTAGTAACCGCTGTCCCAGCTTTGCAGCTCGGCGCAGCCTTGCTCGGCGGCGTAGGCCTTGAGTTGCTGCAGGTCCTGGGCGGCAAACGGCTTGCTGCGCTTGGCCAGGTCGCGCAGGAAGGTCAGCACCTGGTCGCTGGAATCGGCCATCTTGGTCGCCAGGCTCAATTCGGCGAAGCTGGCAAAGCCCAGCAATTGAGCAAGCTCCTGGCGCAGGTCGAGGATCTCTTCCATCACCGGGCCGTTGTCGTACTGGCCGGCGTTCGGCCCCTGGTCCGAGGCACGGGTGCAGTAGGCGGCGTACACCTCTTCGCGCAGGGCACGGTCCTGGGCGTAGGTCATCACCGCGTAGTAGCTCGGGAATTCCAGGCTGATCAACCAGCCGTCCAGGCCCTTGGCCTTGGCCGCGGCGGCCATTTGCGCCTTGGAGGAATCGCTCAGGCCGGCCAGGCCAGCCTCGTCGGTGACATGCCGGGTCCAGGCCTGGGTCGCGTCAAGCAACTGGTTGGAGAAGCGGCTGCCCAGTTCGGAAAGCTTGCTCTGCACCTCGGCGTAGCGCTGCTGCTGCTCGGGCGGCAGGTCGATACCCGACAGGCGGAAGTCGCGCAGGGAGTGTTCGAGGATGGTTTTCTGGCCTACATCGAAGCTGGCGGCCTGCGGGCTGTTCGCCAGGGCTTCGAAAGCCTGGAACAGTTCGCGGTTCTGGCCCAGCTCCGTGGAGTAGGCGCTCAAGGCCGGCAGACAGGCCTCGTAGGCTTCGCGCAATTCGGCGCTGTTGCACACCGCATTGAGGTGGCTGACCGGACTCCAGGCGGCGCCCAGGCGATCGTTGAGTTCATCCATCGCCAGGACCAGCCCGGCCCAGGTAGGCTGTTGGCCCTGGGTTGCCAGAATGTCAGCGATGGCCGCGCGGTTGTCCGCCAGGATCTGTTCGATGGCCGGCAGCACGTGTTCGGCGCGGATCGCCGAGAACGGCGGCAGGTCGTAGGACTGCAGAAGAGGGTTATTCACGCTCACGGTTGGCACCTTGGCTGGAAGAAACATACGCCCATCTTAATTACAATCGACGCCGACCGCAGCTATCAACCAAAGAGAGAGCGCCTATCGTGACCCTTCGCACCTATCAGAACCTCACGCCGGCACTCGGTGAACGGACCTTTGTCGACCGTTCGGCGGTAGTGATCGGCGACGTCGAAATCGGCGCCGACAGCTCCATCTGGCCGTTGACCGTGATCCGTGGCGACATGCACCGAATCCGCATCGGCCAACGCACCAGCGTGCAGGACGGCTGCGTGTTGCATATCACCCACGCCGGGCCGTTCAACCCTGAAGGTTTCCCGCTGCTGATCGGCGACGACGTGACCATCGCCCACAAGGTCATGCTGCATGGCTGCACGCTGGGCAGCCGGATTCTGATCGGCATGGGCAGTATCGTCATGGACGGCGCGGTGATCGAGGACGAGGTAATCGTCGGCGCCGGCAGCCTGGTGCCGCCGGGCAAGACCCTGGCAAGCGGTTTTCTCTATATCGGCAGCCCGGTCAAGCAGGCGCGGGCGTTGACAGACAAGGAACGGGCGTTTTTCACCTACAGCGCGGCGAACTACGTGAAGCTCAAGGACCTGCACATGGCCGAAGGTTATCATCAGGCCGTTTGATTGTTTTTTGTACAACCAGGACACGCCATGCATTACCAGACGATTCTCTTCGACCTCGACGGCACCTTGACCGATCCACGCGAGGGCATCACCCGTTCAATCCAGTACGCGCTGGGTAAGCTGGGGATCGACGAGCCGGACCTCGGCAAGCTCGAACACTTTATCGGCCCGCCGTTGTTGCAGGCGTTCATGCAGTTCTACGGTTTTGACGAGGCCAAGGCCTGGGAGGCGGTAAACTTCTACCGGGAGCGCTTCAAGGTCACCGGGCTGTATGAGAACCGGGTGTTCGAAGGGGTCACGCCGCTGCTGGAGCTGTTGGGCGGACAGGGCCGCACCCTGTATATCGCCACGTCCAAGCCCTGGGTGTTTGCCCGGGAGATCGCCCGGCATTTCGATTTTGCCCGGCACTTCAAGGTGATCTACGGCAGCGAGCTGGATGGCACGCGGACCGACAAGGTCGAGCTGATTGCCCACCTGATCGCCGAAGAAGGGCTGGTGCCGAGCGAGACGCTGATGATCGGCGACCGCAAGCACGACCTGATCGGCGCGCAACCCAATGGTTTGGATGCGGCGGCAGTGGGGTATGGGTTTGGCAGTTTCGAGGAGTTGAGCGCGCAGCAGCCGGCTTATCATTTCCAGACCTTGGCTGAGCTGCATCGGGCGTTTGTGTAAGTCGTGAAACCGTGTCGCCTGCATCGCGAGCAAGCTTGCTCCTACAGGATATCGGTCGTCCGCAATTTATTGATACGACACAGACACTGCAGGAGCAAGCTTGCTCGCGATGGCGTCCTTCAGCCAGGCATCAATTGGCGCAACACCGCCTTGCGTTCGTCAACTGGCAGCCCCCCAAGCTTTTCCACCGCACTGAAAAACGCCGGCCAGTCGCCATTGACCTGCTTGAACAACGCCGCAAACGCCGGCACCCATTGGTCATACAATCCAAAGGGCAGCAGCTTGGCGTTATTCAGCGGCGCATTGATCCAGGCGTCATAACGCTTGTCGCCAGCCCACTGACTCGCCTGTATCCGGTGATACTCATCACGCAAACGCTGGAACTCCTGTGCCTTGCGCTCACGCATCTGCTCGACCGGCAACGCCTGCGCATACAGCTGCTGCAAACGCGCCCGCGTCTTCAGTAGCAGCTCGATAAACTGATCCTTCTGCGCCACATCGTTGACCTTGGCCGGCGGCAAGCCCCGCGCCGTCCGCCATTGGCGCGTGCCTTCCTGTTCGACGAAGTTGGCATAGGATTCGTTGAACTCGGTGTCGTCCTTCACATAAAAGCGCTGGTGCGCCAGCTCGTGAAAGATCAGCGTCGCCAGGCGCTCGTCGCCCCAGGTCAGCATCGAACTGATAATCGGATCGTCGAACCAGCCCAGCGTCGAGTAGGCCTCGACCCCACCGATATACACGTCCATGCCCTGCTGTTTTTGCAGCGCCGCTTCACCCCGCGCCGCGCCCTGGTTGTAATAGCCGCGATAGGCCACGCAGCCGGCAATGGGGAAACAGTGCGGTTGCGGGGTCAGGGAAAATTCCGCCGTGGCGAAGACATTCCAGACCACATAAGGGCGTTTGATATCCGCATACAATCGGTAACTGTGGTTATCCGGCAGATGCAGATGCTCGCTGGCGAAGGCTCGCGCCTGCTGGGACTGGGCCAGGTGTTCACGCAGCTTCGGATCCCGGGTCGGATCGGCAATCACCTCGGCCACCGGTTCCCGGGCGCGTAACAGGCTCAACTGGCCGCCGGCCAGTTGGCTATAATAATCGATACTGCTGCAACCACCGAGCAACAGCAGCATGGCAGCGATCGAACCGCGGACCAAGGGCCTGAACATCATGGGTGTCATCCTGCTGGGAGCAGACACAAGACTAGCGTGCGGACCGAACACTTTTCCATGAATGATTCTTGAGGTTACGCGGTTAACCGCAATGCGGCCGTCCCAGCACGAGCTTGACGCCCGGGGGCATCCCGCCGCCCCTGAACGCGGGTATGCTGAGGCTCTGACAGACTGGAAACCATCATGCGCAAGACTCCCCTCGTACTCCTCGCCCTGGCCAGCCTGGGCGGCTGTATCAGTCCGTTACCGGCGGTGAACCCACAAATGGCCTGGGTCGACCTGGACACCCACACCGGCACGGTGATCATGGCCGAAAGTCTGGACAAGCAGCGCCTGCGCGACGGGCGCTTTTTCCAGGTCACCCCGGGCAGCCATGACCTCGTGGCGCGTTTCGATTACGAGGTTTATATCGGCGGCATGGCCATGAACACCGATCCACCGAACCGCCTGTGCTATCTGAGCGTGCACTACGACCACTTCGAAGCCGGCCGGCGTTACCGTCTGGAAGGCATTGCCCTGGGCTTCTACGCCAGCGCACGGCTGTATAACGACAAGGGTGAAGTGGTGGCCGAGCAAAACAACGTGTTCTGCATTACCTAGCGAGTGACCGGTGTGGCCAGGCGTCAGCGGTCGTTCTTCTGGTAGATGATTTTCTTGCTGCCGCCGTCGCAACTGCCCACGACCATGTTCTGGTCGTGGACTTCATCATTGGCGACGATTTCCAGGGTGTAGGAACTGACACCAGCGGCCTGGATCTTGGTTTCGATCTCGGCCTTGAGCTCGTCACAAGGTTTGGTCGCGGCCAAGGCCGAGGTGACCAGCGCGCAACAGAAAATCCCCAGGGCAAAACGTTTCATGGTCGAACTCCTTGACTACGGCAGCGCGTCGCAAGAGCGTACGCGCAAACTCCACACTTTATTCGACCACAATTGCGCCGGCCAAGTTCTGCTCCACCTCACATCCCCGGCGTTTGCCGCAGCCCGGTCAGTGAACCAGGGTCCCGTCGAGGCTGATCTTGGCGTTCAGTACCTTGGACACGGGACAACCTTCCTTGGCCTTTTTGCTCAGTTCATCGAACTGCTGCTGGCTGGCGCCGGGGATTTTCGCCTTGAGAATCAGGTGCACCGCGGTGATCGCAAAACCACCGTCGACCTGGTCCAGGGTCACTTCGGCCTGGGTGTCGATACTGTCGGCCTTGAGACCGGCCTCGCCGAGAATCATCGAAAAGGCCATGGAGAAACACCCCGCGTGGGCGGCACCGATCAGCTCTTCCGGGTTGGTGCCCTTGCCGCCTTCAAAACGGGCCTTGAAACCGTAAGGTGCTTCGCGCAACACCCCGGTTTCCGTGGAAATCGAACCGATACCGGTTTTCAGGTCGCCTGCCCAATGAGCCGATGCTTTCTTCTTGATACTCATAGCTGCCTCCTCAAAAGCCGGCGCGAAGGGTTCACGCCGGGGTCAAAGTTCTGAGGATAGACGCTGTCTCAAAGTTCACTTTGTAAGACCCATCTGAAAAAAATGCAGGTTAAAAACCAGCCACCCCTTGAAACTCGGGTATATGCCCACATTCCTTGGAGACCGGCAGGTTTTTCGACAGCAGACGAAGCCTGCGTACCCCCCTATGGAGTAGCAGGCTTATGAAGCGACTGTCCGATACCAAATTTTCCACCCTCGACCTGGTGCCCGTGCGCCAGGACGGCAGCCCGGGCCAATCGCTGCGCAATTCGCTGGATCTGGCCCGTCATGTGGAGAAGTTCGGCTACAACCGCTTCTGGGTCGCCGAGCACCACAACATGGACGGCATCGCCAGTTCGGCCACCTCCGTGCTGCTGGGTTACCTGGCGGGCGGCACCTCGACCATTCGCGTCGGCTCCGGCGGTGTGATGCTACCCAACCATGCGCCACTGGTGATCGCCGAACAGTTCGGCACCCTGGAAAGCCTCTACCCCGGCCGTATCGACCTGGGCCTGGGCCGCGCCCCGGGGTCCGACCAGATGACCGCCCGGGCCTTGCGCCGCGAGCGTTCGGGCAGCGCCGACGACTTCCCCGAGGATGTCACTGAGCTGATGGGCTACCTCGGCCCGCGCACGCCGGAACAACGGGTGATCGCCATGCCGGGCACCGGCACCCAGGTGCCGGTCTGGTTGCTCGGCTCGAGCCTGTTCAGTGCCCAACTGGCTGGCGAGCGGGGCTTGCCCTACGCCTTCGCTTCACATTTCGCGCCGCGCTATATGCATGAGGCGATTCGCGTCTACCGCAACCACTTCAAGCCTTCGGCGGTGCTTGACAAACCTTACGTGATGCTCGGCGTGCCATTGGTGGCCGCGGATACCGATGAAAAGGCCGACTACCTGGCGACCTCGGTGTACCAGCGCATCCTCGCCCTGATGCGTGGCCAGAGTCTGGTGCAACGGCCTCCGGTGCAAACCATGGATGGCTTGTGGCTACCCCACGAGAAAGAAGCCGTGGCGAGCTTCCTCGGTCTGGCGATGGTCGGCAGCCCGGCGAAGATCCGCGCCAAGCTGGAGGTGCTGATCGAGCAGACCCAGGCCGATGAACTGATCTTCACCTGTGACCTGTATGAGCATGCCGATCGGCTGCATTCCTACGAGTTGCTGGCGCAGCTTATGAAAGGCTGAGGGCCAGCGACAAAAAAGCCGGCGCCTGGCGCCGGCTTTGATGCCCACTCAAGCTTACTTGCGCTTGTAGACGATTTCCTTTTTACCCGCATCGCAGCTGCCAATGACCTTGCCATCGGCGCCGGTATTGCCGGCCTTGTCGACGACCTGCAGCGAGTAACCATGGACGCCCTTGGCTTCAAGCTTGTCCTTGATGTCCTTCTCTACCGCGTCGCATGGTTTGCCCGCCGCAAGGGCGGTTCCCGCCAGACTCAACAACGCTACCGCCAGCACAAGCTTTTTCATCGATCATATTCCCTGGTCAGATCAAAAAAAGTGCGTCGGCTGTTAGGCGACGCACCTGGGGCTATTTAGCGCCCTCTGTATAGCAATCAATATGGCAGTCGGCCAGCCTATAAGTTCAAAAGGCCAGCATTTGTTCAGCTATTGGCGATTCTGAAGCCCACTTTCAGCGTCACCTGAAAGTGCGCGGCCTTGTTGTCCTTGATATGCCCACGGGTATCGAGCACCTCGAACCACTCCAGGTGCTTGATGCTTTTACCGGCTTCGGCCAGGGCGTTGTTGATCGCGTCTTCGATGCTGGTGGGGGAAGAACCTACCAGTTCGATTTTCTTGTAGGTGTGATGGTCGCTCATGCTGTTCTCCTAAGTCCCGAGGGCGGTTCAGAGAGCCTAGCAGTGATTTTTCCCACAGCTCGCATCGAGTGACCCCGGGAGGCGGCGCAGATTTTTTGCACTTTCACACCGCGCTGAAGTCCCAATCTACACACGCCACTCAACTGCGGGAGAATGCCGATATGGCCAGCAACTCACTACGCAAAGCTTCATTGCAAAGCATGGAAGCCGAAATCGAGAGCCTGCTCAAGTCCCTCGAAAGCCTCAAGGATGACGCCTCGGACGAGTCGCGCAAGACCCTCAAGGCGCTCCGCAGCAATGCCGAGAATGCGCTGAAACACTCGCGGCACCTGCTCAGCGATGCCTATGAAGAGGTCAAGGTCAGAACCCGTGAAACCGGGATCGCGACCCGGGACTACGCCCAGGAGCATCCGTGGACAACCGCTGGTATCGCGGTGGGTGCCTTGGGGTTGCTGGCGGCTTACCTGCTGTGCACACGCCGGGACTAAGTGCCGTGCTCCAACTCGGTCTTGAGCCATTGGGCCAACTGTTGGGCACGTCCGTCCGCGGCACGCCGAGGCAACCATAACGCCAGCCGCCCCGGGGTTTCATTGAAGCCCCAGGGCGCCACCAGGCGACCGGCGCGCAAATCGTCCGCCACCAGCGGCTGCGGCGCGATCGCCACGCCCAACCCGGCCACCGCCGCTTCGAGCAGGTAGTACAGATGCTCGAAACCCTGCCCGTATTTCAACTCCGTCACATCGATGCCGTTCTGCCGCGCCCAACTGGGCCAGGCCTGCGGTCGCGAAGTGGTGTGCAACAACGGCTCGCCCACCAGCCCCCGGGCCGACGCCCGCAGCAAGGACTCGTAACGGCTGAAGTGCGGGCTCATGACCGGCCCGATGCGCTCGCTGGCCAGCTCAACGACCTGCATATCCGCCGGCCATGGCGGCTCGGCGAACAGTAGCAGGGCATCGAGCCCCGGCTTGCGTGGATCGAGATCGCCTTCACCCGCCGACAGGTGCAGGCGCAAGTCAGGCAGATCGGCATTCAGTCGTCCCAGTCGCGGAATAAACCAGCGCGCCAGCAAACTCCCGGAACAGCCCAGTACAAAAGGCGCATCCGCCGTGCTCTGGGTCAGCTCGGCGCAGACCGCCCGCAGCCGCTCGAATGCCTCGAAACTGGCGTCACGCAGGCGTATCCCCGCATCTGTGAGTTTCAGGCCGCGGCCGTCCTTGACGAACAGACTCAGGCCCAGGTGTTCCTCGAGCACTTTCAATTGCCGGCTGACCGCCCCATGGGTCACATGCAGCTGTTCGGCCGCCTGACTGACGCTGTTCAAGCGGGCGGTGGCCTCGAAGGCGCGCAAGGCATTGAGCGGGGGAAGGTCGCGGCTCATGGTATCTGTGAGTTTTCCTGACAGGTTACGCCGATCTTATCGGTTTTCATCCGCGCCTGTCATGGTTAGAGTGAACCCCATCGAACCTTCAATCGTCCACCTGGAGCCTCCCATGACCCAGTCCAACCTGCGCAACGGCCCCGACGCCAACGGCCTGTTCGGCGCATTCGGCGGCCGCTACGTGGCCGAAACCCTGATGCCGCTGATCCTCGACCTGAACCGCGAATACGAAGCCGCCAAGATCGATCCCGCGTTCATCAAGGAACTGGCCTACTTCCAGCGCGACTACGTCGGTCGTCCGAGCCCACTGTACTTCGCCGAACGCCTGACCGAGCACTGCGGCGGCGCGAAGATCTACCTCAAGCGCGAGGAGCTGAACCACACCGGCGCGCACAAGATCAACAACTGCATCGGCCAGATCCTGCTGGCGCGGCGCATGGGCAAGAAACGCATCATCGCCGAGACCGGTGCCGGCATGCACGGCGTGGCCACCGCCACCGTGGCTGCGCGCTTCGGCCTCGATTGCGTGATCTACATGGGCACCACCGACATCGAGCGCCAGCAGGCCAACGTGTTCCGCATGAAACTGCTGGGCGCGGAAGTGATTCCAGTGGTTGCCGGGACCGGCACCCTGAAAGACGCGATGAACGAAGCCCTGCGCGACTGGGTCACCAACGTCGACAGCACCTTCTACCTGATCGGCACCGTCGCCGGTCCACACCCGTACCCGGCCATGGTCCGCGACTTCCAGTCGGTGATCGGCAAGGAAACCCGCGAGCAGCTGCAAGCCCAGGAAGGGCGCCTGCCCGACAGCCTGGTGGCGTGCATCGGCGGCGGCTCCAACGCCATGGGCCTGTTCCACCCGTTCCTTGATGACACCAGCGTCGAAATCATCGGCGTCGAAGCGGCCGGCCACGGTATCGAGACCGGCAAGCACGCCGCCAGCCTGAACGGCGGCGTCCCGGGTGTACTGCACGGCAACCGGACCTTCCTGCTGCAGGACGACGACGGCCAGATCATCGACGCCCACTCGATTTCCGCCGGCCTCGATTACCCCGGCATCGGCCCGGAACACGCCTGGTTGCACGATATCGGCCGCGTCCAGTACACCTCGATCACCGATCATGAAGCCCTGGCCGCGTTCCACCAGTGCTGCCGCCTCGAAGGCATCATCCCGGCCCTGGAAAGCGCCCACGCCCTGGCCGAAGTGTTCAAGCGCGCGCCGACCCTGCCCAAGGATCACCTGATGGTGGTCAACCTGTCCGGTCGCGGCGACAAGGACATGCAAACCGTCATGCACCACATGCAACAGTCCCAGCAGGAGAAACACTGATGAGCCGCCTGCAAACCCGCTTTGCCGAGCTGAAACAACAGAACCGCGCCGCCCTGGTGACCTTTGTCACCGCTGGCGACCCGGGTTATGACACCTCCCTGGCGATCCTCAAGGGCTTGCCCAAGGCCGGTGCCGATGTGATCGAACTGGGCATGCCCTTCACCGATCCGATGGCCGACGGCCCGGCAATCCAACTGGCGAACATCCGCGCCCTGGCCGCCAAGCAGAACCTGGCGAAAACCCTGCAGATGGTTCGCGAGTTCCGCGCCGAGAACAATGAAACCCCGTTGGTGCTGATGGGTTACTTCAACCCGATCCACCACTACGGCGTGCCACGCTTCATCGCCGATGCCAAGGCCGCCGGTGTCGACGGCCTGATCGTGGTCGACCTGCCACCGGAACATAACGGCGAGCTGTGCGACCCGGCCCAGGCCGCCGGCCTGGACTTTATCCGCCTGACCACCCCGACCACCGACGACGTCCGTCTACCCACCGTGCTCAACGGCAGCTCCGGCTTCGTCTACTACGTGTCGGTGGCCGGCGTGACCGGTGCCGGCTCGGCGACCCTGGAACACGTCGAAGAGGCGGTGGCTCGCCTGCGTCGCCACACCGATCTGCCGATCAGCATCGGTTTCGGTATCCGCACACCGGAGCAGGCCGCGGCCATCGCCCGGCTGGCGGACGGCGTGGTGGTCGGCTCGGCGCTGATCGATCATATCGCCAACGCCACCAGCGATGAGCAGGCCATCGATGGCGTGCTGAGCCTGTGCGCGGCCCTCGCCGAAGGCGTACGGACCGCGCGCTAAGCCACACGGCACGACACCAGGGGATCCACGGCCACGGCCCTGGGTCCCTTTTTTCATGGGCGCGAACCTGAGCGTTTATTGACAGAACCGCGCTGTCAAAGGGGTAATCATTTCATTCTCTTTCCGGGAAATACCGGCAAGAGACGGCCGCGCAGGAGCGCTGGATCGTTACCGATGAAAATGGATGCCCCTATGACACTCGCTATCGCCCGTACCTTCCTCGACCACCTGTCCGTCACTGAAAGCCCTCGCCCAAAGCGGCTCAGATCGGTGACTTCCCAGCCCCGCCAAACCCCACCACCGCGACAAAACCTGTCCAGCCTGTTCGCGTTCGAACCCCTGGCCCCCAGCACCGCGAAACTGGCTTCGCAGAGCGGCGTCCCGGCAAGAACCGCTGGCGCAGCGGCAAACGACGCCTCCTTGCGCGAACGTCTTGAAGCCCTGCGGCATGGCCTGAGCGAACAGCATGATCGCTGGAGATAGCACCGGCGCCGGACAAAGGTAAAGTTCCTGATACAAAGGAATCTAAACGCCACCATACGGACTAATAGAGCAAGACCCGGGGGTTTGAAGCCAAGCCTTCACCCCTATTCGATGTATTGCCTGTGTGGTGAGGAATGCCCCCGATGAAAATGCCCAAACGCCTGATGGCCGGTCTTGGCCTGTTGATACTCAGCACCAGCCCCCTGCTGCATGCCGAAGACCAGTGGCGCGGCGAAGATCATGATCGCGGTGGCTACGACCAACGGGACCGGGGTGACAACAGAGGCCAGGGCAGGGAACATGACGAGCGCAATGCGCACCGTCCGCCCCAGGATTTCGGCCGGGTCCGCCAGATGATTCATGAAGACCGCGAACATTTCGGCCGTGGCGCGCCACCACCACCGGGCTACCGTCTGGTGCGCGGCCAACCGCTGCCACGCGGCTACGAAGGCGAACGCCTGGACGACCGGGCGCTGTCGCGCCTGCCGATGTACGAGGGTTACGAATGGCGGCGCATGGGCGATGACGTGGTCTTGATCACCATCGGCACCGGGATCGTCTACGAGATTCTCGACGGCGTGCTGAACTGACCGCTTGAGGCGCTAGGCGAAGATCGACAGATCCAATGGCCTGACCGCTCCCATCCAGATCCCGTGATCGCGATGGTCGGCCAGGTCATCGCCGGTCAGGGGATGCAGGAACACCACCAGCCCCTTGCGGTTCAGCGCCAGCCACGGCAGGACCACACCAACGTATTGCGCCTCGAACGCCAGCTGGCAACTCCAGTCCGGATGCGGCCCCACCGGGCGCTGGTGCATCCGTCCCATCCTCAGCGGAAAAGTCGTCGCCGCCAGTTCACACAGCTCACGGGCCTGCTCCAGGGTCGAAGCATCGAAATAGATGTGGGCGTGGTAGCCCTTGATACGTTGCATGCCGCTCTCGTTCGTTCAGCGTCTGTTAATGACCTAACGCTACACCGCAATCGAGGGCAAGCCCAGCCCCACCAGCGATTGCGCACTGTTGGCCTGCTCGGCCATCAACCAGTCAAAGAAGCGCTGGATCAGCGCCCCACGCCGTTTACGCTGAGGCAACACCACGTAATAACCAAAGGTGGAAATCACCGTCTGGCTGATCGGCCGGCATAACAAGCCCTGCTCCAACAGGTTATCCACCAGGTGGCGCCAGCCGATGGCCACGCCCTGGCCGCCAATCGCCGCCTGGATCAACAAGGTGTAGTTGTCGAAGCGCAATTGCCCCGGAGCCGGTGCGGCGGTGAGCCCCAGTTCGCGAAAAACCCCACTCCAATCGAACCAGTGGCTGCTGTTTTCGCCCTTGAGGTGCAGCAAGGGAAACTCCAGCAAAGCCTCTGTGGGTAGCGGCAACTCGCGACCCTTGAGCAATTGCGGGCTGCACACCGGAAACACTTCCTCGCTGAACAGCCAATGGCTCTCGCCCTGCTTGAAACGGCCCTTGCCGAACAACACCGCCACATCGATGTCGGTGCGCAGCATGTTGTGGCTGCGCTCGCTGGTCACCAGGCTGACATCGACCTGTGGATTGGCCGCGTGGAAGCGATGCAGGCGCGGCATCAACCAATAGGCGGCAAAGGCAAAGTCAGTGGCGACCTGCAGCACCTCGTGCTGACGCTGGGCGGTGACCGCGCTCAAACCACTGTCGATGCTCTGCAGACCGACCTGCACCTGCTCGAACAGAATCGAGCCGGCCTCGGTCAACTCGATGCCGCGGTAGATGCGGTCGAACAGGCGGGTGGTCAACTGCTCTTCCAGGCGCTTGATCTGCTGGCTGATGGCCGGCTGGGTAGTGCCCAACTCCACCGCGGCGGCGGTAAAACTGTGATGACGGGCCGCCGCTTCGAAGGCCCGGAGCAGATCGAGGGACAGGTCACCCAGCGCTTCATACATAAGCTGCACTTATCCTAGTCATTGTTTTGCAGGGGCTTTACCACAGATTCCGTGGGCCACATGCTGAATCACAGCACTATCGCATAACAATTCACTATGGAATGCCGCGATTACATGAAGCGCAAGAACATTCTCTTCATCATGGCCGATCAAATGGCCGCACCCCTGTTGCCGCTCTACGGTGCATCGCCGATCAAGCTTCCGAACCTGAGCCGTCTGGCCGCCGAAGGCGTGGTCTTCGATGCCGCCTACTGCAACAGCCCGCTCTGCGCGCCGTCGCGCTTCACCCTCGTCAGTGGCCAGTTGCCGAGCAAGATCGGCGCTTACGACAACGCCGCCGATTTCCCCGCCGACGTACCGACCTATGCCCACTATCTGCGGCGCCTCGGCTATCGCACCGCGCTGTCGGGCAAGATGCACTTCTGCGGGCCGGACCAGTTGCATGGCTATGAAGAGCGCCTGACCAGCGATATCTACCCGGCGGACTACGGCTGGGCGGTGAACTGGGATGAGCCCGATGTGCGGCCCAGCTGGTACCACAACATGTCCTCGGTGCTGCAGGCCGGTCCTTGCGTGCGCACCAACCAGCTGGATTTCGATGAAGAGGTGGTCTTCAAGGCGCAACAATACCTGTTCGACCATGTGCGCGAAGACGGCAACCAGCCGTTCTGCCTGACCGTGTCCATGACCCACCCCCACGATCCCTACACCATTCCCAAGGCCTTCTGGGACCTGTATCGCGACGAAGACATTCCGTTGCCGCAGACCCCGGCCCAGGACAGTCTCGATCCGCATTCCCAGCGGTTGCTCAAGGTCTATGACCTGTGGGACAAGCCGCTGCCTGTGGAGAAGATCCGCGACGCGCGCCGGGCCTACTTCGGCGCGTGCGGCTATATCGACAGCAACGTCGGCAAACTCCTGCAAACCCTGGAGGAAACCGGCCTGGCCGAGGACACGGTGATCGTGTTCTCCGGCGACCACGGCGACATGCTCGGCGAGCGCGGCCTCTGGTACAAAATGCACTGGTTCGAAATGTCCGCGCGGGTACCGCTGCTGATCAGCGCGCCGGGGCAGTTTGCCGCCGGCCGCGTCAGCGCGGCCGTCTCCACCGCCGACCTGCTACCGACCCTGGTGGAACTGGCCGGTGGCACCTTGCAGGCCGAACTGCCGCTGGACGGGCGCTCGCTGGTCCCACACCTGAAGGGCGAGGGCGGCCACGACGAAGTGTTCGGCGAATACATGGCCGAAGGCACCATCAGCCCGCTGATGATGATTCGCCGTGGAGCCTACAAATTTATCTACAGCGAAGACGACCCCTGCCTGCTCTTCGATGTCCACAACGACCCCCATGAGGAGGAAGAACTCAGCCAGTCAGTGCCGCATCAAGCACTCTTCAACGACTTCCTGGCCGAAGCCCGGGCGAAATGGAACATCCCGGCGATCCACCAACAGGTGCTCGCCAGTCAGCGGCGGCGGCGTTTCGTCGCCAGCGCGCTGAGCCAAGGAAAGCTGAAGAGCTGGGATCACCAGCCACTGGTGGATGCCAGTCAGCAATACATGCGCAACCATATCGACCTCGACGATCTGGAACGCAAAGCACGTTATCCACAACCCTGCCAAAACCAATAACGAACGTAAGGGGAAGGCGATGAAGAAGTTATCCACAGCACTGACGGCCGGTTTGCTGGCCATGAGCTGCCTGAGTGCTTATGCCGAGCAGAGCTGCGACACGGTAAAAATGGCCGATCCGGGCTGGAGCGATATCGCCGCGACCAACGCCATCACCAGCTTGCTGCTCGATGGCCTGGGCTACAAGGCCAAGGTCGACACCCTGGCGGTGCCGATCACCTATGGCGGTCTCAAGGACGGCCAGGTGGATGTGTTCCTTGGCAACTGGATGCCTGCGCAGCAGGGTTTCTACGACAAATTCCTGGCCAACGGCGATGTCACGCAACTGACGAAGAACCTCGACGGCACCGAGTTCACCCTGGCGGTCCCGGATTATGTCTGGGACGCGGGCGTGCATAACTTTGCCGACCTGAACAAGTTCGCCGACAAGTTCGACAAGAAGCTCTATGGTATCGGCTCCGGCGCGCCGGCCAATGCCTCGCTGGCGGATATCATCAAGAAGAACGAGTTCGACCTGGGCCAGTGGAAACTGGTGGAGTCCAGCGAGCAGGCGATGTTGGCCGAAGTAGCTCGTTCGGTGAAGAAGCAGAAGTTCGTGGTCTTCCTCGGCTGGACCCCGCACCCGATGAACGTGCAGATGAAAATGCATTACCTCAAGGGCGGCGAGAAATACTTCGGTGATACCGGCAGCGTCTATACCGTGACCCGCAAGGGTTATGCACAGGCCTGTCCGAACGTCGGCAAATTGCTGAGCAACCTGAGCTTCACCCAGGACATGGAAAACAGCATCATGGCCGAGGTGGCGAACAAGAAGCTGAACAATGCCGATGCGGCCAAGGCCTGGATCAAGGCCAACCCGGCGGTGCTGGATAAATGGCTGGACGGGGTGAAGACCGTGGATGGCCAGGATGGGTTGCCGGCGGTTAAAGCCAAGCTCTAAAGAGCAATACACAACCTGAGGTGTAGGAGCCGGCTGGCTGGCGATGGCGTCCGCAAGGGCAGCGCAAGGCTCAAGGGCCTCATCGCCAGCAAGCTGGCTCCTACAAGGTTCGGCGCATGACGATAGTATTGCGGCGGAACCGGGATCTGTGGGAGCCGGCTCCTACAAGGTCGGTGCTTCACCGCGAAAATTTCGGATATACCCCTCACCCTGACGCCGACTCATCCGACCGAGAGACCCATGGGCTGGACCAACCGCCACAAATTCCTGCCATTTCTCAGCTGGCTGCCGCGGCAAACCCGCGCCAGTGTCAGTCGTGACCTGATCGTCGGCCTGAGCGGGGCGATCCTGGCCTTGCCACAATCGGTCGCCTACGCGCTGATTGCCGGCCTGCCCCCCGAATACGGCCTGTACGCAGCCATCGTCCCGGTGCTGATCGCCTGTCTCTGGGGCTCGTCCTGGCACCTGATCTGCGGACCCACGGCGGCCATCTCGATTGTCCTGTTCGCCAGCGTCAGCCCCCTGGCGGTGCCCGGCAGCCAGGACTACATCACACTGATCCTGTTGCTGACCTGTATCGCCGGGATCTTCCAGTGGTTGCTGGGGATGCTGCGTTTCGGTGCTCTGGTGAATTTCGTCTCACATTCGGTGGTGCTGGGTTTCACCCTGGGCGCCGCCGTGGTCATCGCCCTCGGGCAACTGCCAAACCTGCTGGGGCTCGATATCCCCAACCAGGCCACCGCCCTGAACAGCCTGCTGCAACTGGGCCAGCACCTCGGCGAACTGGACAAACCCTCGCTGCTGCTGGGCCTGGGGACGCTGATCCTCGGTCTCGCGCTCAAATCCTGGCTGCCGCGCTGGCCAACCCTGTTGATCACCCTGGTCCTGGCCAGCACGCTGGTCTGGTTGTGTCCGGGCCTATTCGGGCATGTGCAACGGGTCAAGGGCTTTATCGGCCGGTTGCCGCCGTTCAGCGCCTTGCCGCTGGACCTGGAAACCATCCTGCGCCTGCTGCCCAGCGCCGTCGCGGTGGGCATGCTCGGGCTGGTGACCAGCCTGTCGATAGCCCGCTCGTTGTCCGCACGTTCGCAGCAATTGCTCGATGCCAACCAGGAAGTCCGCGCCCAGGGCCTGTCGAATATCGTCGGCAGTCTGTTTTCCGGCTACCTCTCGGCCGGCTCGTTCACCCGCGCCGCACTGAGTTACGAAGCCGGGGCCTGCTCACCGCTGGCCGGGGTGTTTTCCGCGCTCTGGGTGGCACTGTTCGCCGTAACCGGCTCGGCGCTGATCGCGCATATCCCGATCCCGGCGATGGCCGGCAGTATCCTGCTGATCAGTTGGGGATTGGTCGACCGGCGCGGCATCCGCGCGTTATTCCGGGTCAGTCACGCCGAGTTCGCGGTAATGGCCATGACCTGCGTGGCAACTTTGCTGCTGGAGTTGCAGACGGCGATTTATGCCGGGGTGCTGGCCTCGCTGTTTTTCTACCTGAAGCGCACCTCGCAGCCGCGGGTCCAGCATTGGCGCGATGGCGACGAGGATGTGCTGCGGGTCGGCGGATCGATCTTTTTCGGCGCCAGCCATTACCTGCAAGTGCAGTTGCAACGGTTGCACGGGGTGAAGGTGGTGATCGAGGCGCAGCAGATCAACTTCATCGATTACTCGGGGGTTGAAATGCTCCACCAGGAAGCCCGGCGGTTGATACGCGAAGGCCGCAGCCTGACCCTGAGGCGGGCGCGGGCGCCGGTGGTGGAAGAGCTGGTCAAGCTCGAGGGTGTGGATAAGTGCCCGATCCTGTTTGAGGATTGAGGCCCCTGACAGCAACGAAGCTTTCAGTGGTGAATGGGCTTGTGTGGGAGCGGAGCTTGCCCGCGAAGGCGCCCTCAAAGACGCCAAAAGCTTCGCGGGCAAGCTCCGCTCCCACATCAGATTGCGATCCGCCAGTCATATTGTGCCCTTGCTCAGAGGGCCAGCAAACGCCGCAACTCCGCCAACACCGGCGCCGTATCCGGGCGTACACCGCGCCAGAGGAAGAAAGCCTCCGCCGCCTGTTCCGCCAACATGCCCAGGCCATCCATCGACACCGCCGCACCATGCTCGCTCGCCCAACGGCAGAACGCCGTCGGCTCATTGCTGTACATCATGTCGTAGCAGAGGGTCTTGCCTGGCTCGATCAGGCTTGGCGCAATCGGTGGCACATCCCCCGACAGACTCGCCGAAGTGGCATTGATGATCAGGTCCACCGGCTCGCGCAACCAGTCAAACCCACTGGCGGACACCGGCCCCAGGTCGGCGAACAACTCAGCCAGCAACTCGGCTTTCTCAACGGTCCGATTGGCAATGATCACCGAAGCCGGCTGCTCCGCCAGCAACGGCTCCAGCGCGCCACGTACCGCACCGCCAGCCCCCAGCAGCAGGATGCGCTTGCCCCGCAGGCTGAACCCGGCATTGACCGTCAGATCACGCACCAACCCGGCGCCATCGGTGTTATCACCCAACAAACTGCCATCGGCCAGCTTGCTCAAGGTATTCACCGCCCCGGCCCGCTGTGCCCGGGCCGTCAGGCTGTTGGCCAGGCGATAGGCCTCTTCCTTGAATGGTACCGTCACATTGGCCCCGCGGCCTTCCTGGAAAAACGCCCGGGCACAGCCGGAAAAATCATCAAGAGGTGCCAGCAAGGTGCTGTAGTCCAACGGCTGAACGGTCTGCTCGGCGAACAGACGGTGAATCAACGGCGACTTGCTATGGCCGATGGGGTTACCGAAGACGACATAACGATCCATCAGGCATCACCCTCCGCCAGCCAGTCGCGGTCCTGCAGGAAGTACTCGGTCAAGCGCGCCTCGGCACTCCCGGGCTCGGCCTTCCAGTCATAGCCCCAACGCACTTGCGGCGGCAACGACATCAGGATCGACTCGGTACGGCCACCCGATTGCAGGCCGAACAGGGTGCCACGGTCGTACACCAGGTTGAACTCCACGTAACGACCGCGACGGAACTCCTGGAACTCGCGCTGCTGTTCGGTCCAGGCTTGGGCCTTGCGCCGCTGCACGATCGGCAGGTACGCCTCGATATAGGCATCGCCGATCGCCCGCATGAAGGCAAAGCTGGTGTCGAAGTCCCACTCATTCAGGTCATCGAAGAACAGGCCACCGATACCCCGTGGTTCGTTGCGGTGCTTGATATGGAAGTAACTGTCGCACCAGGCCTTGTAGCGTGGGTAGACATCGGCGCCAAACGGCGCACAGGCACGCTCGGCCACCCGGTGCCAGTGCACGCAGTCTTCTTCATTGGCGTAGTAGGGCGTCAGGTCGAAACCGCCGCCGAACCACCAGACCGGTTCCTCACCTTCCTTCTCGGCGATGAAAAAGCGCACATTGGCGTGGGACGTCGGTACATGGGGGTTGTGCGGGTGAATCACCAACGACACGCCCAGGGCCTCGAAGCCGCGCCCGGCCAGTTCCGGCCGATGGGCGCTGGCCGACGGTGGCAGGCCGCTGCCGAAGACGTGGGAGAAGTTCACGCCGCCTTTCTCGATGACCTGGCCGTTGCCGATCACCCGGGTCCGACCGCCGCCACCGGCGGGGCGGGTCCAAGCGTCTTCGACAAAATGCGCGCCACCGTCTTCGGCTTCCAGGGCGGCACAGATACGGTCTTGCAGGTCGAGCAGGTAGGCTTTCACGGCCTCGGTGCGGGTAGTCATGGCATCACCTTGAATCGGGCAAAGCCACGCGGCCTCTCGGACGGCCGGTGGCAAAGAGGCGCGTAGCATAGCACCGCGTTTATGCTCGTCGCTGTTGACGAAGATCAAGCGAAGGAGTCCGATAGGGCCCTTGCATCGCGCCACACCGCGCCCCTTAGTGAAATGTCCAAGGAGAGAAAGATGGCCAAACGTATCCTGTTTCGCACCCATGGGGGCCCCGAAGTCCTTGAGTATGTCGACTACACCCCCGCCGAGCCGGGCCCGCAGCAGGTGCGGGTACGCAACCACGCCATCGGCCTGAACTTCATCGACACCTATTTGCGCAGCGGGCTGTATGCACCACCGACCATGCCGTCGGGCCTGGGGGCCGAGGGGGCTGGCGTGGTCGAGGCGGTCGGTAGCGAGGTCAGCCAGTTCAAGGTCGGTGATCGCGTGGCCTATGGCAGCGGTCCTTTGGGCGCCTACAGCGAAGTGCATGTGCTGCCGGCGGCCAATCTGGTGCATCTGCCGGAAGGTATCAGCTTCGAACAGGCGGCCGCGGTGATGCTCAAGGGCCTGACGGTGCAGTACCTGCTGCGCCAGACCTATGAGTTGAAGGGTGGCGAAACCGTGCTGTTCCACGCCGCGGCCGGCGGTGTCGGCCTGCTCGCCTGCCAGTGGGCCAAGGCCCTGGGCGTAAAGCTGATCGGTACCGTCAGTTCGCCGGAAAAGGCGGCCCTGGCCAAGTCTCTGGGTGCCTGGGAAACCATCGACTACAGCCATGAGGATGTGGCCAAGCGGGTGCTGGAGTTGACCGATGGCAAAAAGGTCCCGGTGGTGTATGACGGCGTGGGCAAGGACACCTGGCTGACCTCGCTGGACAGCCTGGCACCCCGTGGGCTGATGGTCAGCTTCGGCAATGCCTCGGGCGCGGTGGACGGCGTCAATCTGGGGATCCTGGCGGCCAAGGGCTCGTTGTATGTGACCCGACCGACGCTGGCGACCTACGCCAACAACGCAGAAAACCTGCAGCTCATGGCGAAGGATCTGTTCGGGATGATCACCAGCGGCAAACTGAAGATCGAGATCGGCGCACGGTATGGCCTGGCGGACGCGGCCAAGGCCCAGACCGAACTGGCGGCGCGACGGACCACCGGGTCGACCGTATTGTTGCCGTGATCGAGGTGGGCGGCCGCTGTTGACGCAGCGGATCGCCAGCAAGCCGGCTCCTACAGTCTCCGTGTCGCAACACCTTTTTGTGATCGACACCGTCCTCTAGGAGCCGGCTTGCTGGCAATGAACGATAACGCGGCCTCCGAGGAGGCGTCCGCCCTCTTGTGGGAGCGATGCTTGCCCGCACACCGCTCTTACGCCGGGCGCACCACCTTGCCGGTCGCCAGGTCGCGAATCAGGCTCGGGTTCTTGCGCCCACCCAGGTTACCGCCCAGCACCAGGTCGAGCTGCCCACGGAAATACTGCTCCACGCGAATCCGCGTGCGCGCCGCCGGGCGCCCCTGGGGATTGGCGGAAGTGGAAATCAGCGGCCCCACCAACGAACACAGATCGCGCACCAACGGATGATCGCTGACCCGCAAGGCCACGGTGTCATGCACACCGGTCACCCACTCCGGCAACAGGTCCTGATGCGGCACCAACCAGGTATTGGGTCCCGGCCAGGTACTGGCCATGCGGTCAATCCAGTCTTCCGGGAAATCCTCGAAGAGAAAATCGAACTGGCGAATATTGTCGGCGATCAGGATCAGGCCCTTGTCCACCGAACGATTTTTGATCGCCAGCAAGCGGTCCACCGCTTCTTCGTTCCAGGGATCGCAACCCAAGCCCCAGACCGCCTCGGTTGGATAGGCAATCACCGCCCCTGCGCGAATTTCTCGTGCGGCTTCTTGCACACGCCAACTGTTGACCATTGCTCGCTCTCCGGATTTAACGCTGCTCGCAGTTTACTCAGGTAAGCCTACCTCGCGCGAGCTAACCAGCGTCCGCTTTCATTGGCAACCCGGCCTTCGAGCTCCAACTCGGTCAGTGCCGCCAATACTCGCGGCAGTGCCCAGCCAGACGCCTGGGCCAGGGCCTCGCTGCTCTGCGGCGCGGCGTGCAGCAAGCCTAGTAGCGGGTGCTCGGACGCAGTGGGAATAGGGCTGGCCGTCACCCGCTGCCAGACACGCAAGGGTTCGAGGATATGTTCGACGGTTTCCACCAGCACCGCACCGTCGCGGATCAACTGATGACAACCCTTGGCGCCGGGGTGGTGGATGGAGCCGGGAATCGCATACACCTCGCGTCCCTGTTCCGCCGCCAGCCGGGCGGTGATCAATGAGCCGCTGGCGACACTGGCCTCCACCACCAGCACGCCCAGGGACAAGCCGCTGATGATCCGGTTGCGCCGGGGAAAGTTGCTCGGATGCGGCGCTGCCTCCAGCGGCAACTCGGACACCACGGCGCTGCCCTGGGCAATCATGGCCTGCGCCAGCCGGCGATGGCGTTGTGGATAAAAATTTTCCAGGCCGGTACCGAGTACCCCGATAGTTCGCCCGCCGATGTCCAGGGCCGCCTGATGGGCCGCGCCGTCGATCCCCAGCGCCAGCCCGCTGGTGATGACAAAACCGGCGCCGGCCAGGCTCCGGGAAAAGGCCGCCGCCGTGTCCATGCCTGGCTTGGAGGCACGCCGACTGCCAACCAGCGCCAGCTGCGGTTGTTCCAGAAGGGTAGGGTCGCCGGCCACGAACAGCAACGGCGGGGCGTCGTCCAGTTCGGCGAGAAGGGCCGGGTAATCGCCCTGGTCCCACATCACCAAATGACAAGCCGGGCGCTCTAGCCAGCGCAATGCAGCGCTGGCAGCGTCACGCACTTCAGGGCTGCGGCGCGCCTCGGCACAGGCCGTCGGCAAGCCTAGCGCACGCCAGGCGGCGGCCGGCGCACCAAGGGCCGCCGAGGCCGAACCGAAGGCCTTGATCAGGCTGCGAAAGCGCCGTGGACCGAGTTCCGGCAGTCGGTGCAGACGCAGGCGGGCTTCCAGCTCCGCCGGGGACAGGGAGGTACAGTTGGACAGCGACATCGGATCATCCTTGATCTGTGGCGGTCCTGGAACAGCAGGAACAAGCTGTGGATAACTCTGTGGGTAACCTGTTTAGCCTGCTAACGGAGGCGACCTTGGACGCTACCCTGGAGGCAGCGTTCTGATCCATTGGAAAGCGCAATTGCAGGACCCAAACACGATCATTGTGGGAGCGGGCTTGCCAGCGATGGCGGCGGTGAATCTTGCATCGCCATCGCCAGCAAGCCGGCTCCCACAAAGACGCGGGGTTTCAGGGGGACCGAATCTTCGGCCAGCCATCGAGCATCCAGCGCTACGGGTTGCGCACCTTGTCCAGAACTGTCAGGGACCGCGTGGCAGTAAGTACTAAACCATAGCTGAGCTTTTCGTAGGTGCGAAACACCATCAACAGGCCCGAACGTTCGTCGGGGACCTTCACCCGCTGTCCGGTGATCTGGTCTTGTACGGTCTCGCCGGTCTTCATCACCGCTAGAACGTTGCCTTCGACCAGGCCATCGCGTCGCCCCTTATTGATCGTGACCACGTCCATGACCCCGATCTGTGTAACACCCCGTGGCACATCTATGATCGTGCCGAGGATCTGCACTTGCGGCGCACTGGGCATGAACGTCGAATTGACCGGGCGCTCTTCGCTGACGAACAGGCGGTCACCCAGGCGAACTTCCTGGGTGGTGCGGCGCAGGTTCAACGTGCCGATATCGCCTTCGGTCGCCACCAACTCGCCCGTGCCGACGTCGTCGGCGTTGATCCCAAGGAACTCCTTGGTCTGCGCGTCGGTATAGACCTTGCCCTGGCGGAACAGGCCGTACACCGTGTGCGCCGGGTCGAACACGCCACGGGCATAGATCCGGTCGCCCATGCCACTGAGCACCCGCTCATTGCTGCCGGCCAGGATATACGGGGCTTTCTGGAAATCATTGGCGTTGTCGACAATGCGGTTGCTCAACAGGAACGCATTGATCTTTTCCAGCGGAATGCTCGGAATCGCCTCGGCCACCGGCAAGCGGCGCACCTGCGGCGATAACTTCACGGTCCCCCGCGACGCGCCGCGATCCACCACCAACCGCGGCTGGCCGTCGACGAACTGCAGGGTCAGGGTGTCGCCGGGATAGATCAGGTCCGGATTGGCCACCTGGGGGTTCGCGTGCCAGATCTCCGGCCACTTCCACGGCTCGCTGAGAAACTTGGCGGAAATGTCCCAAAGTGTGTCACCGCGCACTACGGTATAGCGCTGTGGATAACCGTCCTTGAGTTGCACTTGCGCCTGCACGACGCCGCTAACGGCCAGCAACAGGGCGAGTAGTGTTTTCCTCATGCAGTGAATCCCTTTATTATGTGCCTTCGCGTGAAACGCCAGAGCCCCCGCGGCTCGCTCCCAGGGAGAACGTTTTACAACGGTAGCCGATCCCACCGGGACATTTCGGCAACCGTCTCTGACTTTACCTCACAAGTGCAGCAAATACGCCTATGGCCATTTTAAACATCCTCGAATTTCCAGACCCGCGCCTGCGCACCATCGCCAAACCCGTGGCCGTGGTGGACGACCAGGCGCGGCAGCTGATCGACGACATGTTTGAAACAATGTATGAAGCCCCAGGCATCGGCCTGGCGGCGACCCAGGTCAATGTGCACCAGCGTATCGTGGTCATGGACCTGAGCGAAGATCGTAGCGAACCCCGGGTGTTCATCAACCCCGAGTTCGAAACCCTGACCGCGGAAGTGGAGCAGTACCAGGAAGGCTGTCTGTCGGTGCCGGGCTTCTACGAAAACGTCGACCGCCCGACGAAACTGCGGGTCAAGGCCCTGGACCGCGACGGCAAGCCGTTCGAACTGGAGGCCGAAGGCCTGTTGGCGGTGTGCATCCAGCATGAATGCGATCACCTCAACGGCAAGCTGTTCGTCGATTACCTGTCTACGCTCAAGCGCGACCGGATCAAGAAGAAGCTGGAAAAGCTCCATCGCCAGAACGCCTGATCCGCCCCTTCCTGTATCTCCTGTAGGAGCGAGCTCGCTCGCGATGGACGTCAACGATAACGCGGGGTACCTGATACCCCGCGCTGCCCCGGCCACCCTCGCGAGCAAGCTCGCTCCTACAGTATCCAAGCGAGCCCTTTTTATGTCTGAGCCACTGCGCATCGTCTTTGCCGGCACCCCCGAATTCGCCGCCGAACATCTCAAGGCCCTGCTCGACAGCCCTTACCAGATCGTCGCGGTCTACACCCAACCGGATCGGCCGGCGGGCCGTGGGCAGAAGCTGATGCCGAGCCCGGTCAAGCAGCTCGCGCTGGAGCACGGCATCAGCGTCCTGCAACCGCCGACCCTGCGCAACGCCGAGGCCCAGGCCGAACTGGCGGCGCTCAAGCCGGACCTGCTGGTGGTGGTCGCCTACGGCCTGATCCTGCCACAGGTGGTGCTGGATATCCCGCGCCTGGGTTGCATCAACAGCCACGCCTCGCTGCTGCCGCGCTGGCGCGGTGCGGCGCCGATCCAGCGCGCCGTCGAAGCCGGTGATCGCGAAAGCGGCGTGACCGTGATGCGCATGGAGGCCGGACTCGACACCGGGCCGATGCTGCTCAAGAGCGTCACCCCGATCAGCGCCGAAGACACTGGCGGCACCTTGCATGATCGCCTGGCCGAACTCGGCCCGCCCGCCGTGCTCCAGGCCATCGCCGGTCTCGCCGCCGGGACCCTGGACGGCGAAGTGCAGGACGACAGCCTCGCCACCTACGCCCACAAGCTGAACAAGGACGAGGCGCGTATCGACTGGAACCGTCCGGCGGTCGAGCTGGAACGCCTGATTCGTGCCTTCAACCCCTGGCCGGTCAGCCACAGCACCCTCGACGGCGAAGCCCTGAAAGTACTGGCCGGTGGCGTGGCCGAAGGCAAGGGCGCGCCGGGTGAAATCCTCGCCGCGAGCAAGGACGGCCTGATCGTCGCCACCGGCGCCGGCGCCCTGTGCCTGACCCGCCTGCAACTGCCCGGCGGCAAGGCGCTGAATTTCAGCGATCTGTTCAACAGCCGCCGCGAGAAATTCGCCCTCGGTACGGTGCTCGGCCAATGAACCCGCGTCTGGCCGCCGCCAAGGCACTCACCGCCGTCCTCAACGGCAAGGCGTCGCTCAACAGCTCGTTGCCGCTGCAACTGGACAAGGTCGAGGCTCGCGATCGCGGTCTGACCCAGGACTTGGCGTTCGGCACCGCGCGTTGGCAGCCACGCCTCTCGGCACTGGCGGCCAAGCTGCTGCAAAAACCCTTCAAGGCCGCCGATACCGACGTCGAAGCCTTGCTGCTGGTCGGCCTCTATCAACTGCTCTACACCCGCGTGCCAGCCCATGCCGCCATCGGCGAGACCGTCGGTTGCGCCGACAAGCTGAAAAAACCCTGGGCCAAGGCCTTGCTCAATGCCGTGCTGCGCCGCGCGCAACGGGAAAGCGAGGCGCTGCTGGCCGAGCTGGAACACGACCCGGTGGTGCGTACCGCCCACCCACGCTGGCTGCAGAAATCCCTGAAAGCCTTCTGGCCGGAACAATGGGAAGCCATCTGCGCGGCGAACAATGCCCACCCGCCGATGATCCTGCGGGTCAATCGCCGCCATCACTCGCGCGATGCCTACCTCAAGCTGCTGGGCGACGCCGGAGTCGGCGCGCAGGCCTGTGTCTACAGCCCGGACGGTATCGTCCTGGAAGAGGCCGGCGACGTGCGCAACCTGCCCGGCTTCAACGAAGGCTGGATCAGCGTCCAGGACGAAGCCGCGCAACTGGCCGCCGACCTGCTCGACCTGGCGCCCGGCCAGCGGGTGCTCGACGCCTGCTGCGCCCCTGGCGGCAAGACCTGTCATATCCTCGAAGTCCAGCCGCAACTGGCCGGCGTGGTTGCCGTCGACCTGGAGGCCAAGCGCCTGGTACGGGTGCGCGAGAACCTCGAACGCCTTGGCCTGGACGCCGAACTGATCGCCGCCGATGGGCGTGACACCGCCAAATGGTGGGACGGCAAGCCGTTCCAGCGCATCCTGCTGGACGCGCCGTGCTCGGCCACCGGCGTGATCCGTCGCCATCCCGACATCAAGCTGACCCGCCAGCCCGACGACATCGCCGCCCTGGCCGCCTTGCAAGGCGAACTGCTGGACGCAATGTGGACGACTCTGGAAGTCGGCGGCATCCTGCTCTACGCCACCTGCTCGACCTTGCCGACCGAGAACACCGAAGTGATCGCGGCGTTCCTGTCCCGGACCTCCGGCGCCCGCGAGCTGGACATCGCCGGGGCCTTTGGCATCAAGCAGCCCCACGGTCGCCAGTTGCTCGCCCAGCAAGGTGGTCACGATGGCTTCTACTACGCCAAACTGATCAAGATCGCCGCGCGCGGCTGAGCCGGGGGTAACGGAGCGAGCTGATGAAAATCATCATCCTCGGTGCCGGCCAGGTCGGCGGCACGCTGGCCGAACACCTGGCCAGCGAAGCCAACGACATCACCGTGGTCGACACCGACGGCGAGCGCCTGCGCGACCTCGGCGACCGCCTGGATATCCGCACCGTGCAGGGCCGCGCCTCGTTTCCGACAATCCTGCGCCAGGCCGGCGCGGATGACGCCGACATGCTGGTGGCGGTGACCAACAGCGACGAAACCAACATGGTTGCCTGCCAGGTCGCCCACACCCTGTTCCACACCCCGACCAAGATCGCCCGGGTCCGTGAAGCGGCCTACCTGACCCGCGCCGGGCTGTTCGACAACGACGCGATTCCAGTGGATGTGCTGATCAGTCCGGAGCAGGTGGTGACCCATTACATCAAGCGCCTGATCGAGCACCCGGGCGCCTTGCAGGTGATCGACTTCGCCGAGGGCAAGGCCCAGTTGGTGGCGGTCAAGGCCTACTACGGCGGGCCACTGGTGGGGCAACAATTGCGTCAGTTGCGCGAACGCATGCCCAACGTCGACACCCGCGTGGCGGCGATCTTCCGCCGCGACCGGCCGATCATGCCCCGTGGCGACACGGTGATCGAAGCCGACGACGAAGTGTTCTTCATCGCCGCCAAGGCGCATATCCGCGCGGTAATGGGCGAAATGCGCCGCCTCGACGAGCGCTACAAGCGCATTGTGATCGCCGGCGGCGGACAGATCGGCGAGCGGCTGGCCGAAGCCATTGAAAGCCGTTACCAGGTCAAGATCATCGAGAAAAACCCGGCGCGTTGCCGCTACCTCTCGGACACCCTGGACAGCACCGTGGTGCTGCAAGGCAGCGCCTCGGACCGTGACCTGCTACTGGAAGAAAACATCGCCGACACCGACGTGTTCCTGGCCCTGACCAACGACGATGAAGCCAACATCATGTCGTCGCTGCTGGCCAAGCGCCTCGGGGCGAAGAAGGTCATGACCCTGATCAACAACTCGGCCTATGTCGACCTGGTCCAGGGCGGCGAGATCGATATCGCCATCAGTCCGCAACTGGCGACCATCGGCACCTTGCTCGCGCATGTGCGGCGCGGCGATATCGTCAGCGTGCATTCCCTCAGGCGCGGGGCAGCGGAGGCGATCGAGGCGATTGCCCATGGCGATGCGAAGTCGAGCAAGGTGGTGGGCCGGGCGATCGCGGATATCGCCTTGCCGCCGGGGGCGACCATCGGCGCGATCATTCGCGACGAAGAGGTGCTGATCGCCCACGATGCGACGGTGATCCAGGCTGGCGATCATGTCATTCTGTTCCTTGTGGATAAAAAGCAGATCCGCGATGTGGAAAAGCTGTTTCATGTCGGTCTGAGCTTTTTCTAAGTATTGCGGCGCCTGGACGGCCGTCATCGCTGGCAAGCCAGCTCCTTGTATCTCGACTAACGCTCCGTCAGGAGCGATAGTTCTCGACTGATCATCGAGGGA
>NZ_JBWKUQ010000025.1:0-92680 GCF_059420925.1 Pseudomonas sp. GW821-FHT03C07
CGCTGTCGTTGGCTTCATTAGAATGCCACCGTGGCGCTACAGACGCCTCGGCTTGGGCGAGTCCATCCAATTACAGGATGGCGTGTGACCTGGAGTCGTGCATCGGGGGCCGTCCTGTGAACGAGGAGTCAGCGTCATGCCGTTGCCGTCGATGAAAGATCAATTCGCTGCGCTGATTGCAGTCCCGTCTGTAAGCTGTACCCAGCCGAGCCTGGATCAGTCCAACCGGCCGGTGATCGACCTGCTGGCGACCTGGCTCGGCGACCTGGGCTTCAACTGCGATATCCAGCAGGTCAGCCCCGGCAAGTTCAACCTGCTCGCCAGCTTCGGCAGTGGCCCCGGCGGCCTGGTGCTGGCCGGGCACAGTGACACCGTACCGTTCGATGGCGCACTGTGGCAGACCGACCCGCTGAAACTGACCGAAGTTGACGGCCGCTGGGTCGGCCTGGGCAGTTGCGACATGAAGGGCTTTTTCGCCCTGGCGATCGAAGCCGTGCTGCCATTGCTCGACCAACCGTTCAAGCAGCCGTTGCTGATCCTCGCCACCTGCGACGAAGAAAGCTCCATGTCCGGCGCCCGCGCCCTGGCCGCCGCGGGTCGTCCGCTCGGCCGCGCCGCGGTGATCGGCGAACCCACGGGGCTGAAGCCGATCCGCCTGCACAAGGGCGTGATGATGGAACGCATCGAGATTCTCGGCCGCAGCGGCCACTCCTCGGACCCGAGCCTGGGCCATAGCGCCCTGGAGGCCATGCACGACGTCATCGGCGAGCTCAAGGGGCTGCGCTGGCAATGGCAGCGCGAATACAACAACCCGCAATTCAGCGTACCGCAGCCGACCCTGAACTTCGGCTGCATCCACGGCGGCGACAATCCCAACCGGATCTGCGGCCAGTGCTCCCTGGAATTCGACCTGCGGCCTTTGCCGGGCATGGACCCGAGCCTGCTGCGCGCGGCGATCCACGCCAAGCTCGAACCCCTGGCGCAGCGGCATCAGGTGAAGATCGACTATGCACCGCTGTTTCCCGAAGTGCCGCCGTTCGAACAGGCCGCTGACACGGAACTGGTACAAGTTGCTGAAAAACTTACCGGTCATCGCGCCGAGGCAGTGGCATTTGGCACCGAAGCACCTTATCTTCAGCGCCTCGGCTGCGAAACCCTGGTCCTGGGCCCGGGCGATATCGCTTGTGCGCATCAGCCGGGGGAATACCTCGAAATGTCACGTTTGCAGCCTACCGTGCATCTACTGCGTGAATTGATTCAACATTACTGCTTGAGCCCGGCCGCAACCTTGCGTTAAATGCGCGGCTGACTGACTTTTTACCCGATACCAAGGAGAGCGCGCGTGTCGCCAAGCCTGTTCCGACGATAACCAACAGCCCGTTGTGCGTTTTGACGTTGCATCTATTTTTTATTGGCTGTTTTTTATACAGGTTCAGGTTTTATGCCCGATTACGTGAATTGGCTTCGCCATGCGTCTCCCTATATCAATGCCCACCGGGACTGCACCTTTGTGGTCATGTTGCCCGGCGACGGCGTCGAACACCCCAACTTCGGCAATATCGTCCACGACCTGGTGCTGCTCCACAGCCTGGGGGTGCGGCTGGTGCTGGTGCACGGTTCGCGTCCGCAGATCGAAAGCCGCCTGGCGGCGCGTGGCCTGACCCCGCATTACCACCACGGCATGCGGATTACCGATGCGGCGACCCTGGAATGCGTGATCGATGCCGTGGGCCAACTGCGGATCGCCATCGAGGCGCGCCTGTCCATGGACCTGGCCGCTTCGCCGATGCAGGGCTCGCGGCTGCGGGTCGCCAGCGGCAACCTGGTCACGGCGCGGCCGATCGGCGTGCTCGAAGGGGTCGACTATCACCACACCGGCGAAGTGCGCCGGGTCGACCGCAAGGGCATCAATCGCCTGCTGGACGAGCGCTCGATTGTCTTGCTGTCACCGCTGGGCTACTCGCCCACCGGGGAAATTTTCAACCTGGCCTGCGAAGACGTGGCGACCCGTGCCGCCATCGACCTGGGAGCGGAAAAGCTCCTGCTGTTTGGCGCCGATCATGGCCTGATCGATGAAAATGGCAAGCTGGTCCGCGAGCTGCGCCCACAGCAGGTGCCGGCGCATCTGCTGCGTTTGGGCAACGATTACCAGGGCGAGTTGCTGGATGCGGCGGCGCAGGCCTGCCGCGGCGGCGTGGCGCGCAGCCATATCGTCAGTTATGCCGAGGATGGCGCGCTGTTGACCGAGCTGTTTACCCGTGACGGCGGCGGTACGCTGGTGGCCCAGGAGCAGTTCGAACTGGTGCGCGAGGCGGCCATCGAGGATGTCGGCGGTTTGCTCGACCTGATCAGCCCGCTGGAAGAGCAGGGCATCCTGGTGCGGCGTTCGCGGGAAGTGTTGGAGCGTGAGATCGAGCAGTTCAGTGTGGTCGAGCGCGAGGGGATGATCATCGCCTGTGCGGCGTTGTATCAGATCGCCGATTCAGAGGCGGGGGAGTTGGCGTGCCTGGCGGTGAACCCGGAGTATCGCCATGGCGGTCGCGGTGATGAATTGCTGGAGCGGATCGAGGCGCGGGCGCGGGCGCAGGGCTTGAAAACCTTGTTCGTGCTGACGACCCGTACCGCGCACTGGTTCCGCGAGCGCGGTTTCGAGCCGAGCAGCGTGGAACGGCTGCCGAGTGCGCGGGCTTCGCTGTACAACTACCAGCGTAATTCGAAGATCTTCGAAAAAGCCCTTTAACCTTTGAGGGCGGATCTTGCCTGAGAGGCTTTTGTTAGCCTTGAGGGCCTCTTCGCGGGCAAGCTCCGCTCCCACAAGGCCTGCATCGTACGCGTCTTCTGTGCACGACACCGACCTTGTGGAAGCGGAGCTTGCCCGCGAAAGCGTCAGTGGCAGCGCCGCATCAGTTACTGATCGCCAGGATGCTCGCCTGGTACGACCCGACAAACACGTCGAAATCCCCCACTTCGTTCTGTTCCAGCTCAGCCTGTTGCACCAGGGACTGACGGGCCTTCTCCTCGAAGCCGGCCTGCTCTTCCTTGCTCAACGGCTGGCCATGGAAGAACTCGGCATGGGCCAGGCTCTGGCGCATCGAGAACTGCGCGAAGCTTTCCTTGTGCAGGGTCATGCTTGCCAGGACCTGGGCCGATGGCGTCAGGGATGGGTCCTTGACCTTGGCGAACTGCTCGTCCAAGGCCTTGCCATGGCCGTCGCCACCGTGGCTGCGGTCCAGCAACGCCGCCAGCGGCGCGATCTTCTCCAGCAACTCGGCGGCCCATTCCTTCAGCTCCACCGGTTGGCCCTGACGCTGCAATTGCAGGCCCGGACGCCGACCTTCCTTGACCACGGTGAGGAAGTTCGAAGTGGCGTTGCCGCACTCGTTGTTTGCGAACAACGGGCTTTCGTTCAACGCGCAATACAACAGGAACGCATCAAGGAAGCGCGCTTCGGTCAGATCGATGCCGGTCGGCAGGAACGGGTTGATGTCCAGGCAGCGCGCCTCGACATACTGCACGCCACGGGCCATCAGCGCCTGGATCGGCCGCTCGCCGGTGTAGGTCACGCGCTTGGGGCGAATATTGGAGTAGTACTCGTTTTCGATCTGCAGGATGTTGGTGTTGAGCTGCACCCACTCACCATCCTTGTGCGTACCGATCTCTACGTAAGGCGCGTAGGGAGTGGCCACCGCTTTACGCAGGCTGTCGATGTAGCTGTCCAGATCGTTGTAGCACGGCGTCAGGCCAGCCTGGGCGTTGCTTTGGTAACCCAGGTCGCTCATGCGCAGGCTGGTGGCGTAGGGCAGGTACAGCGTCTCGGCGTCGAATTGTTCCAACGAATGGGAACGACCGCGCAGGAACCCGGCGTCCAGGGCCGGCGAGGCACCGAACAGGTACATCAGCAGCCAGCTGTAACGGCGGAAGTTACGGATCAGCGCGATGTAGGCCAGCGACTGGTAGTCGCGGTCGCTGCCGACGAAACCTTCGGCCTGCTTGAGCACCGGCCAGAGGTTTTCCGGCAGCGAGAAATTGTAGTGAATCCCGGCAATGCACTGCATGGTCTTGCCGTAGCGCAGGGCCAGGCCCTGGCGGTACACATACTTGAGTTTGCCGATATTCGAGGTGCCGTAATAGGCGATTGGAATATCTTCTTCGGCCGGCAGCGGGCAGGGCATCGATGGGCTCCACAGGTACTCGTTGCCGAGCTTGCTGTAGGCGAAACGATGGATCTTGTCCAGGCTGGCGAGGGTGTCCGCCGGGTCGGCCAGGGCGGGAGTAATGAACTCCAGCAGCGACTCGGAATAGTCGGTGGTGATTTGCTCGTTGGTCAGTGCGGAGCCCAGCTCTTCGGGGTGCGGTGTCTGCGCCAGGCGAGCAACGCTGGTGACGCGCAGGCATTCACGCTCGATGCCGTGCAGGCACTGTTCGAGCAGAGAGAGGTGGTCGCGCTCGCCGAGCAAAGCCAGGCGGCGGTTGAGAAGTTCGCTCAAGTTGGATTCCTTCACGCGTCGGTCGCCCCAATATGGGGGTGGGCAAGACGGTCTACAAGGGTGAAGTTGAGAACTGGCGTGGTCGCCTGGTAAATATCAGAAAACGCCGACACTTCCTCCCTGGGTCGGAGGCGGTGCTGGAAAAAATTCCGACACCGCTTTCACAGTGTCGAAATTAACCCAAATCGAGCAGGGGCGGCTAGAGAACAGCGAACGTGCCTTGTGCTTTCGCGACAAGTTTGTCGCCTTGGCGCACTTCGGCCTCGACCACCAAGGTGCGGCGGCCGGGATGGATGACCGTGGCGACGCACAGCACTTCGCCCTCGGACACCGCGCGCATGTAGTTGATCTTGCACTCGATGGTCACGCTGCGCTGGTCAAAACCATGGGAGCTGGAACAGGCCAGCCCCATGCTGATGTCCACCAGGCTGAAGATCGCCCCGCCGTGCATCACATTGCCGCGATTGCGCAGGTGCGGCTCCAGTGTCAGGGCCACTTCGGCCACGCCGTTTTCCAGGCGTAGCGGGCGGCAGCCGAGCATCTCGCTGAAAGCGCTCTGGGTGAGGCCGTCAGGCAGATCCATCAGCGTTTCTTCAACTGTTTGGCGTTGGCGAACAGCGAGGCCATGGCATTGTTGCTTGGCGCGGCGGGCGTGCTTTCCTTGCGCGGCGCGGTGTTCTGCGACGGCCGTGGTGCCGAGCCCGGGCGCGAGCCACGGGCACCGTCGACTTTCTCGCCGGGGGTGTCGCTCATGCGCATCGACAGGCCGACGCGTTTGCGCGGGATGTCGACTTCCATGACCTTGACCTTCACCACATCGCCGGCTTTCACCGCTTCACGCGGGTCCTTGATGAATTTCTCGGACAATGCCGAGATATGCACCAGACCGTCCTGGTGCACACCGATATCGACGAAGGCACCGAAATTGGTGACGTTGGTCACCACGCCTTCGAGGATCATCCCGGGTTCCAGATCCTTGAGGTCTTCGACGCCGTCCTGGAACGCAGCGGTCTTGAACTCGGGACGCGGGTCGCGGCCCGGTTTCTCCAGTTCCTGGAGAATGTCGGTGACGGTGGGCAGGCCGAAGGTTTCATCGGTGAACTTCTTCGGGTCCAGACGCTTGAGGAAGCTGGCATCGCCGATCAGCGAGCGGATGTCGCGGTCGGTTTCGGCGGCGATGCGCTGCACCAGCGGATAGGCTTCCGGGTGCACGGCGGACGAATCCAGCGGGTTGTCGCCGTTCATCACCCGCAGGAAGCCGGCGGCCTGCTCGAACGTCTTCTCGCCGAGGCGGGCGACTTTCTTCAGCGCGGCGCGGGTCTTGAACGCGCCGTTTTCATCGCGGTGGTTGACGATATTCTGCGCCAGGGTCGGGTTGAGGCCGGAAATCCGCGCCAGCAGCGCCACCGAAGCGGTGTTCACATCGACGCCGACGGCGTTCACGCAGTCTTCCACCACCGCATCCAGGCCACGGGCCAGCTTGAGCTGGGACACGTCGTGCTGGTACTGGCCGACACCGATGGATTTCGGGTCGATCTTCACCAGTTCGGCCAGCGGGTCCTGCAAGCGGCGGGCAATGGACACGGCGCCACGGATCGACACATCCAGGTCGGGGAATTCCTTGGAGGCCAGTTCCGAGGCTGAGTACACCGATGCGCCTGCTTCGGAAACCATGACCTTGGTCATCTTCATGGCGGGGTATTTCTTGATCAGTTCGGCGGCCAGCTTGTCGGTCTCACGGCTGGCGGTACCGTTGCCGATGGCGATCAGGTCCACCGCATGCTTGGCGCACAAGGCGGCGAGCACGGCGAGGGTCTGGTCCCACTTGTTGTGCGGTACGTGCGGATAGACGGTGGCGTGGTCGAGCAGCTTGCCGGTGGCGTCCACCACCGCGACCTTGCAACCGGTGCGCAGGCCCGGGTCGAGGCCCAGGGTGGCGCGCGGGCCGGCCGGCGCGGCCAGCAGCAGGTCGTGCAGGTTGTGGGCGAACACGTTGATCGCCTCGGTTTCCGCGCCGTCGCGCAACTCGCCCAGCAGGTCGGTTTCCAGGTGGGTGTAGAGCTTGACCTTCCAGGTCCAGCGCACCACTTCGCCCAGCCATTTGTCGGCGGGACGGTTCTGGTTCTGGATGCCGAACTGCTGCCCGATCATGCCTTCGCACGGATGCATGCTGCCTGGTTGCTCGTCGCCGACTTTCAGCGCGGAGCTGAGAATGCCTTCGTTGCGGCCACGGAAAATCGCCAGGGCGCGGTGCGACGGCATGCTTTTCAGCGGTTCGTCGTGTTCGAAGTAGTCGCGGAACTTGGCGCCTTCTTCTTCCTTGCCGGCGATCACCCGGGCACTCAGGGTGGCTTCCTGCTTGAGGTAGTTGCGCAGCTTGTCGAGCAGGCCGGCGTCTTCGGCGAAGCGCTCCATCAGGATGTACTTGGCGCCTTCCAGTGCCGCTTTCACGTCCGCCACGCCTTTTTCGCCGTCGACGAAGCGCGCGGCTTCGCTTTCCGGGGCCAGCGACGGGTCGTTGAACAGGCCGTCCGCCAACTCGCCGAGACCGGCTTCGAGGGCGATCTGGCCCTTGGTGCGGCGCTTCTGCTTGTACGGCAGGTAAAGGTCTTCGAGACGGGTCTTGGTGTCGGCCAGCTTGATATCGCGGGCCAGCTCCGGGGTCAGCTTGCCTTGCTCTTCGATGCTGGCGAGGATGCTGATACGCCGTTCGTCGAGTTCTCGCAGGTAGCGCAGACGCTCTTCCAGATGCCGCAGCTGGATGTCATCCAGGCTGCCGGTCACTTCCTTGCGGTAGCGCGCGATGAAGGGCACCGTGGAGCCCTCATCCAGTAGAGCGACGGCCGCTTCGACCTGTTGTGGGCGGACGCCGAGTTCTTCGGCGATGCGGCTGTTGATGCTGTCCATAAAACCACCTGACAAAGTGTGAAAGCAGACGCGTCGAGGCTCTCAAGCCATGGGACGAATCTGGTTTGGGATCAAAAGGCAGCCTTGAGACCCATGAAATCAGCACATTGCTGTGTGCCTTGGAAAATAAAGAGCGGCACGCCACAGCAATGATCAGACGTTGCCTGAGACAAGAGGCGGCGCATTATAACCAGCGTTCCGGGCTTGCGGGGATTGTGCACCGGCGCGGGGGGCTTTAGAGCGTTTACTGGTAGTTGAGGAAAAATCTGCTAACAATGCACCGGATACGGATAAGGGCCGCTGGGCCCATAATGCGTGCCGAGATCAAAGGAGCATCCAATGAGCAGCACTGCAAACCCTGCTGAAGGCGAAAAAATTCTCATCGTTGATGACGATCCCGGGCTGAGCAGCCTGTTGGAACGTTTTTTCACCAGCAAGGGCTATCGCGCCCGCGCAGTGGCGAACACCGAACAGATGGACCGCCTGCTGTCGCGTGAAGTTTTCAACCTGGTGGTCCTCGACCTGATGCTGCCCGGCGAAGACGGCCTGACCGCCTGCCGTCGCCTGCGCGCGGCGAACAACCAGGTACCGATCATCATGCTCACCGCCAAGGGCGACGAGCTGAGCCGGATCAAGGGCCTGGAACTGGGCGCCGACGATTACCTGGCGAAACCCTTCAACCCCGATGAGCTGATGGCCCGGGTCAAGGCCGTGTTGCGTCGCCAGTCGGCACCGGTGCCGGGCGCACCGGGCAGCGAAGACGAAAGCGTGACCTTCGGTGACTACGAACTGTCCCTCGCCACCCGCGAACTCAAGCGCGGCGAAGAAGTGCACATGCTCACCACCGGCGAGTTCGCGGTACTCAAGGCGCTGGTCATGCATGCCCGCGAGCCACTGACCCGCGACAAGCTGATGAACCTGGCCCGTGGTCGTGAGTGGGATGCCCTGGAGCGTTCCATCGACGTGCAGATTTCCCGTCTGCGCCGCATGATCGAACCCGACCCGTCCAAGCCACGCTATATCCAGACCGTCTGGGGCGTGGGTTACGTGTTCGTGCCGGACGGCGCCGCGACCAAGTGACGATGCCTGGTGCCTGTTGACGGGCGCCTGTTGATCGATAGGAACGATTCGCCCGGGTAAACCCCGGGCGAGTCGCAATCCGCAATATGCGAGCCCGCCCGCTCGCCTCTGCAAAGTGTCCAGCGGCTGCTCATGAAAACCCCTCTCTGGTTCCCCCAAAGTTTCTTCGCCCGTACCCTCTGGCTGGTGCTGATCGTCGTGCTGTTCTCCAAGGCGCTGACCCTGGTGTACCTGCTGATGAACGAAGACGTGCTGGTGGACCGTCAGTACAGTCACGGCGTGGCGCTGACCCTGCGCGCCTATTGGGCGGCGGACGAGGACGATCGCGACAAGATCGCCGACGCCGCGGGCTTGATCCGGGTGGTCAGCGGTGGGGTGCCGGAAGGTGAACAGCACTGGCCCTACAGCGAGATCTACCAGCGCCAGATGCAGGCTGAGCTGGGGGCCGACACCGAAGTGCGCTTGCGCATGCACTCGCCGCCGGCCCTCTGGGTGCGGGCGCCGAGCCTGGGCGCCGGCTGGTTGAAAGTGCCGCTGTACCCGCATCCGCTGCGCGGGCAGAAAATCTGGAGCGTGTTGGGCTGGTTCCTGGCCATCGGCTTGCTCTCCACCGCGTCAGCCTGGATTTTTGTCAGCCAGCTCAACCAGCCATTGAAACGCCTGGTGGATGCGGCGCGGCAACTGGGCCAGGGGCGCAGCGTACGGCTGCCGATCAGTGATACCCCCAGCGAAATGACCGAGGTGTACCGGGCCTTCAACCAGATGGCCGAGGACGTCGAACAGGCGGGGCGAGAGCGGGAGTTGATGCTGGCGGGGGTGTCCCATGACTTGCGCACGCCGTTGACGCGGCTGCGCCTGTCGCTGGAGCTGATGGGTAGCCATGACGATCTCAGCGACGAAATGGTCCGCGATATCGAGGACATGGACGCCATCCTCGACCAGTTCCTCGCCTTTATCCGTGACGGTCGCGACGAATCGGTGGAGGAGGTCGACCTGAGCGAACTGGTGCGCGAGGTGGTGGCGCCCTACAACCAGAGCGAAGAGCGGGTGCGCACACGGCTGCAACCGATCCAGCCGTTCCCGTTGCGCCGGGTGTCGATGAAGCGGCTGTTGAACAACCTGATCGGCAACGCCCTGCACCATGCCGGCGAAGGCGTGGAAGTGGCGGCCTATGTCTCGGGCGACAGCAGTGCGCCGTATGTGGTGCTGAGCGTCATGGACCGCGGTGCGGGGATCGATCCGGCGGAACTGGAGGGGATCTTCAACCCCTTCACCCGGGGTGACAAAGCCCGTGGCGGCAAGGGCACAGGCTTGGGGCTGGCGATCGTCAAGCGGATCGCCTCGATGCATGGCGGCAATGTCGAACTGCGCAACCGCACCGGCGGCGGCCTGGAAGCGCGAGTTCGTTTGCCGCTGGGGTTGATGCTGCCCCGCGATGCGGTCTAGGGTTTAACCCTTACCCTTGGTCCGAGTCATGTTCGGGCCACCATTTTTCTCGATATGCTCGATGATGATCCCGGCCACGTCCTTGCCGGTGGTTACTTCGATGCCTTCCAGGCCTGGCGAGGAGTTCACCTCCATCACCAACGGACCGTGATTGGAACGCAGGATATCCACCCCGGCCACGCTCAGGCCCATTACCTTGGCCGCGCGAATTGCGGTCATGCGTTCTTCCGGGGTGATCTTGATCAGGCTGGCGCTGCCACCACGGTGCAGGTTGGAGCGGAACTCACCGGGCTTGGCCTGGCGCTTCATCGCCGCAATCACCTTGTCGCCGACCACGAAGCAGCGGATATCGGCGCCACCGGCTTCCTTGATGTACTCCTGGACCATGATGTCCTGCTTCAGGCCCATGAATGCCTCGATCACCGACTCCGCCGCCGTCGCCGTTTCACACAGCACCACGCCGATACCCTGGGTGCCTTCGAGCACCTTGATCACCAGCGGCGCGCCATTGACCATCGCGATCAGATCGGGAATATCGTCCGGCGAGTGGGCAAAACCGGTCACCGGCAAGCCGATCCCGCGCCGCGAGAGCAACTGCAGCGAGCGCAGCTTGTCCCGTGAGCGGGCGATGGCCACCGATTCATTGAGGGGGAACACCCCCATCATTTCGAACTGGCGCAGCACCGCGCAGCCATAAAAGGTCACCGACGCGCCGATCCGCGGGATCACCGCGTCGAAGCCTTCCAGGGGCTTGCCGCGATAGTGGATCTGCGGCTTGTGGCTGGCGATGTTCATATAGGCGCGCAAGGTGTCGACCACCACCATCTCATGGCCACGGGCGACGCCGGCCTCGACCAGGCGACGGGTGGAATACAGACGCGGATTACGCGACAGCACAGCGATCTTCATGCAACACCTGTGGCAGAGGTAGTAGTGACCGGGAAAACCGGCTTGTCTTGAACGTATTTGTGTCCCGGATTGACCACCAACTGGCCATCGATCAGGGCTTTGGAACCGAGCAACAGGCGATAACGCATGGCCTTGCGGCAGGCGAGGGTGAATTGCACCTGCCAGACCCGGTCGCCCAGGGCCAGGGTGGTGGCGATCACGTAACGCACCTGGGCATGGCCATTGGAGCTCTTGATGGTCTTCATCGTCAGCAGCGGCGCTTCGCAGCGGCGGTGTCGCAGTTGCACCACGCTGCCCAGGTGGGCGGTAAAACGCACCCACTTCTCGCCGTCGCGCTCGAAGGGCTCGATTTCGGTGGCGTGCAGGCTGGAGGTGCTGGCACCGGTGTCGATTTTTGCCCGCAGGCCGGCGACTCCCAAATCTGGAAGCGCCACCCACTCGCGCAGACCCACAACAGTCAAATGGTCAAATGTCTTCAAAATGCTCAACCGGTGGAGAAAGGCGCGCTGGCTGCCCGGCAGCCATAATCGCGGTATTCACGCAGAATATTGGGTAAATGGCGATAGTTATCTCAGCGACCTGTTTCAGGTTGTGAAATTACCCCCAGGATCACCTGGCATTCTAGACTGGCCAGGACCATTCAGCTTCGACAGCAACGGTAGTACAGTTCGACAATATTTCAGTTTGAGGAAGGACCGTGGCGCAGAAAACGGAAGAGGACGACAAGGTTCGGCTGGACAAGTGGTTGTGGGCGGCGCGCTTCTATAAGACCCGTGCCCTGGCCAAGGCGGCGATTGAAAGCGGCAAGGTGCATTGCCGTGGCGAGCGTTGCAAGCCGGGCAAGGAGCCGCGGGTGGGCGACGAGATCCAGATTCGTACCGGCTTCGACGAACGGACCGTGGTGGTGCAGGCGCTGTCGCTGGTCCGCCGCGGCGCTCCTGAAGCGCAGACGCTCTATGCTGAAACCGAGCAGAGCCTGGCCAAGCGCGAAGCCGCGGCGGCTCAACGCAAGGCCGGTGCCTTGGGCCTGACCACCGATGGCAAGCCGAGCAAGAAACAGCGCCGTGATCTGTTCAAGTTCCGTGACAGCGGCGCCGACTAGGGCGCCGTGCGGGAGGGGCTTGCAGCGCTGAGGTTTACCGGACGGGGGCTGTCCTTGTGGGAGCCGGCTTGCCGGCGATGGCGATGCGGGATTCGCCGCCGCTCTCACTGGCCCTGCACGGCCTACAGGATCTTATGCCCTTGACTGGTCGCCATTCGCCCCCATGTTGCTTGGTACAAATCCCGTTTGTTCATAAAATGCTCACTTCCCTGGGCAGAACACCCTTATTCCTACTTCCAGAATCGATACCTATGTCAGACCTACCGGACACCGACTACACCCAGCGCTTCATCTTCGATGACAGCGACACCCGCGGCGAATTGGTGTCGCTGGAGCGCAGCTACGCCGAGGTGCTGGCCAAGCACCCCTACCCGGAGCCTATCGCGCAACTGCTCGGCGAGCTGATGGCTGCCGCGTCGTTGTTGGTCGGTACCCTGAAATTCGACGGCCTGCTGATTCTCCAGGCGCGCTCCGACGGCCCGGTGCCGCTGCTGATGATCGAATGCTCCAGCGAGCGTGAAATCCGTGGCCTGGCCCGTTACGACGCGGAGCTGATCCCGGCCAATGCGACCCTGGCCGAGCTGATGCCCAACGGTGTGCTCGCCCTGACCGTCGATCCGACCCAGGGCCAGCGCTACCAGGGCATCGTCGACCTGGACGGGGAAACCCTGTCGGAGTGTTTCACCAACTACTTCGTCATGTCCCAGCAGGTCGGCACGCGCTTCTGGCTCCACGCCGACGGCCGTCGTGCCCGTGGCATGCTGCTGCAACAGTTGCCCGCCGACCGCCTGCGCGAGCAGGACGAACGCGATGCCAGCTGGCAGCACCTGACCGCCATGGCCAGCACCCTGACCGCCGACGAACTGCTGAGCCTGGACAACGAGACCGTCCTGCACCGCCTCTACCACGAAGAGAGCGTGCGCCTGTTCGACCTCCAGCCGCTGCGTTTCCATTGCAGCTGTTCGCGGGAGCGTTCGGGCAATGCCCTGGTCAGCCTGGGGCTGGAAGATGCCCAGCAACTGGTGGTCGAGCACGGGGGCCGGATCGAGGTCGATTGCCAGTTCTGCAACCAGCGTTATCTGTTCGACGCCGCTGATGTTTCGCAATTGTTCGCCGGTGCTGGCGTCGACACCCCGTCAGATACTCGTCACTAAAACGTTTCAGCGCAGGTAAATCTCCTGTCAAACGACAGAAAATGGGCGTTCTGACAGGAGGACCCTACTTTTTTTGGGCTTTTCTGGCATAATCCGGCCCACTTTTTTCGCGGTAGTAGTGCGCGACTTTCTACTACAAAACGTTTGGAGCACTCGGCCAGTGGCCGACGGGGAATCTCATGACGCAAGCAATCAATGCCGTGTACACCGATCTGAGTGTTGACGATCTGGTAAAAGAAGCCCTGGCTCGTGGTGAAGGCGAACTCGCCGACACTGGCGCGCTGGTCGTGCGCACCGGTCACCGTACCGGTCGTTCGCCGGTCGACCGTTTTATCGTCGAAGAGCCTTCCACCCAGGACGCGATTGCCTGGGGCCCGATCAACCGCAAGTTCCCGGCCGACAAGTTCGACGCCCTGTGGAACCGCGTTGAAGCCTTTATCGGCGAGCGCGAGCGTTTTGTTTCCCACGTGCATGTCGGTTCCGACCCGGCGCACTACCTGCCGGTCAAGATGACCACCGGTACCGCCTGGCACAACCTGTTCGGCCGTTGCCTGTTCATCAACCCGGAAGCCGGCCAGTACAACGCCGGTGGCAAGGACGAGTGGCAGATCCTCAACGTGCCGGAGTTCGAGTGCGTGCCAGAGCGTGACGGCACCAACTCCGACGGCACCGTGATCCTCAACTTCGCGGCCAAGAAAGTCCTGATCGCTGGCATGCGTTACGCCGGCGAGATGAAAAAAGCCCTGTTCTCGGTGCAGAACTTCCTGCTGCCGGCTGTCGACGTGCTGCCAATGCACTGCGCGGCGAACATGGGTGAAGAGGGCGATGTGACCCTGTTCTTCGGCCTGTCGGGCACTGGCAAGACCACCCTGTCGGCTGACGAAAGCCGTTACCTGATCGGTGACGACGAACACGGCTGGGGCGTGGGCGTGGTGTTCAACATCGAAGGTGGTTGCTATGCCAAGTGCATCGACCTGTCCGAGAAGAACGAGCCGGTGATCTGGAAAGCCATCCAGCACGGCGCCGTGCTGGAAAACGTCGTGTTGGACGCCAACAAAAAGGCCGACTACGCCGACGACAGCCTGACCCAGAACAGCCGTGCGGCCTACCCGCGTGAACTGATCGAAAAACGCGCACCGAAAAACCTCGGTGGCGAGCCAAACGCCGTGATCTTCCTGACCTGCGACCTGACCGGCGTACTGCCACCGGTGTCGATCCTCAGCGAAGAACAGGCCGCTTACCACTTCCTGTCCGGCTACACCGCGCTGGTGGGCTCGACTGAAATGGGTTCGGGCGCCGGCATCAAGTCGACCTTCTCCACCTGCTTCGGCGCACCGTTCTTCCCGCGCCCGGCTGGCGAGTACGCTGAACTGCTGATCAAGCGTATTCGTGGTTTCGGTTCGAAGGTCTACCTGGTCAACACCGGCTGGACCGGCGGCGGCTACGGCGTTGGCAAGCGCTTCAACATCCCGACCACCCGTGGCGTGATTGCCGCGATCCAGAGCGGCGCGTTGATTGGCGCAGAGACCGAGCACCTGGACACCATCAACCTGGACGTGCCATTGGCCGTACCGGGCGTCGAGACTGGCCTGTTGAACCCACGCAACACCTGGGCTGACAAGGCTGCCTACGACGAAGCGGCGAAAGCGCTGGCGGGTCTGTTCACCGAGAACTTCAAGAAGTTCGACGTGAGCGACGCGATCAAGGCGGCTGGGCCGAAGTTGTAATCGAGTCTGGTTATCCGCCTCCAGAAAACCGCCCTTCGGGGCGGTTTTTTATTGTGTGGCTGATTTTGCTGTCGATAGCTTCAGGGGTATCCACTTTTGACGGTTTGTGAACGGCTGCGGGATTTTTGCTCATGGGCTGGGTGCTGGTAATCCGTTTGCACTAGCGGATTCCAGTAGTTTAAAGGGATGTCTCAGTATCTCCAGATCGTCCAGTTGCCTGCGCTTCGACTCTGGCAAGGTCTGATACCTGGCCTTGTAACGCAGCATTGTGTCGTAGCCCATGAGCTGAACAGTGGCGGCCAGGTTTTGTGGGTCGTCGGTTGCGGAGAATTCCGGCAGACCTGTTTCCCTGGCCATCTGTGTGGCAGCGAGTAGCTCGAGAGTGGCATGCTTCTCGCACTCCCACGACGCCAGGGATCTGAAGTACAGCAAGGCAATTTTCTTTTCTTCGTCATCCAGTCCGGCAGGGGACAATAGATTGGCAGGCAGGACCTTTTCCGTGTTTAGGCAGGCTTGTTGTTGTGCCTCCATGGCGGCGGTGGCCCTGGCGAAGTCGGCAATAACGAAGCCATGGAAGCGCTGCTCGACGGTTATGGACTGATCGGCGCTGGCTCCAAGGGCCAGTGCGCCAAGGCATCCGATCCAGATTGCCTTAGTACATGCAGCCATTGGCGACTCCTTTCCAGAACTCGAATTGAGCTCGATCGTGTAAGTGCTGCAGTGCCTGGTCATTGGCGATGGTGACGACTCGATTGCGCTGTATTTTCGACCAGGCATGTGTGCTTTCGCTGAAGAGCTTCCAGTCGTATTGGGTGATGTTGAAGGCCGTTTCCAGCGGCACGCTACGGGTGAATAAGCGGGCTATCACGCCACTCGACGTCACGGCTGCACCGAGCTGGGTCATGCGAGTGATTTTGTTGATCTGTTCGATGCTGGCGAGGCTTTGGGCATCGAGTTTCAATTGATGAATCAATGGGCAGGTATACACGGGAGCAGACCTCAACAGTATGAGGTTGCCTTATAACAATATTTATTTTTCGTGCTTAGTATGGCGAGCATCTTTCAGGCAGGGCTTTCGATATTAAAAGAAATAACTTACAAGAAAGTATGCATTTCTTATCCCCAGATGCACGAAAGCCCGCTCGATGAATCGATGCGGGCCTCGGAAGGTGGGCAAATGGTTGACCAGATGCGTTGTGGCTATTTTATCAATCTGCTCGTCCCAAGACAACAAACTTGGCGAGTAATACTTCAGTGAACCCAGTCTTCGTATTCAAGACCTGTAACACGACTGAACTCGCGCAGATTATTGGTGACTAGCTTGCACCCCATGGCTATGGCGTGGCCCGCAATGGCAGTATCATTGCCGCCAATGATTGAGCCGCTATCAGTTAATTGACGTCTTACTTCGATCACTGCGTCCACGGCGCTCTGATCCCACGGTAGGACAGCATCCAGGCGTTTCACAAACTCATCAACCATCGTTTTGTGTCTGGCGGACGCTTTCTTGCCGATCTGTCCGTAGCGCATTTCTGAATAAGTGATCGCAGAAATTACGATTCGGTTATTTCGGCCAACTTCTGCTACCAACCGCTTCAATACGGATTCTGGGCGTTCACGCATGATGAACGAGCAAATGCAGGTATCGAGCATATAGGTGGTCACAGGTTGAACCTACCTTCATCGGTGATGATGTCCGGACGCTCTTGCAGAAAGTCCGTGTCAGCAGCGGGCACTTCTGCCAGCGATTGCCAGCTGGGACGCACGGGGCGCAGGGTGATCACATCGCCATTGCGGGTAATTTCCAGTTCCCCTACACCTTCGTAAGCCATGTCGTTTGGTAGGCGAATCGCCTGATTTTTTCCGTTCTTGAAAATTGAGACTGTGCGCATGATGTCGCTCCTGCATATGTCTAGCATATGCAGAGTAGCATCGGTTTTTTGCATAGGCAAGGCATATGCCTGCTCGAGCATTGTCTGAATTGTCACCTGATTACCTCCAGAAGGGATTTTCTGCGGGCTATTGAGAGGCTGCGTCAGAAAGCCGAATGCAAATATTGAAGGCGCTGATACCTGCTGTGGATCAGCTCTTACCTTCATTCTCGTAGCCAGACTCTCAAAATGGGTTGTGAATTACCCAAGCTAAGTAGGCCATTTCCTATAGAGAAATGGCCTGTCTTTGATGGCGTTACTGAGCGACTTGCCTGCCCAATGCCATCGTCCGCTGCTGGAGCAGTTGCAACAGGTCGCAGCCTTCACGCACCAACAGGTACGCGGCATTGGTGACGTGGGTGAAGTCTTTGTCGCAGGTGGTGATGAGGCTCACACACGTCATGGTTTCCAGCAGGTCGCTGGCCGCTTGAAGGCGTTGATAGGCGCTGGTTTGCAGGTCGTCGAGGCTGGCGTTGGTGTCGATGACCAGGACGGGGATTGTGGTGAAATTGGTGCTGAGAGGGATATAGCGATTTTGAGTATTCATAGGTGTGCGCTCTGATGAGTTCCATTGATCCGCTCTCATCGTGACCAAGCGATGGGTGGCGGACTGTGCACAGGTTGGTCAACCGGCAGAGCGCACCGGCACACCCGAAGGTGTCCTGCACACAGCCGCCATGAAGCGTGCCGGCACGAAACGCGCCTGCAACATCCACTGTGGCGCTAGTGCGCACTCTGACAGGTGACCAAACCCGGTCGCTGAATTGGCAGCGACGGGGCGAACTATAGGAGGCTTCGGCGGGGCAGCGCAAGGCGTGGCGATCTGCTCTCAAGATGATGCAACCGGAAGCACTTTTCACATTGACAGTGCTTGTGGCGCTTGAGCGAGTTGTCCACAGTCCATGGACCGTGGACAAGCGCCAAAATGTGTTCGATCAAACTCAAGATAAAAACAATGTGCGCTTGTTTCGGGTCAGCCGAATTGGCATCGATAGATGGGGCTCGGCAGGAGCGTCAGATTTACTCCGCCGCGCTATACGTCTTCATCGCCGTGCAATAGCGCACCTGCATCTCTTTGCTTTTCTCATCCTGGTCGCGGTCCCAGCGCTTGCCCCATTCGCCGCACTGTTCCTTGAAAAAGACCTCCGCCGATTTGCGACATTCACGGCGCTCGGTGCTGCCGGCGAGGAAGTTGCCGCAGACGCTGGCGTTGTCGATGACGTTGTTGAAGATCCGCCATTTCGCCTGATAACGGTCGCGGCCATCCCATTCGCGAATGCTCACCGTGGCAATTTCGTATTGGCGTGTCTGTCTGGCTTCAGGCGTGTTCAAGTTGGCTTGGTAGCCAGCCAGGTAGCTGGCCGACACCAGGCCCTGGACCTTCGGGGTGGGTGGGGCTGCGGCGTGTGCTACTGCTGCGGGCGCCTGGGTCTGCACCACGACAACCACTTGCGGTGCAGGCGCTGGCACGAGTTTGGCGGTAGGTTCTGGATGCGATACCGGCTCCACTGGCGCTTCGGACGGTTTGGCCGTTTCAATCGGCACTGGCTCAGCCGCCGGCAGTGGCGCAACAGGGATCGGGTGGCTGCTGTTATGGTTGACCGTCATGTAGCCGAGCATGCCCACCAGTATCAGCACCATTATCCATATGCCGTAGGGCTTGGGCTGTGCGGGGCGCGGTACTTTCTGTTTGGCCGGGTGCGATCCCAGCACCACGTCAAAATGTTCGGGGTGCAGGCGTTTGAAACGGATGACGCCATCGTCATCTTCTTGCTCGGGTTGGTGCATGTCGCCGCTGCCTTCCTTGGTGAGTCAGCGGGTTATCGGCGCTTTCTCGTGGGCTTTGAGGGGAGTCGCAGATTAAATCGTTCATCGGCCGTTGGCGAGTAACGACGCCTCCACAAAAATGAAATTTTCCTTTTAAAAAGCAGACGCGTCGGACAAAAAATCGGTATGTTTCCCACCAATTTTTAGGGCGCCATCCGGTGCTCGAGTTTTGCACTTAAAGGGAGTTAAGTATGTCTCTGCTTCGCGTGGCCTCGGTCTTATCGTTGTGTGCCGCCGCCTGGTCGGTCCAGGCCGGGCAATTGCCCATCGAAGTCCTCAGTGCCGTGGTCAAGGATCAGAAGATCGCCGACGCTGAAGTGCTGTTGCAGCGCAACGGCGAGCAGAACGTGGTCGGCAAGACCAACGCCCAGGGCCAGGTCGTCCTCGAGGCCAGCTTCGCCGACGATGCCAGCAACCTGCTGATCATCAAGAAGGCCGGTTATTCCAATCTGGTGGTCAAGTGCCCCTGCAAGGACATGACCTATGCCGTCAGTCCGGTGATGCAGAGCCTCGACGGCCTGCGCGTGGTGCTGACCTGGGGCAAGACTCCGGCAGACCTCGACTCCCACATGATTTTCCCCGGCAACAACATCTACTTCGAGCAGCAGAAGGGGACTGACGCCGAGCTGGATGTGGATGACACCGACAGCTATGGCCCGGAAACCATCACCCTGCAGAAGAAGCACTACGGCGAAAGCTATGTGTATGCGGTGCATGATTACACCAACGCCAACAACCCGAGCTCTCGCCAGTTGTCCAACAGCCAGGCCACGGTATTTGTCTACATGGGGCAGTCCCTGGTCCGTACCTATTACGTCCCCGTCAATCGCAGCGGCAACCTGTGGACCGTGTTCCGTATGACCGGCAACGGTGACTTCCAGGACATCAACACCTTCAGCGGTGTGACCGTGGAGGCCAAGGATGTGTTGAATGAAGTCTCGCCGCTGCTCGACGACAAGGTCGCGGTCGCTGAAGTAGCGGTCAGCTCTACGGCGCAGATCGATGCGAAGGCGCTGAATGTGAAAGGCGAGGCGGCCTACAAGGCGGGTAATCTGGAGCAGGCGATTGCCTTCTTCCGCCAGGCCATCGATCTGAACAACGGCTTCGGTCAGGCCTACAGCAACCTCGGTCTGGCGTATCAGAAGGCCGGTAATACCGCTGAAGCCATTTGGGCCAACCGCAAGGCTGTTGCCCTGGCAGCCGGCAACTCGGCCAACACCGTACGCGCGAGCTCGTACTACAACATTGCCCGTATCTATGAAGACGCCGGGCAGTTCTCCGACGCCCAGCGTCACTACGAGTTGGCCAAGGAACAGAAAGCCAACCCGGTGTACGACACGGCGATCGAGCGGGTAAAAAATCGCTGAATCGCACACTGATGCAACCCCACAACGCGCCCTGTCTGGCGCGTTGTTCGTTTCTGGAGACCGTTCAGGAACGTTGCGTTGGCCGGTAGCTCCCTGTGCATGCCTTGGCCGTCGCGGTTGATGTAATCGATATTTCCACAGGGATGCACCTGTGGATTTGTATCCGGGTATTGGCCGCCGTCGCGCAACCGCGGCCTGCTTTGCGCTAGTCTGGCGCGCCGTAGCAGTTTGTAATGCTTGCCTCGGACCTTTTCTCGCCCGACCGCCTAGGGTTTGTTTATCCACAGCGGTCAACGGAGTGACAGCTTATGCACGACACCCTCCAGCGGGTTTTTGGTTATCCACAGTTTCGCGACGGCCAGGAGGCAGCGATCAGCGCGGTATTGGCTGGGCGTTCGGCTGCGGCGATTTTCCCCACCGGTTCCGGCAAGTCCTTGTGTTATCAACTGCCGGCGCTACTCCTGCCGCACCTGACGCTGGTGGTGTCGCCACTGCTGGCGCTGATGCAGGACCAGTTGGCCTTTCTGCAACGTCACGGTATTGCAGCGGCGAGCATCGACTCAGCGCAGAGCCGTGATGAAGCCAATGCGGTGATGGCCCGGGCCCGCTCCGGCGAGCTGAAGATCCTGATGATTTCCGTGGAGCGCCTGAAGAACGAGCGCTTCCGCAATTTTCTCCAGCAGGTGCAGATTTCCCTGCTGGTGGTGGACGAGGCGCACTGTATTTCCGAGTGGGGCCACAATTTCCGCCCGGACTACCTGAAGCTGCCGGACTATCAGCGCCAGTTCCGCATTCCCCAGGCCTTGCTGCTGACCGCCACCGCGACGCCGAAGGTGATTGCCGATATGCAGGCCAAGTTCGCCATTGCGCCGGACGATGTGGTCACCACCGGTTTCTATCGGCCGAACCTGAACCTGCTGGTGGAATCGGTCGGCGGCCAGGACAAGCATCGTCGGCTGGTGGAGTGGCTGGGCGGGCGCCTCGGGCAGCCGAGTATTGTCTACGTCACCTTGCAGAAGACCGCCGAGCAGATCGCCCAGCACCTGAGCCGCAACGAAATCCCGGCCACGGCCTATCATGCCGGCTTGCCCCATGAGCAGCGGGAGGCGATCCAGAAGCAGTTCATGGCCGGGCAGTTGAACTGCATCGTCGCCACCATCGCGTTCGGCATGGGCATCGACAAGGCCGATATCCGTAACGTGGTGCATTTCGACCTGCCCAAGTCCATCGAGAATTACAGCCAGGAAATCGGCCGCGCCGGGCGCGACGGCCAGCCTTCCGATTGCCTGGTGCTGGCCAACCGCGACAGTCTCAATGTGCTGGAGAACTTCGTCTACGGCGATACGCCGGAGCTGGAGGGGATTCGCCGGGTACTGGACGAGCTGAAGGGGGCGATCCCGGACGGCCAGTGGGAGTTCCTGCTCGGGCCCTTGGCGGACCAGAGCAATATCCGCCAGTTGCCGCTCAAGACCTTGCTGGTGCAGCTGGAGTTACGGGGTTTGATCGCGCCGCGTTATGCGTATTTCGCCGAATACCGTTTCAAGTTTCTAGTGGAACCGGAAGTGTTGCTGGCGAAGTTCGAGGGCGAGCGGCACGACTTTGTCTCGGCGATTATCCAGACCTCCAGTCGCGCGCGGACCTGGGCCACGGTGAATTTCGACGCTTTGTATCAACAGCATCAGGCCGAGCGCGGCCGGGTGGTGAAGGCCTTGGACTTCTTCCAGGAGCGGCGCTGGATCGAGCTGGAAAGCAAGCAGATGACCGAGGTCTACAGCCTGTTGGTCAGCGACTTCGATCCCCATGCCCTGAGCCTGGAGCTGTACGCTTATTTTGCCCAGCATGAGGTCAGCGAGATTGCGCGGATTCACGCGATGCTGGCGTTGTTTGCGACCGAGCAATGCCTGGGCTACCGGTTGGCCCGCTATTTCGGCGACGAGCAGGCGCCTGAGCGCTGTGGGCATTGTTCGGTATGTCACGGACAGGTGGCGTGTCTGCCGGAGCCGCCGGCATTGCCTGCCCTTGATCAGCGCGATTTCCCGGGACTGTGCAGTGGCTTTATCCACAGGCACCAGGAGCACAACGGGCATTCACCCAGTGCGGAGTGCCTGACGCGCTTCCTGTGCGGTATCAGCGTGCCGTTGTTTACGAAGTTGAAGGCGAGGGCGCTATCGGGGTTTTCGGCGCTGGAGGCCTATCCCTATGCCGAGGTGCGGGAGTGGGTCGCGGCGTGGTCCCTGGAGGGGCAGGCACAAACCGCGTAGGCGTTGTTCGAAAGAGCGTCTGCTGAAATTGCCGGGAGCCGTTGGGCTATACCGTCGATATCCGCGGCCGTGGCAAGGTTGATCCTGTACATGAGGGGGCTCCTGAGGGGAGGCGAACCTACTGCATGGATGGCGCCCGGGCTTTCATATTACGCCTGGATTATCGGCGGTTGCAGGCAGGGTTGTGTTGCAGTCAGTTTCCAGACGGCGTGGCCGACAGGTTCTGCCCCACCGCCAGCCCCGCGCGGATCGCCGCCAGTGCCGCCTGATAGTAGGCCTTGCCTTCCGGCGACTCGGCGAAGGTGGTGAACTCTTCCAGCTCCGGGTCGGACAGGCCGCGATAGACGTAGAGCAAGGTGTTATCCAGGTCGTTGCCGATCTGCTCCATCAAGCGTTCGCGCTGGCCGTTCAACATGCTTTGCGCCGCGCCGGCCCCCAGCAGTCCGGGAATCATCGAGCTCAGGCTGTCGGCCGCCACGCCAGCGATGGCCAGGCTGACTTCGGCCCCGGCTTCGCGCGCCGGCAGCGCACGGCCCAGGTGGTTGATCAGCAGGCGCCGGGTGGCGCTGGCGTCGATATGCGGCAGGCCCTTGGCATTCTTGGCCAGCTGGTCGCGGCGGGTGGCGAGCAATTCGGCGGAGATAATCTTGCGTCCCAGCGGTGACTGGAAGAACGCCAGGGCCGGTTTCGGATTGTCGAGGTTCTGGCGTAACTGGGCCTCGGCCCGCTGGTCCATGGCCTGGGGCGCGAAACGCTGGTTGCTGTTGTTCACCAATGCGTCATAGACCGCCGGCGGCAGGCTGTTGCGGTACTTCTGCTGGGCCGCGCTCAGGGCATCGTTGAAATGCGCGCGTTGTTCCGGCCAACCGGCGACCCGATACAACTGGTCATGGTTGTCTGCCCAGGCGGGCAAAGTGCAGAACATCAACAGCGAAAAAAGCAAACGGCGCATAGGGACTCCTGTCTACAGCCGGCTATTGTCCCGGCGAGCGCGGTACTTGTCGAGAATTCCTGTAAGTCGTTCGGGTGGCTCTGTCGGATTTCCGGGCATCTGGATACTATGCGCGGCATGCACATTCCCTCTGATCACCCGCTGCTGTTACGTATTGTCGACGACCTGGCCGAGCGCGGCTGGTCGCAGCAGAACATCTTCCTGCCACAAGCGCTGACCGTCGCCCTGGCCGCCGAGTGCCGCCTGCGCGCCGCCGCGGGCGAGTTGGCCCCGGCCGGAGTGGGGCGCGGGCCGGCCCAGGAAGTCCGCGAGGCGATTCGTGGCGATCATATCCAGTGGCTGGAGCCGGGCCAGACCGGGCCCTGCGATGAATACATGGGTTTGATGGAGAGCCTGCGCGAAGCCCTCAATCGTGGGTTGTTCCTGGGGATCGAGGACTTCGAAAGCCATTTCGCGCTGTACCCGCCCGGAGCCTTCTACAAAAAGCATGTGGACCGTTTTCGTGACGACGACCGACGGACGGTCTCGGCGGTGATCTACCTGAACGACGCTTGGTTGCCGGAGCACGGCGGGCAACTGCGCATGTACCTGGAAGGCGGCGTGGAACATGACGTGGTTCCGACCGGCGGTTGCCTGGTGCTGTTCCTCTCGGGCGAGGTGCCCCATGAAGTCTTGCCGGCGACGCGCGAGCGCCTGTCACTGACCGGTTGGTTTCGTCGGCGCGGAAGTGATCCGTTCCCATGATGCAGAAGATCCTGGTCAGTCGCTGCCTGCTGGGGCATCTGGTTCGTTATGACGGCGGGGCCAGCGGGCCTTATGCGCAGTTGTCCCAGTGGCAGGCCGAAGGGCGGGTGGTGCCTTTGTGTCCGGAAGTGGCCGGCGGCCTGCCAACGCCCCGTGCGGCGGCGGAAATTCCCGGCGGGCAGGGCGCGCAGGTTCTGCAGGGGCTGGCCCGGGTGATCACCAACGAGGGCGAAGATGTCAGCGACGCCTTTCTCTCTGGCGCGGATCAGGCGCTGGAGTTGGTGCGGCGGCATGACATCCGTATCGCGGTGCTCAAGGCCAACAGCCCGTCATGTGGCAACCTGTTGACCTACGACGGGACCTTCAGCGGGGTGAAGGTTCGCGGCGAAGGCGTGACGGCGGCGTTGTTGAAGCAGGCCGGCGTACAGGTGTTCAGTGAGTTGGAACTGCCTGAAGCCCTTGTCGCCCTGCAGCGCCTGGAACATCCCTCGGCGCCATAGCGAGCCGACTCACTGCTTCGGTGGCTGGGTCGCATCCATGCCGAACCACTTCTGCGAAAGCGCCGCCAGGCGTCCGTCCGCCCTCAGGCGCTGCAATGCCTTGTCGAGGCTGGCCTGGAACGCCGGATTGCCTTTCTGAAACGGAATCGCCAGGGTCACTATCGGCGCCTCGGACGCATCCTGCGTGACGGCTAATGTATTTCCACCCATGGCAAACGGAACCTGCGTCGGCTGCGCTTCCTTGTGCACCAACCATTGCGCACTGGTGTAACCATAAGGTTCGCTGAAGTCGTAACGTTTTTGCAGTTCTGCAGTCATAGGCATGTGGTTGATGGCGACATCGTATTTGCCCGTCTCGACGCCTTGCAGCAAATCGGCGGCGTCGGTGGGGACGAATGAGGCTTGCACGTCCAGCTCCCGGGCCAGTTGTTCGCCCAGTTCGACTTCGAAGCCGGTCAGGCGACCGTCTTCGCTGAAGCCGAAGGGCCGCATGTCGCCTTCCAGGGCGATGCGCAACTCGCCCCGGTCGTTGACGTCATCAATCAGTTCAGCCTGGACGAAAGGGCTGGCGAGGGGCAGTAAAAGTAATAGGCCAGGCAGAAAACGCATGGTCGCTCCCGAATTGGAATACAAATATGTACCGTGCCGTTCAGGCACGTTTTGCTATGTTGTTGAGTGCCTTGGACCACAAATCGCCACAAAGTTGTCTTAACCGTACCGAAATTGCGGAAAACTGGAGAAGTTAATGAAAACCTTAGTATCTCGTGTTGCGTTGGCTACTGTTTTGCTGGGTTCTTCGATGCTGGCGGTTGCGGATGATCTTCCGCGTATTGCGGCGCCCAAGGACGCCAAGGTCTTTATCGTTTCGCCGAAAAACGGCGCCACGGTCGACAAGACCTTCACGGTCAAGTTCGGCATGAAGGGCTTGGTGCTCAAGCCGGCCGGTGACCTTACCCCGGACTCCGCTCACCATCACCTGCTGGTCGACCAGAAGGCCCTGCCGGACCCGGCCTTGCCGATCCCGGCGAGCGACACCGTGATCCACTATGGCAAGGCCCAGACCGAGACCCAGCTGACCCTGACCCCGGGCAAGCACACCTTGCAACTGGTGGCGGGTGACAAGGGCCACATGCAGTTCAAGCCGACCGTCGCTTCGAAAGTCATCACCGTCAACGTGAAGTAAACGCGCGAAAGAAAAAAAGGGAGGCCCTTGCAGGCCTCCCTTTTTTCGTCCAGCGCTTGAGGCTTAGAACAGCACGCGGGAACGGATGGTGCCGTTGATGTGTTGCAGCTTCTCTTGCGCCAGGTCCGAGTACTCGGCGTCAACGTCGATCACCACGTAACCGACTTTCTCATTGGTCTGCAGGAACTGACCGGAGATGTTAATGCCGTTTTCCGCGAAGACCTTGTTGATTTCACTCATCACACCCGGGATGTTTTCGTGGATGTGCAGCAGACGGTGCTTGCCAGGGTGAGCCGGCAGGGCCACTTCTGGGAAGTTCACCGACGATACCGAAGTACCGTTGTCGCTGTACTTGACCAGCTTTTCCGCGACTTCAAGGCCGATGTTGGCCTGGGCTTCGGCGGTCGAGCCACCGATGTGCGGGGTCAGGATCACATTGTCCAGGCCGCGCAGCGGGCTTTCGAACTCTTCGTCGTTGGAGCGTGGCTCCACCGGGAAGACGTCGATGGCCGCGCCGATCAGGTGCTTGTCCTTGATCGCGTTCGCCAGGGCGTCCAGCTCGACCACGGTGCCGCGAGCGGCGTTGATCAGGATCCCGCCTTTCTTGATCGCGCGGATTTCCTTCTCGCCGATCATCCACTGGGTTTCCGCGGTTTCCGGAACGTGCAGGGTGACGATATCGGACATGCCCAGCAGGTCGCTCAGGTTCGAGACCTGGGTGGCGTTGCCCAGCGGCAGCTTGGTCAGGGTGTCATAGAAGAACACCTGCATGCCCAGGCCTTCGGCGAGGACCGACAACTGCGTACCGATCGAGCCGTAACCGATGATCCCCAGCTTCTTGCCGCGGATTTCAAAGGAGTTGGCCGCGCTTTTGATCCAGCCACCGCGATGGCAGGAAGCGTTCTTCTCGGGAATGCCGCGCAGCAACAGGATCGCTTCGGCCAGCACCAGCTCGGCAACGGAGCGGGTATTGGAGTACGGGGCGTTGAACACGGCGATGCCGCGCTCGCGAGCCGCGTTGAGGTCGACCTGGTTGGTGCCGATGCAGAAACAACCCACGGCGACGAGCTTCTTCGCGTGATCGAAGATTTCCTCGGTCAGTTGAGTGCGGGAGCGAATGCCGATGAAGTGTGCATCGGCGATCTTTTCCTTCAACTGGGCTTCTGGCAAGGAGCCAGTGAGGTACTCGATATTGACGTACCCGGCGGCCTTGAGGACGTCGACGGCGGATTGGTGGACGCCTTCGAGAAGAAGGAACTTGATCTTGCTCTTATCGAGAGAAGTCTTGCTCATCTGCGTAAACCTGTGTCCCGGAGAAAAATGGCAGGGAAATGGACAGCTTGAGCTGACCGCGCGGCGTGATCGCCGGCACCGCAGATCGGCCTGATAGCACGCTTCTGCGGGGGGCGTATGCTAGCATATGCGACCCGCAAACACTCATTCTGCGACGTGAAGCGTCCTCAGGATGACCATGAATAGTTCGAGAGTTCTGTCGATGACCCATCCTGCCCTGATTGATGAGCTGAAGACCCTGGTTGAGCCTGGTAAGGTCTTGACCGATGCTGACTCCCTGAATGCTTACGGGAAGGATTGGACCAAGCATTTCGCTCCCGCGCCGACGGCCATTGTATTTCCGAAGACCACCGAGCAGGTCCAGTCCATCGTGCGCTGGGCCAACCAGCACCAGGTCGCGCTAGTGCCATCGGGCGGTCGTACCGGCTTGTCCGCCGCCGCGGTGGCGGCCAACGGTGAGGTGGTGGTGTCCTTCGACTACATGAACCAGGTGCTGGACATCAACCTCACCGATCGTACCGCCGTCTGCCAGCCGGGCGTGGTCACCGAGCACTTGCAGAACGTTGCCGAAGAAAAGGGCCTGTACTACCCAGTGGACTTCGCCTCGGCCGGTTCCAGCCAGATTGGCGGCAATATCGGCACCAATGCCGGCGGAATCAAGGTGATTCGCTACGGCATGACCCGTAACTGGGTGGCCGGTATGAAGGTAGTAACCGGCAAGGGCGATGTGCTGGAACTGAACAAGGACCTGATCAAGAACGCCACCGGCTACGACCTGCGCCAGCTGTTCATCGGTGCCGAGGGCACTCTGGGTTTTGTGGTCGAAGCCACCATGCGCCTGGACCGCGCGCCGAAGAACCTGACCTGCATGGTCCTCGGCACCGCGGATTTCGACTCGATCATGCCGGTGCTGCATGCGTTCCAGGGCAAACTGGACCTGACCGCCTTCGAATTTTTCTCCGACAAGGCCCTGGCCAAGGTCCTCGCGCGTGGCGACGTGCCGGCACCGTTCGAAACCGACTGCCCGTTCTACGCCCTGCTGGAGTTCGAGGCGACCACTGAAGAAGTGGCCAACCAGGCCCTGGAAACCTTCGAGCACTGTGTCGAGCAGGGCTGGGTGCTGGACGGCGTGATGAGCCAGAGCGAAACCCAGTTGCAGAACCTCTGGAAGCTGCGCGAGTACATCTCCGAAACCATTTCCCACTGGACGCCGTACAAGAACGATATTTCGGTCACCGTGTCGAAAGTGCCGGCTTTCCTCAAGGAAATCGACACCATCGTCGGCGAATACTACCCGGACTTCGAAATCGTCTGGTTCGGTCATATCGGCGACGGAAACCTGCACCTGAACATCCTCAAGCCGGAAAACCTGAGCAAGGACGAGTTCTTCGCCAAGTGCGCTACCGTCAACAAGTGGGTGTTCGAAACCGTCGAGAAGTACAACGGTTCGATCTCCGCCGAACACGGCGTGGGCATGACCAAGCGCGATTACCTGACCTATAGCCGTTCCCCGGTTGAAATTGAATACATGAAGGCGATCAAGGCGGTGTTCGATCCGAACGGGATCATGAACCCGGGCAAGATCTTCGCGGTTTGAACCTGAAGCCACTGATGACAAAGACCAGGAGTCGGTAATGAGCTATCAGCACCAGTATGTTGACGGTACCCGCATTCACTTCCCTCTCGGCAAGGTGGTCTGCATCGGCCGCAATTACGCCGAGCACGCCAAGGAACTGGACAATCCGGTGCCGACCGAGCCGCTGCTGTTTATCAAGCCGGGCAGTTGCGTGGTGCCGATCGAGGGTGGTTTCAGCATCCCGGCGGACCGTGGTTCGGTGCATTACGAGGCCGAGATTGCCGTGTTGATCGGCAAGCCGTTGTCCAACAAGCCGAGTGTTGAAGAGGTGCTGGATGCGATTTCCGGGTTTGCGCCGGCTTTGGACCTGACCTTGCGCGACAAGCAGGCAGAACTGAAGGGTAAGGGGTTGCCCTGGGAAGTTGCCAAGTCGTTCGACGGTGCCTGTGTGCTGGCGCCGTTCGTGGTCGGCAGTACCTTCCCGGACCTGACCCGGATCGGCATTCGCCTGACCATCAATGGTCAGGTTTGCCAGGACGGGATCAGCAGCGACATGCTCAATCCGATCGTGCCGATGATCCAGTACATGGCGGCGTGTTTCTCGTTGCAGGCCGGCGATGTGATCCTGACCGGTACGCCGGTGGGCGTCGGTCCGTTGAATGCCGGGGATGAGCTGGTACTGGAATTGCCAGGCGCCAGCAGCTTCAGCAGCAGCGTCCGTTAATCCCGACGCCCCCCCTGTAGGAGCGAGCTTGCTCGCGATGATGGCACAGACACCGTGGGGCATCAGGCGCCCCGCGTTATCGTTAACGCCCATCGCGAGCAAGCTCGCTCCTACAGAGGGGGCGGTGCTTGCCTCAGACCTTGAGGGTCTTCACGCCTTCGCTGGTGCCCAGCAGCAGCAGATCCGCCGGACGCGCCGCGAACAGGCCGTTGGTGACCACGCCGACAATCGCATTGATCTGGCTTTCCAGCTCCACCGGGTTGGTAATCCGCAGATTGTGCACATCCAGGATGATGTTGCCGTTATCGGTCAACACGCCTTCGCGATACACCGGATCGCCCCCCAATTTCACCAGCTGACGCGCCACATGACTGCGGGCCATCGGGATGACTTCGACCGGCAGCGGGAAGGCGCCGAGCACTGGTACCAGCTTGCTGCCGTCAGCGATGCAGATAAAAGTCTTGGCCACGGCCGCGACGATCTTCTCGCGGGTCAGGGCGGCGCCGCCCCCCTTGATCAGGTTCAGATGCGCGTCGCTTTCGTCGGCGCCATCGATGTAGAACTCCAGGTCGCTGACGGTGTTCAGCTCATAGACCGGAATCCCGTGGCCCTTGAGGCGCGCGGCGGTGGCTTCGGAGCTGGCGACCGCGCCGTCGAACGCACCCTTGTGTTGCGCCAGGGCGTCGATAAAGCAGTTGGCGGTGGAGCCGGTGCCCACGCCGATGACGCTTTTGTCATCGAGCTTGGGAAGGATGAAGTCGACAGCGGCTTGGGCCACGGCCTGTTTGAGTTGATCCTGGGTCATGCGGGCTCCGAAAGCGGGCAGGGGATGTGCGAAAGGTCGGCATTATAAGCGTCAGGGCAGGCAAGGTCATTGTCCGTTTGGCCGCAGGTGGCGCTCCCTGGCAAACAGGTGGGCCAGGCAACAAAACCTCAGGAACCCTGTGGTCGTTGCCGCAAGCGCTGGGTTAGACTCCTCGGTCCCTGTCCACACCCGCCAGCGATGCCTTCCGATGCTTGAACAGTACGTCAAGAAGATCCTCACCTCGCGCGTCTACGACGTTGCCGTGGAAACCCCGTTGCAGACCGCTCGCCAGCTCTCCGAGCGGCTGGGCAACAAGGTCTGGCTCAAGCGCGAAGACTTGCAGCCGGTGTTTTCCTTCAAAATTCGTGGGGCCTACAACAAGCTGACCCAACTCAGCGATGTCGAGCGCGCGCGCGGCGTGGTCACGGCTTCGGCTGGCAACCATGCCCAGGGCCTGGCCCTGGCGGCCAAGGTGTTGGGGGTCAAGGCCATTATCGTGATGCCCAAGACCACGCCGGAAATCAAGATCGAAGGCGTCCGCTCCCGGGGTGGCAAAGTGGTGCTGCATGGCGATTCCTTCGCCGAAGCCCTGGCGCATTCGCTGCGGCTGGTCGAGGAAAAGGGCTACGTCTACATCCACCCCTACGATGATCCGCACACCATTGCCGGGCAGGGCACCGTGGCGATGGAGATTCTGCGTCAGCATCCGGGCCCGTTGGATGCGATCTTCGTTCCGGTCGGCGGTGGCGGCTTGATTTCCGGTATCGCCGCCTATGTGAAGTACCTGCGACCGGAGATCAAGGTGATCGGCGTCGAGCCGGATGACTCCAACTGCCTGCAACAGGCCATGGCGGCCGGTGAACGGGTGATATTGCCCACCGTGGGGCTGTTCGCCGACGGCGTGGCCGTGGCGCAGATCGGCCAGCACACCTTCGATATCTGCAAGGACTATGTCGACGAGGTGATCACCGTCAGTACCGATGAGATCTGCGCTGCCATCAAGGATATCTACGACGATACCCGCTCGATCACCGAGCCGGCCGGCGCCCTGGGCGTGGCGGGGATCAAGAAGTACGTCGAGTCGCGCAAGATCAGCGGGCAGACCCTGGTGGCCATCGACTCCGGCGCCAACGTCAACTTCGACCGCCTGCGCCATGTCGCCGAGCGCGCCGAGTTGGGTGAAGGCCGCGAAGCGATCATCGCCGTGACCATTCCGGAACGGCCGGGCAGTTTCAAGGCGTTCTGCGAGGCCATCGGCAAGCGCCAGATCACCGAATTCAATTACCGTTATCACACTGGTCGCGAAGCGCATATTTTCGTCGGCGTGCAGACCCACCCCGACAGCGATCCGCGTAGCGCCCTGATCGACAGCCTGACCGAACAGGGCTTCCCGGTGCTCGACCTGACCGACAATGAGCTGGCCAAGCTGCATATCCGCCATATGGTTGGTGGCCATGCGGCCCATGTCAGCGACGAAATAGTGCTGCGCTTCGAATTCCCGGAGCGTCCGGGGGCGTTGTTCAACTTCCTCAACAAGCTCGGCGGCCGCTGGAATATCTCGATGTTCCACTACCGCAACCATGGCGCCGCCGACGGCCGGGTGGTCGCGGGCCTGCAGGTGCCGGAGGACGAACGGCATCTGGTGCCGGCGGCGCTGGCGGAAATCGGCTACCCGTATTGGGACGAAAGCGATAACCCGGCGTATCGCTTGTTCCTCGGCTGAAACGCGTTGGATGGCTGCTAAGCTGATGGGCAAGCCCGGTTCCCGAGGACGCTACAAAATCCTGTAGGAACCTGGCTTGCCAGTGATGAGGCCCGTAAGCCTTGTGTTGCCCGTGCGGGCGCCATCGCGGGCAAGCCAGCTTCTACAGGGGTTGCGTTCCACCTGTTGCTTGATAGCTGCTCGAAAGTTGATCGCAAACACCAAGGAAACGATGAAATGGAAACCCTCACTGCCTTGAAACTGCTTCACGGTGCGGCGCCGGTGCTTTTGCTCGGCAGCGCGCTGGCGGTGACGATCAGGCTTTGGCGCGGACGCCGTGCCGGCGATGCGACCCTTCAGAATCACACCTTGCAGCGCCCCTGGTTCTTCGTCTGGGCACTGATGGCGCTGTGCCTTGCGGTGCTGCCGGTCAGCGGCTGGTGGCTGGTGCACCTGGCCGGTTGGCCGCTGGGCCAGACCTGGCTGTTGGGTTCGAGCGTGCTCTATACCCTGGGTACCCTGAGCTGGGTGTGGCTGGTGGTGCGTCTCAATCGCCTGCGCCGTGGCATGACGGCGCGGCATCCAGGGTTCACATTGGCCCTGGCGATTTTCACGGCTGTCTGTTTTGTCGCCATTGCGGGCCTGATGGGCGCGAAACCGGTTTAAACCGTCAGGCCGGGGAGTTGCCATGAAGGTGCTTCTGGTGGGGGCCACGGGTTTCGTTGGTCGTCATTTGCTGGCTGCGTTGCATGCCGCGGGTCACGAAGTGATTGCCACCAGCCGTGGTCATCACCTGCGCTCGATGCCGGGTGTCGAATGGCAGGTGCTCGACCTGGGTCGGTTGGCCGAGGACTCCAAGCATTTCATCCTGCCCCACGGTATCGACCTGCTGATCAATGCCGCTGGATTGCTCAGCGTCGATGAGCAGGCACTGCGCCTGACCCAGGACCTGGGCACTCGGGCGTTGTTCGACCTGGCGGCGCGCCGGGGCGTGCGGGTGCTGCATATTTCCGCGCTGGGCGCCGGCGAGCAGCCGGATGTGCCGTTCCTGGCGAGCAAGGCGGCGGCGGATGATTACCTGATGGCGCTCGGCGTGCCGGCCGTGGTGCTGCGACCCTCGTTGCTGGTGGGCGCTGGCGGGGCCAGTAGTGCCTGGTTGGCGCGGCTGTCGCCGTGGCCGCTGATTCCCCTGCTGGACCTGCAGGCCCGCTTGCAACCGCTGCATATCGACGACCTGTGCGCCGCCGTGCTGGCCCTGCTGCGGCATTGGCCGGCGCACTCCCTGGTGTTGCCGCTGGTGGGGCCGCAAGTGCTGACGCTGGCGCAGGTACTCGATCAGATGCGTGCAGCCCAGGGGTGGGCCCCCGCGCGCTACGTGAAGGCGCCGGGGATCCTGGCGCGGGCCGGCGCCTGGCTGGGTGAGCGCCTGGGCTGGCGGGTGTTGAATCGCCAGAGTCTGCGCATGGCCCAGCGCGACAATGTCGCCGACCCCGAAGCCTTGGCCACGGTCTGTGGTTACCGGGTCGCGCCGCTGTCGAGCCGTCTGCTGGACTGGCCAAACGCCGGCCAGAGCGTCCAAGGGGCGCTGCGGCCGTTAATGCTGGCGGTGATGCTGTTGATCTGGCTGGGCACGGCGGCGGTTTGCCTCGGGCCGGGCTATGACTGGAGTCTGCGGATCATGGCCGAGGCGGGTGTCAGCGGCCCGCCCGCAGTGTTCGCGGTCTACGCCGGGGCGCTGTGCGACGGGTTGCTGGGCCTGGGGATGCTGTTGCGCCGCACGCGCAAGTGGGCGTTCCGGGCGCAATTGCTGTTGATGGGGGCCTACACCCTGATTATCAGCTTTATGCTGCCGCACTACTGGTTTGACCCTTATGCTGCCGTCGCCAAGAACCTGGTGCTGATGGTGGCGACCCTTTGGCTGCTTTGGACCGAACCGCGTCGATGAGTGCTTACCTGCTGCTGAAAACCCTGCATATCCTGTCTTCCACCATTCTCTTCGGCCTGGGTGCCGGTTCCGCCTATTACGCCTTGCGCGCCTGGCGCACGGGTCGGGTCGAAGTGATCGCGGTGACCTTCAAGCACCTGGTGTTCGCCGACTGGGCCTTTACCACCACCACGGCGGTGTTCCAGCCATTGAGCGGGTTGGGGTTGATGCACCTGGCGGGTTGGCCGATCCAGCAAAGCTGGCTGATGTGGAGCCTGGGCTTGTTCGTGTTGGCGGGGATCTGCTGGTTGCCGGTGGTCTGGCTGCAGATCCGGGTGCACAGGATGGCCGAGCAGGCCTTGCACGAGGGAACGGCGATGCCGATCCAGGCCGAGACTTATATGCGCGGGTGGTTTGTCCTGGGCTGGCCGGCGTTTTTGTCGTTTATGGCGATTTTTTATCTGATGGTCGCCAAGCCGGCCTGATCTGACACCGAGTCGCCTGCTTCGCGGGCAAGCTCCGCTCCCACATTAGATTTGTGTCGTGCGCAGAAGGTGCGTACGGCTTGGGACCTGTGGGAGCTGGACCTGCCTGGTCTGGGACCGAGTCGCCTTCTTCGCGGGCAAGCTCCGCTCCCACATTAGGGTTATGTCGTGCGCAGAAGGTGCGTACGGCTTGGGACCTGTGGGAGCTGGACCTGCCTGGTCTGGGACCGAGTCGCCTGCTTCGCGGGCAAGCTCCGCTCCCACATTAGGGTTATGTCGTGCGCAGAAGGTGCGTACGGCTCGGGACCTGTGGGAGCGGAGCTTGCCCGCGAAAGGGCCATCAGCCGCGTAGCGTAATCACCGGCCACCCACGCTTCTCGGCCTCGGCCCGCAGATTCGGGTCCGGGTCCACCGCCACGGGATTGGCCACCTGCTCCAGCAACGGCAGGTCATTCATCGAATCGCTATAGAAATAGCTGTCCTCCAGGTCATGCCCGGTCTCTTCCAACCAACGAATCAAACGCGTCACCTTGCCCTCGCGAAAGCACGGAACGTCGGTGCTGCGCCCGCTGTAGCGACCGTCGATCATCTCGCACTCGGTGGCGATCAGGGTTTCAACCCCAAGCCGTTCGGCAATCGGTGCCGTGACAAAACGGTTGGTGGCGGTGATGATCACCAGCTTGTCGCCGGCATCCCGATGTTGGGCCAGCAGCGCCAAGCCCTTGGGCAACACGATGGGCTCGATGCAGTCGCGCATATAGTCGCGATGCCACTCGTCCAATTGCGCCATCTCGCTGCGGCCGAGAATTTCCAGGCAGAAATTCAGATACTCGGCGTTGTCCAGGCGGCCGGCCAGGTAATCCTGGTAGAACTCATCGTTGCGGTTTTTATAGGCCACCGGATCGAGAATCCCCCGTTCGCAGAGGTAATCGCCCCAGGCATGGTCGCTGTCGCCGCCCAAAAGTGTGTTGTCCAAGTCGAATAAAGCCAGACGCATTGCGGTTACTCGCTGATAAGCCTGTAAAAAGACCTCCAGAATACGGTCTTTTCACAAGAGTGCACATAAGGTAGGCAGGCTCGTTGCTGCTTTCACAACCTTTGTGGAACAATGCGACGACATGCGTTTGCGAGGTGGTTGCCGTGATCGACCCCGATGGTTTCCGTCCTAATGTCGGGATAATTCTGACGAATGATGCTGGGCAGGTCCTCTGGGCGCGCCGTATCAACCAAGATGCATGGCAGTTTCCGCAAGGCGGGATCAATCCAGACGAAACGCCCGAAGACGCTTTGTACCGCGAATTGAACGAAGAAGTCGGCCTGGAACGCGAAGATGTGCAAATTCTGGCCTGTACCCGGGGCTGGTTGCGCTATCGTTTGCCGCAACGTCTGGTACGTACCCACAGCCAACCGCTGTGCATCGGCCAGAAACAGAAATGGTTTCTCCTGCGCCTGCTCTCCAACGAGCAGCGGGTGCGGATGGATTTGACCGGTAAACCGGAGTTCGATGGCTGGCGTTGGGTCAGCTATTGGTACCCGTTGGGCCAGGTGGTGACATTCAAGCGCGAGGTCTACCGTCGCGCGCTCAAAGAGCTTGCCCCGCGCCTGTTGGCGCGCGACTGACACGGAGTTCGACCCCGAGCCATGCTCAATACGCTGCGCAAGATCGTCCAGGAAGTTAACGCCGCCAAGGATCTCAAGGCGGCGTTGGGCATTATTGTATTGCGCGTCAAAGAGGCCATGGGCAGCCAGGTCTGCTCGGTCTATTTGCTGGACCCCGAAACCAACCGCTTTGTCCTGATGGCCACCGAGGGCTTGAACAAGCGCTCGATCGGCAAGGTCAGCATGGCGCCGAACGAAGGCCTGGTTGGTCTGGTGGGGACGCGCGAAGAACCGCTGAACCTGGAAAACGCCGCCGATCACCCGCGGTATCGCTACTTTGCCGAAACCGGCGAGGAGCGTTACGCCTCCTTCCTCGGTGCGCCGATCATCCACCATCGCCGCGTCGTCGGCGTGTTGGTGATCCAGCAGAAAGAGCGTCGCCAGTTCGACGAAGGCGAAGAAGCCTTCCTGGTGACCATGAGCGCCCAGCTCGCCGGCGTTATCGCCCATGCCGAAGCCACCGGCTCGATCCGCGGGTTGGGGCGTGAAGGCAAGGGCATCCAGGAAGCCAAGTTCATCGGTGTGCCGGGTTCGCCGGGCGCCGCGGTGGGCACGGCGGTGGTCATGCTGCCGCCGGCGGACCTGGATGTGGTGCCAGACAAGGCGATTGTCGATATCGACGCCGAACTGGCCCTGTTCAAGACCGCCATCGAAGGCGTGCGCGCCGATATGCGCACGCTCTCGGCCAAACTCGCGACCCAGTTGCGCCCGGAAGAGCGCGCGTTGTTCGACGTCTATCTGATGATGCTCGACGATGCCTCCCTGGGCAGCGAAATCACCAACGTGATCAAGACCGGCCAATGGGCCCAGGGTGCCTTGCGCCAGGTGGTGACCGATCACGTCAACCGTTTTGAGCTGATGGACGATGCCTATCTGCGCGAGCGCGCGTCGGACGTCAAGGACCTCGGGCGCCGGCTGCTGGCCTACCTGCAATCCGAGCGTCAGCAGGCCATGGTCTACCCGGACAACACCATCATGGTCAGCGAAGAACTGACCGCGGCAATGCTCGGCGAGGTGCCGGAAGGCAAGCTCAAGGGCCTGGTTTCGGTGCTGGGTTCGGGGAACTCCCACGTCGCGATCCTGGCGCGGGCCATGGGCATTCCGACGGTCATGGGCCTGGTGGACCTGCCATACTCGAAGGTCGACGGTATCGAGATGATCGTCGACGGTGCGCGCGGCGAGGTGTTTACCAACCCGAGTGAAGTCCTGCGCAAGCAATACGCCGGTGTGGTGGAAGAAGAGCGCCAGCTGTCCGAGGGCCTGGACGCCTTGCGCGAACTGCCCTGCGTGACCCCGGACGGTCACCGCATGCCGCTGTGGGTCAACACCGGCCTGCTGGCGGATGTGGCCCGGGCGCAGCAGCGTGGGGCCGAGGGTGTCGGTCTGTACCGCACCGAAGTGCCTTTTATGATCAATGAGCGCTTCCCGAGCGAGAAGGAACAACTGGCGATCTATCGCGAGCAGTTGTCGGCGTTCCATCCGCAACCGGTGACCATGCGCAGCCTGGACATCGGCGGCGACAAGTCGCTGCCGTATTTCCCGATTGAAGAAGACAACCCGTTCCTCGGCTGGCGCGGTATCCGCGTGACCCTCGACCACCCGGAAATCTTCCTGGTGCAGGCGCGGGCCATGCTCAAGGCCAGCGAGGGTCTGAACAACCTGCGGATCCTGCTGCCGATGATCTCGGGCATCCACGAGATGGAAGAGGCGCTGCACCTGATCCACCGGGCCTGGGGCGAGGTGCGCGACGAAGGCACCGATGTGCCGATGCCGCCCGTGGGCGTGATGATCGAAATTCCGGCGGCGGTGTACCAGACCCGCGAATTGGCGCGGCAGGTGGACTTCCTCTCGGTGGGTTCCAACGACCTGACCCAGTACCTGCTGGCCGTGGACCGCAACAACCCACGGGTCGCGGACCTTTACGACTACCTGCACCCGGCGGTGCTGCAAGCCTTGCAGAACGTGGTGCGTGACGCCCATGCAGAAGGCAAGCCGGTGAGTATCTGCGGCGAGATGGCCGGTGATCCGATGGCGGCGGTGCTGTTGATGGCGATGGGCTTTGACAGCTTGTCGATGAACGCCACCAACTTGCCGAAAGTGAAATGGATGCTGCGCCAGATCAACCTGAGCAAGGCCCAGGAACTACTGGCCCAGGTGATGAGCATCGACAACCCGCAGGTGATTCGCAGTACCTTGCAATTGGCGCTGAAGAACCTCGGCTTGTCACGGATGGTGGTACCGACCGTCACGCATTGAGGGCGGGGAGCTAGACCTTTAGCTCCACCTCTCCCAGATGTCCGCCATAAGGTCCGAAGCTGCGCTCCACGAGATGGCGCGTGCCATCGGCCTGGCTGATCAGTACCGTGCTGGCCCGTGTGCCGTAGCTGGGGCTGGCGATAAACACGCTGGACAACAGGCTCTCGGTCGCCACGCCCACCCCGGTGTCCGGCAACTCGGCAAGCGGCGCGATCGTCGGATCGCCGAGCATCGCCAGCAAGGCCTCCGGTCGGGGATCGGCCAGCGCCCAGGACAATGCGGCGCGAGCCTTGAGCAGTTTCGGCCAGGGCGTATCGAGCCCGGCATTGGACAATCCGTACACACCCTCCGCCAGCTGGCGTGGCTCGCCCTCATGGGAGTTGAAATGCCACAACGTGTCCGTTGTGCCCAAGAGCAGGTTGAAACCGGCATATTCCAGCGATCTTGCGCGAATTTCTGCTAAATAGTGGTCAATCGACAGGTCCTCGGTAAGAAAACGTGCCACCAGCTCCCCGCGTGAGCGCCGGGCTACCGGCTGGTGCGGATCGCGGATATTGGTCAAGGCCGCGAAGCGTCCCCGAGGGCCGATCCCGAGCCAGGTACCACCCGCCTCCAGATCCCGTCCCGCATAGACCTGCGGCGCTTCGGGCCATGGCGCCAGCGGCAGGCTCGGGCGGGCATAAAACTCGTCACGGTTGGCCGCGACGATCAGCGGCTGGGCATGGCGCGGGCGCCAGGCAAAGACAATCAGGCACATCAGCGGGTCCTCGATGTTTTTGCCCACTCTACTCAGGGTATCCATCGCCATCCAGTAGAGCCGTGTCCGTCCTTCCGTTACCATGCCGGACTTGTTTCGCGAGGTCGCGCATGGAATTTCTGCTCTATCTGGTCTTGGGGGCCTGTGCCGGTGTGCTGGCAGGGCTGTTCGGCGTGGGCGGCGGGATCATTATCGTCCCGGTGCTGGTGTTCAGTTTCACCCTGCAAGGGTTCGATCCACTGATCCTCACGCACCTGGCGGTGGGCACGTCCCTGGCGACGATCATTTTCACCTCGTTCAACACCATTCGCGGGCATCACAAGCGCGGTGCGGTGCTCTGGCCGGTCTTTGCCTGGATGGCCGTGGGCATCCTGCTCGGCTCGGGCCTCGGCGCGTTGACCGCCAAGGCCATCGCCGGCCCGAACCTGCAGAAGATCATCGGTGTGTTCGCCCTGGTGGTGGCGGCGCAGATGGCGCTGAACCTCAAGCCCAAGGCCAGTCGCAGCGTGCCCGGCAAATTCGGCCTTGGCCTGGCGGGAGGGGTGATCGGCTGGGCTTCGGCGATTTTCGGCATCGGCGGCGGTTCGCTGACCGTGCCGTTCCTGACCTGGCGCAGCGTGCCGATGCAACAGGCGGTGGCGACCTCCTCGGCCTGCGGCTTGCCGATAGCCCTGGCCAGCACCTTGAGTTTCATGATCCTGGGTTGGCACGATCCGTTGTTGCCGGCCCACAGCCTGGGCTTTATCTATCTGCCGGCCTTGCTCGGGATTGCCCTGACCAGTATGTTTTTTGCTCGTTTCGGCGTGCAGCTGGCGCACCAGCTGTCGCCGCTGTTGCTCAAGCGGCTGTTCGCCGGCCTGTTGTTCGTTGTCGGTCTGAAGTTCCTGATCTGAACCGCAGGCTCGGTTCAGTCGTGCAAGCGCAATATTGGCTTAATGGCGCGGTTGCAAGATGACCCGCCGGCCCGGAGGATTGCTGTTCGCCGGGCCCTGAATTTTTACTCTATCGAGGAGTTGCAATGCTGCCTTACCCGCAGATTGACCCGGTGGCCCTGGCCATCGGCCCGCTGAAAATCCACTGGTACGGCCTGATGTACCTGGTCGGCATTGGCGGTGCGTGGCTGCTGGCCTCCCGGCGCCTGAACCGTTTCGACCCGACCTGGACCAAGGAAAAACTCTCCGACCTGATTTTCTGGCTGGCCATGGGCGTGATCGTCGGCGGGCGTCTGGGTTATGTGCTGTTCTATGACCTGAGCGCTTACCTGGCGAACCCGACGCTGATTTTCGAGGTCTGGAAGGGCGGCATGGCGTTCCATGGTGGCTTTATCGGGGTGATGATTGCCGCCTGGTGGTTTGGTCGGCGCAACGGCAAGTCGTTCTTCCAACTGATGGACTTTGTCGCGCCGATGGTGCCAATCGGCCTGGGTGCCGGGCGTATCGGCAACTTCATCAACGCCGAGCTGTGGGGCAAACCGACTGATTTGCCGTGGGCGATGGTCTTCCCGCCGTTCAGCGACCCGGCCCAGTTGCCGCGTCACCCGTCGCAGCTGTATCAGTTCGCGCTGGAAGGTGTGGCCCTGTTCGTGATCCTCTGGTTGTTCTCGCGCAAGCCGCGGCCGACCATGGCGGTCTCGGGTATGTTCGCGTTGTTCTACGGGATTTTCCGTTTTGTCGTCGAGTTCGTCCGGGTGCCGGATGCGCAACTCGGCTATCTGGCGTTCGGCTGGGTGACCATGGGGCAGATTCTCAGTCTGCCGATGATCATTGGCGGCCTGGGCTTGCTGTGGTTCGCCTATCACCGCGCCGCGACTCCACCGGCCGCGAAAGGCGCCGCGCTTTAAATTCGGATCGGGGCCCACGGGCCCCGCATTCAAGGATGCAGGTAACTCATGAAGCAATATCTCGAACTGGTCGCCCACGTCATCAACAACGGCACCAAGCAGGCCAATCGTACCGGGGTGAACACCATCAGTTTTCCCGGGGCGATGCTGCGCTATGACCTCAAGGAAGGTTTCCCGGCGATCACCACCCGCAAGATGGCCTTCAAGTCCGCCGTCGGCGAGATGTGCGGTTTTCTCCGTGGGGTGAACAACGCCGCTGAGTTTCGTGCGTTGGGCTGCAAGGTCTGGGACCAGAACGCCAACGAAAACGCCCAGTGGCTGGCCAACCCGTTCCGCCAGGGCGAAGACGACCTGGGCGAGATCTATGGGGTGCAGTGGCGTAAATGGCCGGCGTACAAGCAGATTGCCAAGAGCAACGTCGCGGCTATCGAGCAGACCTTGGGCCAGGGTTACCGGCAGATTGCCGAGGGTGAGGAAAACGGCCTGGCCTATGTGGTGCTGTACAAGGCCATCGACCAGGTGCGCCAGTGCGTCGACACCATCATCAAGGACCCGGGCAGCCGGCGGATCCTGTTCCATGGCTGGAACTGCGCGCAGCTGGATGAAATGGCCTTGCCGCCGTGCCATTTGCTCTATCAGTTCCATCCGAATGTGGAGACGAAGGAGATTTCCCTGACCCTCTACATCCGTTCGAATGACCTGGGCCTGGGCACGCCGTTCAACCTGACCGAAGGCGCCGCGCTGCTGAGCCTGATCGGGCGTCTGACCGGTTATACGCCGCGCTGGTTCACCTATTTTATTGGCGATGCCCATGTGTATGAAAACCACCTGGACATGCTTAATGAACAGCTGACCCGCGAGCCGTTTCCGATGCCGAAGCTGGTGATTTCCGAGCGTGTGCCGGAGTTTGCCAAGACTGGGGTGTACCAGCCGGAGTGGCTGGAGTTGGTGGAACCTGGCGATTTTTCACTGGAAGGCTACCAGCACCATGCGCCGATGACGGCGCCGATGGCGGTCTGAGCCTGGTTCTGGACCGAGTTGTTTTCTTCGCGGGCAAGCTCCGCTCCCACATTAGGTTTGTGCCGTCCACAGAAGGTGTGTACGACTCAGGACCCAATGTGGGAGCGGAGCTTGCCCGCGAAAGGGCCCTCAATGCCCGTGACTTCTTCCGACATGTGAATGCTCTTCAGCCGCCACCACGCTGCCGCTGACTTCCAACCGCTGCAAAATCCCGCACTGATCCAGATCCGGCCCGCCGCCACAGCGCTGGCGCAGGTCGAGCAACTGCGTCTGCAACGCCAGCAACCCGTCAATCCGCGCCTTGACGTGATGGATATGCTCATCAATCAGCGCATTCACGCTTTCGCACTGATCCTGCGGGCTGTCGCGCAGGTCCAGCAGGCTGCGAATCTCTTCCAGCGTCATGTCCAGGCTGCGGCAGTTGCGGATAAAGGTCAGGCGTTCCACATGCGCCTGGGTATACAGGCGATAGTTACCCTCGCTGCGCGCCGGTTCCGGCAGCAGGTTTTCCTTTTCGTAATAGCGGATGGTTTCCACCTGGCAGTCGGTGAGTTTCGCCAGTTCGCCAATCTTCATCGTTCGATCTCGCCAATGGGTGCTTGACCCTATAGTGGCTACAGGGTGTTCACTTGGCAACAAGCACTTTCAGGGACGTACCCCATGAGCGACTCCATCCATACTTCGCCCAAACCCGGCAGCGATCACGCGCATGCTGATCACGATCACGGCCATGACCACGGTCCTGCCGATAAGCCGGCGCCTCAGTCTTTTCGTGTCCTCCAGCCGGTGAAGGCTCCTCACTCCCATGGGGCGGCCGGGCCTGCGCACAGCTGCTGTTCGAGCGCCGAAGCGCCCGCGCTGATCAAACTCAGTGAGACCACCAGCGCCGACGCACGGTTGAGCCGTTTCCGCATCGAAGCCATGGACTGCCCCACCGAGCAGACGTTGATCCAGAACAAGCTCGGCAAGCTGGCGGGTGTGCAGCAGCTTGAGTTCAACCTGATCAATCGGATCCTCGGTGTCACCCATGACCTGCCGTCGACTACACCAATTGTCGCGGCCATCCAGTCCCTGGGCATGCAGGCCGAGCCGCTGGAAGAAGGCGCGAGCGCCGAAACCCCAAGCCAGCCGCCAGTGAAAAAGCCCTGGTGGCCCCTGGCACTGTCCGGTGTCGGCGCGTTGGTCGCCGAAGTGATTCACTTCACCGCCGTGGCCCCGACCTGGGTGGTGGCAATCATTGCGCTGGTTTCCATCCTCAGCGGCGGCCTGACCACCTATAAAAAGGGCTGGATCGCCCTGAAGAATCGCAACCTGAACATCAACGCGCTGATGAGCATCGCCGTGACCGGCGCCGTACTGATCGGCCAGTGGCCGGAAGCGGCAATGGTGATGTTCCTCTTCACCATCGCCGAGTTGATCGAAGCCAAGTCGCTGGACCGCGCGCGCAACGCCATCAGCGGCCTGATGCAGATGACGCCGGAAAAGGCCACGGTGCGCCAGGCTGACGGCGAATGGGCCGAACGCGAGGTTAAAAGCATTGAACTGGGCGCATTGGTGCGGGTGCGACCCGGTGAGCGCATCGGCCTCGACGGCGAAGTGGTCTATGGCAGCTCCAGTGTCGATCAGGCACCGATCACCGGTGAAAGCCTACCGATCGAGAAGAACCCGGGTGACAAGGTTTTCGCCGGCACCATCAACCAGGCTGGCTCGCTGGACTATCGGGTGACGGCGGTGGCGGGGAATTCGACCCTGGCGCGGATCATCCATGCCGTCGAGCAGGCCCAGGGCGCGCGGGCACCGACCCAGCGTTTCGTCGACACCTTCGCGAAAATCTACACCCCGGCGGTATTCGCCTTCGCCCTGGCGGTGGCGGTGCTGCCGCCGCTGTTCATGAATGGCCTGTGGTTCGACTGGATCTACCGGGCGCTGGTCCTGCTGGTGGTTGCTTGTCCGTGCGCGCTGGTGATCTCGACCCCGGTGACCATCGTCAGCGGCCTGGCCGCCGCCGCCCGCAAGGGCATCCTGGTCAAGGGCGGGGTGTATCTGGAAAGCGGGCACAAGCTCGATTACCTGGCCCTGGACAAGACTGGCACCATCACCCATGGCAAGCCGGTGCTGACCGACTACCTGACCCTCAACCCACTGTTTCTCGAGACTGCACCGCTGATCGCCGCCAGCCTCGCGGCGCGCTCCGATCACCCGGTGTCCCTGGCGATTGCCAAGGATGCGCGGGACAAACAGTGGGCGCTGCGCGATGTCGAAGCCTTCGAGGCCCTGGCCGGGCGTGGCGTGCGCGGCGAGGTCGGCGGCAAGGGTTATCACCTGGGCAATCATCGGCTGGTGGAAGACCTCGGCCTCTGCTCGGCGGCCCTGGAAGAAAAACTCTTCGCCTTGGAAAAACAAGGCAAGAGTGTGGTGCTGTTGCTTGACGACTCCGGTCCACTGGCGTTGTTCGCCGTGGCCGATACCGTCAAGGCCTCCAGCCGTGAGGCGATCCGCGAGTTGCACGCGCTGGGGATCAAGACCCTGATGTTGACCGGGGACAATGTCCACACTGCCTCCGCCATTGCCGCCCAGGTCGGGATCGACGAGGCCCGCGGCGACCTGCTGCCCAGCGACAAACTGCTGGCCATCGAAGCGCTGTATACCCGTGGCCATCAGGTCGGCATGGTTGGCGACGGCATCAACGATGCCCCGGCCCTGGCCCGCGCCGAGATCGGTTTCGCCATGGCCGCCGCCGGTACCGACACCGCCATCGAGACCGCCGATGTCGCCCTGATGGACGATGATCTGCGCAAGATCCCGGCTTTCATTCGCCTTTCGCGCCAGACCGCGCGTATCCTCAGGCAAAATATCGCCCTGGCCCTGGTGATCAAGGCGATTTTCCTCGCGGTCACCTTCCTGGGCTTGGCGACCATGTGGATGGCGGTGTTCGCCGATATGGGCGTCAGCCTGCTGGTGGTGTTCAACGGGTTGCGTCTGTTGCGCAAGTAAACGAATGAGAGAGTGATGTGCTGAGTGCCGAGCTGAAGGCGTTTTACCTGGTCGCCCGCCTGGGCAGCATCACCCTGGCGGCGAAAAAGCTCGGGCTCAGCCAGCCCACGGTGACCACCCAGATCCGCCATCTGGAAAGCCAGTACTCGGTCGAGTTGTTCTATCGCGGCGGTCGGCGGCTGAGCGTCAGTGAAGACGGCGCGCGTTTGCTGCCGATGGTCAAGACGCTGTTGCAGCAGGAGGCCGATATCGAGTTTTTCCTGCGTAACGCCGGGCAGGTGCAGGGCACTTTGCGCATTGCCGCGACGGCGCCGTACTACATCCTCGATCTGGTGAAGGCCTTTCGCGAGCGCTTGCCGCAGGTGGACGTATCGGTGGAAATCGGCAACTCCCAGCAGGTGCTGGAGGCGCTGGAGGATTATCGGGTTGATGTGGCGGCCTCGTCGCAGTTGCTCGACGACCCGCGCCTGATCCGCCGTTTGCTGGGCAGCGACCCGCTGGTCCTGGCGGTGCATCGCAACCATCCGTTGGCGGTGCACGATCATGTGCCGCTGAGCGCGCTGGCCGGGCATTGCCTGCTGATGCGCGAGGTGGGCTCGACCACCCGTCGCCTGACCGAAGAGTTTTTGCACGGTGCCGGGGTGAGTTTCGGGCCGCTGCTGGAGATCGGCAGTCGTGAGTCGATCCGCGAGGCGGTGCTGCGCAATATCGGCATCAGCCTGATTGCTCGCCAGGAAGTCCCGCATGACCCGCAGTTGCGGGTTCTGAGCCTGGAGAACGCGCCGCAGATCGCCGAGTACCTGTATTGCCTCAAGGAACGCAAGGCGGCGCGCCTGCCAGCGGCGTTTCTGGGGTTGGCGCAGGAAATGGCGCCGGCCTGATAGTTCCGTGGTGAATGGCCGCCTGCTGCGCGGCGGTTCGCGGGCAAGCTCCGCTCCCACAATGTTCGTGTCGTACCAAAGTTTCGTATACGGTAGCAAACCTGTGGGAGCGGTTCGCGGGCGAGCTCCGCTCCCACAATGTTCGTGTCGTACCAAAGTTTCGTATACGGTAGAAAACCTGTGGGAGCGGAGCTTGCCCGCGAAAGCGTCAGTCCGGACAACACCGATCCCCAACCCAAATCTACCAATACCACTATCGGTAGCTTTGGCCTCGTTGCCACATAGCCTACGCATTAGCTCCCTAGCATGACCCTCATCCGCTTGATGAGGTCCGTCCATGAACAACTCGATCGCCAACGCTCTGGCCAACCCCGGCGCCCCGATGAAGGTCCGTGGTGTGCGCAAGCGCTTCGGCGCCTTCACCGCGTTGGACAACGTCTCCCTGGACGTGGCCGCCGGCGAGCTGGTCTGCCTGCTCGGCCCGTCCGGCTGCGGCAAGACCACCTTGTTGCGCTGCATCGCCGGCCTGGAGCGTCAGGACGACGGCGAGCTGTTCCTCGGCGAACGCAATGTCTCCGACCTGCCGCCACAAGCCCGCGACTACGGCATCCTGTTCCAGTCCTACGCGCTGTTCCCCAATCTGACGGTTGAAGCGAATATCGCCTACGGTCTCGCCGGCAGTAGCCGCGAGGAAACCCGCAAGCGCGTCGGTCAGATGCTGGAACTGGTCGGCCTGCTCGGCAGCGAAAAGAAATACCCCGGCCAGCTCTCCGGCGGCCAGCAACAACGGGTGGCCCTGGCCCGCGCCCTGGCCCCGGCGCCCTCGCTGTTGCTGCTCGACGAACCGATGTCGGCCCTCGACGCCCGGGTCCGTGAGCATCTGTGCACCGAGCTGCGCCAGCTGCAACGCAACCTTGGCGTGACCACCCTGATGGTCACCCACAACCAGGACGAGGCCATGCTGATGGCCGACCGCATCGCCGTGATGAACAACGGTAAGGTCGAGCAATACGCCACGCCCCAGGAAATCTACGACAAGCCGGCCACGCCGTTCGTCGCCGAGTTCGTTGGCCAGGGCAACTGGCTGCCGTTCCAGCGCAGCAGCGACAGCCATGCGCGGGTCGGCGGCATGGATGTGCGCCTGGCCGATGGCAGCGCCCGCGCCGCCTCCGGTCGACTGTTCTGCCGCCCTGAAGCGATCAACGTCAACCCAGCGGTGCATGAGGAAAACCTGTTCCCGGCGCGGGTGCGTGAAATCACCTTTCTCGGCAATCGCTGCCGCATGCGTTTCGAACTCAACCAATTGCCCGGGCACGCGCTGTTGGCCGAAGTCGGTCCACAGGACATGCCGCGCCTCGGTGCGCCGGATATCTGGGTGGCCTTGCCACCCCACAGCCTCCAGGTGTTTGCCTGAGATGGCCGCGGAAATCAGCCTGCCCCTGTCCCGGCAGTCGAGCGTGAAGACCGCCCGGGTCGGCTTCGGCGACCGCCTGTTCGTGGTCGGCGGCAAGCTGCTCTGGCTTTGCCTGCTGGGTGTGGCGGTGCTGCTGCCGTTGCTGGCGATCTTCTGGCGCGGCTTCAGCAGTGAAGCCGGGCAGGGCGGTGGTTGGGTCGCGGCGAAGGAACTGCTGAACAGCGACAATTTCCACTGGCTGCTGGGCAATAGCCTGAAGGTTTCCCTCAGCGTTGCGGCCATCGTCGTACCGCTGGCTTATCTGTTTGCCTACGCCCTGCAACGCACGCTGATCCCGGCCAAGCCGTTGTGGCGCGCCTTGTCGCTGTTGCCGCTGATGGCGCCGTCGATGTTGCCGGGTATCGCGCTGGTCTACCTGTTCGGTAACCAGGGCCTGTTGCGTGGCCTGCTGTCAGAGAATATCTACGGTTTCTGGGGCATGCTCCTCGGCGAAGTCATCTACACCTTTCCCCATGCCCTGATGATCCTGATCTCGGCCTTGTCCCTGGCCGATGCGCGCTTGTTCGACGCTGCGTCGAGCATGGGCGCCGGGCCCTGGAAGGCGTTTCGCAGCATCACCTGGCCGGCCAGTCGCCAGGCGCTGTTCGCCGCTTTCTGCCTGGTGTTCACCCTGACCATCACCGACTTCGGCGTGCCGGTGGTGGTGGGCGGCGACTATCAGGTGCTGGCGCTCGAAGCCTACAAGGCAGTGGTCGGCCAGCAGCAGTTCGGCCGTGGCGCCTTGATCGGCATGATCCTGTTACTGCCGGCGCTGTTCAGTTTTGTCGTCGATGCCTGGCTGCGGCGGCGTCATGGCGAGGCCATGAACGGGCGCGCCCAGGTGTTCAAAGCGGCGCCGTCATGGCGGCGTGATGCCTGCTACCTGGTGATTGTGCTGCTGATCTGCGCGGCCCTGCTGCTGGTATTCGGCATGGCGGTGTACTCGTCGCTGGTGAAGTTCTGGCCGTACAACCTGTCGCTGTCGTTCAGTCACTACGCCTTCAATGCGACCACCGGCAGCGGCTGGCTGGCCTACCGCAACAGCCTGACCCTGGCGCTGTGCACGGCGCTGATGGGCAGTGGGCTGATTTTCACCGGGGCCTACCTGATGGAGAAAACCCGCGGCCAGAGTGGCCTTAACCTGGCCTTGCGCATTCTCGGCTTTGTGCCGATGGCGGTTCCGGGTCTGGTCCTGGGCTTGGGCTACGTGTTTTTCTTCAACCTCAACGGCAACCCGTTGAATGTGTTCTACGGGACCATGACCCTGCTGGTGGTCTGCACCATCGCCCATTACCTGACCACCGCGCAGATGACCGCCAGCACCGCGCTGCGCCAACTCGACAACGAGTTCGAGGCCGCCGCCCTGTCGCTCAAGGCGCCGCTCTACCGGCACTACCTGCGGGTCACGCTGCCGATCTGCCTGCCGGCGTTGCTCGACATCGTCCGCTACCTGTTCGTCTCGGCGATGACCACGGTGTCGGCGGCGATCTTTCTTTATAGCCCCGACACCATCCTTGCGGCGGTGGCGGTGCTGAACATGGATGACGCCGGCAATGTCGGCGGTGCCGCCGCCATGTCGAGTCTGATCCTGTTTACCTCGGTGGCCGTGTCGCTGCTGCTGGCCTGGGCTTCGCGCGGCGTGTTGCGCCGCTCCCAGGCCTGGCGGCAGACCGAGCCTGGCCATTGATCCCGCGCCAACGCTTTGCCCAACCCCAACCGCACTCACCAAGGAACCGCATCATGTTCAAGCCCCTGGCTCTTGCCGCTGCTGTCCTCACTGCTTTCAGCCTGAATGCCTTTGCCGCGAAAACCGAGTTGACCGTGTACACGGCCCTCGAGTCCGAGCAGTTGACCGCCTACAAGAAAGCCTTCGAGGCCACCTACCCGGACGTGGAGATCAAGTGGGTGCGCGATTCCACCGGCATTATCACCGCCAAGCTGCTGGCCGAGAAGGCGCGTCCGCAGGCTGACGTGGTCTGGGGCCTGGCGGCTTCCAGCCTGGCGATCCTCGATCAGCAGGGCATGCTGCAAAGCTACGCGCCCAAGGACCTGGGCAAGATCGGCAACCACTACCGTGACGCGGCGAACCCGCCGGCGTGGGTCGGCATGGACGTCTGGGCGGCAACCATCTGCTTCAACACCGTCGAAGCCGAGAAGCAGCACCTGAGCAAGCCGGTGAGCTGGCAGGACCTGACCAAGCCCGAGTACAAGGGCAAGATCGTGATGCCGAACCCGGCCTCTTCCGGCACCGGCTTCCTGGATGTCAGCGCCTGGTTGCAGACCTTTGGCCAGCAGCAGGGCTGGAAGTACATGGATGAGCTGCACCAGAACATCGGCCAGTACGTTCACTCCGGCTCCAAGCCGTGCAAGCTGGCGGCGGCGGGCGAGTTCCCGATCGGTATTTCCTTTGAATACCCGGCGGTGCAGCTGAAGCGCCAGGGTGCGCCACTGGACATCATCCTGCCGAAGGAAGGCCTGGGTTGGGAGATCGAGGCTACTGCGGTGATCAAGGGTACGCCGCATGAAGAGGCGGCGAAGAAGCTGGCGGACTTCTCGTCCAGCCCCGCGGCCATGGAGCTGTACAAGGAAAACTTCGCCGTGCTGGCGCAGCCGGGCATTGCCAAACCGCAGACCGAACTGCCGGCGGACTACGAGCAGCGTCTGATCAAGAACGACTTTGTCTGGGCGTCGAAGAACCGCGACGAAATTCTTACTGAATGGCGCAAGCGCTATGACGGCAAGTCGGAGAAATTGCCTCAGTAACATCTTTGTCTGACTCGCGGGCCTCTTCGCGGGCAAGCACCGCTCCCACAGGTTCGCGTCGAACACATCATGTGCGTACGACACGGATCTGTGGGAGCGGTGCTTGCCCGCGAACCGCGCAGCGGCCATTCCCCTCAGGACCCCCCTTCAATGAAAAATCACAGCGACATCCTCATCGTCGGCGCTGGCATCCTTGGCCTGTCCCACGCCTACGCCGCCGCCCGGCGCGGCCTCAAGGTCACGGTCTTCGAACGCAGCACCACGCCCCTGGGCGCTTCGGTGCGCAATTTCGGCCAGGCCCTGGTCACCGGCCAACCGCCGGGCATCATGTCCGAGCTGGCCCGCGCCAGCCGCGATATCTGGGCTAACTGGGCGCAGCAGGCCGGCTTCGCCCTCAAGCGCAACGGCTCATACCTGTTTGCCCGCACCGAAGCTGAAGAACATCTGCTGGACGCCTTCTGCGCCGGTCGCGCCGAGGAACAGGGTTACCGCGTCGAACTGCTGCGCGGCGCCGCGCTGAACGATCTCTACGGCGGCCAGTTCGGTCATCACCGCGCCGCCCTGCACGGCCTTGACGACCAGCAGCTCTACTCCCGCGAGGCGATCCCGACGCTGATCGAGTACCTGCGACGGGAACTGGGCGTGACCTTCCACTTCTCGACCCTGGTCCGCGAAGTCGAGCCCGGCCGGTTGCATAGCACCGCCGGCACCTTTCACGCCGAACAGATCATCGTCTGTTCCGGCCACGATTATCAGACCCTGCTAGCCGAGCCCATCAGCCAGTTGCAACCGAGCATCTGCCGCCTGCAAATGCTCCGCGCCCGACCCCAGGTCGAGCTGAACCTGCAACACGCGCTGCTCACCGGCCTGAGTTGCGTGCACTACGGCGCCTTTGCCGACCTGCCGGAGGCGGCGGCCGTTCAGGCCGAGATCCTGCGCGACAGTCCGCACCTGCACGAACACGGCATTCACCTGCTGATCAGCCCGACGCCTTATGGCGAGTTGATCATCGGCGACTCCCACCACTACGGCAGCGATGCCTCGCCGTTCAATGCCGAACCGGTCGATACCTGGCTGCTGGAGCTGGCCGAGCACACCCTGGGCTGCAAGGTGCGGGTGCTGGAGCGCTGGCAAGGGGTTTACGGTGCCAAGGGGCCGGGACCGTTTTCGTTTCTTCGGGCCGCACCGGGGCTGAGCGCCGCGCTGATGCACACGGGTGTTGGCATGAGCGTCGGCCCGGCCCTGGCCGAAGGCAATATCGCCCGCTTGCTGGGGGAGTCGGCATGAGGTCCGTCGAGCAGGTGCTGGATGAAGTCTTCGGTTTGTACCGGCAGTTTGGCAACGCCGACTACATCGGTGAGCCGGTATCCCAGCTGGAGCATATGTCCCAGGCCGCGCAGTTGGCCTTGGCCGAGGGCTTCGACGATGAAGTGGTGCTGGCGGCGTTCTTCCATGACATCGGGCATATCTGCCCGTCTGGTGAACAACCGGCGGGGGATATGGGCGGTTATGGCGTGGTCAGTCACGAGCGCCTCGGTGCCGATTATTTGCGCCGGGCCGGCTTCAGCGAGCGGCTGGCGCGGCTGGTGGAGTATCACGTCCAGGCCAAGCGTTTTCTGACGTTGCGCGAGCCTGGGTACTACGAGCGTTTGAGCGAAGCGAGTCGCCGGACTCTGGAATACCAGGGCGGGCTGATGACGGAGGACGAAGCCCGGGAATTCGAGCTGAACCCTTTGTGTGCCGTGAGCCTGCGGATGCGCCATTGGGACGAGCAGGCCAAGTGCGAGGAAGTGCCGGTGATCGACCTGCAACTGTTGCGCGCCAAGGCGACGCAGCTGCTGATCCTCACATCGACTTCATCTACACCACGAACCTTGTAGCTGGCTTGCCAGCGATGAGGCCATTGAGTCTTGCGGTGTCTGCCCGGCCGCCATCGCCGGCAAGCCGGGCCCCTACAGGGGAATTCGGTACATCCAGAAGGGCGGGCGCAGTTCCTACATGCTCATGCGGCTTTACGCCGTTCTCCAGAGACTATTCGGATATAAATAAATACGACCTTGGCCGAAGATGGCACTCGCAGTTCAAGCACGGCGCGTCGTTCCGGAACTGCCTGAAAGTTCGATTCGCCGGTGCTCTCGCCGGACGACTCGATGTTGTCTTCATCCAATAATAATGCCGAGGTCCATACCTATGCTGGAAGCAACCCAACAAGAAAACACCCTTCAGGAAATGACCCTCGAAGAGACCCAGGACGTTCGTGGTTCCGGGTTCTTCACCGACTTCGGTCCGATCCTCGACAAAGCCGTCGACTGGATCTCCGAAGGCCTGAAAAAAGCCAGCTGATCCCGCTGCCAGGGCGTGCAGGAGCGAGCTTGCTCGCGATGAACTCAAGGGCGCCGCGTGGTTTCAGATGCCCCGCATTATCGTTGACGTCCATCGCCAGCAAGCTGGCTCCTACAAAGTGCTCAGTGTCCTCAAGGTTGTATTCCTTCATCGGCGCGAGCCCTGTCGCGTCGGTTGTCATGCACGAGTTCACCTATGCTTGAGTTGGGCAAGGTCGCGCCGCGAGCGGCGCTGGCACCCGTGGTCTTCGCCTGGTTCGTCTGCCTGTTTTTCGCCGGTGGCCTGGTCTTGCTGTTTATCGGCAACTACGCGAAGAAAGAAGATGTCCAGGGCCGGATCCTCACCCGCGATGTGGTCCGCATCACCAGTGAGCGCCCCGCCCATATCCGCGAAGTGCTGGTCGAGGCCGGCGCGTCGGTGAGCAAGGACCAGCCCTTGGTGCGGATCCGTACCCTGGAGCCGGAAAGCTTCAACGAAGGCAGCGACAAACCCCTTTCCGCCCAAAGCGCCGAGCGTCTGGGCAGCCTGCTGGACGATGCCGCCGGCGATGAAACCCAGGCCCGCTCGGCCCACGAAACCCAGCAAAAACTCCTGCAATTGCAGATCGGGCAGTTGCACAAGGATCTGCAACTCACCGCCACCATCAAGCGTTCGATCCAGCGCCGGGCCGCCATTGCCCAGGAAAACCGCCAGCGTCACGAGCGCCTGGCGGCCGAGGGCGCGGTGTCCGTGGCGGCGCTGAACGAGGCGATCGTCAAGCACGAGGCGGTGCTCCAGGATCTGGCCAATAACGACCTGGCCCAGGCCAGCGCGCAACAGCGGATCCTTGAGCTGGAGCAGCGCGGCAGTGAGGCCGATCACACCCTCGCCAGCCGCGTCAGTGACCTCGCCCGGCAACGTCACGACCTGCGCGAGCGCCTCGAGACCCTCAACAAAAGCCAGGAATATGTCCTGTTGTCGCCCGTCGAGGGGGTCGTCGATGCCGTCTCGGTATTTCCCGGTGCCCGGGCCCAGGGCGGCCAGCCGATGATGTTGCTACGCATCAGCCGGGCCCTGCACGAGGCGCCGGTGGTGATCCTCGATGTCAGTCCGGCAGCCATTGGTTTCGCCAGCGCCGGTACCGAGGTCATCGTGCGGGTCGATGCGTTTCCCTATGAGCGCTACGGCGTGATCAAGGGGCAGATCGTGCGCAGCACCGCCAGTACCTATCTCGAAGCCCCGCCCGGTGCCAGGACCGATAGCGAGGAACCGGGGCCGACCTATCGGGCCGAGGTGAAACTCGATTTTTCCGACCCGCGCACCAAGATCCGCCAGGACTGGCTCAAGGACGGTATGACCCTCAGCGGTTCGCTGCGCCTGGAACGCCTGAACCTGATGGAGTGGTTGTTCCTGCCGGTGCTCCGCGGGCTGGCGGGCAATCCCGACTATCTACCAGCGCGAGGTGCCTCGGCGCGGCCCGTGGGTGAGTCGGCATGAGCCGGCTCAAGCAATCGCTGCGCGAGGCCCTGGCCCGCTCGCGGCAGCTGTTCCAGCGCACGGTCCCGGTGATTCTCCAGGACGAAATGTCCGAATGCGGCATGGCCTCGATTGCCATGGTCGCCGGTTATCACGGCAAGGCCCTGACCTTGCGCGAGATGCGCCAGCGCTACCGGGTGGCGCGGGACGGCATGTCGTTGTTCCAGGTGATCAAGGTCAGCGAGGAGCTGGGCTTCAGCTGCCGCCCGCTACGCTTGCAGTTGCATGACGTGCGGCAACTGCGCACGCCGTCGATCCTGTTCTGGAACAACATGCACTTCGTCGTGCTGCAGTCGACCAACCGCCAGGGGCTGCATATCGTCGATCCGGCGGTGGGGCGGCGCTTCTATAGTTGGGAAGAGGCGCTGTCGATGTTCAGCGGCGCGGCGCTGGAAATGCTTCCGGGGCTGGGCTTTACCACCCAGGTCCAGCGGCGGATGCCCGGCACCTTCGGCCCGCTCGGCGTGCTGCGCAACAACACCTGGCTGCTGCGTTACCTGGTGCCCATGGGCCTGCTCTCGGTGGTTGGTTACTTCGGCGCCATCGCCGCGCCCAAGCTGTTTTCCCTGACCATCGATGAAGTGGTGGCGAAGAACGACGAGGATTTCCTGTTTCTGATCCTCTACGTCTTTGGCGGGATCTTTCTGTTCAAGAGCCTCGCCGCCTGGCTGCGCGCGCTCCTCGATATGCGCCTGCGCATCGCCCTGAGCCAGGACCTGTCCACCGGAGTTATCGCCTGGCTGCTGCGGCTGCCGGTGAGTTACTTCGAACGCCGCGCCCCCGGCGATATCCTGCGGCGGACCCAGGCCACCGACAAAGCCTTCGTGCAGTTCACCGCCGGCTGGATGGATATCGCCATCGACCTGGCCTTCGGCGTGGCGTTTCTCGCGCTGATGGCCTTGATCAACGCCAAGCTGGCGGCCTTGTCACTGCTGTTGTGCCTGCTGTTTTTCCTGTTTCGTGGCCTGACCCTGCCGGTGATGGAGAAGCACCACAAAACCTCGATCGAAGCCGAGACGGCGCGCAACGTGACCTTGCTCGGCACCCTGGGCAATGTCGAGTCGATGAAGCTCTACAACTACGAAGCGGCGAAGCTGGCGAACTGGAGCAACCAGCACACCGACACCGAAATGGCCCGCGCCGGCGTCCAGCGTTTGCAGGCGATGAACCAGGTGGTGCATGAAGGGCTGTCCCACGGCCATTCGCTGCTGGTCAGCGCCCTCGGCGCGCTGGCCGTGCTCCATGGCGAGAACAGCGTCGGTGACCTGTTCGCCTTCGTCCTCTACAAGGACATGTTCATGGGCTGCGCGCTGAAGGTGGTCGACAGCTATATGAACCTGCGGCTGGTGAAGGTCGAGCTCAAGCGGGTCGAGGAAATCGTCGATGAGCCGGTCGAGCAGGTGGAGTCGAGCGTGTACAGCGCCGATCCTCTTGGCCAGCAGCCACCCTTGCGCTCGATCCAGATCGAGGGCGCGCGCTTTCGCTACAGTTCGTTCGACCGGCCAACCTTCGAGGACCTGAGTTTCAGCCTGGAAGGCCGGTGCCGGCGCATCGCGATATTCGGCCCTTCGGGTTGCGGCAAGAGCACCTTCCTGAAAGTGCTCGCCGGGTTCTATGCCCTGGACACGGGACGCTTCAGGATCAACGGCCTGGCGATGCGGCATTTCGGTTTGCGTCGCTACCGCCAGAGCGTGGCCTATGTCACCGCGCACGACGAGATCATCGCCGGTACGGTGATCGAGAATATCCTGATGGACAGCGACCCATTGGACGGCTCGCGTTTGCAGACCTGTGTCGAGCAGGCCGGACTGCTGGAAAGCGTCCTGAAACTGAGCAACGGCTTCAACACCTTGCTCGGCCCCATGGGCGTGCAATTGTCCTCGGGGCAGAAACAACGCTTGCTGATCGCCCGGGCGTTGTATCGGCGTCCGGAGTTGTTGTTGCTCGATGAACCGACCTCCCATCTGGACCCCGGTGCCCGCGATGTGATTATCGAGACCGTGCGCCACTTGCCGATGCTGTGTGTGATTGTGACCCACGACAAGGCCGTGGCCCAGGCCTGCGACACGGTACTGCTGATGCACCAGGGGCGTTTGCGGCCCTTGAGCGGCGCGGCGCGATGAATCCGTTTCGCCCGGGTTGGCCGATCCGCCGCTGGTTGTGGTGGATGCGTTGCAAGGCCGGGCTACGCGCGCGCCTGATCAAGGGGCTGGCCCTGATCTTTCGGCTGAAGTTTGCGCACCGTTGCTTGCCGTTGTTGCCGGCCTTCCTGCTGCGGTTGCCGGCCGTGTGGCGCGGCGCGGACTACAACACCTGCCGACAGAATCTCGAACTGTTCGGATTGGAACCTCGCGCCTGCCGGTCATTGGCCTGTCGCTACAGCGCCATCCAGTTGCAGTGTGCGATCTACCAGATGCTGTACCCGCGCAATCATCCCGAGCGACTGCGCGCCTGGATTCGCGCAATTACCTGGCATGACCCGGAGCAACATTGGCCGCGTACGCGGGTGCGCGCGACGATCATCGTGCTGGCCCACACGGGCGAGTACTGGATGGCGGTGGCCTGCATGATCGAGCGCTGCCCGGTCCCGAAGCGTTTCATCATCCCGATCTGGAACTTCAACGACCCCCTGACCCGGCGCTCCCTCAAGAGCCTGGAAGCCTTCGGTCACCGCGTGGATATTCTCGACAGCAACGCTCCAAAGACCGCGCTGGCGATTGCCCGGGCGCTCAAGCGCGGTGACCAGGTGCTCATCTTTGCCGACCTGCCGGTGAGTTTCGGTGGGGTGCGCTCCGGCGAGCCGGTGGACGGGCGCCTGTTCGGCCGCGCCGCGCAATTCGTCAAGGGCCCGATGTTCCTGGCAGCGAAAATGAAGTGCGATGTACTGCTGGCGGGGCATCGTGCCCGGCTCGGTGGTTGCGGCGAACTGCATGTGATCCAGTGGATCGGCAGGACCGCGGCGGCGGATATGCAGGCGCAATGGGCGCGGGCGATGGAGTCGTTTATTGGCGCGGCCCCGGAGCACTGGTTCTACCTGGCGCGGCTGGAGGCCTTCTACCAGCGGCAAAAGGCTTCGGACGAGAAAGCTGCGGGGCTGCCAGGACTTCTGCAACGACGGGGGCTGGGATGAAGGCAGGCTACCCGGGGCTGGTGATGTTGCTGTTGGCGGGGTGTTCGTTCATTCCCGACTACCAGCAACCATCACCGAGCGTGGCTGAGCATTGGCGTGGAGCGGGGGGGCGGGGCGATGCCGGGTCGTTACCGGACTGGCGCGAGGTCTTTCTCGACCCCGAGCTGCAAGCGCTGATCGAGCTGGCGCGCGCGCATAACCGTGATCTGCAGGTTGCCGTCCTGCGTATCGATGAGGCGCGAGCGTTGCATGGGATTTCCGCTGCCGATCAATGGCCCGGCGGGGGTGTCGACGGCTCGGTGCAGCGGCAGAAAATTTCCGCAGCGGACTCGCCCACCCGCAAGGCGGTGATCCATGAGCAGGGGCAGTTCAGACTAGGGATCACGGCCTTTGAACTGGACCTCTGGGGCCGGGTCCGCGCGCTGAAGGCTGAAGCCGGGCAGCGTCTGGTCGCCCGTGAGGAAGATGCCCTGAGCGTGCAGATCAGCTTGGTCGGCGAGGTCGCGACGGCTTACTACGAACATCGTGGCTATCTTGAATTGCACCGGCAGAACCGCCAGTTGCTGGAACGGGCCGGTGAGTCGAAACGCCTGATCGGTCGCCGTCAGGAACTGGGGCTGGCGAGCGAGTTGGAGTTGCGCCAGGCCGATACGCTGGCCTTGACGCTGGAGGCCGAGATGGCCGACGCGGCCCGGCAACAGAGCTTGGCGCTGAACCGCCTGGAGCTGCTGGTGGGGGCGACGATTGACCCTGCGCGGCTTTCCTCCGGGGCCTGGGGCGAAGGGCCGCAGTTACCGGAGATTGCCCCGGGCCTGCCTTCCGAGTTGTTGGTGCGGCGCCCGGATATTCGCGCCGCCGAGGCGCGGCTCAAGGCCTTTAATGCCAATATCGGCGCGGCCCGGGCGGCCTTCCTGCCGAGTATTTCCCTGACCGGTTTCTTCGGCGTCAGCAGCCCGCAGTTGAGTGAGCTGTTCTCCGGGGAGGCCAAGGGCTGGTCCTTTACGCCCGCCGTAAGCTTGCCGCTGTTCGATATCGGCCGACGTTTCGTGCAACTCGAGCTGTCCAAGGTGCAGCGCGATATTGCTGTGGTCGAGTACCAGCGTTCGATCCAGCAGGCCTTTCGTGAAGTGGCTGACGCCCTGGCTTCGAACGAACCGCTCGATCGACAGTGCGACGCGCAGCAACGACTGGTGCGCAGCGAATCGCGCCGCGTCGAGTTGGCGCAATTGCTCTATCAGGATGGCTTGAACAGCTACCTCGAGGTGCTCGATGCCCAGCGTGGCCTGAGCACGGCGCAGCAAGCCCTGATCCGGACCCGCTTGTTGCAGGTGAGCAATCGTATATCGCTGTACAAGAGCCTGGGCGGTGGTTGGTCCTGAGTGGCGCCGCGTCTTTCAGAGGTGGGTGCACATTCGTACGCAAGGTCAGGAATCCTGGTCTGGTGACTGATCGCTGTGGCGAATTAAGGTGAGGACTCACATGGAAAGGAGTCTTTTATGCGTTATCTGAGAATGACCGCCCAGGATCGCAGCGGTAATGGTCGGGCCGATACCGTGTTGCTGCGCTTTTATGAAGAAGTGTCGGGTCAGCCCGACAAATTGGTGCTCAAGGCCGCGGCGGTGGATGTGAGCGCCGATGGGGTGACCGATTTGCAGTTCGGCGGCGACGTCAACCGTGATGGCAAGGACAACGCCAAGGATGAAAAGCTGATCCGGGCCTGTGCCAATAGTTTCCTGAAGCTTGGCTGGTTCAACCGGGGGAAAAGTTGGCAGCGTTATATCAAGGTGTTTGCCGAGAACTATCACCGTGACAAGTCACCGAATGTGGTGAGGCTGCATCTTCATGAGGGGACGGGGACGCCCAGAAACCAGACTCTGATCTATAAGGCTTCGGCCCATGATACCGACAATAATGGGACGTTGGACTCGGTGGTTTACTTCGATATCGACGGTGAGGGTATTGTCAGCCGGGCCGAAGAGGAGTGGATCAAATATATGGGTCGGACCTTTCTGAAGTTCAAGTGGTATAGCTGAAGGCTCGACTTCAGGTTTCAGCCAGGCGTTGCAGCAACAGATCAATCTGTTCCTGGCGTTCTGGCCGGTTCAACCGGGCCTGAGGGTTGAGCGATGACCACTGCGGGTGCGCCCGGGCCTTGTGCAAGGCCTCGGGCAACTTGCCTTCACGCCAGGTGGTATCCCTCGGCATGCCCATCTGGATGCTGTCCATCGCCGCGTGCCCACGGGCTTCCAATGCTTTCAGCAGTTGCCGTTGGCGCAGTGCGAGCAGGCGCAGGACGTTGTCGTCGACGGTCAGTTCCCGTTGACCTTTGAGTTTGCCCAGCAGGCGGCTGCCATAACTGCGCGCGGTTTGCAGGGCGCCGCCGGCGAGGGCACCGGCCAGGGCCGCCGCACCGAGGGTCAGGCCACCCACCAGCAGGTCGATACCGGCACCCGCCGCCGCTCCCGCGGCAATCCCGCCACCGACCTTCACACCCAGTTGCTTGAGGGTTTCCGGGTTGAACAGGTCGTCGCCCCAGCGCCCGTCCAGCAGCGGCAGATCGCCGGCAGCCGCATCGCCAGGCCGGAACCCGTAGAGCTTGAGCAAGGCCTCGACACAGCGTTGCTCCCGCCGGCGCACGGCCTGGCGCAATTCACCGATGGCTTGGGTTTGCGCGTCGGCTGCGCTGATCACGCTGCGCCGACAGGCCGCGCAGTCGATCAGCAGTTCGGCGATCAGGCGGTTGGCGCTTTGCCGCCGTGCCTGGAGTTGGGCCTCCAGGTCGAGGACCAGCCGTTCCAGCTGTGGACGTGCACCTTCCAGCAACAGCGCCAGACTTTCATACAGTCGCCGCTCACCGTCTTCCGGCGGGGCCACGCTGTCGAAGCGCACCAGGGCGTGCAGGCCCAGGCGGGCCAGGGCCTCACGCCACTGCGGCTCGCGTTGTTCGGCGCTGCTGACAAAGTTGAGCACCGGTAACAGCGGCTTGCCGCAACTGGCCAGGACGCTCAGTTCGTCGCGGTATTTGGCCAGCACCGGCTCGCGGGCGTCGATCACATAGAGCCCAGCGTCCGAGGCCAGCAACTGGCGCAACACCTTGGCCTCCTGTTCAAAGCGCTGGCGGGCTTCGCTGCCGTCGAGAAAACGGGCGACGCGATCCGGACCATCGAGACGTTCGCCAGGGCGATCCAGGCGTTCGAGGTAGTCGAGCAGGGCGATGGCGTCTTCCAGGCCTGGGGTATCGTAGAGTTCGAGCAGGGCTTCGCCATCCACCGACAGTCGCGCACCTTCCACATGTCGGGTGGTGCTGGGGCGGTGGGAGACTTCGCCGAAGCCGACGTCCCGGGTCAGGGTGCGCAGCAGCGAGGTTTTGCCGACATTGGTGTGGCCGACCACGGCCAGTTTCAGGGCTTTAGTCATGGCCGCTCTCCAGCCAGTTCAGCGGAGCGCTGTCGGCGAAGGGCAGTTCCAGTTGTTGCAGGGCGCCGTGCCAGTCGCCGAGGCGATCGGCATCCAGGGCCTGGCCGGGTGGCGCCTGCAGCAGCCAGACCCGCGTCGCCCCTGCGCTGCGGGCCAGTTCGGCGATCAGCCCGAGGCTGCCACGGTCCGGCGAGCGCCGTGGGTCGCAGGCAATCGCCAGGCGCGCCGGCGGGAAGCGGGTCAATTGTTCGAGCAGTTTGTGCCGCGACTCGCGGCTGTCGAGGATGCCGGCGTCCCGCACGGTTTTCGGCAGGGTCGGCGGCCAGGGGCGCTGGTCGTCCAGCTCGATGGCCACCAGCAAGGCGCCTTCGCTCTCCAGGGCGGTGGCGCCGGCTTGGGTGTTGTGCTGCGCGTCGGGTGCCGCGTCGCTGACCCCCAGGCGCTCGCTGCTGGGCATCAGGCGTTCGCGCAGTTGCGCGTAGCCGGGCAGATTGAGGTCCAGGCTCAGGGCGCGGCTGCCATGGCGCCAGCGCCACAGGCAAAACCCGCCCAGCAGCAGGCGCGGCAACACGCCATAGACCACCAGCACCCCCACCAGCCAGGTGGCCCAGGCGTGCCGGGCGTTCTCCAGGTCCAACGCGGTATTGCCGCTGGCCCGGATCGTTTCGGGGTCGGGCAGGCTGAATCCGAGCAGGGCGGGCAGGGCACCGAGGGCCTGGGTCAGCGCGACGAAGGTGTCACCGCGCAGCAGGGTGGTTTCCCAGACAAAGCCGTAGCGCCGGGTCGACATCAACATCAACAACAGGACCAGCGCGCTGAGCATGGCCAGCAACCAGAGTCCATGAACCACCATGCCGATGGCCCAACGGTTGAGGCGCCGACGTTGCAGCATCAGCAGCAGGGCTGGTGCCAGTTGCGCGGCCTGGGCATCGCGGGCGAGCTTTTCGCTGAGCCACAGCCAGAGGCGGCCGAAGCTGGTCGCGTGTTCGCCAGCGAACGCCAGGCCCAAGGCCCAGCTCAGCAGCAACAGCAGGTTCAGCCCGAGCAGGCTGCCCAGGGCCCAGAACACATTGACCGGCGCCTGGCCGTTGCCCAGGGCGGCGAAGGCCATGCCGGCACCGCTGACGATCACCAGCAGCGCCAGGACCAGCAGTGCCAGGCGCGCGCCTTGCAACCAATGGTGCAAGGCCGTGAGCAGGCCGTCGCGTTCGGCCAGCCAGAGGGCGCGGTGCTGGATGCGGGTCGGCAGGTCGCCCCCCGCGGTGCGAGCGCGGCGATTGGCCTCAAGGTCTTCCAGCGGGCCTGCCTGTTCTTCGCGCAGGCGCACCGTCTCGGTCAGCCAGAGGCGGTGCAGGGGAGTCGGTTCAGTCACGCGGCGTCCTGGGCTCAAGTGAGCTGGAAGCATAACCGCTGTGGCGGGTAGCTGCATCCCGTTGTCCGTGCGGGAAAGCGGGCGTTAATTTTGTCGGCGTATGTCCGAGTCGGCCCATGGGCTCTGGTATCCTCGGCGGCATGAACAGAACTCTCCCTTTAAGCCTGATCGCGGCCCTCGGTGAAAACCGCGTGATCGGCGTCGACAACAGCATGCCCTGGCATTTGCCGGCGGATTTCAAATACTTCAAGGCCACGACCCTCGGCAAGCCGATCATCATGGGGCGCAAGACCTGGGACTCGATGGGCCGGCCGTTGCCGGGCCGGTTGAACCTGGTGGTCAGTCGTCAGGCCGGTTTGCAGTTGGAGGGCGCGGAAGTTTTTCCGTCGCTGGAGGCGGCGCTGGTGCGTGCTGAACAGTGGGCGCTGGAGCAGGGCGCGAGCGAGTTGATGCTGATCGGCGGTGCGCAACTGTATACCCAGGGGCTGGAGCAGGCGGATCGGCTGTACCTGACCCGTGTGGCCTTGAGTCCGGAAGGCGATGCCTGGTTTCCGCAGATCGATGAAGGTCAGTGGACGTTGGTGTCGGATGAACCGCATCCGGCGGCTGAGGGTAAGCCGGCGTTCAGCTTCGAGGTGTGGGAAAAGCGTTAAACGCTGTTCCTAAGAGGTGTCGAGGCTGAGCACGGTCTTGAGTGCCTCTTCGCGGGCAAGCTCCGCTCCCACATTAGTTTTGAGTCGTACCCGAATCTTGTGTACGGCCGAGAACCTGTGGGAGCGGAGCTTGCCCGCGAAGTCGATCTATCAGGCGCCGCAGAACTCAAGCCTGCGCCAATTCCCCATGTTCCTCAGCCTCCAGCAAGGCCTTGTCAGTCTGCTGCATCACCTGGCTGGCAATCGCCCCGGCGGTGATCGAACCGCTGACGTTCAGTGCCGTGCGGCCCATGTCGATCAGTGGCTCCACGGAAATCAGCAACGCCACCAGCGAGACCGGCAAGCCCATCGCCGGTAGCACGATCAGCGCGGCAAATGTCGCCCCACCACCGACCCCGGCCACCCCGGCCGAACTCAAGGTCACAATGGCCACCAACGTCGCGATCCACAGCGGATCCAGCGGGTTGATCCCCACTGTCGGCGCAACCATCACCGCCAGCATCGCCGGATACAGCCCGGCACACCCGTTCTGGCCGATGGTCGCGCCGAACGATGCGGCAAAGCTGGCAATCGATTGTGGAATCCCCAGGCGGCGGGTCTGGGCTTCAATGCTCAGCGGAATGCTCGCTGCGCTGGAGCGACTGGTAAAGGCAAAGGTCAGCACCGGCCAGATCTTGCGGAAGAAGCGCAGCGGATTGATCCCGGCCAGCGACACCAGCAGCCCGTGGACCCCGAACATCAAGCCCAGGCCGATATACGACACCACCACGAAACTGCCCAGCTTGATGATGTCCTGCAGGTTGGAACCGGCGACCACCTTGGTCATCAACGCCAGCACGCCGTAGGGCGTGAGCTTCATCACCAGGCGCACCAGGCGCGTGACCCAGGCTTGCAGGGTGTCGATGGCATTCACCACCTTTTGACCCTTCTCGACATCATCCTTGAGCAGTTGCAGCGCGGCCACGCCCATGAACGCGGCAAAGATCACCACGCTGATGATCGAGGTCGGCTTGGCCCGGGCCAGGTCGGCGAAAGGATTCTGCGGAATGAACGAGAGCAGCAGCTGCGGCACATTCAGGTCGGCAACCTTGCCCGCGTAATCGCTCTGGATCACTTGCAGACGGGCCAATTCCTGGGTGCCGGCCACCAGGCCTTCGGCGCTGAGGCCGAACAGGTTGGTCAGGCCGATACCGATCAGCGCGGCAATGGCCGTGGTGAACAGCAGTGTGCCGATGGTCAGGAAGCTGATCTTGCCCAGGGACGTGGCGTTGTGCAGGCGGGCCACGGCGCTGAGGATCGAGGCGAACACCAGCGGGATCACGATCATCTGCAGCAATTGCACGTAGCCGTTGCCAATCAGGTCGAACCAGCCGATGGAAGCCTTGAGCACCGGGTTACCGGCACCGTAGATACTGTGCAGGGCGACCCCGAAGAGCACCCCCAGGACCAGGGCGAGCAGGACTTTTTTCGCCAGGCTGAAGGTGCTGCGGCGGGTTTGGGCCAGCCCCAGCAGCAGGGCGAGGAATACCAGCAGGTTGAGAATCAGCGGCAGATTCATTGAAGCTCCAGAAAACGATAGGTGCCAATTACCCTAGTCGGCAATTGCCAGCCGGCAAGCCTAACAGCTTGATATATATGGATTTAATAACGATATCGAATGTCGACTGGAGTTTTTGGAATAAGCCGTTGGCGCTTCGGCGCCTGTAGGTCAACCGCAAGGACCGGTACATGACCGCGCTCAACGGCATGATGAGGAACCATGCCGACGCCCAGGCGAAAGAAGGCCTGGCGGTGGCGGCGGACAAGCACTGAGTGATCGTCAAGCCTGAAGACATTCAGTAAGGCGTAGCACGGATCATTAGCGAGCTGAAGCTTTGCTCTTCGGATGAGAGTGCCGGAATTAGATATAAAGTTTTAATTTTTGTGGGCGTTAATTTATAGAGTGCATTTTCACCGCCTCGCTAGAATCCTGGTCGTGCGGTTATTTTGCAGTCGATTGATAAACTGATTGGTGGGCGAACCGCACTGTCGAATTTTATATTTGGGAGTGGTGATGGGCGCTTTTGCAAGGTATGCGAAAAATTTTGAAGGGACTTGTGGCAAGCTCAAACAAGGCGATTATATAAATCATCATGATCTACGCAGTAAAGACGGTGTTTGCTACGCCTTGTGCCTGACCTATCTGGCCATGCGCCGAAACGGCGTCGAGTTTCGTAGCGCCAAGGAGGAAGCGGCCACCTGGATCTACGCCGACAAGTTACAGGCGATCATCAATAGCCCGGATAATACACCAGGTCTTTTTCCGCAGGTTCCCCGGCGGGTTGAGCTGGCGGCCCTGCAGACCGGTTGGCGAGTCTCGGGATATAACGCCGGCGTTGCACCCTTTGTACAAATCACCGGTTACATGATGAATACCCCCGGGGCCTTTATTCTGGTTGCGGGCAAACATGCGTGCGCGGTGTTCAAGGAGGCGGATCAGAAAATGCGTTTTTTTGATCCGAATTTCGGGCAAGCGACCTTTGCCTCGGCAAAAAACCTTTGCTTGTTTATCAGCGCTTTTTTTCAGGATCAAAAAATTCAGAAAGCTTACGGCATCAACTTCATGGACCCGATCGTGGCCATTCGACTGCAGTGAAGTTGATCGTTTTCTGAAAGAGAGACGCAATAAAAAGCCCGGCACTGCAGCCGGGCTTTTTATCGTACGAACCTTCTTAAGGTACCAGCTTGTCCAGCATCGCCTTGTCGCGTACCGCGCCCTTGTCGGCGCTGGTGGCGAGCAATGCGTAAGCCTTCAAGGCCGTGGTCACCTTGCGGGGACGCACTTCCACCGGCTTCCAGCCTTTCTTGTCCTGCTCGGCGCGACGTGCCGCCAGTACTTCATCACTGACCAACAGGTTGATCGAGCGATTCGGAATGTCGATCAGCACCTTGTCACCGTCCTGGACCAGGCCGATCGCGCCACCTGCTGCGGCTTCCGGAGAAGCATGGCCGATGGACAGGCCCGAGGTGCCGCCGGAGAAACGTCCGTCGGTCAGCAGGGCGCAGGCTTTGCCCAGACCCTTGGACTTCAGATAGGACGTCGGGTAGAGCATTTCCTGCATGCCCGGACCGCCTTTCGGACCTTCGTAACGGATGATCACGATGTCGCCAGCCTGCACTTCGTCGGCGAGGATGCCGCGTACGGCGCTGTCCTGGCTTTCGAAGATCTTCGCGTTGCCTTCGAACACGTGGATCGATTCGTCGACACCGGCGGTTTTCACCACGCAACCGTCCAGGGCGATGTTGCCGTACAGCACGGCCAGGCCGCCTTCTTTCGAATAGGCATGCTCGACACTGCGGATGCAGCCGTTTTCACGGTCGTCGTCGAGGGTTTCCCAACGGGTCGACTGGCTGAACGCGGTCTGGGTCGGGATACCGGCGGGACCGGCCTTGAAGAAGGTGTGCACCGCTTCATCGTTGGTCTGGGTGATGTCCCACTTGGCGATACCCTCGGCCAGGGTCTTGCTGTGCACGGTCGGCAGGTCGGTGTGCAGCAGGCCGCCACGGGCCAGTTCGCCGAGGATGCTGAAGATCCCGCCGGCGCGGTGCACGTCTTCCATGTGGTACTTCTGGATATTCGGCGCGACCTTGCACAGTTGCGGCACGTGACGGGACAGGCGGTCGATGTGGTGCAGGTCGAAATCGATCTCGGCTTCCTGGGCGGCGGCCAGCAGGTGCAGGATGGTGTTGGTGGACCCGCCCATGGCGATGTCCAGGGTCATGGCGTTTTCGAACGCCTTGATATTGGCGATATTGCGCGGCAGCACCGAGTCATCGTTGTCGCCGTAGTAACGCTGGCACAGCTCGACGATGGTACGACCGGCCTGGAGGAACAGTTGCTCGCGGTCGGAGTGGGTTGCCAGCGCCGAACCGTTGCCCGGCAGGGCCAGGCCCAGGGCTTCGGTGAGGCAGTTCATCGAGTTGGCGGTGAACATGCCGGAGCACGAACCGCAGGTCGGGCAGGCGCTGCGCTCGTACTCGGCAACCTTCTCGTCAGAGGCGCTGGAGTCGGCGGCGATGACCATGGCATCGACCAGGTCGAGGCCGTGGGCGGCCAGTTTGGTCTTGCCGGCTTCCATCGGGCCGCCGGAGACGAAGATCACCGGGATGTTCAGGCGCAGGGCGGCCATCAGCATGCCGGGGGTGATCTTGTCGCAGTTGGAGATGCAGACGATGGCGTCGGCGCAGTGGGCATTGACCATGTATTCGACGGAGTCGGCGATGATCTCGCGGCTCGGCAGCGAATAGAGCATGCCGTCGTGGCCCATGGCGATGCCGTCATCCACGGCGATGGTGTTGAATTCCTTGGCCACGCCACCGGCACGTTCGATTTCACGGGCGACCAGTTGGCCCATGTCCTTGAGGTGGACGTGGCCGGGAACGAACTGGGTGAAGGAGTTGGCGACGGCGATGATCGGTTTCTTGAAGTCGGCGTCTTTCATCCCCGTGGCGCGCCAGAGGGCGCGGGCACCGGCCATGTTGCGGCCGTGGGTGGATGTTTTCGAGCGGTAATCAGGCATGGAGCGCTCCGGGCGGCTAATCAGGTACACAAAGGGAAGTGAGCTTCTATGGGCCTCTGGCGCACACCGAAAATAGCCGGGTGCCCGAAAGCTGCCGTTGGCCTCGCGGGATCGCCGCGCGCCTGGGCCTGAGCTCATAAACCCGCCGGGGGATGACTGGCGATGAATAGGCTGATTCTACACGGGTCGTGGGCGGAAGGAATGGCGGCAAGCGTTGTGTCAGAGGTGACGAAGCGTGTGGGATGACGACTGGTGGTTTCCGGGCATGCACATCCTGTAGGAGCGAGCTTGCTCGCGATGGTCGCTCAGGCACCGCGGGGCATCAGGTGTCCCGCGCTATCGTTGATGTCCATCGCGAGTAAGCTCGCTCCTACAGGGGAGCGAGCTGGGTTCGGGGGTTAGCTGTTAGGCAACAACCGGCAAGTAATGCTCTTGATATAACGGGTTTCCGGGATCGCCGGGTGCACCGGATGGTCCGGGCCCTGGCCGCCGCGTTCCAGCAGCTGGATATTGCGATCCAGGTGACGGGCGCTGGTCAGCAGGATGTTCTGCAGGTCATCTTCCGGCAAATGCATCGAGCACGAGGCGCTGACCAGGATGCCGTCCTTGCTCAGCAGGCGCATGGCCTGTTCGTTCAGGCGGCGGTAGGCGCCTTCGCCGTTCTTCAGGTCTTTCTTGCGTTTGATGAAGGCGGGCGGATCGGCCACGATCACGTCGAAACGCTCTTCGGAGGCCTTCAGTTCCTTCAGGGCTTCGAACACGTCGCCTTCGATGCAGGTCATCTTCTCGGCAAAACCGTTCAATGCCGCGTTACGTTCGACACCGTCCAGGGCAAAGGACGAGGCATCGACGCAGAACACTTCGCTGGCGCCGAACGCCGCCGCCTGCACGCCCCAGCCGCCGATATAGCTGAACAGGTCCAGCACCCGCTTGCCCTTGGCGTAGGGCGCCAGGCGCGCACGGTTCATGCGGTGGTCGTAGAACCAGCCGGTTTTCTGGCCTTCCATCACCGGCGCTTCGAATTTCACGCCGTTCTCTTCCAGGGCAACCCACTCCGGCACCAGGCCGAACACGGTCTCTACATAACGCTCCAGGCCTTCGGCATCGCGGGCCGCGGAGTCGTTCTTGAACAGGATGCCGCTCGGTTTGAGGACCTGGACCAGCGCCGCGATCACTTCATCCTTGTGCTGCTCCATGGCCGCCGAGGCGAGCTGGACCACCAGGATATCGCCGAAACGATCCACCACCAGCCCCGGCAGCAGGTCGGAATCGCCGTAGACCAGGCGATAGAAAGGTTTGTCGAACAGCCGCTCGCGCAGCGACAGGGCTACGTTGAGGCGGTGCACCAGCAGCGACTTGTCCAGTGGCAGCTTGATGTCGCGCGACAGCAGGCGGGCGCAGATCAGGTTGTTCGGGCTCATGGCAACGATGCCCAACGGCTTGCCGCCGGCGGCTTCCAGCACGGCCTGGTCACCGGCCTTGAAGCCATGGAGGGGGGTGGCCGCCACGTCGATTTCGTTGCTGTAGACCCACAGGTGACCGTTGCGCAGGCGTCGGTCGGCGTTGGCTTTGAGGCGTAGGCTAGGCAGGGACATGACGTCGCTCCGGGGAAAAAAGAGCGGAATTATAGCGGGAGTTCGGCCTCCACGGCGTGCGATGTTTCATGTAAGCGATTGTGCACTCGGCCCATGTCGTACAAGTTTTCCGCTAGAATCGCTCACTCGTCCGGAGTGTGTACCCATGTCCCAAGAACTGTCAGCCGAACAGATCCAGCAGGCCCTGCAAGGCATCAGCGTGCCGCCTCAACCGCAAATCATGGTGGATTTGCAGATGGAGCAGTACATGCCCGACCCGGACCTGGAGGTGATTGCCCGCTTGATCAGTCAGGACCCTGGCCTCTCCGGCGCGTTGCTGAAAGTCGTCAACTCGCCTTATTACGGCCTGTCGAACAAGATTGCTTCGATCCAGCGCGCGGTGAATCTGCTGGGCAGCCGGTCGATCATCAACCTGATCAACGCGCAGTCGATCAAGGGTGAGATGGCCGACGAAACCATCGTGACCCTCAATCGGTTCTGGGACACCGCCCAGGACGTGGCTATGACCAGCCTGACCCTGGCCAAGCGTACCGGCGGACAAGCGGTCGATGAATCCTATGCCCTGGGGCTGTTCCACGATTGTGGCATTCCGCTGATGATCAAGCGTTTCCCCAACTATATGAGCGTGCTCGAGCGGGCCTACGCCAATGCCAGCGCGGAGCAGCGGGTGGTGGACACGGAAAACGCCGAGTTCAACACCAACCATGCGGTGGTTGGCTATTACACGGCCAAATCCTGGCGCCTGCCGGAGCATGTGACCAACGCCATCGCCAATCATCACAACGCCCTGGCGATCTTCAGCGACGAGTCGACCCGCAACAGCCAGTTGAAGAACCTGCTGGCGATCCTGAAAATGGCCGAACATATCTGTGCGTCCCATCGGGTGCTCGGCAACACGGCCGAAGACCACGAATGGAACGCCATCGGCCCTCTGGTGCTCGATTATGTCGGCCTGTCCGACTATGACTTCGAAAACCTCCGGGAAAACATCCGCGAGCTCGGCGCTCACTAAGCGTCCGAGTGCCGTCGTCGAGCCCGTTATCGCCTGACCTGGGGCCGCCATGCCTGAATTACCTGAAGTCGAAACCACCCGGCGCGGTATCGCGCCCCATCTGGAAGGCCAGCGGGTCAGCCGGGTGATCGTGCGCGACCGTCGGTTGCGCTGGCCGATCCCGGAAGACCTCGATGTGCGCCTGTCCGGCCAGCGCATCGTGCTGGTGGAGCGGCGAGCCAAGTACCTGTTGATCAATGCCGAGGTCGGGACCCTGATCAGTCACCTGGGCATGTCGGGCAACCTGCGCCTGGTGGAAGCCGGCTTGCCGGCGGCCAAGCATGAGCATGTGGATATCGAGCTGGAGTCCGGACTGGCCCTGCGCTACACCGACCCACGGCGTTTCGGCGCGATGCTCTGGAGCCTGGACCCGCTCAATCACGAATTGCTCGCGCGCCTGGGGCCGGAACCGCTGACCGAGCTGTTCGACGGTGAGCGGTTGTTCCAGCTGTCGCGCAAGCGTTCCATGGCGGTAAAGCCGTTCATCATGGATAACGCGGTGGTGGTGGGGGTCGGCAATATCTATGCGACCGAGGCCTTGTTCGCCGCCGGCATTGACCCGCGCCGCGAGGCCGGGAGCATCTCGCGGGGGCGTTACCTGGTGCTGGCGATCGAAATCAAGCGGATCCTGGCGGCGGCCATCGAACGGGGTGGCACGACCTTGCGCGACTTTATCGGTGGCGACGGCCAGCCCGGCTACTTCCAGCAGGAACTGTTCGTCTACGGGCGTGGCGGCGAGCACTGCAAGGTCTGTGGCACGGTCTTGCGCGAGATTCGTCTGGGCCAACGGGCCAGCGTGTACTGCCCGCGTTGCCAGAGCTGACCTGACAAGCGTGCGGACGCTGTTATAGTTAAGACTTTGCCATCCATTGCTTTGTTGAAGGATAGTGCCATGAACCCGTTTCGCACCCTGGCCCTGGTTGTGGCCCTGAGTTTTGGCCTGCAGGCGTTGCCGGTTCTGGCGGACGATGGCAGCAGCGGCGACCCGACCTACACGATCCAGAATCCACCGGCCTACGCGATGATCGCCGACCTGATCATCGCCCGTCCCTTGCTGGTGGGCGCGACCCTGGTGGGCACGGCGGTGTTCGTGGTGTCGTTGCCGTTTACCGCGTTCGGCGGCGTCGACGGCATGGGCAAGGCCGGCAAGTCACTGGTGCTCGCCCCCGGGAAAGCGGCCTTTGCCCGTTGCCTGGGTTGCACGGCGGAAGGTTTTGACGGCGACCAGTAGGTTGGCTTGGCGTCTATAACGCCCAGTACCACCTTAGGTGGCTGCGGCGCCAATGATGGCCCTTTCGCGGGCAAGCTCCGCTCCCACAGGGCTCAGGCGAACCGGATCTTTCGCGGCGGTCCGGCGTCCCGGCAAGCTCCGCTCCCACAATATTTGAGTCAAGCCTGGATATTGTGTACGGCACAAAACCTGTGGGGGCGGAGCTTGCCCGCGAAAAGGGCCTTGGATTCGCTACAACGCTCAAGCCTTACCGGTGATCTTCCGGTATTTGACCATCAACTCGGCTTCGGTTTCCGGATGGGCTTCGTCCAGTGGGATGCAATCCACTGGGCAGACTTGCTGGCATTGCGGCTCGTCGTAGTGGCCGACGCACTGAGTGCACAGGTTCGGGTCGATCACGTAGATCTCTTCGCCTTGGGAAATGGCGGCGTTCGGGCACTCGGGTTCGCAGACGTCGCAGTTGATGCAATCGTCGGTGATGATCAGGGACATGGGCACTCCGGCCCGGACGGCAGGCCCGGGCGACATGAAAACTAATGCGTCAATTGTGCCGCATTGGCGCGCGCAGTGCACGCGCGCCCGTCGAGGCGACCGCAATAGCCTGCCTCGACAGCGCCTGCGCCGGGCGTTATTTCTTGAAGCGCAGGGTCAGTGCGTCGGCCACCGCTGGGTGGACGAACTTGGTGATATCGCCGCCCAACGCCGCAATTTCCCGGACCAATGTCGAGGAAATGAACGAATAACGTTCCGACGGCGTCAAGAACAGGCTTTCGACGTCCGGGGCCAATTGACGGTTCATGTTCGCCAGCTGGAACTCGTATTCGAAGTCCGACACGGCGCGCAGGCCGCGCAGGAAGACGTTGGCATTCTGTTCCTTGGCGAAATGCGCCAGCAGGGTAGAAAAGCCCACCACTTCCACGTTGGGCAGGTGTCGAGTGACCTCACGGGCCAATTCCACACGTTGTTCCAACGGAAACAGCGGGTTTTTCTTCGGGCTGGCAGCCACGGCAATGATTACGTGGTCGAACAGGCGCGCGGCGCGCTCGACCAAGTCGCCATGACCCTTGGTAATCGGGTCGAAGGTACCTGGGTACAACACTCGGTTCATCGCGTCGTCCTGGCGGGTATCCGTTTGCGGGAGTCGGATGGTATCGCAGCCTTTCCGGTCGGCCAAGTCAGGATACCGGGAAGAAAGCACTATAGACGCGGCGAATAGTCCTCTTTTTTACGGGTTTTTCAAGCGCTCCGCGAGGGCCGTCGCCAACTGCGCGGTCAGACCATAGACTGAAAGCTGTGGGTTGGCGCCTATGCTGGTAGGGAACAGTGAGCCGTCGTGAATCGACAGATTGCGCAGTTGATGGTGGCGGCCGAGGCTGTCGGCGACCGCGCTTTTCGCGTCCTCGCCCATGGCGCAACCGCCCATGACATGGGCGCTGCCCAGGCGGGTGCGGTACAGCTCCAGGCTCAGTTCGTCGATCAGATCCCGGGCCTTGGCCAGGCTATTCACGTAGTCGGCATCGGCGTGCAGTGGCAGTACCGACTTGGCGCCCGCCGCGAACTGGATCTCGGCCATGCTGTGGTACGCCCGGCGCAAGCCGTCCCAGGCATAGGCGGACACCGGGTAGTCGAGCACCGGCGTGCCGTCGCCGCGCAGTTCCACGCTACCGCCGGGGCTGTCCGGATGAAATCCGTCGCGCATCAGCGCCAGCATCATGTGGGTGTGCGGCAGTTGTTCCATGCGCAGGGCGTTTTGCGCGCCGAAGCCACCCAGCAGGGTGCTGGCCAGTGCCGGTTGCAGTGGCGGTACCTCGAGTTTGTAGGACATCGGCCCGGTGACGCCGGCATTCCACTGGAAGTGATCGGAATAGATTGACTGTGGGGCGCCGTAAAATGGATTGATCACCTCGGAAAATTGCCCGGCGGAGAAATTCACCAGGTGCAGGAAGGTGCGTTTGCCCAGTTGGCCGCCGGGATCGGGTGCCTTGGAGCGCAGCAGCAGTCCCGGGCTGTTGATGCCGCCGCCCGCCAGCACGTAATGCCGCGCCTTGACCCGGATGGTTCGGCCATTGGGGGCCACGCAACGCTCGTCCATTGCCACGCAGAGCAGGCCGGTGACCTGGTCGCCTTCGATCTGCAAGCGTTCGGCCCGGGCCAGATAGAGCAGCTCGCCACCTTTTTCCAGGGTCGCCGGAATGGTGGTGACCAGCATCGACTGCTTGGCATTGGTCGGGCAGCCCATGCCGCAGTAGCCCAGGTTCCAGCAGCCGCGGACGTTGCGCGGAATGACTTTCCAGCTGTAGCCGAGGGCTTCGCAGCCATTGCGGATCACGTCGTTGTTGGCATTGGGCGGCATAATCCAGGGGGCGACGCCGAGGCGCTGTTCCATTTTCTCGAACCAGGGCGCCATCTCGGCGCTGCCGTGGCCCTTGACGTTGTGCTCCTTGGCCCAGTGTTCGAGGGTCTGGTCCGGCGTGCGAAAGCTCGAGGTCCAGTTGATCAGCGTGGTACCGCCAACCGCGCGGCCCTGGAGAATGGTGATGGCGCCGTCCTTGCTCATGCGGCCGATGCCTTCCTGGTAGAGGCTGGTATAGGCCTGGTCTTCGAGCATTTTGAAGTCGCTGCTGGTTTTCAGCGGGCCTTCCTCGATCAGTAAAACCTTGTAGCCGGCGGCGCTAAGGATTTCGGCGGTGGTGCCGCCGCCCGCGCCGCTGCCGATAATGGCGACATCGGCCTCCAGCGTCAGGTCCTGCTCCAGGCGAGCGCCGTTATAGGTTTTCCAGCCTCGGGCCAGGCCTTCGCGAAACAGATCGGGTACGGGCATGTGCAGCCTCTTTTATTGTTGTTTTGTCAGGTTCGCCCGCTCCCACAAGAGCCGGATCTCTACAGGGGCTAGACTTTCGGCGGTCCGGGATAACCGCAGTGGGCCCAGGCTTCGGCGCGGTTGTACCAGGCCATCATCACCAGTTGCAGCAGTGATGCGTGGCCCATGCGCAGCAGGCTCAGGTAGCTGTTTTCCCAGCGCTCGAGAAAGGCGTGGATCTGCGCGTCACTGGCATTTTCCCAGCGGCCCCAGATACCGGTCAGTGGCCCACGGGTGATACCCATGCCGAGGACGTCGAATAGTTGTCGGGTCAGCTTGAGCATTTCCGGCGACAGGTGGGCGAGGCTGTAGTCCAGGCTCGCCAGGGTCTGGTCGATGGCGCCGGGCATTTTCTCGGCAGCGACGGCGCCTTCGAGCATCACCGGGATCAGCGCCTGCAGAAACGGCAGGTCGTTGGCTTGTAGCACGGCAAAACCGCTGGCCGGATGGCCGGCCGAGCAGCCGCTGAGGCTGGCGGCGAGCCCGGCGGTGCTGAGGAAGGCGCCGGCACAGAGGCCGACTTTCAGCACGCCACGACGGCTCAGTACGGGGGATGCGGGCAGGCTTGGCATTCTTGTTATTCACCTGGACAGTGGAACATCAACGAACGAACAGTTTCTGGATCAGTTTCTGGATCGATTTTCCGTAAGGCGGATAGATCAGTCGCGCCGCGTTGAAGCGTTGCTTGGTCAGCACGCCCTTGGCCTTGCTGAAGGTCAGGAAGCCTTCGTGACCGTGGTAATGGCCCATGCCCGAGGGGCCGATGCCGCCGAAGGGCAGGTCTTCCTGGGGCACATGGAGCAGGGTGTCGTTCAGGCAGACGCCGCCGGAATGGGTTTCCTGAAGCACCCGTTGCTGTTCGACCTTGTTGTAGCCGAAGTAGTAGAGCGCCAAGGGACGAGGCCGGCGATTAATGTAGGCAAAGGCCTCATCGAGGCCCTTGTACGGCACGATGGGCAGCAACGGGCCGAAGATCTCGTCCTGCATCAGCGTCATTTCGTCGCTGACGTTCAGTAGCAGGCTGTGGCCCATGCGCCGCTGTTGGTTCTGCTCGAACAGCGGAATCAGCAACGCGCCCTTGCTGGTGGCGTCACTCAGGTAGCCGTTGAGCCGGGCCAGTTGGCGATCGTTGATGATGCTGGTGTAGTCCGGGTTATCGACCAGCGTCGGATAAAAGCTGCGCACCGCCTGGCGGTAGGCTTCGACGAAGGCGCCGACTCGATCTTCCGGCACCAGCACATAATCCGGTGCCACGCAGGTCTGGCCGGCGTTGAGGGTCTTGCCGAAGGCGATGCGTTCGGCGGCATCCTTGAGGGGGACGTCCTGGGACACGATGGCCGGCGACTTGCCGCCCAGTTCCAGGGTTACCGGGGTCAGGTTTTCCGCCGCCGCGCGCATCACGTGCCGACCGATGCTGGTGGCGCCGGTGAACAGCAGGTGATCGAATGGCAGCTTGGAAAAGGCCATGCCGATTTCGGCCTCGCCGAGCACCACGCACACCAGATCTTCCGGAAACACCCGGCCCAGCAGTTCCTTGAGCAAAAGACCGGTAGCCGGAGTCGATTCGCTGAGTTTGAGCATCACTCGGTTGCCCGCCGCCAGTGCCCCCACCAGCGGGCCGACGCTGAGGAACAGCGGGTAGTTCCAGGGCACGATCACGCCGATCACGCCCAGTGGCTGGTAGACGACCTTGGCCGAGGCCGGCTGGAAGGCCAGGCCGACCCGCCGGCGTGACGGTTTCATCCAGCGCTTGAGGTGTTGGCGGGCATGGTGGATGCCATGGAGGCTGGGCATGAGTTCGCCGAGCAGGGTTTCATCGGCACTGCGGTTGCCGAAGTCCTGGCTGATGGCGTCAATCAGCGCCTGGCGTTCGTCGCTGAGCAACTGGCGCAGGCTGTCGAGCCATTGGCGGCGTTGCTCGGCGGGGGGCATGGGATGCGCGGCATAGGCTTGGCGTTGTGCTTGAAAGCGGTGCTGGAGCTGGTCCAGTTGCTGCTGCGATTCCTGCAGATAGGCGATTTCGGCAGACATGGCGCGCTCCAGGGCATGTGATTTTATTTTTAAACGAATGTTTAGAGCTATTGCTCCATAAAGTCAACAAGGAGTGCCTGTAGATTCTTATAGCAGCTGAGAATCGTGGCGATTTATCCGCGGCCGGATAGGCCGTAAGATGGCCGATACCGTCTTCTGGAAGTAAAGCTGAAGTCATGGCCCCCCGAATAAAAACCAGCGAGCGCATCGTCCAGAACAGTCTGGATCTGTTCAATCAGCAGGGCGAGCGCAGTGTCAGCACCAACCATATCGCGGCGCACATGGACATTTCGCCGGGTAACCTCTACTACCACTTCCCGAACAAGCAGGCGATCATCGCCGTGCTGTTCGCCGAGTACGAAGCCCTGGTCGACAGCTTCCTGAGTCCGCCTCCGGGCCGCGCCGCGACCATCGACGACAAGCGTTTCTATCTCAAGGCATTGCTGGCGGCGATGTGGCGTTATCGCTTCCTGCACCGCGATCTCGAACATCTGCTGGAAAGCGATGCCGAACTGGCTGCGCGTTACCGGTGTTTTTCCCAGCGCTGCCTGATCCAGGGGCAGGCGATCTACGCAGGGTTTGTCGAGGCCGGCATCCTCGACATGGATCGCGTGCAGATCGAGGCCCTGACCCTCAATGCCTGGATTATCCTGACCTCCTGGGTGCGGTTCCTGAGCACCACCCGTGAGAATGCCCACCACTTGAGCGAAGAGTCGATCAAGCGTGGGGTCTATCAGGTGCTGGTGTTGGAGTCCGGGTTTGTTACCGTGCAGTCGCGGGCGGCGGTGGACACGTTGCTCAACGAATTTTATGTGCCGCTGGCACAGGCCCTGGATGAGGTGTAGGAGCGAGCTTGCTCGCGAGGGTGGCAGAGGCGCCGCGTAGCAGCAGATACCTCGCGTTATCGTTGACGCCCATCGCGAGCAAGCTCGCTCCTACAGTTGTCCGTTATCTACTTTACTTAGGAGGAGTTCGCCATGTCCCTTGCGCAACTGATCAGCCCCCGGCAACTGGCCGAACGCCAGGACCGGCCCGGGTTGGTGATCCTGGATTGCCGTTTTGCCCTTGAAGACGCGGATTACGGGCCGCGCAGCTATGCCCAGGGGCATATTGAAGGCGCGCACTACGCCGATCTGAACCGGGACCTGAGCGGTCCGGTGATCAAGGGCGTGACCGGGCGTCATCCGTTACCGGCGCCGGCGGCCTTGGTCGAGCGCCTGCAGGCCTGGGGCATCAGTGCCGACAGCGAGGTCGTGCTCTATGACGACGGTCCGGGCATGTACGCCGCCCGTGCCTGGTGGCTGCTGACCTGGCTGGGCAAGCGTGACGGCGTGTTCCTGCTCGATGGCGGGTTGAAAGCCTGGCATGCGGCCGGTCAGCCGCTGAGCCTGAATCCGCCGGCCGCCGCTCGTGGATCCTTCGAGGGGACGCCGGATGCCGCGTTGCAGATCAGCGCCGAACACCTACAACAACGCCTCGGGCAGCCGTCGATGACCCTGCTGGACGCCCGCGCCTTGCCGCGTTTTCGTGGTGAAGTGGAGCCGATCGATCCGGTGGCCGGGCATATCCCCGGTGCGTTATGTGCGGCGTTCAGCGAGAACCTGGATGCCGAGGGCCGGTTTCTGCCGGCGGATCAGCTCAAACAACGTTTCGCCGCCAAGCTGGGGCAGCGTCCGCCGCAGGAATTGGTGGCGTATTGCGGTTCCGGGGTGACGGCGTGTCAAAACCTGTTTGCCCTGTGCCTGGCGGGTTATCCGTTGGGAACCTTGTATGCCGGGTCGTGGAGCGAGTGGATTACCGATCCACAGCGAGCGGTGGCGACGGGCGACTGATTGTGGCGAGCGGGCTTGCCCGCTCGCCACATTGATTCCGCAGTGTGATCAACATCCTCTATCGGCCAGCCATTGCGGGATGCGTCGCTCCAGGTAGTAAGTCGGTTTGCCCAGGCTGCCGTCGACAAACCCCACATGCCCGCCCTTGGTCTGCAATTCGAGCTGGGTGTCCGCTGCCAGCTCGCCAGGCTCCGGCAGGCTGTGGGGGAACACGAAGGGGTCGTCCTTGGCCTGGATGATCAGCGTCGGGGTGCGAATCGTGCCAAGGAAATAGCGGCTGGAGGCGCGGCGATAATAATCCTGTGCATCGGCAAAGCCATTCAGCGGCGCCGTGACCCGGCCATCGAAGTCCCAAAACGTGCGCATGCCCGTCAGCGGTCCCAGGTCGCTCAGGGTCGCCAGGCCCTCGATCCGCCCGTCGTGCTGGAACTGGCGCTGCTTGTTCTTGATATAGGCCACCATCTCGCGCATGAAGTGCGCCTGGTAGATCCGTGAAAACCCCTGGCCGATGCGGTCGGCGCACTGATCCAGGCGAAACGGCACCGACACCGCGACGGCGCCTTGCAGGCCGCTGTCCTGGCCACTTTCCCCGAGGTGCTTGAGCAGCACATTACCGCCCAGGGAGTAGCCGACGGCGTAGAGCGGTGCCAGTGGGCGCAGCGCCTTGAGGTGGGCGACCGTCGCCGCCAGGTCTTCGCTGGCCCCGGAGTGATAACTGCGCGCCAGCAGGTTGGGCTCTCCCGAACAGCCCCGCCAGTTCAGCGCCACGCTGGCCCAGCCCTGGTTGGCCAGCGCCTGTTGCAGGCCGGCGACATAGGGCGAGTTCGACGAGCCGGTCAGTCCGTGCAGGATCAGCACCAGCGGCGTCTCGGCGGCGTGCGGGCCGTGCCAGTCGAGGTCGAGAAAGTCGCCGTCGTCGAGCCACAGGCGTTCACGTCGGCGGTCGAGGTGGACGGTCTTGCGCCAGAGTGGCCCCCACAGGGTTTGCAGGTGCGGGTTGCCCAGGCCCGGGGCGGGGGTGAAGCCCGACAAATGAGGGGGCTGGGAAAATGACGGCAACGCGGCGAGTCTCGGAGTGGGAGTGGACAGGTCTGGCGCTGCCATAAGCAAGTCGTCATGGCAGCCACGCTTGCGCGTGCGATGCGTCTAAATTGCCACAGTCCTGTCCATTACCGCAGCTTTTTATCCAGGCGGCAGGGCGCCGGGCTGGCAACTTGGTTCCGGACTCCGCAGATCAGGCAACGCTTGCTGGGTGACGCTCGGGCCGGTACTGGTCACCACCCAGCTTTCGGCATCGAAATGCGTGTTCAAGGCGACCTTGATAGCTTCACGGGTCAGCCGCTGCGCCTGTTCGGCGTAGTCGGTCAGGCTGAGCGGCAGGTCGTGACGAGCGATCAGCAACAAGGCCTGGAGGATATCCGCATTGCTTGCGCCATCCAGCGCCATGTCACCGCGCAGGCTCTGCTTGATGTTCTGCAGCTCCTGCTCGGTCGGGCCTTCTTGCAGGAACTGCGCGAACATCCGCTTTATCCGCTGGATGGCTGCGTCGCGATATTCGGGCGGGGTCGAGAGGTGGATATGGAACGGTCCACGGGCTTGCCAGTTCCTGAGCTGGGCCACCGCCGAATAGGTGACGCCATGTTGCTCGCGCAAGGCCTGCATCAGCCGGCTATCGAAGCCGCCGCCAAAGATCAGGCTGGCGACGTAGAGCGCGACGTAATCGGGATGGTGCCGGGGGATGGCGATCTGGGCCAAGTCCAGATGGACCAGCAGGGTCGGGCGTTCGATGTGGGTGGTGCCAACGATGCTGTCTTCACGGCGGGCACTGGCGGTGGGGGGGAGCGCCGGACCTTTGGGCAAGGCCTCGGAAATTTTCACACTGAGGGTTTGTGCCTGCTCCAGCGAGAGATCGCCGACCAACAGGATAACGGCGTTGCCTGCGCTGTAAGCCTTGTCGTGAAAGGCTCGCAGCTGATCGACAGTGATTTTCTCGATACTCTCCCGGGTGCCGTAGAGGGGCTGGGCGTAAGGGTGTCGTGAGTAAAGCGGCGGTGGAAAGCGGTGACTGACCCAGGTGTCGAAGGCGACATCCTGGCGCATTTGTTGATCGAGGGCCTCGCTCTTTACCCGGCGAATGGCATCGGCGCTGAAGCTGGGCTTGCTCAGCACATCGCTCAACAATTGCAGGGCCGGTGTGCGGATGGCTTCGTCGCTGAGACTGCGCAGGGTGAACCGCGCATGGTCGCGGTCGATGCCATTGCTGATATTGACCCCCAGGCTGTCGAACGCGGTCATGATCGCGTCGACGTCTTTACCGTCCGTGCCTTCGTTGAGCAGGCTCAGGGTCATGGCCGCCAAGCCCGGTTGCGCGCCATCGTAACGGCTGCCCGCGGCAAAGCTCACGGCCACGTCGAGCAACGGCAGGCCATGGGTTTCAACGAAGAGTACCTTGGTCCCGTTGAGCGTTTTCCAACCCCGCACAACACGGGTGGCGGGGGTGGGCGCCAGGTGCTGGACCTCGCTCAGCGATTGCAGAGGCTTGATGGTCGACATGCCGGCCGTGGTGGACGCCTTCGAGCCAGGAATTAACAACATGGCGAGCAGCACCAGCGGCACGCTCGATAACAGCGTGTAGGCCTTATTCATGGTTGGTTTTCCCAGGATTGGCCAGGGCCACACTGAGCCGCTCGTGGGTCAAGTAGGTTTGTGCGGCTTGTTGAATATCCAGGGGCGTGACGGCCTTCAGTTGCTCTTGTTCGCGTTCTTCCAGGGTCCACGACAGGCCGGCGCTTTCCAGGCTGCCGAGTTTCTGCGCCTGGTTTTCCACTGAGTCGCGGGCAAACACCCGTTTCGCCAACATTCGAGTACGCGCACGTTCAAGCTCCTGCGCGCTGACAGGCGTACGTTTGAACTCGTCGAGCAGTTGCCACAGGCGTGTCTGGATATCCTCCAGGCTCGGGTTTTTCTGGGTGTCCAGGTCGACGGCAATCATCAACAAGGTGTCTCCCCGGTGGAACGCCTCATAGCTGGAGTGGGCCTGGGTGATCAGTTCTTCACGGAATTTCAACTGCCTGAAAATCCGCGAGCCGCCGCCGACGCCGAGCAATTCGTTGAGCAGGCGTAAGGTGTGCGCGGTATGCGGGTCGGCGGCGGTCGCCAGGCTGGGCACGTTGAACGCCATGATCAGGCTGGGAAACTCATTGCGGGTCTGTAGCCTGATCCGCCGCTCGCCCGGCTCGTTCAGTTCCAGTGGGCGCGGGGCCTCGGGCAGCGTCCGGCGGGGCAGTTCGGCGAAGTAGCGACGGGCCAGGGTTTCGACCTCCTCGGCGGTGACATCGCCGACCAGCACCAGGGTGGCGTTGTTCGGCGCGTACCAGTTGGCGTACCAGCGCTGCAGTTGCTGGACGTTCATGCGTTGCAGGTCGTGCTGCCAGCCGACAGTGGAGGTGCGATAGCCGCTGGTGGTAAAGGCCAGGCTGCGCAGCTTCTCGTCGAGTAAGGCCCAGGGGGCGTCGTCGATGCTCTGTAACCGCTCGTTTTTGATCACCTCGATTTCACGTCGGAAGGCGGCTGGCGAAAGTTGCGCGGCGCTCATCTGGTCGGCCATGATTTCCAGCGCGACGCCCAGGACATGGCGCGGCATCAGGTATTCGTAGGTGGTGGCGTCATGGTTGGTGAAGGCGTTGATCCGAGCCCCCAGGCGCTCCATGATCTGGAACGCCTGGCCGGGGCAGACTTTGCTGCTGCCCTGGAACAACAGGTGTTCCAGGGCATGGGAAAGCCCGGATTCGCCAGGCGGCTCGTGACTGGAGCCGACTTTGTACCAAAGCTGGGCCGCCACGACAGGGGCACGATGATCTTCGCGCACGATGATTTTCAAACCGTTGTCGAGTGTCAGTTCGTGGGTGCTGGGCGCGGGGCTGGCGAAGGCGGCGAGCGGCAGCAAAAGCAAGCCGGGTAAGCGCCAGAGGGTGGGTCGTTTCATCCGTCGGGGATCCTTTTGAGTTTCAAAGGAGCACCTTGATCCGGCGGACGGATGAGCGGGCGGTATCGGGATAGTGAGGGCGGCTCGAGGATCAGTTCGAGCCGCCATCGAGGTTCAAGCTACTGGGTGGCGACGCTGCGCTGCCACAGCGCGTAGTAGACCCGCCCGGACTTTTGCTCGCGGTGCAGGCGCCAGTTGCCCGGCAGGCCGAGGCCCGAGGGCGCGGTTTCGCTTTCGGTGTAGACCCAGGCATCGTCGGCCAGCCACTGGCGCTCTTCCAGCAGGGCGCAGATGCCGGGCAGCAGGTTCTGGTTGAACGGCGGGTCGAGAAACACCAGGTCGAAGGCCGTGGCCGTCTGGGTTTCCAGGTAGCGCAGGGCGTCGGCGGTCTGCACCTGGCCGACGCTGCAACGCAGGGTGCCCAAGTGTTCGCGCAGGTTGGCCACGGCCAGGTTGCTGGCATCCAGCGCCTGACCCATGGCCGCACCACGAGACAGGGCCTCAAGGAACAAGGCGCCGCTGCCGGCGAACGGGTCGAGCACCTTGGCCCCGGCGACATAGGGCGCCAGCCAGTTGAACAGGGTTTCGCGCACGCGGTCCGGGGTCGGACGCAGCCCCGGGACATCCGGGAAGCTCAGGCGTCGGCTGCGCCATTCGCCGCCGATGATACGCAGTTGATTCACGCCGTTATGCGGGTGAGCGGGTTTCTTGCTGGGACGCGATGGGCTGGCCATTAATGCTCCGGAACCCCGAGCGGCTGCTCGGCGGGTTTGTCTGTCGGTGGCGGCAGGGGCTTTTGCGGCACCGTGGGGCCTGCGGTGACGACGATCATCTTGTCGACACTCAGGTGTTTGTTCATGGCCGACTTGATCTGCTCGACGGTCAGTGCCTGGGTCTGTTGCACGAAATTTTCCAGGTAATCGAGCGGCAGGTCATAGAAGCCCATCAGGCCCAACTGGCCGACGATGCTGCTGTTGCTCGCATTGGAGAGCGGGAAGCTGCCGGCCATTTCGCGCTTGGCGTCGTCGAGTTCCTTCTGGGTCGGGCCGTTTTTCAGGTAGTCGGCGATCACGTCGTCGACCAGCTTGAGCGTGCCTTCGCTCATTTCGGCGCGGGTCTGCAGGTTGATCTGGAACGGGCCACGCACCTGCATCGGCGAGAAGCCCGAATAGACGCCGTAGGTCAGGCCGCGTTTTTCACGGACCTCACTCATCAGACGGGTCCCGAAACCGCCGCCGCCGAGGATCTGGTTGCCCAGGGACAGGGCCGCGTAGTCCGGGTCGGTGCGGTCGATGCCCTGCTGGGCCATCAGGATAGTGGTCTGCTTGGACGGGAACTCGATATGCCCGACGCTGGCTTTCGGTTCGGCCGGCTGGGCGATCTTCGGCAAGGCCGGGCCCTTGGGCAGGGCGGCGGAGACCTGGGCGGCGACGCCTTCGGCTTCACTGCGCGAGAGGTCGCCGACCAGCGCGATCACCACGTTGCCGGCCGCGTAGGCCTTGGCATGGAAAGCGCGCAACTGTTCGAGGCTGATCGGCGGGATGCTCTGTGCCGTGCCTTCGCTCGGGTGCGCGTAGGGGTGATTGCCATACAGGCGCTTGGACAATTCCAGGCTCGCCAGCTTGCCCGGGTTCTGCTTCTGGTATTCGAAGCCGGCCAGCAACTGGTTCTTGATCCGCGTCAGGGAGTCGGCGGGGAAGGTCGGTTTGCCCACCACCGCGGCGAACAGCTTCAGCGCGGGCTCGCGTTTGTCCACGGCGCTGAGGCTGCGCAGCGAAGCAATGGCCATGTCCTTATAGGAACCGTTACTGAAGTCGGCCCCGAGGCCTTCGAAGCCCTGGGCAATGGCGCCGACGTCCTTGCCGGCCACGCCTTCGTTGAGCATGGCGTTGGTCAACGTGGCGAGGCCCGCCGCGTTGCCGTCCTGGCTGCTGCCGGCGGCGAAGGTCAGGTTCAGATTGAACATCGGTAGCTCATGGGCCTCGACGAACAGTACCTTGGCGCCTTCGGCGGTTTTCCAGGTCTGCACGTTCAGGGCGCGGTGCGCTGGCGCCTTGCCGTCCAGCTCCGCCAGCGATTGCAGCTTGTGGCTGGACTTGGCCGCGTCGAGGGCCTGGCTGGCCTGGGAGTTGCGTGAATCGAACAGATAAAAGCCGATACCACCCGCCGCAACGGCGAGGGTCAGGGCGAGCAAGGCGAAACGTGGCCCCTTGGACTGATTCATTGGGCGCTCTCCTCGGGCAATACATGGGCGACGCTGAGGCGCTCGCGGGTGAAATAGGTCCGGGCGGCTTTCTGCAGATCCTGCGGCGTGACGCTTTGCAGGTCGGCCAGTTCGGTGTCCATCATCTTCCAGGACAGACCGACGGTTTCCAGGATGCCGATGGCGCTGGCCTGGCTGGTAATGGAATCACGTTCGTAGACCAGGCCGGCGATCACCTGGGCGCGCACGCGTTCCAGTTCGTCGGCGCTCGGGGCCTGGGTCTTCAACTGCTCCAGCAGGCGCCAGAGGCCGGCCTCGGTCTGGGCCAGGGTCTTTTTCTTCTGGCTGTTGGGGGTGGCCGAGAGCAGGAACAGGGTGTCACCGCGGGTGTAGGCGTCGTAGCTCGACGAACCGCTGGAGATCAGCTCTTCGCCGCGCTCCAGTTGCGACGGCAGGCGGGCGCTGTAGCCGCCGTCGAGCAGGGCGGCGATCAGGCGCAGGGCGCTGACCGAACGCTTGTCTTCGGCGGTGGCGAAGCTCGGCACGTTGAAGGCGAGCATCAGGCTCGGCAACTGGGTCTTCACATGCAGGGTGATCAGGCGCTCGCCGGGCTCGTCGAGTTCCCGTGGGATCTTCGCCGGCGGCGTGTCACGCCGGGGAATGGCGCCGAAATAGCGCTGGGCGAGGGTTTTGACTTCGTCCGGGGTGACGTCGCCGACCACCACCAGGGTGGCGTTGTTCGGCACATACCAGGATTGGTACCAGTGGCGCAGCTCCTCGACTTTCATGCGGTCGAGGTCAGCCATCCAGCCGATGGTCGGCGTGTGGTAGCCGCTGGCCGGGTAGGCCAGTGCCTTGAAGCGCTCGAAGGCCTTGCCCATGGGCTTGTCGTCGGTGCGCAGGCGGCGTTCTTCCTTGATCACCTCGATTTCCCGGCTGAACTCGTCGGCCGGCAGGCGCAGGCTGGCCATGCGATCGGCTTCCAGTTCCAGGGCCACGCCCAGGCGGTCGCGGGCCAGGACCTGGTAATACGCGGTGTAGTCGTCGCTGGTGAAGGCGTTCTCTTCAGCGCCCAGGTCGCGCAGGATCAGCGAGGCTTCGCCCGGGCCGACCTTGGCGCTGCCTTTGAACATCATGTGTTCCAGGGCGTGGGACAAGCCGGTCTGGCCCGGTGTCTCGTAGCTCGAGCCGACCTTGTACCAGATCTGCGAGACCACCACGGGGGCGCGGTGATCCTCGCGGACCACGACCTTCAGGCCGTTGTCGAGGGTGAATTCGTGGGTCGGTTGCGGGTCGGCGGCCAAGGCGGCCAGGGGCAGACAGAGCGTGCTGAGCAACAGGCCAGCGGCACGGCGGGCTAGAGCATTCATTCGTTTTCAAACCTGTAGTACGGCCCGCGTGATCTTAGCGTCGGCGGGCGAGGAGGTGCTAGGATACTGCGTTGCGCGCGAACAATCTGGTCAAAAGGCAGTCTGTTACGCATCAGAATATTATTTGCCGAAGCGCCACCTTGGCGCGTCGCTACCGTGAGATAGCCGTCCTCCATGTTTGGTTCCAACGACGACAAGAAGACCCCAGCCCCGGCTGGCGAGAAAAAAGGCCTGTTCGGCTGGCTGCGTAAAAAACCGCAGGAAGCGGTCGTCGAACAGCCACAGCCGACCCCTGACGCCGCGCCGGCAGCGCTCAACGGAGCTTCGCCGGGCGCCGCCGAGCCGTTGCCGGCCAGCGCGCCGGTGGTTGAAACGCCCGCCGTTGCGCCGGATGCCCTCGTACATGAGCCTTGGCCGAATTTGCCAGTGGCCGAAGAACCCGTGGCTCTGGTCGAGGATGTTCAGGCGCCGCACATCACCCCGCCGATTCCGCTAACGGGTGTTGCGCCGGTCGCTGAAGTGGCCGTGCCTGAACCGTTCATCGCCGCGCCGGTGCAAGCGCTGGTCATTGCGCCGATTGTCGAAGCTCCAGCTCCAGCTCCAGCTCCAGCTCCAGTCTCTGCACCTGCACCTGCACCTGCACCTGCACCTGCGCCAATTGTGGCGCCCGTGGTTGCGCCGGCCCCGGTTGCGGTGGCCGAACCCGTGGCCGTCGAACCGGCCAAACCGGTTTCCGAAGAAACCAAGGTCGGCTTCTTCACCCGCCTCAAGCAGGGCCTGTCCAAGACCAGCGCCAGTATCGGCGAAGGCATGGCCAGCCTGTTCCTGGGCAAAAAGGCCATCGATGACGATCTGCTGGAAGAACTGGAAACCCGTCTGCTGACCGCCGACGTGGGCGTCGAAGCCACTTCGGTGATCATCCAGAGCCTGACCCAGAAGGTCGCCCGCAAGCAGTTGACCGACAGCGATGCGCTCTACGCTTCGCTGCAGGCCGAGCTGACCGCGATGCTCAAACCGGTCGAGCAGCCGCTGAACATCGTTTCGCAGCAGAAACCCTTTGTGATCCTGGTGGTGGGCGTGAATGGCGCCGGCAAGACCACCACCATCGGCAAGCTGGCGAAGAAGCTGCAACTCGACGGCAAGAGAGTCATGCTGGCGGCGGGCGATACCTTCCGCGCGGCGGCGGTGGAGCAATTGCAGGTGTGGGGCGAGCGCAACCAGATTCCGGTGATCGCCCAGCACACCGGTGCCGATTCGGCTTCGGTGATCTTTGACGCGGTCCAGGCGGCCAAGGCCCGAGGTATCGACGTGCTGATCGCCGACACCGCCGGTCGCCTGCACACCAAAGACAACCTGATGGAAGAACTGAAGAAGGTTCGCCGGGTGATCGCCAAGCTCGATGCCGACGCGCCGCACGAAGTGTTGCTGGTGCTCGACGCCGGTACCGGGCAGAACGCCATCAACCAGGCCAAACAATTCAACCAGACGGTCCAACTGACCGGCCTGGCATTGACTAAGCTCGATGGGACCGCCAAGGGCGGGGTGATCTTTGCCCTGGCCAAGCAGTTTGGCCTGCCGATTCGTTACATCGGCGTCGGCGAAGGGATCGACGATTTGCGTACCTTTGAAGCCGAGCCCTTTGTCCAGGCCCTTTTCGCCGAGCGGGAGCATTCATGATTCGTTTCGAACAGGTCGGTAAACGCTATCCGAACGGTCATGTCGGCTTGCATGAACTGAGCTTTCGGGTGCGTCGTGGTGAGTTCCTGTTCGTGACCGGGCACTCCGGCGCGGGCAAAAGTACCCTGTTGCGCCTGCTGCTGGCGATGGAGCGTCCGACCACCGGCAAGCTGCTGCTGGCCGGGCAGGACCTGGGCCAGATCAGCAACGCACAGATTCCGTTCCTGCGCCGGCAGATCGGCGTGGTGTTCCAGAACCATCAGTTGCTGTTCGATCGCACGGTATTCAACAACGTCGCCTTGCCGTTGCAGATCCTCGGCCTGTCCAAGGCCGAGATCGTCAAGCGGGTGGATTCGGCCCTGGAGCGCGTGGCGCTGTCGGACAAGACCGATCTCTACCCCGGCGACCTCTCCACCGGCCAGCAACAGCGCGTCGGCATTGCCCGGGCCATCGTCCATCGCCCGGCCCTGTTGTTGGCGGACGAACCCACCGGTAACCTCGACCCGCGCCTGGCGGCGGAAATCATGGGTGTGTTCGAAGACATCAACCGCCTGGGTACCAGCGTGCTGATCGCCAGCCACGACCTGGCCCTGATCGCGCGCATGCGCCACCGCATGCTGACCCTGCAACGCGGCCGATTGATCGGCGACGGGGAGGCCAGCGTATGAGTGCGACCCGCAGCCCCAAAGTAGCCGAGCGCGTGGCCCCGAAGGCCTCCGATCCGCAGGCACCGAAGAAAAAACGCGACGAAGACGACGGCCCGGACTTCGGCACCCTGTTGCGCGCCTGGATCGAAAGCCACCGCGCCAGCCTGGTGGACAGCCTGCGGCGCCTGGGCAAGCAGCCGATTGGCAGCTTCTTTACCTGCCTGGTGATGGCCGTGGCCCTGAGCCTGCCCATGGGTTTGTCGTTGCTGCTGAACAATGTCGAGCGCCTCGGCGGCTCCTGGCAGCGCGCGGCGCAGATTTCCCTGTACCTGCAACTGGATGCCAGCCCGACCGAAGGCGAGCACCTCAGCGAACAGATCAAGACCATGCCCGGCGTGGCGGATGCCGAGTTCATCAGCAAGGAAAAGGCCCTGGACGAGTTCCAGCAGCAGTCAGGCCTGGGCGAAGCCCTCAAGGAATTGCCACAGAACCCCTTGCCGGGGGTAGTGCTGGTGACGCCGAACGAAGTCGACAAAGCGACCCTGGAAGCGCTGCGCCAGCGCCTGGCCGAGTTGCCCAAGGTGCAACAGGCGCAGTTGGACCTGGTCTGGGTCGAGCGCCTGGCGGCGATCCTCAAACTTGGCGACCGCTTTGTCTTCGGCCTGACCGTGCTGCTGGTGTCTGCATTACTTTTGGTGATAGGCAATACCATTCGTCTTCATATTGAAAACCGCCGCACCGAGATCGAAGTGATTAAACTGGTCGGCGGCACTGATAGCTATGTGCGTAGGCCTTTTCTCTATATGGGCGCGCTTTATGGCTTTGGTGCCGGGTTTTTATCCTGGGGGGTGCTGGCTTACGGCCTCAACTGGCTGAATGACGCGGTGGTCGGGCTGGCCGGTCTCTACGGCAGCGATTTCGCCCTGGCCGGCGTGCCGGTCGCCGACGGTCTGTCATTGTTGCTTGGGGCGGTGCTCTTGGGGTATATCGGTGCTTGGATTGCGGTCGCACGGCATTTACGTGAGCTGGCACCGAAGTAGTTAATGTCAGATTAATGTGGTTTCGTTTGTATTGACCGTGTCAGTGGTTTAGGGAACTTGTCCTACGGTTCCCGGTCAATTTTCGCAGTGCATCACTGCACGAGTTATGTGAGTCGGAGGTTTTTTCGTATGACCACTTCTTTGCAACCTGTCTACGCGCTGGTCCCGGGTGCGAACCTGGAAGCCTACGTGAACACGGTGAACAGCATTCCATTGCTGACGCCGGAGCAGGAGCGTGAACTGGCCGAGAGTCTCTACTATGAGCAGGATTTGGGGGCGGCTCGGCAGATGGTGCTCGCCCACCTGCGATTTGTCGTCCATATCGCCCGTAGCTATTCCGGCTACGGCCTGGCCCAGGCAGACCTGATCCAGGAAGGCAACGTCGGTCTGATGAAGGCGGTGAAGCGCTTCAACCCGGAAATGGGTGTGCGCCTGGTGTCGTTCGCCGTGCACTGGATCAAGGCGGAAATCCACGAGTTCATCCTGCGCAACTGGCGCATTGTCAAAGTGGCCACCACCAAGGCCCAGCGCAAGCTGTTCTTCAACCTGCGCAGCCAGAAGAAGCGTCTGGCCTGGTTGAACAACGAGGAAGTTCACCGCGTGGCGGAAAGCCTCGGTGTGGAACCTCGTGAAGTGCGCGAGATGGAAAGCCGGCTGACTGGCCAGGACATGGCCTTCGACCCGGCGGCGGAAGCCGACGACGACAGCGCGTTCCAGTCTCCGGCCAACTACCTGGAAGACCACCGGTATGACCCGGCGCGTCAACTGGAGGATGCCGACTGGAGCGAGAACTCCAACAGCAACCTGCATGAAGCCCTGGAAGTGCTCGACGAGCGCAGTCGCGATATTCTCTACCAGCGCTGGTTGGCGGAAGAGAAAGCCACGCTGCACGACCTGGCGCAGAAGTACAACGTTTCGGCCGAGCGTATTCGCCAGCTGGAAAAGAGTGCGATGAACAAGCTGAAGCTGTCGATTGCCGCTTAAGCGCTGAGGCAATAAAAAACGCCCCGATCTGATCGGGGCGTTTTTGTTTCAGGCGATGACAGGCTATCAGTCATGCGCTGTTATTGCGGGCCTCTTCGCGGCGGTGCGGCGATCCGACAAGCTCCGCTCCCACAAGTTTTGTGGCGTATACAAGACTGGCGTACGACTCGGTCCACTGTGGGAGCGGAGCTTGCCCGCGAAGACGGCAGCACAGGCACCGCAGCGACAACTTTATAACGCCCAAGGCGCCTTGCGCGAGTTGTTCAGCCCCACCAGGTACTCATCCCCGCCCAGTTGGCTCATCTGCTGGCGAATCCAGCCGGCCCGGCGTGCCACATAGATGCTCGGATGACTGGCGCTCCACTCCCGTGGATTGGGCAGCACCGCCGCCAGCAAACTGGCTTGCTGCCGCGACAAGCCCGCCGCGCTGACGCCGAAGTGATGCCGCGCCGCCGCTTCTGCGCCGAATACCCCGTCGTCCCACTCCACGCTGTTCAGGTACACCTCGAGAATCCGCTGCTTGGGCCAGGTCAGCTCGATCAGCGTGGTAAACCAAGCCTCCAGCCCCTTGCGGAAATAGCTGCGACCCGACCAGAGGAACAGATTCTTCGACACCTGCTGGCTCAAGGTGCTGGCGCCGCGAATCGAACCGCCACGCTCGTTGTGCTCGAAGGCGGCCTGGATCGCATCGAGGTCGAAACCCCAGTGTTCAGGGAATTTCTGGTCCTCTCCGGCCATTACCGCGACTTTCAGCTCGTCGGAGATCTGCTCCCATGGGCGCCAGCTGCGTTGCAGGTCAATGGGCTCGCCATCGGTCCAGGACTCGATCTTGCGTTCGACCATCAGCGCGGTACCGGGCGGCGGCACCCAGCGAAACAGCAGCACCAGTAGCACACTGCCAATGGCGAACCATTTCAGGACGGTGACGAGGCGGCGGAAAAGGAATTGCAACATAGAGATGGCTTGGCCGGGGCGTGGGAGCGGGCCATTATACAGACCCTGTGCCCCCTGGATGGAGTTCGTCATGTTGCGTGGTTTTCTGCTGCTGGCCGCCTTTTTCGGTTTTACCGGCGTCGCCCTCGGTGCCTTTGCCGCCCACGGCCTGAAAGACCGCCTGAGCGCGGAGTACCTGGCGATCTTCCACACTGGCGTGACCTATCAGTTGGTGCATACCCTGGCGCTGTTCGGCGTCGCCCTGCTGGCGAGCCATATTCCAGGGCGTTTGGTCGCCTGGGCCGGCCTTGCGTTCGCCATCGGGATTATCCTGTTCTCCGGCAGTCTGTATCTGTTGACCCTGACCGGTATCGGCAAACTGGGCATCATCACCCCATTCGGTGGCCTGGGCTTCCTGATCGGTTGGTTCTGCCTCGGACTGGCCGCCTGGCGTCTGCAAGCGGCGGCTTGAGCTGACCGCCAGGTCGACGAATGGCTTGGGTCGCTTGGACTGATCGGGCTAGAATGCTGGCCCCTAAAAATGATGGCAGCCCGGCGCATGCGCATTCAATTGAACGGTGAACCCTTTGAACTGCCCGATGGCGAGACCGTCGCGGCGTTGCTGGCCCGGCTCGACCTGGTCGGGCGGCGGGTGGCGGTAGAGCTGAACCTGGACATCGTTGCGCGCAGCCAACATGCCGAAACGGCCCTGCGTGAAGGTGATCAGGTCGAAGTGGTGCACGCTATCGGCGGCGGTTGATCCCGCCTGCGGTCCCGCGCCCTGATCCACCCTGCAAGCCCTCAACCTTTCAAGAGGATTTCCGAATGAGCACTGTTCGCAGCGACAAGCCCTTCGTGCTGGCCGGCCGTACCTACCAGTCCCGCCTGCTGGTGGGCACCGGCAAGTACCGCGATATGGAAGAAACCCGCCTGGCCATCGAGGCCTCGGGTGCCGAGATCGTCACCGTGGCCGTGCGCCGGACCAACCTGGGGCAGAACCCGGGTGAACCGAACCTGCTGGATATCCTGCCGCCGGATCGCTACACCATCCTGCCGAACACCGCCGGTTGTTACGACGCCATCGAAGCCGTGCGTACCTGCCGCCTGGCCCGTGAGCTGCTGGACGGGCACAACCTGGTGAAGCTGGAAGTCCTGGCCGACCAGAAAACCCTGTTCCCCAACGTGATCGAAACCCTCAAGGCCGCCGAAGTGCTGGTCAAGGAAGGCTTCGACGTGATGGTCTACACCAGCGATGATCCGATCATCGCCCGGCAACTGGCGGAAATCGGCTGCATCGCGGTGATGCCGCTGGCCGGCCTGATCGGTACGGGCCTGGGGATCTGCAACCCGTACAACCTGCAGATCATCCTCGAAGAAGCGAAGATCCCGGTGCTGGTGGATGCCGGTGTCGGCACCGCTTCCGACGCCACCATTGCCATGGAGCTGGGTTGCGAGGCGGTGCTGATGAACTCGGCGATTGCCCACGCCCAGCAACCGATCCTGATGGCTGAAGCCATGAAACACGCCATCGTTGCCGGCCGCCTGGCCTACCTCGCCGGGCGTATGCCGAAAAAACTCTATGCCAGCGCTTCCTCGCCGCTGGATGGTCTGATCAAGTAAGAGCCTTTGATGACTGAATCGAACGACACGCCAATCCAGACGGACGCCGGCGAAGAGCGCCAACACCGCCGTATCAAGAGTTTTGTGATGCGCGCCGGGCGTATGACCGAGGGCCAGCAAAAGGGCCTGGAGCAGGGCACGCCGCTGTTCGTCCTGCCGCTGGCCGATGCGCCGGTAGATTTCGACCAGGTATTCGGTCGCTCGGCACCACGCTCGCTGGAAATCGGCTTCGGCATGGGCCATTCCCTGCTGGAGATGGCGGCGGCGGCGCCGGAGCAGGACTTTATCGGTGTGGAAGTGCATCGTCCGGGGGTCGGCGCGCTGCTCAATGGTGTGCTGACCCAGGGGTTGAAGAACCTGCGGGTCTATGACTGCGACGCCATTGAAGTGCTCAACCGCTGCGTGGCGGACAACAGCCTGGATCGGCTGATGCTGTTTTTTCCGGATCCTTGGCACAAGAGCCGCCATCACAAGCGGCGTATCGTCCAGGCGTCCTTCGCCGAGCTGGTGCGTAGCAAGCTGAAGGTCGGCGGGATCCTGCACATGGCCACCGACTGGGAACCATATGCCGAATACATGCTGGAAGTGATGAACGTTGCCCCGGGTTATCGCAACCTGGCGGAAGATGGCAAATGCGTGCCGCGTCCGACCGAACGCCCGATCACCAAGTTCGAGCGCCGTGGCGAGCGACTGGGGCACGGGGTGTGGGACCTGAAGTTCGAGAAGCTGGCCTGAGGCCTATGGCGGTGAGGTGAGCCGGATCCCGTACTCACCCACACCGCAACCTATGTAGGAGCCGGCTTGCCAGCGATGACGTCCGCAAGATCGATGCAAGACTTGCTGGCCTCATCGCTGGCAAGCCAGCTCCTTGTATCTCGACTAACGCTCCGTCAGGAGCGATAGTTCTCGACTGATCATCGAGG
>NZ_JBWKUQ010000026.1:0-87500 GCF_059420925.1 Pseudomonas sp. GW821-FHT03C07
CCCTCGATGATCAGTCGAGAACTATCGCTCCTGACGGAGCGTTAGTCGAGATACAAGGAGCTGGCTTGCCAGCGATGGCGTCTTTTCAGGCGCCATTGTCAGCAAATCCTGCCACAACCGTCAGAATAATTTCAGCGGTTCTTCATTCAGCGCTGAAAGTTGTTCGCGCAAGGCCAGGACCTGGTCGCCCCAGTAACGCTCGCTGCCGAACCACGGGAAGCTGTGGGGAAACGCCGGGTCGTCCCAACGGCGGGCCAGCCAGGCGCTGTAGTGCATCAGGCGCAGGGCGCGCAGGGGTTCGATCAGCGCCAGTTCGCGGGGATCGAAGTCGTGGAACTCTCGGTAGCCATCCATCAGTTCCGACAGTTGGCCGAGGCATTCCTGGCGATCGCCGGCGAGCATCATCCACAGGTCCTGCACTGCAGGGCCCATGCGGCAGTCGTCGAGGTCGACGATGTGGAACATCTCGTCGCGGCACATCATGTTGCCGGGGTGGCAATCGCCGTGAATGCGGATGTTCTGGTGCGGGGTCTCGGCGTAGACCTGTTTGACCCGCTTGAGCAGGTCGCGGGCCACGGACTCATAGGCCGGCAGCAGGCTGCGGGGAATGAAGTTGCCTTCCAGCAGGGTGGTCAGCGAGTCGTCGCCGAAGTTCTTCACGCCCAGCGCTTCGCGGTGTTCGAACGGACGGGTGGCGCCCACGGCGTGCAGGCGGCCGAGCAGTTGCCCAAGGCGATAGAGTTGGTCGAGATTGCCCGGCTCCGGTGCCCGGCCGCCACGCCGGGGGAACAGAGTGAAGCGAAAATCGGCGTGTTCGAACAGGCTTGCGCCGTTGTGGATCATCGGCGCGACGACCGGCACGTCGCAGTCGGCCAGCTCAAAGGTGAAGCTGTGTTCCTCGAGAATGGCCTCGTTGGTCCAGCGCTGGGGGCGGTAGAACTTGGCGATCAGCGGTTCGCTGTCTTCGATGCCCACCTGATAGACACGGTTTTCGTAGCTGTTGAGCGCCATGACCCGGGCGTCACTGAGAAAGCCGATGCTTTCCACGGCGTCGAGCACCAGGTCGGGGGTGAGTGTTTCAAACGGGTGGGACATGTTGACTCCTGCGGGCGGCAGGCGGCCGCGTCCGGCCAAGCATGTTAGCGCACCGGGGCGTAGAAAGGTGTCGGCTGTTCTGGCCTCTTCGCGGCGGTGCGGCGATCCGACAAGCTCCGCTCCCACAGTATTTGAGTCAAGCCTGGATACCGCATACGACAGAAACCTTGTGGGAGCGGAGCTTGCCCGCGAAGAGGGATCGTCAGGCGCCGATGATCCCGCCATCGTCCCGCCGGATCGCCATCACCGAGGAGCGTGGCTTGCCGTTCGGCAAATGTTCGGGGAAGGTCGAGTTACCGGCCTCACCGGGATGCTGGATGCCGACGAACAAGGTCTTCTGGTCCGGGGAGAAGCTGATGCCGGTCACTTCGCAGCCCACCGGGCCGACCATGAAGCGGCGGATCTCGCCGCTGGCCGGATCGGCGCAGAGCATCTGGTTGTTGCCCATGCCGGCAAAATCCCCGGCGTTGCTGTAGTCGCCATCGCTGAGGATCCACAGGCGGCCGGCCTGGTCAAAGCCCAGGCCGTCGGGGCTGTTGAACATATTCTGCGGAGTGATATTGGATGAGCCGGCCTTGGCCGTGCCGGGGTGTGCGGCAGGGTTGCCCGCGACCACGAACAGGTCCCAGCCAAAGGTGTTGGCGCCATGATCATTGCCCGCGGCCTGCCAGCGCAGGATCTGCCCGTAGAGATTCTTCTCCCGCGGGTTCGGCCCGCCCACCGGCTGACCCTCTTCACCACGCTTGGCGTTGTTGGTCAGGGTGCAATAGACCTGGCCGTCAATGGGACTGACGACGATCCACTCCGGACGGTCCATGCGCGTGGCCTTGACCACGCTGGCGGCCAGACGAGCATGGATCAGCACTTCGGCCTGGCTGGCGAAACCGCTGCCGGCGTCGATGCCGTTCTTGCCGAAGCTCAGTTCTACCCATTCGCCAGCGCCCTTCGGTCGGTCCGGGTTGCCGTCGCCGTTGTCGAATCGCGCGACATACAAGGTGCCGTGATCCAGCAGGTCGCGGTTGGCCTTGGGGTGCTTGTGGTTGATCGGGTCGCGACTGATGAACTTGTAGATAAACTCGCCACGTTCATCGTCGCCCATATAGACCACGGCACGGCCGTCGCGGGTTTCGGCCAGCGCCGCGTTTTCGTGCTTGAAACGGCCCAGGGCGGTGCGTTTCACCGGTGTCGACTGCGGATCGAACGGGTCGATTTCCACCACCCAACCGTGACGGTTCAGCTCGTTGGGATTCAGGGCCATGTCGAAGCGCGAATCGTGGGCGTGCCAGTTGATCTCTTTGCTGGTGGCGACGACGCCATAGCGCTTTTGCGCGGCATCGAATTTCTGTTCGGTATTGCCGCTGCCGAAACAGTCGGTGAAGTTCTCTTCGCAGGTCAGGTAGGTGCCCCAGGGTGTCTTGCCATTGGCGCAGTTCTGGAAAGTGCCGAGGACTTTGCGGCCCCGCTTGTCGGCTTTGGTCTGCAGCCAGGGATGGCCGGCTGCCGGACCACCGAAGCGGATCGGTGTATTGCCGTGGATCCGTCGGTTGTAGGGCGAACCCTGGACGAAGTGCCATTGATCGTCCTTGCGCTGTATTTCGATCACCGACACGCCTTCGCTGGCCTGGGCCTTGCGCACATCTTCGAGGGATTGCGGCTGGCCGCCGTGGGGGTAGAGGTAGCGGTAGTTGGTGTATTCGTTGTTGATCGCCATCAGCGCGCGGTTGTCGTCGCCGGGGAAGGGGAACAGGCTCATGCCGTCGTTGTTGTCGCCGAACTGCACTTCCTGGGCCTGGGCGGTGCCGTTGCCGCTAGGGTCGAAGGCCGGGCCGTTCTTGGTCAGCGGTTGGCCCCAACTGATCAGCACCGAAGAGGTATAGCCGGGCGGCAAGGTCAGGGTGTCACTGGTGGCGGCGGCGATGCTGTCGAAACCCAGCAGTTGGCCGGAAGCGGCGCTGACGCTGGCAGCCATCACGCTGCGAGTCAGCAGGTTGCCGCCGAGGAACATCGCCGCGCCGCACAAGGCGCCGGCACTGATAAAGCCACGACGGCTGAGGCCGACCATCTGTTCCAGGTCGGTGGGTTGGTTTTCTTCTAAGAGGTTCATGATCAGGCTCCCTGCGGGTCAGGGGCTCACCTTAGTAAGGCGTTGTGACGGATTTGTTGCAGGAAAAGCGGGGGGATCGCTGCGCGATCGATCGCCAGCAAGCTGGCTCCTACAGGGGGTATGCGCTCTTCTGTAGGAGACGGCTTGCTGGCGATGGCGTCATAACGGTGTGCCCAGAATCACCAGGGACGGCGCAAACACCGTCTGCACCGGGCTTCCGACCCCCAGGCCGAGATTTTTTATTTGCTCCGGTGGTGCCAGTGCACAGAGAGTTTGTCCGTTCGGCAGCGCGATCCTGACCTCCGAAGGGCCGTCTTCGTCCTCGGAAATGGCCTCGATTTGACCGCTCAGAGAATTGTGTCCGGATTTTTCGGTAGCGCCGATGGCACTTAATTCCAGCCACCCGGCCTTGATCAGGGCGACCACTTCGGTACCGCTCTCCAGCTCCAGGCGCAGGGTGCTGTCGTGGGTGATCTGCGCCTGGAGCGTGAGCCCACCGGCCAAAGCTAGGCGCACCAGGTCGTTGCGGCCGTGGCGGGTGATGTCCTGCACCGTGCCGTGAAGTTGGTTGCGGGCGCTGGTGCGCAGCATCAGGCGGCCGAGCAGGTCGAGGTCGCCGCTGTCTTCGGCGGCTTCGAGGACCTGGGCCTGGATGGTTTGCAGGCGTTGATAAAGACGCAGCACCCGTTCGCCTTCAGTCGACAGCTTGGCGCCACCGCCGCCCTTGCCACCGACGCTGCGTTCCACCAGGGGCTTTTGCGCCAGGTTGTTCAACTCGTCGATGGCATCCCAGGCGGCCTTGTAGCTCAGGCCGGCACTTTTCGCGGCGCGGGTGATCGAGCCCTGTTCGGCGATATGTTGCAGCAGGGCGATGCGCTGCGGGCGGCGGACGATGTGTTGGGTCAGCAGGACGGGCAGGGACATGGCGCGGACTTCGGGCGGCGGGGGTATTGGGCAAGGTGCCTCTCGGTGCTTTCGACGTCAAGCCGCCGAGACTTGTTAACTCAAGCCGAACGCGATTTCTGTAGGAGCCAGCTTGCTGGCGATGGCGTTCGCAAGATCGCCGCAAGGCTCAAGGGCCTATTCGCTGGCAAGCCAGGCTCTACAGGTTCCGTGGTGTCTTTGAGACGGCTAGCGATTTTCCGGGCTCGGTGTCCGCGCCAGGCAATAGACATCGACCCGGCGTGCCCCCGCCTTCATCAGCAAGCGGGCCAGGCTTTCGGCGGTGGCACCAGTGGTCAGTACATCGTCTACCAGCGCCAGGTGCAGACCTTCGACCTCCGAGCCAGGCGCCAGGGCAAAGGCATTCAGCAGGTTGCGTCGGCGGGCCCTGGCGTCCAGTTCCTGTTGCGCGATGGTGTCCTGAACACGCTGCAAACGGTGTTCATCTGCGGAGATTTCCAGGTTCTGGCTCAACCAGTTCGCCAGCATCGCCGCCTGGTTATAACCCCGTTGACGCAGACGCCGGGTCGCCATGGGCACCGGCAGCAACAGGTCTGGTCGCGGCAAGCCATCGTCAAAGCGTTCACGCAACGCCTGGGCCAGCAATTCACCCAGCAGTCGCCCCAGCGGCCATTGGCTCTGGTGCTTGAAACGGGTGATCAGGCTGTCCAGCGGGAAGCGATAGGTCCAGGGCGCAATCACCTGCTCGAAGGTCGGCGGCTGCTTGAAGCACTGCCCGCAGGTCAGCCCCATCGCTGGCAACGGCAGGGCACAGACCTGGCAGGCCGCCATCAACCAGGGCAGCTCGCTCTCGCAGGGCGTACAGATCGGGTGAGGGGTGTCGGTGGCTTCATCGCATAACAAACAGGTTTGTTTGTTTTTTAACCAGATGTAAACCGGTCCTGCGTATCGTGGTTGACAGCGCATGAGTCTTCCTTAAATATGCCGAGCATCCGTGTCGCGTCTGTGGGTATTCCTTTGCCCCAGCCGCTTGCCCAGCATAAAACAAGGAACTCCGCCGATGAGCGCCAGCATCACCGCCACTTTGCGTCACGATTGGTCTTTGGCCGAGGTCAAGGCTCTGTTCGTCCAGCCGTTCAACGACCTGCTGTTCCAGGCCCAGACCGTGCACCGCGCGCACTTCGACGCCAACCGTGTGCAAGTGTCGACCCTGCTGTCGATCAAGACCGGCGCCTGCCCGGAAGACTGCAAGTATTGCCCGCAGTCCGGTCACTACAACACCGGGCTGGAAAAAGAAAAACTGATGGAAGTGCAGAAGGTGCTGGAGGAGGCCGCGCGGGCCAAGGCCATCGGTTCGACCCGCTTCTGCATGGGCGCGGCGTGGAAACATCCGTCGGCCAAGGACATGCCTTACGTGCTGGAGATGGTCAAAGGGGTGAAGGCCATGGGCCTGGAAACCTGCATGACCCTGGGTAAGCTCGACCAGGACCAGACCGCCGCCCTGGCCGATGCCGGCCTGGACTACTACAACCACAACCTCGACACCTCGCCGGAGTTCTACGGCAGCATCATCACCACCCGCACCTACGGCGAGCGCCTGCAGACCCTGGCCTATGTCCGCGATGCCGGGATGAAGATCTGCTCCGGCGGGATCCTCGGCATGGGCGAGTCCCTCGACGACCGCGCCGGGTTGCTGATCCAGCTGGCGAACCTGCCGGAACACCCGGAGTCGGTGCCGATCAACATGCTGGTGAAGGTCGCCGGCACGCCGCTGGAAAATGCCGATGACGTCGATCCGTTCGATTTCATCCGCATGCTCGCGGTGGCGCGGATCCTGATGCCGCAATCCCACGTCCGCCTGTCGGCGGGCCGTGAGGCGATGAACGATCAGATGCAGGCCCTGGCGTTTTTCGCCGGTGCCAACTCGATCTTCTACGGCGATAAATTGCTGACCACCGCCAACCCGCAGGCCGACAAGGACATGCAGTTGTTCGCGCGTCTGGGCATCCTGCCGGAAGCCCGCGAAGAGCACGCTGACGAAGTGCACCAGGCGGCCATCGAGCAGGCGCTGGTGGAGCAAAAGAGCAGCGAGCAGTTCTACAACGCCGCTGTTTGATCCACACCGTTTTCACCCAGGACACCGCTCGGCTTTGTGGGAGCGGGGTTCATCCGCGAAGGCGTCCTCAAGATCGCCAAAAGCTTCGCGGATAAATCCTGTTCCCACAGGTTCGGGCGGTGTTCCTCGGATCGCCTTTGCGAGGCTCCAATGTCCTTCGATCTCTGTGCCCGGCTGTCCGCCCGACAGGCCGAAAACCTCTATCGCCGGCGCCCGCTGCTGGAGAGTCCGCAGGGCCCGCAGGTGGTGGTCGATGGCCAGCCCTTGCTGGCCTTCTGTAACAACGACTACCTGGGCCTGGCCAATCATCCGCAGGTCATCGAAGCCTGGCAGGCCGGCGCGGCGCGCTGGGGTGTCGGCGGCGGTGCCTCGCACCTGGTGATCGGCCACAGTGGACCGCACCAAGCCCTGGAAGAGGCCCTGGCCGATCTTACCGGCCGGCCACGTGCGCTGTTGTTCACCACCGGCTATATGGCCAACCTCGGTGCGGTCACGGCCTTGGTGGGGCAGGGCGACACGGTGCTGGAGGACCGTCTCAACCATGCGTCGCTGCTGGATGCCGGGTTGCTCTCGGGGGCGCGCTTCAATCGTTACCTGCACAACGACGCCGCCAGCCTCGCCAAGCGCCTGGAAAAAGCCACCGGCAATACCCTGGTGGTTACCGACGGGGTCTTCAGCATGGACGGCGATCTCGCCGACTTGCCAGCCCTGGCCCGTGAAACCCGGGCCAAAGGCGCTTGGCTGATGGTCGATGACGCCCACGGTTTCGGCCCGCTGGGGGCCAACGGTGGCGGCATTGTCGAGCATTTCGGCCTGAGCCAGGAGGACGTGCCGGTGCTGGTCGGCACCCTGGGCAAGGCCTTCGGCACGGCGGGTGCTTTTGTCGCCGGCAGTGAGGAGTTGATCGAAAGCCTGATCCAGTTCGCTCGGCCCTACATCTACACCACCAGCCAACCGCCGGCCCTGGCCTGTGCGACGTTGAAGAGTCTGGAACTGTTACGCAGCGAACACTGGCGGCGCGAGCACCTGAATGGGCTGATTCGCCAGTTCCGCCAGGGCGCGGAGCAAATCGGCCTGACCTTGATGGACAGCTTCACCCCGATCCAGCCGATCCTGATCGGCGACAGCGGCCGGGCGCTGCGCTTTTCGCAGCTGTTGCGTGAGCGCGGGCTGATGGTGACGGCGATTCGTCCGCCGACCGTCCCGGCGGGCAGTGCCCGGCTGCGGGTGACCCTGTCCGCGGCCCACAGCGAGGCGCAGGTGCAGCTATTGTTAGAGGGGCTGGCCGCGTGTTTCAGCGTGTTGGGTCCCTTTGCGCCGTTGGAGCCAAACCATGCGTGATCGTCTGATTCTGTTGCCCGGTTGGGGCCTCGGCATCTCGCCGCTGGAGCCCCTGGCCGCCGCCTTGCGCGGGCTGGATGAGCACCTGCGGGTGGAAATCGAGCCCTTGCCGGAACTGGCTTCCGGTGACCCCGACGAGTGGCTCGACGAACTGGATGCGACCCTGCCGGACAATGCCTGGCTGGGTGGCTGGTCCCTCGGCGGCATGCTCGCCTCGGCGCTGGCGGCGCGGCGCGGCGAGCGTTGCTGCGGCCTGCTGACGCTGGCGAGCAACCCCTGTTTCGTGGTCAGTGATGGCTGGTCCGGGGCAATGGCGAACGATACCTTCGACCTGTTCCTGGCCGGCTGTCGCGCCGATCCGCAAATGACCCTCAAGCGCTTCAGCCTGCTCTGTGCCCAAGGGGCGGCTGACCCGCGCGGGCAGGCTCGACTGCTTCTGGCTGGTGCGCCGCACACGGCACCGGCGACCCTGTTGAGCGGGTTGGAGGTGCTGGCGCAACTGGATACCCGCCAGGCCCTGCAAGCCTATCGCGGTCCGCAACTGCACTTGTTCGCCGGCCAGGATGGCCTGGTGCCGGCCGAGGCCGCCAGTAATTTACTGGCGTTGCTGCCGGATATCGAAGTCGGCCTGATCGAACAGGCCGGCCACGCTTTTCTGCTGGACGACCCCCATGGAGTGGCCGGGGCTATCCAGGCCTTTTTGCATGAGTCCGGTGATGACTGATCTTTCCCACCCTGCCTTGCCGGGCGGCCTGCCCGACAAGCGTCAGGTTGCTGCCTCGTTTTCCCGTGCGGCGGCCAGCTATGACAGCGTCGCCCAGTTGCAGCGCGATGTCGGTCATGAATTGCTCGGACGCCTGCCCACCGAGTTGAGTCCGTCCCGATGGCTCGACATGGGTTGTGGCACCGGCTACTTCAGTCGGGCCCTGGGCGTTCGCTTCGAGCAGGGCGAAGGCGTGGCGCTGGATATCGCTCAAGGCATGCTGGAACACGCCCGCCCGCTCGGCGGTGCCCGGCACTTTGTTGCCGGGGACGCTGAGCGCCTGCCATTGCAGGCCGGTAGCTGCGACCTGGTGTTCTCCAGTCTGGCGGTACAATGGTGTGCCGATTTCGCCGCAGTACTCGGCGAGGCCCACCGCGTACTGCGGCCGGGCGGCGTGATGGCCTTTGCCAGCCTGTGTGTCGGCACCCTGCACGAACTGCGGGAAAGTTGGCGGGCGGTGGATGGTCTGGTGCACGTCAACCGCTTCCGGCTGTTCAGCGACTATCAGCAGTTGTGCCGGGACAGCGGCTTGCGCGTGGTCAGCCTGGAAAGCCGACCGCAGGTGTTGCACTACCCGGATGTGCGCAGCCTGACCCATGAGCTCAAGGCGCTGGGCGCGCATAACCTCAATCCCGGCCGTCCGGGTGGTTTGACCGGACGGGCGCGGATTCTCAGGTTGATGCAGGCCTATGAACAGTTTCGCCAGGCCGAAGGTTTGCCGGCGACCTATCAGGTGGTCTACGCGATTCTGGAGAAACCGCTATGAGTGTTGCCTATTTCATTGCCGGTACCGACACCGACGTGGGCAAGACCACGATTGCCGCGGGCTTGCTGCACGCGGCCCGTCAGGCTGGCCTGAGTACCGCGGCGGGCAAACCGGTGGCGTCCGGCTGCGAGGTGACGCCCGAGGGGCTGCGCAACACCGATGCCCTGGCGTTGCTGGCCGAATGTTCGCTGCCGCTGACCTATGCCGAGGTCAATCCGATGGCCTTCGAACCGGCGATTGCCCCACATCTGGCCGCACGCGAGGCCGGGGTGAAGCTGACCGTGCAGTCCTTGCTGGGACCGATGCAACGGGTGTTGGCCAAGCAGGCCGACTTTACCCTGATAGAAGGCGCTGGCGGCTGGCGGGTGCCGTTGGCGGACCAGGCCAGTCTGTCGGATCTGGCGCGGGAATTGCTCTTGCCGGTGATCCTGGTGGTGGGGGTGCGCCTGGGGTGCATCAGCCATGCCCTGCTGACCGCCGAAGCCATCGACCGGGACGGGCTGCAACTGGCCGGCTGGGTCGCCAATATCATCGAGCCGAAGACTTCGCGCCTGGAAGAGAACCTCGCGACTCTCGCCGAACGCCTGCCTGCGCCTTGCCTGGGGCGGGTGCCGAGGCTCAAGGCGGCGACTGCTGGAGCCGTGGCGCAGTACCTGCAATTGGACCTGCTGGATTAGATGCCGCACTGCGGTGTCTGCGGGTTGCTCGGTGCTTGCCGAAGACTCTGGCTATCAACAGGCAATTTGCCATTATTGTTTTTGACGGGTGTTTCTTTGACAGGTCTGCTTAAATGCAGGCTGTTGATTCTGTATCCAGTCGAGTCTGCCCATGGAAATCTCAGGAAATACCGCTGTTTATGCCGGTCTGAGCACTATTCGGTCCGGGCAGAATCGTGTCGATCAGTCGGCCAGTCAGGTTGCCGATACCATTGCCGAGCGCTCGCTGAAGAGCCAGTCGTCCGACACCCAGGTCAACCGGCTGTTGTCGGTGGACCGCAGCCAGCAAGATCTGTCGAGCACCATGGTGGACATGTCCCAGGGCAAGCTTCAGGTCGAGTTGGGCGCCAAGGTGGCCAAGGCCTCGGACCAGGCGCTGGGTACCTTGATCGATACCTACGCCTGAGGGCGCGCACCACCCTATCAGAATTGAAACGCGGTCCTTTTGTAGGCGCCGGCTTGCTGGCGATGGCGGTCGGTAAGTCGATGCGAGACTTGCAGGCCTCATCGCTGGCAAGCTAGCTCCTACAGGATTTGCGGTGTTTTCAGCTGTTCGGCTTTAGTCCCGCCCCCGCATAACCCTTTCTCACCCTCGACTATTCTTTCTACTACACGCCCCTGGCTGCCCTTCAAGGCTGTCGGCCTTTTCCTGCGCACCGTTCACCCATGTATGACGAATGGACTATGAACGATACTTGACAAGGATTGAGCGCAAACGTATGTTTCAAACAACCGTTTGACCGGCGTGGCAAATCGACGCGGTCGCTCATTCCAGGATTCATCAGCAGAGGTTTATCGCTATGCCTGACTACAAGGCCCCCTTGCGTGATATTCGCTTCGTCCGTGACGAGTTGCTCGGTTACGAAGCGCACTATCAGAGCCTGCCGGCATGCCAGGACGCTACCCCGGACATGGTTGACGCCATCCTCGAGGAAGGCGCCAAGTTTTGTGAGCAGGTACTGGCCCCGTTGAACCGGGTTGGCGACACCGAAGGTTGCACCTGGAGCGAGTCCGGCGTTAAGACACCCAGCGGTTTCAAGGAAGCCTACAAGCAGTTCGTCGAAGGTGGCTGGCCAAGCCTGGCCCACGACGTCGAACACGGCGGCCAAGGCCTGCCGGAGTCCCTGGGCCTGGCGGTCAGCGAAATGGTCGGCGAAGCCAACTGGTCGTGGGGCATGTACCCGGGCCTGTCCCATGGCGCGATGAACACCATTTCCGAACACGGTACCCCTGAGCAACAAAAGGCCTACCTGACCAAGCTGGTTTCCGGCGAATGGACCGGCACCATGTGCCTGACCGAACCGCACTGCGGTACCGACCTGGGCATGCTGCGGACCAAGGCCGAGCCTCAAGCCGACGGTTCCTACAAGGTCAGTGGCACCAAGATCTTCATTTCGGCCGGTGAACACGATATGGCCGACAACATCGTCCATATCGTCCTGGCACGCCTGCCGGATGCGCCGGCCGGTACCAAGGGTATTTCGCTGTTTATCGTGCCCAAGTTCCTGCCGAACACCGACGGTAGCGTGGGTGAGCGCAACGCGGTGTCCTGCGGTTCCCTGGAACACAAGATGGGCATCCACGGTAACGCCACCTGCGTGATGAACTTCGACGCCGCCACCGGCTTCCTGATCGGCCCGCCGAACAAGGGCCTGAACTGCATGTTCACCTTCATGAACACCGCTCGCCTGGGGACCGCGCTGCAAGGCCTGGCCCACGCCGAGATCGGTTTCCAGGGCGGTCTGAAATATGCGCGCGAGCGTCTGCAGATGCGTTCCCTGACTGGCCCGAAAGCGCCGGACAAAGCCGCCGACCCGATCATCGTGCACCCTGACGTGCGTCGCATGCTGCTGACCATGAAGGCCTTCGCCGAAGGCAACCGGGCGATGGTCTACTTCACCGCCAAGCAGGTCGACATCGTCAAGTACGGCCAGGATGAAGAAGAGAAGAAGAAAGCCGATGCACTGCTGGCGTTCATGACCCCGATTGCCAAGGCGTTCATGACCGAAGTCGGCTTCGAAGCCGCCAACCATGGCGTGCAGATCTATGGCGGCCACGGCTTTATCGCCGAGTGGGGCATGGAGCAGAACGTTCGCGACAGCCGCATTTCGATGCTGTACGAAGGCACCACCGGGATCCAGGCACTGGATCTGCTGGGTCGCAAGGTGCTGATGACCCAGGGCGAAGCGCTGAAGGGCTTCACCAAGATCGTCCACAAGTTCTGCCAGGCCAACGAAGGCAACGAAGCGGTCAGCGAGTTCGTCGCACCGCTGGCGGCCATCAACAAGGAATGGGGCGAGCTGACCATGAAAGTCGGCATGGCCGCGATGAAGGACCGTGAAGAGGTCGGCGCCGCTTCGGTGGACTACCTGATGTACTCCGGTTATGCCTGCCTGGCTTACTTCTGGGCCGACATGGCGCGCCTGGCGGCCGAGAAACTGGCCTCCGGTACCAGCGAGGAAGGTTTCTACACCGCCAAGCTGCAGACCGCGCGCTTCTACTTCCAGCGGATCCTGCCGCGTACCCGCACTCACGTGGCAACCATGCTGTCGGGCGCGAACAACCTGATGGACATGAAAGAAGAGAACTTCAGCCTGGGCTACTAAGCCGCACTGAGTTCACTGCAAAAGCCGCTTCGCCTTCGGGGGAAGCGGCTTTTTTGCGTGCCACCCGTGGCGATGCGCAGAGAAAAAATTCCCGACTAAATCGCTAAGAAGAATCGTTGCGCTGCCGTTAAAGAGGTGGCATTTGTGACTGATATCACATTGCCGTACTTTAGATCTTACAATACAGGCACAATGCCATTTATTGCGTTGCCGGTCGGAGCTTTACCCTTGCCGCGTTCTTCCGCTGTCCATGTTGGTCATTTTTTACCCTCTCTCCTGTTGTTGCTTGCGGGGCTCGCGGCTGCCTACGTCAAGGAACTCAACGTCTTCTTCACCTCGCTGTTCAATGTGCTGCCGACCCTGGTTTTGCTGCTGGGCGGGTCCTACTGCGCGGTGTACCGACGCCAGCGCGAACTGTTCCTGATGGTGACGGTGTACATCGCCTATTTCCTGCTCTCCACCCAGACCGATTATTACCGGGATCACGGCAAGGTCCGTGAGGACGCCGCGGTGGTCTTCCACCTGTGTTGCCTGTTATTGCCCCTGCTGTTTGGTGTGTATGCCGCCTGGCAGGAGCGCACGCACCTGTTCCAGGACATGGTCGCGCGGTTCGCCGTGCTGTTGGCGGTGGGCAGCGTGGCACTGGGCCTGGAGCAGAGTTATCCGCAAAGCTTGCTCGACTGGTTGGCGGAAATCCGCTGGCCGGCGCTGCACGGCGCCTGGATGAGCCTGATCCAGTTGTCCTACCCGGTGTTCTTCGCGTCCTTTGTGTTGCTCACGGTGCAGTACTGGCGCAATCCACGCCCCCTGCACGCGGCGCAACTGACCGGGCTGCTCGGGCTGTTCTGGATGTTGCCCAAGACCTTCATTCTGCCGTTCACCTTGAACATCATGTGCAGCCAGGTGATGTTAATGATTGCCGCGGCGGTGGCTCACGAGGCTTATCAGATGGCCTTCCGCGACGAGCTCACGGGCTTGCCGGGACGTCGCGCGCTGAACGAGCGCATGCAGCGCCTGGGGCGCAACTATGTGCTGGCGATGACCGACGTCGACCACTTCAAGAAATTCAACGACACCCACGGTCACGACGTTGGCGACCAGGTGCTGCGCCTGGTGGCCAGCAAGCTGGCGAAGGTCAGCGGCGGCGGTCGTGCCTATCGCTACGGCGGTGAAGAGTTCGCGGTGGTGTTCGCCGGCAAAAGCCTGGAGGAGTGCATGCCGCACCTGGAGGTCATTCGCGAAGTGATCGCCAACTACCATATCCAGTTGCGCAACCAGGACAACCGCCCCCAGGACGACCAGCAAGGTCGTCAGCGCCGGGCCGGCAGTGGCGCTACCAGTGTGTCGGTGACCGTGAGTATCGGTGTCGCCGAGCGTCAGCCGGAGCAGCGCACCCCGGAAGAAGTGCTCAAGTCCGCCGACCAGGCGCTCTATGCCGCCAAGGGCGCGGGGCGTAACTGCGTGGTCGCGGCGGGGCAGAGCCGGCGTGGCGCGATCCGCACGGGCGAAGCTGTCGGCTGAGTGATGGTGGAGCATTCAGCGGTTGGACGGTGATTGTCCGGGACCGGGCAGGGCAGTAGCTTGAGGCATCTGCTGCCGGAGAAACGACCATGCCTGAGTACAAAGCCCCGCTACGTGACATGCGCTTTCTGATCGACCATGTTTTCGATTTCCACGCCCACTACCTCGCCCTTGGCGCCACCGATGCCAGCCCCGACATGGTCGGCGCGATCCTGGAAGAGGGGGCGAAGTTCTGCGAGCAGGTGTTGTCGCCGCTGAACCGCTCCGGCGATGAAGAAGGCTGCCATTTCGACAACGGTGTGGTGACCACGCCCCAGGGCTTCAAGCAGGCCTTTGCCCAGTATGTCGAAGGCGGCTGGCATGGCCTGGCGGCGGACCCAGCCTATGGCGGGCAAGGCCTGCCACTGTCCCTGGGGTTGGTGATCAGCGAGATGATCGGTTCCAGCAATACCTCCTGGGGCATGTACCCGGGTCTGACCCACGGCGCCATGTCGGCGATCCATGCCCACGGCACCGAGGAACAGAAGAACACCTACCTGAGCAAACTGACCGAGGGTCGCTGGACCGGCACCATGTGCCTGACAGAGGCTCACTGCGGCACTGATCTGGGGCTTATCAAGACCCGCGCCGTGCCCCAGGCCGACGGTAGCTATGCGATCAGCGGCAGCAAGATTTTCATCTCCGCTGGCGAGCACGATATGAGCGAGAACATCGTGCACCTGGTGCTGGCCAAGCTGCCGGACGCCCCGGCGGGGACCAAGGGCATTTCCCTGTTTATAGTGCCCAAGTTCCTGGCTAATGCCGCCGGCGATGCGGGTGAGCGCAATGCCGTGCGCTGTGGTTCCATCGAGCACAAGATGGGGATCAAGGCTTCCGCGACCTGCGTGCTGAACTTCGACGACGCCAGGGGCTTTCTGATTGGCGAGGCCAACAAGGGCCTGAACTGCATGTTCACCATGATGAACCATGCCCGGCTTGGCACCGGGATGCAGGGCCTGTGCCTGGGGGAGACGAGTTTCCAGGGTGCGGTCCGCTACGCCAACGATCGCCTGCAGATGCGCGCACTCACCGGTCCCAAGGCGCCGGACAAGGTTGCTGACCCGATCATCGTCCATCCCGATGTGCGGCGCATGCTGCTGACCATGAAGGCCTTCAACGAAGGCAACCGGGCGCTGACCTACTTCACCGCGCAGTGGCTGGATGTCGCTCACCTGGGCGGCGATGCGAGCCAGCGCCAGGAGGCCGAGGACCTGCTGGCCTTCCTGACGCCGATCTGCAAGGCCTTCATGACCGAGACCGGTCTTGAGGTGACCAACCATGGGATGCAGGTGTTCGGTGGTCACGGCTTCATTCGTGAGTGGGGCATGGAACAGTTGGTCCGTGATTGCCGGATCGCGCCGATCTATGAGGGCACCAACGGCATTCAGGCGCTGGATCTGCTGGGGCGCAAGGTGCTCGGCAGTCAAGGCAAGTTGTTGCGTGGCTTTACCAGGATCGTGCACAAGTTCTGCCAGGCGAATGCCGGGCATCCGCAGCTCAAGGGTTATGTGGCGCAACTGGACGGCTTGAACCAGCAGTGGGGTGAGCTGACTACCCAGGTTGGCGTGGCGGCGATGAAGAACCCGGATGAAGTGGGGGCCGCGGCGTTGGATTATCTGATGTACAGCGGTTACATCATCCTCGCCTACCTCTGGCTGCGCATGGCGTTGGTGGCCCAGGCGCAGTTGGAGGAGGGTAGCGGTGACGCCGAGTATTGCCAGGGCAAGCTGGCGACCTGCGAGTTCTATTTCAAGCGCCTGCTGCCGCGCACGACTGCCCATCGGGCGGCGGTTGAGGCGGGGAGTGAGTGTTTGATGCGCCTGCCAGCGGAGTTGTTTTCTCTTTAATGGGTTGGGTGATCTCGAGGGCCTCTTCGCGGGCAAGCTCCGCTCCCACATTAAATTTTCTGCCGTGCACGAAACTTGTGCCCGGCACAGATCCCATTGTGGGAGCGGAGCTTGTCGGATCGCCGCACCGCCGCGAAGGCGTCGGCACAGACAGCGCATGCCCCGGATATATTTATGACCAAAAATAACAAAAAAGTCACACATAGACCCTATGTGTCGCAAAAGTTGTTCGGGTAAACTCAGACCTTAGAAAATCGGCCCCATCCGGGGCCTATCGTTTAGATCTTGCGAGGTTTGCCATGGCTGACTACAAAGCGCCCCTGCGCGATATGCGCTTCGTCCTCAACGAAGTGTTCGAGGTCGCGAAACTCTGGGCTCAATTGCCTGCCCTGGCCGAGACCGTCGACGCCGAAACCGTCGAAGCGATTCTCGAAGAGGCCGGCAAGGTCACCGCCAAGAGCATCGCGCCGCTGAGCCGTGGCGGCGATGAGGAAGGCTGCCGCTGGGACAACGGCGCGGTGTTCACCCCGGCCGGTTTCCCGCAGGCCTACCAGACCTACGCCGAAGGCGGTTGGGTCGGTGTTGGCGGTGATCCGGACTTCGGCGGCATGGGCATGCCCAAGGCGGTGTCGGCCCAGGTCGAAGAAATGATCAATTCCTCCAGCCTTGCGTTCGGTCTCTACCCGATGCTGACGGCTGGTGCCTGTGTCTCGATCAACACCCATGCCAGCGAAGAGCTGAAAGCCGCTTACCTGCCGAACATGTATGCGGGTGTCTGGGCCGGTTCCATGTGCCTGACCGAACCCCACGCCGGTACCGACCTGGGGATTATCCGCACCAAGGCCGAGCCGCAGGCAGATGGCTCCTATAAGGTCAGCGGGACGAAGATTTTCATCACCGGCGGTGAGCACGACCTGACCGAGAACATCATTCACCTGGTGCTGGCCAAGCTGCCAGACGCCCCGGCCGGTCCCAAGGGGATCTCGCTGTTCCTGGTGCCGAAGTTCAGGGTCAATGCCGACGGCAGCCTCGGCGCGCGCAACCCGGTGAGCTGTGGTTCCATCGAGCACAAGATGGGCATCCAGGCTTCCGCGACCTGCGTGATGAATTTCGATGAAGCCGTGGGTTACCTGATTGGCGAGCCGAACAAGGGCTTGGCCGCGATGTTCACCATGATGAACTACGAGCGCCTGGGTGTGGGTATCCAGGGCTTGGCGTCGGGTGAGCGCTCGTACCAGAACGCTGTCGAATACGCCCGTGATCGCCTGCAAAGCCGTTCGCCGACCGGGCCGAAGGCCAAGGACAAGGTCGCCGACCCGATCATCGTGCATCCCGATGTGCGGCGCATGCTGTTGACCATGAAAGCCTCGAACGAAGGCGGTCGGGCATTTTCCACCTACGTGGCGATGCAGTTGGACACCGCCAAGTTCAGTGAAGACGCCAGCACCCGCGAACGCGCGGATGGCCTGGTGGCCTTGTTGACCCCGGTGGCCAAGGCGTTCCTGACCGACCTGGGCCTGGAAACCACCGTGCACGGCCAGCAGGTGTTCGGCGGCCATGGTTACATCCGCGAGTGGGGACAGGAACAACTGGTGCGCGATGTGCGTATCACCCAGATCTACGAGGGTACCAACGGCATCCAGGCCCTGGACCTGGTGGGGCGCAAAATCGTCGGCAACGGCGGCGCCTATTACCAGCTGTTCGCCGAAGAGATTCGTCATTTCATCAACACCGCCGACGCCGGGTTGGCCGAGTTCACCCAGCCGCTGGGCGCTGCCGTGGACAACCTCGATGACCTGACGGCTTGGGTCCTGGAACGTGCCAGGAGCAACCCGGACGAGATCGGTGCGGCATCTGTCGAATACCTGCAAGCCTTCGGTTACACCGCCTATGCCTACATGTGGGCACTGATGGCCAAGGCGGCGTTGGGCAAGGAGAGTCAGGAGACGTTCTACGCAAGCAAAATGGGCACGGCGCGGTTCTATTTCGCACGTCTGTTGCCGCGTATTCACTCGCTGACGGCCTCGGTAAAAGCCGGGAGCGAGTCGTTGTTCCTACTGGATGCCGAGCAATTTTGATTCTTCGGATGCCTTGTAAGCATTTACTTACATAACGCGCTGCTCTTTGCCCCTATCGCCAGATTGGATCCAGCGATAATCTTTGCACCAAGGACGTCGAGCAGGAAGCTCAAAAGCAACAACAGGGACACGTAGGATTCTGCCAGGACGGTGGAGTGAAAGGGATGTCAGGGAAACAGTCTGCAAAGCCCCGCCTCGGCGGGGTTTTCTTTTTCCCGCGAAAAAGTAGCGGTCAGTTCAGTCCTTCGCGTACCACCGGCGAATGCCCGCCCGAGCGGTTCGTCACGTCTTCGAGCAAGTTGCGCAATAACTCCAGCGTTGCCTGTTGGCGCTGCATATCGCGGCACACCAGTCCCACTTTCAAGGCAACCCGCGGTTCGGTCAGCGGCTTCCAGAGCAGCAGGTCGTCGTCATGTTCATGCCGTGAGCGGCCTGGTAACACCGTCGCCAGCCGTGTGTGCGGCAGGCTGTCGAGGATGCCGGCCATATTGTTCAGCTCGGCTTGAACCTGAGGGCGTCGCCCCAGATTGGCCAGTTGTCCCTGCCAGATCTGGCGGATCTGGAACTCCTCGCCCAGCAGCAACATCGGCAGTTCGGCGGCCTGGCTCAAGGAGACCTTCTTGAATTCGCGCAAGGGATGATCGCTGGGAATCACCAGTTGCAGTTCGTCTTCGTACAACAGCACCCCGTGCAAGCCGGGTTGGCGTGGCGGCAGATAGCTGATGCCGATATCCAGCGAACCATTGAGCAGGCGCCGTTCGATCTCCATGCCGGTCAATTCGTAGATCTGCACCACCAGGTGCGGCTGGGCCTTGCGCACCCGTTCCAGCATCTGCGGCACCAGGCTGGTGTGCACGGTCTGCAGCACGCCGATGGCCAGGGTTCGCAGGGCCTGGCCCTGGAAGTTGCGCAGGTCGTCGCGGGCCCGTTGCAGGCCATCGAGCAGCGGCAATGCATGGTTGTAGAGGGTATGGGCGGCGAGGGTTGGCAGCAGGCGCTTGCTGCTGCGTTCGAACAGGCCCACATCCAGGTTGTGTTCGAGCTGGCGGATCTGCTGCGAGAGGGCCGGTTGCGAGATCGACAGGCGTTCGGCGGCCCGGCCGACATGGCCCTCTTCATACACCGCGACGAAATAACGCAGTTGCTTGAAATCCATAAGCTGTACTTATCGAAAATGCTCGAAAAACGAAATGGCTGCGGGTGCCGGAGAAGCCTAGTCTAACCCCAATCATAAGGCTTACAGGGCCATAGAGTGCGATGAATACTGTTTACGTGGACGGTGTTTACATAGGCAAGGCAAAAAATCTCGGCCAGGGTCTGGTGGGGGATACGGATAAACATCGGGTTGCCAACCGGCTCTGGTTGTGGCCGCAGGGCCTGGGCAGTGATGAGCACGGCGACCCGCGCTTTCATACCGGGCCTGAGCGGGCGTTGCATCACTACCCCGCCGAGCACTACGCCTACTGGCGCAAACGTTATCCACAGTTCGACTGGGCCGCACCGGCCTTTGGCGAGAATTTGTCGACGCGGGGTCTGACCGAGGAGCAGGTCTGCCTGGGCGATCTGTTTCGTTGGGGCGGCGCGTTGTTGCAGGTCAGCCAACCGCGTTCGGCCTGCTATCGCCTGAGCCGCCTCGGAATGCTCCCGGAGCTACCACAGCAGGCGCAGGACACGGGGCGCTGCGGTTGGTTCTACCGGGTGCTCAAGTCGGGTTTTGTCAGCGCCGATCAACCGTTCGAACTGATTCAACGCAGTTATCCCGGCCTGACCGTGGCCTGGGCACTGCATGCTTTCTATCAGGAGCCTCTGGAACACGCAGGCCTGAAGAAGTTGGTGGATTGTCCGGCGCTGTCCTCGCGCTGGCGCGACACGGCGATCAAGCGCCTGCGCAGTGGGCGGGTGGAGGACTGGTCGTCGCGGCTGCTCGGCCTGCCGCTGGAAGGTTTGCGCGCATGAACCTGTTCAGCTTGCGCCGCACGCCACCGAGTCTCGATGACCTGACGGCCGAGTACCGACAATCCACCCGGCGTGACAGTGTCACCCATGAATACCTGATGACGGCTGTCGAGCGTCCTGCTCCGGTGTTCGTTCGCGGGCAGGGCTCCTCGGTGTGGGATGCGCAGGGCCAGGCTTATCTGGATTTCAGCCAGGGTGCTGGGAGCAACAGTCTTGGCCACAGTCCCGGCGTGCTGGCCCGGGCTTTGTCCGACCAGGCCCATGGCTTGATCAACGTTGGTGGCGGACTGCACAACCAGGGTCAATTGAATCTGGCCCAGCGACTGTGTGAAAGCACCGGCTGCGATCAGGTGCATTTTTTCAACAGCGGCTCCGAAGCCTGCGACGGCGCGATCAAGCTGGCGCGCAAATGGGGGCAACTGCATCGCGGTGGCGCGTCTCGGATCATCTCTGTGAGTGATGCTTGCCACGGTAGTGGTTTCGGCGCCCTGGCGGCGTCAGATGCTTTTGACAATCGATTCGAGCCGCCACTGCCGGGTTTCAGTCAGGTGCCGTTCAATGACTTGTCGGCCTTGCATGCGGCCGTGGATGCCAAGACCGTCGCGATCATGCTGGAACCGATCCAGAGTACCGCAGGGGTGATTCCGGCGACGGGGCATTATCTCAAGGGGGTCGAGCGGTTATGCCGTGAGTTGGGCATCCTGCTGATTCTGGATGAAGTGCAGACCGGCATGGGGCGCTGCGGTACCTTGCTGGTCGAGCAACAGTACGGTGTGAAAGCGGACATCATCACCCTGGGCAAAGGCCTGGGCGGCGGTGTGCCGCTGGCCGCCCTGCTGGCACGGGGCAAGGCTTGTTGCTTCGCGCCAGGTGAAGTCAGTGGCAGTCACCACGGCAATGCCATGATGTGCTGTGCCGGGCTGGCGGTGTTGGAGACGCTGCTTGGCGGTGATTTCCTCCCCCGTGTCCGCGAAACCGGGCAGTACCTGCGGGATGGGTTGACACGTCTGGCCCAGCGTTATGCCCTGGGAGAGTTGCGCGGTACCGGCTTGCTCTGGGGCTTGACCCTGGGTGACGAGTCGGCGGATGCGGTTGTCAAGGCGGCGTTGCAGGAAGGGCTACTGCTCGATGCGCCGAACGCCGACTGCCTGCGATTTTCTCCGGCACTGAACGTCAGCAAGAGCGATATCGACGCGATGCTGCTGCGCCTGGCCCATGCCTTTTCCCGAGTGCGGACCGCCCAGGTCCAGTGCCGCAAGGGTATTGCCGTCTGACATTGACCAGCGCCTTTTCCCCGACGAATTCCCGAACCGTCTCGCGGTATAACGCATCACCCTGTGCCTGACTCTTTTGGCACGGGGTGTTTTTTTGTGGGCGGCGTTCAACGCGTGCTGTCTTACACGAGGACACCCTTCAGGAGCTCGAACAACGAGGTGTGTGACGGGCTTGAACTTATATACCACTCAGTGGTATGTTTTTGGAGAAGGATTTCCATGCCATACAGGTTTTTCAAAACCCGGCGCTTCAGCGTCGATGCGAGAAAGGCACTGATTACCGATGCAGCGCTAGTCGCCGCGATGAAGGAAGCCATCAGTGGTCAGGCGGACAATCTGGGCGGCGGGGTCTGGAAGAAGCGGCTCAACGAGAACCGTCATCGCTCCATTGTATTGGCGAGGGGGCGTTGTTACTGGGTCTTCCAGTTTCTATTCGCCAAAAGCGATCAGAGCAATATCACGGCGCAGGAGCTCAGTGCCTTCAAGGCGTTGGCCAAAGCCTATGAGGGGCTTAGTGAGCAACAGGTCCAACAGCTACTGGAAATGAAAGAATTTGTGGAGATAGGTCATGACCAAGACATTTAAAAGCGAGGCACTGGAGTCGATTCATGAGTCGGCCAGCGCGTTGCAGGCCATTGGGGCGATCAGCAAGGCGACCATGCGTGAGTTCGATGAGTCCTGCCTGGCGCAGGTCCCGGATGAAATCGAGCCGGAACAGATCAAGCAACTGCGTGAGCGTAACCATGTCAGTCAACCGGTTTTCGCCCGTTACCTGAACACCAGTGCCTCGACCGTGAAGCAGTGGGAGGCGGGCGACAAGCAACCCAGCGGCATGGCACTCAAATTATTGAGCATCGTGCAGAAATACGGCTTGCAGATATTGGCCTAGCGTTCGCGGCGATTGCGTGAGCGGTCCTGGGCAAAGGTGCGCAGCCCGCGGTGGGCGCTGGTTTGTCCGCGAATCAGCCCGGCGCGCTCGGCGGGCTCAGTGGGCGACACAAGGGGACTGGAAGGCTGCGTGGGTACTGGCTCCGCGGATTCGTTCGAGGACGCGGGACCTTCGGGGTCGGGTGAGGTCGGCAGGGACATGGGCGTTTCCGGGGAAGAGGAACGCCCATTTTAGCGGATAACGCTCGCTCAGTCCCGGCTCAGGTCCGTATAGAGCGCCGGACGGCGGTCCAGCAGATAGCGATTGTTGGCCCGTGAGGCCTGCATCAGCGAACGGTCCAGGGTGGCGACGATCAAGGTCTCATCCAGGCCGGCGCGGGCCAGGCGGCTGCCGTCCGGTGCGGCGATGCTGCTCTGGCCGCAGTACTGGATATCGCCCTCATGACCGCAGTAGTTGGCGTACGCCACAAAACACTGGTTCTCGAAGGCCCGGGCCCGAATGGTGACATCGGCGACGAAGTCGAACGGCACCATATTGGCCGTAGGCACCAGGATCACCTCCGCCCCGTGCAGGGCCAGGCGACGGGTGTTTTCCGGGAATTCGACGTCGTAGCAGATCAACAGTCCGAGTTTCCAGCCGCCCAGTTCCACCACCGGAAAGTGGTCGGGGCCGGCACTGAACATCGAATGATCAAGGTCACCGTAGAGGTGGGTCTTGCGGTAGTTGCACAGGCTCTGGCCGTGGGCGTCGATCAACTGCACCGCGTTGTAGATCTGGCCATCCTCGGCGCGCTCCGGGTAGCCATAGACGATGGCCATGTTCGCCGCCCGGGCGAGGGCGGCAATATGTTGTGCGCTGGCGCCGTCGTGGGCTTCGGCCAGGGCGCCGACCGCTTCGGCACCGATGTTGTAGCCGGTCAGGAACATCTCCGGGAGCACCAGCACGTCCACGCCACGGGCCTCGACGGTCAGACGTTGCAAGCGTTGCAGGTTGCCCGCGACATCCAGTGGTTGCGGCGGGCATTGATAGAGAGCGATCTGCACAAGCGCGTTCCTTTCAGTCGGCCAGGGCGATTGGACCAATGTCATTGAAGACATCGCCCGGTCCCGGGTTCTCGGCGTGGGTACGTCCACCGAAGTGGCTCATGATGCCCCACACGGCGTTGAGCGAAGTCTGTACCGCGCCTTCGACCCAGGCCGGGGTCCAGGACACATCGTCACCGGCAATGAAGATGCCGCGATGTGCGGCGGGCATATCGGCCTGCATGAAGTGCGCGTACATCCGCTGGTTATAGCGGTAGTGGCCGGGCAGGGCGCCTTTGAAGGCCCCGAGGAAATGTGGGTCGGCTTCCCAGGACACGGTGATCGGATCGCCGATGATGCGTGCGGCGATATCCACTTTCGGGTAGATCTTCTTCAGCGCGTCCAAGGCCAGCTTCACCCGCTTGTCGATGGGCTGCGGGAGCATTTTCAGGGCGTCGCTCATCCACGAGTACGACAGGCAGATCACGCCCGGCTTGTCGTCACCGTTGTCGAACAGATAGGTGCCGCGGGTCAGGCGATCGGTGAGGGTCATGCTCATCAGGTCGCGACCGGTTTCCGGATCCTTGTCCTTCCAGAACGGGCGGTCAACCATGACAAAGGTCTTCGAGGACTGCATGTAACGTGTGCGATCCAGGGCCATCCACATTTTCTGGGAAAACAGCGATTCCTCGCATTCGATCTGGGTGGTCAGCAGCCAGCTCTGGCAGGTGGTCAGGACGGCGGCGTAGTGACGGGTATCGCCCCAGTTGTCGGTGACCGCGAACTGGCCGTCGGCAGCACGGGCAATGCGCTTGACGCCGGTGCGTGGTGCGCCGTGGTGCAGAGTGCTCAGGCTGGTGTCGGCCGGCCAATGGGCGCAGCGCTGCGGTACATGACGCCAGATCCCCAGCGGCACCTGCTCCACGCCGCCGACCACCAGGTGCTGGTGGTCGTCGCAATTGGTCATTACCACGCGGAAGATTTCCAGCATCGAGTTGGGGAAGTCCGAGTCCCAGCCGCCGGTGCCGAAGCCGACCTGGCCGAACACTTCGCGGTGCTGGAACGACAGCTTGGCGAAGGCTTTGGAGGTGGCGACGAAGTCGTAGAAGGTGCGGTCGTCCCATAGCGGCACCAAGGTGTTCCAGAGTTCTTTCAGACGCGGCACGTCGCGGTCGCGAATGGCCTGCTGGATATCACCGAAGCGCGAGCCGTCTTCCAGGGCATCGGCCCAGGCGTCGGCCACTTCCTGGAACAGGGCCGGCAGGTCGGCGAGTTTCTCTGCGTAGTAGGTTTCGCCTTCGAGATCGATCACCGTGCTGCCTGAGGCCGGGGTCAGTGGGTTGGGGAAGGGTTTGGTCTCCAGGCCGAGCTTGTCGACGTAGTGGTAGAACGCCGTGGACGAGACCGGGAAACGCATGCCGCCCAACTCGGCGATGATGCCTTCGGTGCCTTCGAAGGCCTGGGAGCGCAGGCGCCCGCCCATTTTCGAGGCTTCGTAGACGACCGGCTTGAGGCCCAGTTTCATCAGTTCATAGGCGGCCACCAGCCCGGCGATCCCGGCACCGACAATCGCCACTTCGGCGCCGTGATTTTCCGCCGGGATGCTGCCCAGTCCGGCCGGGTGCTCGATCCAGTCATCGAAGGCAAACGGGAAGTCCGGGCCGAAGATGGTGATGGGTTTTTTACCGTCGGCAGGATGGCGATTGTTCTTGTTCATGGCTGACCTTGCTGGCGACTCGGGCCGGGCGGTGTGTCCGGCTGGAGTATAGATAGGAAAAGACTGAGGCCATTGTAGGGAGCGGGGAGTGCGTTAATAAGACGCAAAGTGTCGTCGTTTTGACTGGAAATAATACGTTATGACGACAATATTATTCGAATCGACGAGAACCTGTAGGAGACAGCTTGCTGGCGATGACGTCCGAACGTTCGCCGCAAGACTTAAGGGCCTCATCGCCAGCAAGCTGGCTCCTACAATGACCGTGTTGACTGGCGTTGCGAGTCCAGGGCGAGGCGGTCTCTACAAGGCGGCGCTAAACCGGCTGCCCCCGATCCACCTTGCTACTGAGAATGATCGAGGTAGTGGTTTTCTCCACCCCTTCGACACTGCCGATCTGGTCGAGCAACTGATCCAGCTGTTCCGGCGAATCGCTGCGCAGCCAGGCGACGTAGTCGAACTCACCGCTCACTGCGCAGAGTTGCTGGATCTGTGCCATGGCGCTGAGGCGCCGCACCACATCCTTGCCCGAACGCGGTTGGACCGTGATTCCGACATAGGCCTGCAAACCGCCATCGACCACCCGCTGACCCAGACGCACGCCATAACCGGTAATGACCTTGGCCTTTTCCAAGCGAGCCAGCCGCGAGGTAACCGTGGTGCGCGCGATCCCCAACTGCCGCGCCAGCATCGCCACGCTTTCACGGGCATTGATCTGCAGGGCGGAAATCAACTGACGGTCGATTTCGTCGAGCGCGGGAGGGCGGGTGTCGGACAAGGTCGGGCTCCGGTGGCGGGTGTCGAGAGTTGGGTGATGTTACAGGCTTGAAGTGGCCGCCGGTTGCAAGCCGGGAATCTGATAGCGGGTACTGCGTCCGCCTCCGGGAAGGCGATAGAGGCAGCCTTTCTCCAGAAGATCCGCCAGATGACGGGTTGCCGTCGCCTTACTGACTTTGGCGACTGCCTGGTATTGCGCAGCATTGATGCCACCCTCAAAACCTCTCTCACCACCATCGAGCAGCCTGTTGATAACTTTGAGTTGTTCCGGCGAGAGTTGAAGATGGCGGTGCTGCTGCCAATACCTTGCCTTGACCAGCACCCGGTCGATGTTGGCCTGGGCCTGTTCCAGGCTGCGCAACAGAGTTTTCAGGAACCATTGCAGCCAAGGGGTGATATCCAGCGAGTCCTTCTGGCTGGACTCGAGTATTTCGTAATAGCCCTTCCGGTCTTCGAGAATGCTCGCGGACATCGCATAGAACCGAATCGCTTGTTGCTCGCCTTGCGCCAGTGCCAGATCAGTGAGGGTACGGGTCAGGCGACCATTACCATCATCGAATGGATGCAAGGTCACGAACCAGAAATGCGCAACGCCGGCACGCAGCAGTGGGTCGAGTGCCGTGTCGGCCTGACTGGCGTTGAACCAGTGGATAAACGCCATCAGCTCTTCGTCGAGCCCGGCCCGCGGTGGTGCCTCGAAATGCACGACAGGTCGATCCAGACGTCCGGAGACCACCTGCATCGGCTCGTTACCGCGCAGCATGCCGATACGGATTTTCGGTGCCAGAGGGCTTTCGTCAGGCTGGAAAAGCAGTGTGTGCCAATACAGCAGGCGCTCAAGGCTCAACGGCGATTGGTGGTGTTGCGTTGCGTCCAGCAGCAGTTCCGCCAGGCCCTCGCTACGTGGACTGGCGGATTGGTCGGCACTCAGCCCCAGGCGTCTTGCCAGTGAGGACCTGACAGAGCCGACATTCAACGGCTCTCCTTCTATGGCCGATGATGTGATGATGTTTTGCAGCAAGGCATCCAGTTCGTTCTGCGCGCTGCTGTCCTCGCCGATGGCTGCGGCCATGCCGAGCAAGCGTCCCTGGGCGTGTCCGCATTCCAGCAGCAGCGGCGTCAGGGCCTTTTCCTGCCAGGTGAAATGAGGCCAGTCGGGCTGTTGCCAGATCCAGTGAGGCAGATCGATCATAGAGGACTCCGCATGAGCGTGAGCCGAATAAAAGGCTTATTCGGCTCATATGGTGAGCCGATTGTGCGATTTATTCGGCTCATCGTCTAGCTGGGAGACGCTTGCAGGCTGCACTTGGGTTGAGCGGCATATCTGCTTTGATTTTTCAGAGGTTCGGTATACGTTACATTTAATATAGTTTGTCGCGTATACAGAACATGGATTATGCCCTTATCACAACGCGTCTTGGCGAGCAGGTCCGGCAGCGTCGTCTGAGTCGCGGGTTGACTCAAGCCCGACTCGCTACCTTGGCTGGCATCACCCGACAGAAGGTCATCGCCATCGAGAAGGGTGATCTGTCAGTGGGTATGGTCGCCTATGCGCGAGCCCTGGGCGCTATGGACTGTGAGTTCGCCGTGGTGCCGGCGGTAATGCCCACGCTGGATGAAATACAGAGAGTGTTCGACTGATGACAACCGTACTGCAAGTTGCGATGCCTTTCCGGGCGGGTACGAATCCTGACCAGGTACACGAGTGCTCAGGCAGCAATCGGCCAAAAAGCGACATCTGGCCTATCGGGAAATCTCTTCTCGTTGCAATTTCGCTAACCGCTTTGAACGCTCGTTGATTACCTGATGACGACGATGATCCGTCATTTTCTTCCAGCCGCGAATTTCCTCCAGGGTGCGCAGGCAGCCTACGCAGAGAGTGGTCTTGCCATCGAATTTACAGACTTCGGTGCAAGGGGATTTGAGAGCCATTGCTCAGACCTCAGCTTCTGGACGCACTTCCACTGTGAGATGGGACAGCCCCTTAAATTGGGCGAGATGCTGGTGGTAAAATTGTGCGGTCCGTTTTGGCTCGCCTGTGACCACCGAAACCACCGCTCCGAGATGCCCAGGGCCGAGTCGCCAAACATGCAGATCCGCCAGCTTGTCACCGGCTTTGTCGATGACCGTCCTGATCTTGCTTTCAATTCGAGTGTCTGCACTCGCATCTACCAGGATCGCACCGGTCTGGCGTATCAGTCCGTAGGACCAGTTGGCGATCACCAATGCCCCAACGATCCCAGCCAGTGGGTCCATCCACAACCAGCCAAATGCTTGGGCCAACAGCAGGCCGATGATGGCCATCACTGACACAGCGGCGTCCGCAATCACGTGAATGTAAGCCGCTCTCATATTGTGGTCGCTGCTGTCCACGTCATGGTCGTCGTGAGCATGCTCCGTGAATTCGACGATCTGTTCACCTGATGGCAGGGCAACGGCTACCTGGAAACCATGCGGCTCCGGAATGTCGCTGGTGGATTCCAGAAAGCCAGCTTTCTGTACAAAATTGAATACCTGCCGCGAACCGTCCTGGCGGATCGTCGTCACCGTAACATCGCCTGGTGAGAGCAAGGGACCTGAGCCTTCACAGGAAAGGCGAAATACTGGTGGAACACCCTCTTCGAAGATCGACAGTTCGAACACGCCCTCAGCAGTGACAACACGCTGCATCTCTTCAGGATGATCGTCATGTTCATCACCTTCGGCGTGCCCATGACTGTGCCCATGGCTATGTCCGTGGTCATGCCCATGATCCGCACCGCTGAGCAGCCAGGCACTGGCAATGTTCACGGCTAAGCCAACGACGGCGATGGGAATGGCTTCGCTGAAATGGATGGGGACTGGCGACAGGAAGCGGGAAACCGCTTCGTAGCCTATCAGTAAGGCGATCATCGCGAGAATGATGGCGCTGGTGAAGCCCGCCAGATCACCCAGTTTGCCAGTGCCAAACACGAACCGCCGGTCACTAGCGTATTTGCGCGCGTAGGTGTAAGCGAGTGCAGCAATCAACATAGCCCCGGCGTGTGTGGACATATGCAAGCCATCCGCAACCAATGCCAGTGAGCCATACAGGTTCCCGCCGATGATCTCGGCCAACATCATGGCCGTGCACAGGGCAATCACAGCCCACGTCTTGCGCTCATTTTTTTCATGGCCGACGCCCAGGAAAACGTGGTCATGACCGACATTAAATGGTGCCTCATACAGCTTATTCATATTGAGTTCACTTGAAATAACTGTGGATGATTTCGATCAGTTGCTCTTTGGCATCATTCGGCTCCTTGCCGTCAGCAAAGTCCGCATCAACCAAATGCGTGCGGATATGGTCCTCCAACACCACAGTCAGGAGACCGTTCATGGCACCCCGGCAACTGGTGATTTGCTGGAGCACCTCGATGCACTCACGCTCCTCGTGCAGTGCACGCTCGATCGCTTCGAGCTGCCCACGAATACGACTGACGCGATTCAATAGCTTTTTCTTGTCCTGGATGGTGTGACTCATGATTGCACCTTGAGATCAAAATATACTATAGGGGGGTATAGTACATGTCAAATCATCCTAGCATAGGCATGCTATAGCGCTCTGATTTCCGACAGACGTAAAAAACTTGAGTGGGGTTCAGAGGGGCATTCCCGGCAACAAAGGCTGATCTGTCGACGCTGCGATTGAGGAGGGCGTAACGGAGCCGAATGGTCGAAAGCTTTTCACTTTCTGCTCTACGGCGAAGCTCAAGAAAAACGCCGCTTTCCCATTTCGGGCTGAGCGGCGTTTTTCCTTCAAAGGACGGGTTGATTGTACAAATATTGCTATCTGGAACCCTGTCCAGGTCCTGGACGATAGCCGGCGGTCATGGATTTTTGTGTCGGTCGTCGCCGATGGAGGTCCCTTCGAGGGGTGGGTGTTGAGGTGTTACATCAAGCGGATTCCCTGACATTTTCCCAAGTTTGGACGTTTTGTGGACGGAAAGCCGCTTTTTTCAGTTTTCTGGCTAGGAGTTCGATAGCAAGCAAAACGACAAAAGCCGCGCACTGCGCGGCTTTCAAGGTGGTGGGCCCACACGGACTTGAACCGTGGACCAAAGGATTATGAGTCCTCTGCTCTAACCAACTGAGCTATAGGCCCTCAGTAGGCCGCGAATTATAGCGATGGTTTCTCGCCGGTGCTATCCGAAAACTCCGAAAGCCTCATATGAAGGAAGGTCGCGGCGAATTCTTCGGCGGCCAGCGGCAGGCTGACGATGTAGCCCTGGATCTGTTCGCAACCCTCGACGGCCAGAAAATTCTGCTGCGCCTGGTTCTCCACACCCTCGGCAATCACCGTGAACTGCATGCTGCGCCCCAAGGCGATGATGGCGCGGACGATGGCCGCATCGTGGGGATCGTCCGGCAAACCGCGCACGAACGATTGGTCGATTTTCAGCACATCCAATGGCAGGCGCTTGAGGTAGCTCAGTGACGAATAGCCGGTGCCGAAGTCATCAATGGCCAGTTGCACCCCCAGGCGCTTGAGTTGGTGCAGGACCTCCAGGGCTTCCTCGGCCTGGCTCATGATGAAGTTTTCGGTGATCTCCAACTGCAGGCAGCCGGGCTCGAGCCGGTAATCCCGGAGCAACTGCTCGACCCGTGCGAGCAGGTGCGGTTGGCGCAACTGCGCGCCGGCGAGGTTGACCGAGAGTGGGCCGAAGTCGCCATGGCTCCTGTTCCAGCGCTGCATCTGTCGGCAGGCGCGCTCCAGCACCCAGTCACCAATCTGCAGGATCATGCCGTTCTCTTCGGCCAACGGAATGAAATGCTCCGGTGGTACCTCGCCCAGGGTCGGGTGTTGCCAGCGAATCAAGGCTTCGGCCCCCACCAGGTGACCGCTGGCGAGACTGATCTTCGGCTGGTAGAGCAGGTGCAGCTCCTGGCGCTCGATGGCCCGGCGCAGTTCGTGCTCCAGGGCCACGCGTTCGCTGGCCTGGGCCGTGAGGTCGCGGGTGTAGCTTTCGACCCGGTTACGGCCCTTGGCCTTGGAACGGTACATCGCCGCATCGGCGTTCTTGACCAGGGTGGCGACGTCGTTGCCGTCCTTGGGGTAGAGGCTGGTGCCGATGCTCGCACTGATGAAAAACTCGTGCTCACCGGCCTGGAACGGTGCGCTGAAGCAACCCAGCAGTTTGTTGGCCAGGTGCGTGGCGTCGCTGGCCTGCTGCAGGCCCGGCAGCAGGATGATGAACTCGTCGCCGCCCAATCGGGCCACGGTGTCGATATCCCGCAACTGCTCCTTGAGCCTGGCGGCAATGCCCTTGAGCAACAGATCACCGACCGGATGCCCGAGGCTGTCGTTGATGTGTTTGAACCGGTCGAGGTCGAGAAACAGCACCGCGCCCTGGCCGCCGTTTTCGGCCTGGTTGTTCAGGGCCGCCAGCAGGCGGTTTTCAAACAGGGTGCGGTTGGGCAGGCCGGTCAACGGGTCGTGGTGGGCCTGGTAGTCCAGGCGCGCCTGGGCATGTTTCAGGCTGGAGATATCGGCGAACACGGCAACGAAGTGGGTAGTGATGTTCTCGCGGTTACGCACGGCACTGATGGTCAGCCAACTGGGGTAGAGCTCGCCGTTCTTGCGCCGGTTGCAGATCTCGCCTTGCCAATGGCCTTCGGCGGTCAGTTGGTGCCACATGGCCGCATAGAAGGCGCTGTCATGCTGGCCGGAGGCAAGCAGGCGCGGGGTGTGGCCCAGGGCTTCGGTTTCGCTGTAGCCGGTGATTTCGCTGAAGGCCCGATTAACCGCGCTGATGTGTTGCTGGATGTCGGTGATCAGTACGCCCTCGGCGGTACTTTCGAAGACGGTGGCGGCTTGTTGCAGTTTTTCCTGCATGAGGTGGCGTTCGGTGATGTCCCGGGCGATGGTCAGCATGCAGTCCTCGCCACCGATCGGCAGTGGTCGGCTGGAGACTTCGCACAGGCGGATCTGCCCGTCGTTGCGGCGGATATGGCAGCTGAAGTCACGGACGAAACCATCGCGCTGCATCAGTTCGAGCATGTGCTTGCGTTCGTTCAGGTTGACCCAGATGCCCAGGTCAAGGGTCGAACGGTCCAGCGAGGTGGCGGCGTTGTAGCCGGTGAGGTGGCTGAAGCCGTCGTTGATCTCCAGCAGCAGGCCGTCGCTTTGCCGGCTCAGCAGCAAGCCATCGGGCGAGGCGTGGAAAGCCTTGGCGAACTTTTCTTCGGAGGTCTGCAGTTGTTGCTGGGTTTGCTTGAGCTGGCTGATGTCCCTGACCACCACCACCAGGGCCGGGGTGGTGTCGAGCTCGAAAGGCTCGGCGGAAATCAGCCCGGTAAACAATTGGCCATTGCTGCGCCTGAAGGGCATCTCCAGATTGCGGATACTGCCGCCCTGCAGACGCTGCAACAGCCCCGAGCCGACACCGTCGATGCCCCAGATGTTGAGCTCGCTGGCGGTATGCCCGATCACGTCCCTGGCGTTCAGGCCGATCTGTTCCTCGAAGGCCGTGTTGACTTCCAGCAGGTGGCCGTCGGACAGGCGGGCGATAACCAGGATGTCCGGGCACTGCCGGAAGACCGAGGCGAATTTCTGCTCGGACAGGCGCAAGGCTTCTTCGGTGCGCTTGGTTTCGCTGATGTCGATCATCAGCCCGCGTATCAGCGGCTCATGGTCATGTTCGATCAGGCTGACCAGATCGCGCACCCAGAGCGTACGACCATCGGCGCTGATCACCCGATAGTCGAGCGTGTGGTCGCGGCCTTCGATGATCTCCTTGTCACAGAAGATCTGGGCACGGGTCAGGTCGGCAGGGTGGGTGATGCTGCGCCAGAAGCCGGGGATCAGCCAATGGGCCAGCGGGTACCCGAGCAAGGCTTCGGCATGGGGCGAGACATAGGTGTAGGTGTAATCCATGCGCGCTTCCCAGGCGATGGCCGAGAGGCTCTCCACCAAGCCGCGGTAATGGTATTCGCTGCTGCGCAGTTCCTGCTCGAGGGCCTCGCGCCGGGAAATTTCCGAACTCAGGCGGCGGTTGATGCGGATGACCACGACCAGAACGCTGACCAGCAACAGGACACCGGGCAGGCCGTAGAGCAGCAGGTCGGTCCAAAATGAGGGGGCGACCAGGACGTTACCCACCCAGCGCTTCTGGATCGCCTCGGTCTCGGCGACGCTCATGTCGGCCATCACCTTGTCGAGAATCCCTACGAAGATTTTCTGATCCTGCGGCACGGCCATCGCCAATTGGTAGCGATAGGGCGTTTCGCCGCTGACGTAGAGCCCTTCGAGCTTGAGCTGGCGCAGGCTCCAGACACTGGAGGCGAGATCGCCGATGACCGCATCGACTTCGTCAGTGGCCAGGGCCTGTAGGGCCGAACTGACATTGGGCAGGGCCACGAGGTTGAGGTCCGGGTGATGGCTGCGCAGCAGCTCGTGGGGGGCGTAGTTCTCCACCACGGCGATCTTCAGGCCGTAGAGCTCTTTCATGTTATGGGGTTTGGCGCCGCCTTCGTGGGCCAGGATAACGATCGGGAAATCCAGGTAAGGACGGGTAAAGGACAGGTAGGTCTGGCGTTCCGGGGTCGACATGATGCCGGGCAGCAGGTCGACCTGGCCTGTCTTCGCCAGTTGCAGCACTTCGGTCCAGCTCACCGGCTCGATGGGGGTGAGCTTGATGTCCAGACGGTCTTCGATCAGGTGGATGTAATCGGCCGCGAGCCCCTGATAGGCGCCGCCTTCGCCTCTGAACTCAAAGGGCGGCCACGAGGCATCGACACCCAGGCGCAGTTGCGGGTGGGCTTTCAGCCAGTCACGCTCATCATCGGTAAGATTCAACGCGCCAGCCGTTGCGGTCCAGATGAGCAGCGAAAACAGAAGCAGGGCCGACAGTCTGGGCATAACGATCTCGTTATGGCTCGGAGGGATGATTCGAGTGTAGACGGGCGGCGGGCGGAGAAAAGGGAATCTGCACAAAGCAAAACCCCCGGCGAGCCGGGGGTTTTGGTGTTACTCGTCGAGGAAGGAGCGTAGATGCTCGCTTCGCGTCGGATGGCGCAGCTTGCGCAGCGCCTTGGCTTCGATCTGGCGAATCCGCTCACGGGTGACATCGAACTGCTTACCGACTTCCTCAAGGGTGTGGTCGGTGTTCATGTCGATGCCGAAGCGCATGCGCAGAACCTTGGCTTCACGGGCAGTGAGGCCAGAGAGAACTTCGCGAGTCGCTTCTTTAAGGCTCTCAACGGTGGCGACATCGATTGGCGACTGCATGGTCGAGTCTTCGATGAAGTCACCCAGATGGGAGTCTTCGTCATCACCGATCGGGGTTTCCATGGAGATCGGCTCTTTAGCGATCTTCAATACCTTGCGGATTTTGTCCTCAGGCATTTCCATGCGTTCGCCCAGCTCTTCCGGCGTCGGTTCACGACCCATTTCCTGCAACATCTGCCGGGAAATACGGTTGAGCTTGTTGATAGTCTCGATCATGTGCACCGGAATACGGATGGTGCGGGCCTGGTCGGCGATCGAGCGAGTGATCGCCTGACGGATCCACCAGGTGGCATAGGTCGAGAACTTGTAGCCACGACGGTATTCGAACTTGTCCACCGCCTTCATCAGGCCGATGTTGCCTTCCTGGATCAGGTCGAGGAATTGCAAGCCACGGTTGGTGTACTTCTTGGCGATGGAGATCACCAGACGCAAGTTCGCTTCAACCATCTCTTTCTTCGCGCGGCGGGCCTTGGCCTCGCCGATCGACATGCGACGGTTGATGTCCTTGATCTCGGCGATGGTCAGGCCGGTTTCGGTCTCGAGCGCGGTCAGCTTCTGCTGGCAACGAACGATATCGGCCTGTAAGCGACCAATGGCTTCGGCGTATTTGCTCTTGCCTTTGGCCAGGGCATCGGTCCAGCTTTCGTCGATTTCGTTGCCCGGGAACTGGCGCAGGAAGTCGGCACGCGGCATGCGCGCATCACGCACGCACAGCTGCATGATGGCACGCTCTTGCTGACGCAGGCGATCCAGGGCACCACGAACACGCTCGACCAGGCCTTCGAATTGCTTCGGCACCAGTTTGATCGGCATGAACAGCTCGGCCAGGACCAACAGTTCGGCAATTGTCGCCTTGTTGTTGCGACCGTGCTTTTTCAGGGCCTTGCGAGTGATTTCCATCTGCTCGGCCACGGCGCCGAAGCGCTGTGCGGCAACGACAGGATCGGGACCGCTTTCGGCTTCTTCTTCGTCGTCGCTGGCTTCAGCTTCTTCGTCGTCGGTGTCGTCGTCGGCTTTCACCGCCTTGGCATCGACAGGCGGCGGTACTTCGGCGGCTGGCGGCGCAATGCCGTCGTCCGGGTCGATGTAGCCGCTCAGGACGTCGGACAGCCGACCGCCTTCGCTGGTGACGCGATTGTATTCGCTGAGGATGTGATCAACCGTGCCGGGGAAGTGCGCGATTGCGCCCATCACTTCACGGATGCCCTCTTCGATACGTTTGGCGATTTCGATTTCGCCTTCACGTGTGAGCAGCTCTACCGTACCCATTTCGCGCATGTACATGCGCACCGGGTCAGTAGTGCGACCGATGTCGGTTTCCACGGCCGCCAACGCAGCCGCTGCTTCTTCGGCAGCGGCTTCGTCGGTATCGGCTTCGGCCAACAAAAGGGCATCCGCATCCGGAGCACTCTCGAATACGTTGATCCCCATGTCGTTGATCATGCGGATGATGTCTTCCACCTGTTCCGGATCTGAAATATCCTCCGGCAGGTGGTCGTTGACCTCCGCGTAAGTCAGGTAACCCTGCTCACGACCACGGCTGATCAACTCTTTGAGGCGAGACTGCTGTTGCGCTTTTCCGGACATAACACCCTATCCACTGAAGGTCTTGGCGGGCAAAAAACAAGCCGAGGATTATACCCGAGCTATGACCTCACGCGCCAGTTGAGGTCGGGTTTGATGCAGGAAGATTGCGTTTTAGTAGATCAAGCAGCTGAATTTTGTCTTCAGCGCTCAAATCGCCCTGTCGCGACTTCCTGATGAGTTGTTCCAGCTTTCGCTCGGTTTGACGGGCTGACAAGCTGGTTATGGTGTCGAAAAACTGTTGTTCAAGGTTCTCTCCTTCAATCAGCCACTCCTTTTCCGCCAAACGGGTGAGTAATCGACCCTGGTCGGTGCCGTGCCAACGCGCAATCAGTTGAAATGAGCTTAGCCCAGGATTCTTTTGCACGGCTTCGAGCAAGGCCACGAGCAGCTGTGCATGGGTGTTTTCTTCGTCCGCGAGGTGACCAGCGGTCTCGACCTTGCCGGCCAGTTGCGGGTGATGGACCAGGGTGCGCAAGGCGGTGAGCGTCGGTGGCTCGACGGCGGCCGGGATCCGTGGGCCGCGGGGCTCGTCGCGGTCGCCGCCGCGCTTGCCGTTCCTGTCCCAGGGCTTCTTGTCCCACTTCTTGCCGCCCGCACCGGGTTTTTTCGGCGTCCACTCCTGCTGGGGCGCGTAGGCCTCCTGCTGGGGCGCATGATAGTCCGAATAATCGGGCATGGCGTCGTAGTCGATGCCCGGATCGTAGGCCGGTGGCGCTTCGCTCGGTGCGCTGTGCACCAATTGGCTGACGGTTTCGTGGGTCAGGCCGGTGATCTGGGTCAGGCGCTGACGCATCAAGGTGCGCAGGTTGGCGCCCGGTACCTTGTCGATCAGTGGCGCGGCGAGGGTCGCCATGTGCGCCTTGCCCTCCAGCGAGCGCGGGTCGGCCTCTTCGGTCAGTTGCTGGAAGAAATAATCCGCCAGCGGCTGCGCGTGCTGGTTGATCCGGGCGCGGAAGGCATCGGTGCCTTCGGCGCGAATCAGGGTGTCCGGGTCTTCGCCTTCGGGCAGGAACAGGAAGCGCGCGCGGCGGCCGTCCTGCAGGCTGCCCAGGGTTGCTTCCAGTGCGCGCCAGGCGGCATTGCGCCCGGCCTGGTCGCCGTCGAAGCAGAACAATACGTTGGGTACTACGCGAAACAGGCGCTTGAGGTGTTCTTCGCTGGTGGCGGTGCCCAGGGTCGCGACGGCATTGCGCAGGCCTTGCTGGGCCAGGGCGATGACGTCCATATAGCCTTCGACGACGATGATTTCATCGAGGTTGCGGTTGTTCTTGCGCGCTTCGAACAGGCCGTAAAGTTCCTGGCCCTTGTGAAACACCGGGGTTTCCGGGGAGTTCAGGTATTTCGGCTTGTCGTCGCCCAGCACCCGGCCGCCGAAAGCGATGATCCGGCCACGGCTGTCGCGGATGGGGAACATCACGCGGTCGCGGAAACGGTCATAGCGCTTGCCGGTTTCGGCGTTCTCGATCAGCAGGCCGGCGTCGATCATGGCTTTCTGCTGCAGGGTGTCGCTGGCCAGGTGCTTGAACAGGTTGTCCCAGCCTGGCGGGGCGAAACCCAGGCCGAAATCCCGGGCGATCTCGCCGGTCAGGCCGCGGCCCTTGAGGTAGTCCACCGCCGCCTTGCGGGAGGGGTGACTTTTCAGCGCCTGGCGGTAAAAATCGGCGGCCGCGGTCAGGAGCGGGTAGAGCGGCGAATCGGTCGGCTGGCGCGGCTTGCGCGCGTGTCCGCTTTCTTCGCGGGGTATTTCCATGCCGGCGGCTTTGGCCAGGTCCTCGATCGCCTGGGGGAAATCCAGGTTGTCGTGGTCCATGAGGAAGCCGAGGGCGTTGCCGCCAGCGCCGCAGCCAAAGCAGTAGTAGAACTGCTTGTCCGGGCTGACGCTGAAGGACGGTGTCTTTTCCTTGTGGAACGGGCAGCAGGCGGTGTAGTTTTTGCCGGCTTTTTTCAGTTGCACGCGCGAACTCACCACGTCGACGATGTCGGTGCGGTTGAGTAGGTCGTCAATAAAACTTTGGGGGATTAGCCCGGCCATGGCGTTCTCATCATCGCAGAGTGCTCGATAGCTGGAACGGAAAGGGTGTGCTCGTCGTTAGCCTTGGAAGGCTCGTCAGAAAGACGCGCACCGCTGGCAAGTGCCAGGTCTGACGGGGTCAAGCAGGTTCGTCTGGGTCGCATCGGCGGCTTCGACGGTGAAGCATCAAGCGATATCCGCAAATGCCATTAGCCCGGCTGAGGGCCGGGCTTGGCAGAAGCTTGCAACGAACGTCTGTGTATTAGTACAGACGAACGGCGCGGCGCTGTTCGCGCTGAACTTTCTTGGCGTGGCGTTTGACAGCAGCTGCTGCCTTGCGCTTACGCTCCGAAGTCGGCTTCTCGTAAAATTCGCGGCTACGAACTTCAGCCAGAACACCGGCTTTTTCGCAGGAGCGCTTGAAACGACGCAGAGCTACGTCGAAGGGTTCGTTCTCTTTAACTTTGACGGCTGGCATCCAGAGCTACCTTCATTCATTACCGGGGTCAACGTCCTCAGGCAAAATCGCACTGGAGATCGTCGGTTTTTAAGGGTTGCGGATGTTAACCCCTCATGACGCGGAATGCAAAGCCTCTGATCGAAAACCGCTGGTAGGGGCCTGGAGTGACGACTATTATGCGCGCCTTCGAATCTAGCCTCTACAAGGCGCAAACCCATGCTAGTACTGGGATTAGAAACCTCCTGCGACGAAACCGGCGTCGCGCTGTACGACAGTGAGCGCGGGCTTCTCGCCGATGCGCTGTTCAGTCAGATCGACCTGCACCGCGCCTATGGTGGCGTGGTGCCGGAGCTGGCCTCCCGCGATCACGTCAAGCGCATGCTGCCGTTGATCCGCCAGGTCCTGGCCGAGGCCGACTGCGCGCCGACCGAGATCGATGCGATTGCCTACACCGCCGGTCCCGGCCTGGTCGGGGCCTTGCTGGTCGGGGCTTCGTGCGCCCAGGCCCTGGCTTTTGCCTGGGATATACCGGCCCTGGGCGTGCATCACATGGAAGGTCATTTACTGGCACCGATGCTGGAGGCACAGCCTCCGGAGTTTCCGTTCGTCGCGTTGTTGGTCTCCGGCGGGCACACCCAGCTGGTTCGCGTGGATGGCATCGGCCAATACGCGTTGCTGGGGGAAACCCTGGACGATGCGGCCGGCGAAGCCTTCGACAAGACGGCGAAGATGATGGGGCTCAATTACCCGGGGGGGCCGGAAATCGCCCGCCTGGCCGAGCAGGGCGTGGCGGGGCGTTTTGTTTTCCCGCGGCCGATGTGCGATCGCCCGGGGCTGGATTTCAGTTTCAGCGGTTTGAAAACCTTTGCCCTGAATACCTGGCAGCAGTGCAGCGGCGCTGGAGACGACGGCGAGCAAACCCGTTGCGACATCTCGCTGGCCTTCCAGCAGGCGGTGGTGGAGACTTTGACCATCAAGTGCAAGCGTGCGTTGAAGCAGGCGGGTATGAAGCGCCTGGTGATCGCCGGGGGCGTCAGTGCCAACAAGTCCCTGCGGGCTTCGCTGGAAAAAATGCTCGGCGAGATGAGGGGCGATGTGTTCTATGCCCGTCCTGAGTTCTGCACCGATAATGGCGCGATGATTGCGTTTGCCGGGTGCCAGCGTCTGCAGGCCGGGCAGAAGGAAAGCTTGGCGATCAGCGTGCAGGCACGTTGGCCGATGGAGCAGTTGTCGGCGATTTGAATGGGATCGGTGCAAGGTGGCATGTGAGCCACCTTCACGATCAGGGTCAGAAATGTCGTTCGCGCCCTGCGAAAAGGTCGCGTAGATTGCCGCGATGACGCCAGACGATCAGTCCGGTCACCACGCTCATCGGCAGCAAGGCGGCTGGCTCCTGCCAGGCCAGCAGCGGCAGGGTCAGCGGGGTGGCGATTAAGGCGGCCAGCGAGCTGGTGCGGGTGAGGTAGAAGGTCAGCAGCCAGGTCAGCAGGGCTAGCAGGGCCGCGGGGGGATACAGCCCCAGCAGCATGCCGGCGGCCGTGGCGACGCCTTTGCCGCCGCGAAAGCGGAAGTACAACGGGAACAGATGGCCGAGGACGGCGCAGAGTCCGACCCAGGCTTGCTGCTGGAGCGAGAGTCCGGCAACGCCGGCGATCAGCACCGGCAGCAGGCCTTTGCAGAGGTCGCCGAGCAAGGTCAGGATGGCCAGCTTCTTGCCGGCCAGGCGCAGCATGTTGGTCGCGCCGGCATTGCCCGAGCCACTCATTCGCGGGTCGGGATTTCCCGTGAGGCGGCTGAGCAAAATGGCGAAGGACAGAGAGCCGAGCAGGTAGGCGAGGATCGCCAGTAACCAAAACATGCTAACTATTCCGGGCGGGGACGCCCTGATTCTAACGGCGCATTGCGCCCTTGTCGTGCTGCGGAGAGAAGTGCTTGGACAGAGTGTTTATCGAGGGCCTGGAAGTCGACACCGTTATCGGTGCCTATGACTGGGAGCGCGGCATCCGTCAGTGCCTGCGCCTTGATCTCAGTTTTGCCTGGGACAACCGCCCGGCGGCGGCCGGTGACGATCTGAGCCTGGCCCTCGATTATGCGAGCGTTTCCTCGCGTATCCAGCTGTTTGCCGAGCAGTCGCAGTTCCAGCTGGTGGAAACCTTCGCCGAGCGCCTGGCTCAGGTACTGATGAGCGAGTTCCAGATTCCCTGGTTGCACCTCAAACTGACCAAGCCGGGGGCCGTTGCGGCGGCCAAGGGCGTGGGCGTGGAGATCGAGCGCGGATGTCGCTAACTCAGGTTTATCTCGGGCTCGGCAGCAATATCGAGCGCGAAACTCACTTGCGTGCCGGGTTGGACGCATTGGCTACTTTTCTGGTGGATATCCGCTGTTCGGCGGTGTTCGAAAGCCAGCCGGTGGGTATTAAGAGCGGGCCGTTCTTCAACCTGGTGGTGTCGGCGTTTACCGACCTGCCGTTGCTGGAGCTGGATCGCCGCTTGAAGTTCATCGAGGCCGACAATGGCCGCTATGCCCCGGAGCGCAAGGGGCTGCCGCTGGATATCGATGTGCTGTTGTATGGTGAATGGGTCGGAAATTTCGACGGGCTGATCCTGCCGCGGGCGGAAATTCTCAAGAATGCCTTTGTGTTGTGGCCGTTGGCGTTGATTGCGCCGGATCGGCTCCATCCCGAGGCGGGGAAAACTTTCTCGACGTTGTGGGAAGAGGCGCGGATCGATCAGGTGCTGGCCCCCGTGGCGTTTGAGTGGCGTGGGGGGCAACTGACGCCCCCGGATCTGTTGTAGGGCATACGGTCAGCGCGGTCATTGTGGGAGCCAGCTTGCTGGCGATGAGGCCCGCAAGCCCTGCAGCGATTGTTCGGCCGTCATCGCCGGCAAGCCGGCTCCCACAGGATTCGTGTTTCAGCCAATACCTTTCTCCTTGTAGGCCTTGAGGGCTTTCAGGCGCTCGCGCTTGAGGGCTTCACCCAACTCCGGTCCCTTGAAGCCTTTCTCCAGCAACGGTTGAACCGCGACCGCCTTGGCGACCGCCGCCGCCCCCCGTAAATAATCCGCCTGTGGATAAGTCCGCTCCTCCAATCCCAGGCGTCCCCGCGCATCCATCTCGCAGGCGGCGATAAATTCCTCGAAACGCTGCGGTCGTCGATAGACATCAAAACTCTGCAGCAACTCCAGCAAGGTCGAGGCCTTGAGCTCCAGGGCGCGATGACCATGGGTGTGGTATTCGCCCACCAGCAACGCCAGTTCCTGGCAGTCGCGCGGCACTTTGTAGCGTTCGTTCACCGCCTTGATCAGCTTCAGTCCCTTGAACTCGTGGGCAATGTGCTTCGGCCATTCACTTTCAGGTGTCAGCCCCTTGCCGAGGTCGTGCAGCAGGCAGGCCCAGCGCACGGTCAAGGGCTGCTGGTGGCGCGCCGCTTGCTCCAGGACGTTCAAGGTATGCACGCCGCTGTCTATTTCAGGGTGATGGGCTTCAGGTTGCGGTACTCCGAATAGCGCGTCGACCTCCGGAAACAGCACGGCGAGCGCGCCGCAGTCGCGCAGTACCTGGATGAACACCTGGGGCTGGTCTTCCATCAGTGCGCGGGAGATTTCCTTCCAGCCGCGCTCCGGCGTCAGCGCTTGCAGTTCGCCCGATTCGGCCAGTTGGCGCATCAGCGCCAGGGTTTCGGGGACCACCTTGAAACCCATGGCGGCATACCGCGCGGCAAAGCGGGCAACGCGCAGGACCCGGAGTGGATCTTCGGCAAACGCGGGGGATACGTGGCGCAAAAGACGGGCATCGAGATCGGCTTGGCCGTGGTAGGGGTCGGTCAGGTTGCCGTGCTCGTCTTCAGCCATGGCGTTGATGGTCAGGTCCCGGCGGATCAGGTCTTCTTCCAGGGTGACCTCGGGGCTGGCGTGGAAAATGAACCCGCCATAACCGCGTCCGCTCTTGCGTTCGGTCCGGGCCAGGGCGTATTCCTCGCCACTCGAGGGGTGAAGAAAAACCGGAAAGTCCGCGCCGACCGGACGAAAACCCTTGGCGAGCATGTCTTCGGCGCTGGCGCCCACCACCACCCAGTCGATATCGGTAACCGGCTGACCCAGCAGGCGATCGCGAACCGCGCCGCCGACTTTATAAATCTGCATGAAAAACCTCCGTTGGCACGACAGGATAACCTGTGGATCGCGTCAGCGGAGGTCAGGGTGCTGTTCAGAGATGAATCACGGCCAGGTCCAGTCGACCGTATTCCCCTTCGCTGTGCTCGCCCTTGGGTGGGACGTGATGGGTTTTCATGACCTGGTCGCCTTGCAGTGTCTCCAAATGAATATCGAAGCCCCAGAGGCGGTGCAGGTGCTTGAGCACTTCCTCGGTGGAGTCGCCCAGGGGTTTGCGGTCGTGTTGCTGGTGACGCAGGGTCAGCGAACGGTCGCCGCGGCGGTCGATGCTCCAGATCTGTACGTTGGGTTCGCGGTTACCCAGGTTGTACTGGGCGGCCAGGGTTTCACGGATGGTCTGGTAGCCGCCTTCGTCATGAATGGCCGGCACCAGCAGGTCGTCGCGCTGGTCGTCATCGAGGATGCTGAACAGTTTGAGGTCGCGAATCACTTTCGGTGACAGGTACTGCAGGATGAAACTCTCGTCTTTGAAGCTGCTCATGGCGAACTTGATGCTCGAGAGCCAGTCGCTGCCGGCCAGTTCCGGGAACCAGCGGCGGTCTTCTTCCGTGGGGGATTCGCAGATCCGGCGGATATCGCGGTACATGGCAAACCCCAGGGCGTAGGGGTTGATGCCGCTGTAGTAGGGGCTGTCGAAACCGGGTTGGAACACCACGCTGGTGTGGGAGGTCAGGAACTCCATCATGAAGCCGTCGGTGACCAGCCCTTCGTCGTAGAGATCGTTCATCAGGGTGTAGTGCCAGAACGTTGCCCAGCCTTCGTTCATCACCTGGGTCTGGCGTTGCGGGTAGAAGTACTGGGCGATCTTGCGCACGATCCGGACGATTTCCCGCTGCCAAGGCTCCAGCAACGGCGCGTGCTTTTCGATGAAGTAAAGGATGTTCTCCTGAGGTTCGGAGGGGAAGCGCGCGTTGTCCTTGTCGCTGAACTTGTCCGCGCCCTTGGGAATGGTGCGCCACAGGTCGTTGATCTGCTTTTGCAGGTGTTCTTCGCGGTCCTTCTGCCGCCGGCGTTCCTCTTCGGCGGAAATCGGGTAGGGCCGTTTGTAGCGGTCGACACCGTAGTTCATCAGGGCGTGGCAGGAGTCGAGCAGGTCTTCGACCGCATCGATGCCGTGGCGCTCCTCGCATTGCATGATGTACTGCTTGGCGAAGACCAGGTAGTCGATGATCGAGCTGGCATCGGTCCAGGTGCGGAACAGGTAATTGCCCTTGAAGAAGCTGTTATGGCCATAGCAGGCATGAGCCACCACCAGCGCCTGCATGCAGATGGTGTTTTCTTCCATCAGGTAGGCGATGCATGGGTCGGAGTTGATCACGATCTCGTAGGCCAGGCCCATCTGGCCGCGGCTATAGGATTTTTCCGTGCTGAGGAAGTGCTTGCCATAGGACCAGTGGTGATAACCCAGCGGCATGCCGACGGAGGCGTAGGCGTCCATCATCTGCTCGGCGGTGATGACCTCGATCTGGTTGGGGTAGGTATCCAGGGCATAACGGTTGGCGATACGGCTGATTTCGCGGTCGTAGGCTTGGATCAGTTCAAAGGTCCACTCCGATCCGGTGGAGATGGGCTGGCGCTTCTGTTGTTTCTGCTCTCTGGCGGTCATGTCACTAACCTGCGCTGGAAGAGTTCACGGAAGACCGGGTAGATATCACCGGCCGACACCAGCTGCTGCTGGGCAAACGTATCGCTGAACGCTTCGCTGATGCGCTCGTATTCGTACCACAGGGCCTGGTGTTCGCGGGGGGTGATCTCTACGTAAGTGTAGTACTGCACGAACGGCATGATCTGGTTGATCAGGATATCGCGGCAGATCGGTGAGTCATCGTTCCAGTTGTCGCCGTCGGAAGCCTGGGCGGCGTAGATGTTCCACTCGTTGGTCGGGTAGCGTTCGGCCATGATTTCCTGCATCAGCTTCAACGCACTGGAAACAATGGTGCCGCCGGTTTCCCGCGAGTAGAAGAACTCTTCTTCGTCGACTTCCCGGGCGCTGGTGTGATGGCGGATGAATACCACTTCGATCTTGTCGTAGTTCCGTTTGAGGAACAGGTACAGCAGGATGAAGAAGCGTTTGGCGATGTCCTTGGTCGCCTGAGTCATGGAGCCGGACACGTCCATCAGGCAGAACATCACCGCCTTGGAGCTGGGGTTGGGCTGCTTGATCAGCAGGTTGTACTTGAGGTCGAAGGTGTCGAGGAAGGGAATGCGATGGATGCGCGCACTGAGTTTCTCGATTTCCGCCTCGATTTCCTGGATATCGCCGAAGTTGTCCGGCTCTTCGCGTTTCAGGCGCTCCAGTTCGTCCTTGGCTTCCTTGAGTTTGGCCCGGCTGCTGCCGGACAGGGCGATCCGCCGAGCGTGGGCCGAACGCAAGGTGCGGATGATGTTGATACGTGAGGGGTTGCCCTCGTTGCTGATCCCGGCGCGGACGGTCTTGAAGGTGTCGGTGCCGGTGAGGTTGCGTTTGACCAGGTTCGGCAGCTCCAGGTCCTCGAACATGAACTCGAGAAACTCTTCCTGGGTGATCTGGAAGACAAACTCGTCCATCCCTTCGCCCGAGTTGCCGGCCTTGCCCGGGCCGCGACCGCCGCCGCCGCCGGGAGGCCGAGGGATGTGCTCGCCGCTGGTGAACTCCTTGTTGCCGGGATGAACCACGGTTTGCTTGCCGCCACGACCGTGGTGCAGCACGGGCTCATCAATGTCGCGGCCGGGGATGCTGATTTGCTCGCCGTGTTCCATGTCGGTGATGGAGCGCCGGCTCACGGCTTCCTCGACAGCCTTTTTGATATGGTCACGGTAGCGCCGCAGGAAGCGCTGACGGTTCACCGTACTCTTGTTCTTGCCATTGAGACGTCGGTCGATCACATAGCTCATGAGGAGCCCTCCGGACAGCTTCAAGTTACAAGCTTCAAGCACCAAGCTGGAAGCTTAAAGACAAGCGGTCAGCTCCTGCACCGCAAGCACGTCGGTAAACGCGCCTGCGGCTTGTCGCGTGCCGCTTGCAGCTGCCGTTACTACTGCGATTTTCTGACGCGCAGATACCACTCGGAGAGCAGTCGTACCTGTTTGTCGGTGTAGCCACGTTCGACCATGCGGGTGACGAAGTCGTTGTGCTTCTGTTGATCCTCTTTGCTGGCTTTGGCGTTGAAGCTGATGACCGGCAGCAGATCCTCGGTGTTGGAGAACATTTTCTTCTCGATCACCACCCGCAGCTTCTCGTAGCTGAGCCAGGTCGGATTCTTGCCGTTGTTGTTGGCTCGGGCGCGCAGGACGAAGTTGACGATTTCGTTGCGGAAATCCTTCGGATTGCTGATGCCCGCCGGTTTTTCGATTTTCTCCAGCTCTTCGTTCAGGGCTACGCGGTTGAGGATCTCGCCGGTTTCCGGGTCGCGGTATTCCTGGTCCTGAATCCAGAAATCCGCATACAGCACGTAGCGGTCGAAGATGTTCTGGCCGTACTCGCTGTAGGACTCCAGGTACGCGGTCTGGATTTCCTTGCCGATGAACTCGATATAGCGCGGTGCCAGGTACTCCTTGAGGAAGCGCAGGTAGCGTTCGCGGGTTTCGGCCTGGAACTGTTCCTGTTCGATCTGCTGCTCCAGTACGTAGAGCAGGTGCACCGGGTTGGCGGCAATCTCGTGAGGATCGAAGTTGAAGACTTTCGAGAGGATTTTGAAGGCAAAGCGGGTCGAGAGGCCATTCATGCCTTCGTCGACACCGGCGCTGTCGCGGTATTCCTGGATCGATTTGGCCTTCGGATCGGTGTCCTTGAGATTTTCGCCGTCATAGACCCGCATTTTCGAGTAGATGTTCGAGTTCTCCGGCTCCTTGAGGCGCGAGAGCACGGTGAACTGGGCAAGCATCTTCAGGGTGTCGGGCGCGCAGTGGGCCTTGGCCAGGGAGCTGTTGAACAAGAGTTTGTCGTAGATCTTCACTTCGTCGCTGACCCGCAGGCAATACGGGACCTTGACGATGTAGATCCGATCGATGAAGGCTTCGTTGTTCTTGTTGTTGCGGAAGGTGTGCCACTCCGATTCGTTGGAGTGGGCCAGCAGGATGCCGGTGAACGGAATCGCGCCCAGGCCTTCGGTACTGTTGTAGTTGCCTTCCTGGGTGGCGGTCAGCAGCGGGTGCAGCACCTTGATCGGTGCCTTGAACATTTCCACGAATTCCATCAGGCCCTGGTTGGCCCGGCACAGGGCGCCCGAGTAGCTGTAGGCGTCGGCGTCGTTCTGTGGAAACTCTTCGAGCTTGCGGATATCGACCTTGCCCACGAGGGCAGAGATGTCCTGGTTGTTTTCGTCGCCAGGTTCGGTCTTGGCCACGGCGATCTGGTTGAGGATCGAGGGGTAGAGCTTGACCACCCGGAACTGGCTGATGTCACCGCCGAACTCGGCCAGGCGCTTGGTGGCCCAGGGCGACATGATGGTGTTCAGATAGCGTCGGGGAATCCCGAAGTCTTCCTCCAGAATCGCGCCATCTTCGGTGGCGTTGAACAGCCCAAGGGGTGATTCGAAGACCGGCGAGCCCTTGATGGCATAGAAGGGGACTTTCTCGATCAGCTGTTTCAGCTTTTCGGCCAGGGACGATTTACCGCCACCCACCGGGCCGAGCAGATAGAGGATTTGTTTCTTCTCTTCCAGGCCTTGGGCGGCGTGGCGGAAATACGAAACGATCTGGTCGATGCATTCTTCCATCCCGTGGAAGTCTTCAAAGGCCGGATAGCGCCGGATCACCTTGTTCGAGAAGATGCGCGACAACCGTGAGTTGGTGGACGTATCCAGCAGTTCGGGTTCGCCGATTGCCAGTAGCAGCCGTTCCGCTGCTGACGCGTAAGCGCTGCGATCCTTTTTGCACAGTTCGAGGTACTCCTGCAGCGTGAGTTCTTCTTGCCGTGTGGATTCGAAGCGTTGTTGGAAATGGCTGAAAATGCTCATGACGTCACCTCGCTCGATACGTGGAGCCGGTGCCGGATCAATCAGTCCAGTGCTGGCATGCAACCGCAAAAAGCCGTTGCCGTTTACCCCCCAGAACACCTTCAAAGCGACGCTCACTTTGAAAATTACTACCGATGACCCGTACGCCGGTGTACCGGCTCTCCCCTGATTTGGATGGCCTGCGCTTAAGGATAGTTCGGAATCGGCGGGGTCAAGTCAAGATGAGCAATTAGTTACACCTGACCGTTCGTCAGGAAAGGCTCTAGCCCGCGAATCCTGCGGGCTTCAGCAAAGGAAAAAAATTATTCGGAAATATCTTGAGCAATTTCTGACGGATAGGTCGTGCGCCACAGCTCAAAGCCGCCGTCCAGGCTGTAGACGTCGCTGAAGCCTTGGCTGACCAGGTAGGCGGCCGCGCTCTGGCTCGAATTGCCGTGGTAGCAGCACACCACCAACGGTGCGTCGAGGTCGGCGGCGCGAATGAAATCGGCGATGTTGAGGTTGTCCAGATGCCGGGCGCGGCTGATGTGATTCAGGGCGAAAGCCTGTGGGTCGCGGACGTCGACGACCACGGCGCCGTGCTCGCGCAGGGCCTGGGCTTGTTCGGGGGGGATACGTTTGAACTCGGTCATGATGGGCTCCATCTGGGGCAGGTAGGTCGTACAGTCTAGCGATATAGCCAGGCCCGGAAGCGCTCGGCCAGGGTCGGTGGCGGAGCGACGCCACCCAGGGCATCGCATTGGCAACCCAGGCGTTCGCCGGTGTCGACGTTCATCAGGGTCATGGCACCGCCCCAGACACAACCGGTATCGAGGGCGAAGATGCCGGGTTCGTCGCATTGGCCTTCAAGGGCGGCCCAGTGGCCGAAGATGATCTTCAGGTCCTGGGTCTTGCGCCCCTTGTAGCTGAACCAGGGGGCGTAGCCGCGGGGGGCGGTGTCGGCGCCTTCCTTGCCCTTGAGGTCGAGCTTACCGTCGGCGGTGCAGAAACGCATCCGGGTGAAATAGTTGGTGATCACCCGCAAGCGGGTCACGCCCTGCAGATCGCTATCCCATTTGTTCGGTTCGTTGCCGTACATGCCGTCGAGGAAGGGCGTCAGCAGGTTGTCGTCGCGCAAGGCGGTTTCCACTTCCGCGGCATATTTGAGCGCTTTCTTCAGCGTCCACTGGGGTGGAATGCCGGCGTGGACCAGGGCCACATTGCGCTCTGCGTCGTGGTGCAGCAGCTTCTGGCGGCGCAACCAGTCCAGCAGTTCGGCGCGATCCGGGGCGTCGAGAATCTCGCGTAGCGTATCGCTTTTTTTCAGCCGCTCGACATTGTGGCCGACGGCAAGCAGGTGCAGGTCATGGTTGCCCAGCACACAGACCAGCGACTCGCGCATGCGGTAGAGAAAACGCAGGGTCTCCAGGGATTGCGGGCCCCGGTTGACCAGGTCGCCCACCAGCCACAGTTTATCCTGGGCCGGGTCGAACCTGACGCGTTCGAGCAGGCATTTGAGCGGTTCCAGGCAGCCTTGCAGGTCGCCGACGGCATACACCGCCATCAGTGCAGGGCCCCGGGCACGGCCAGGCGGAAGGGCGCGATCACGGCGTCGAAGTGCTTGCCGTCCTCGGCCACCATCTGGTAACTGCCCTGCATGTTGCCGACTTTCGTCGTCATCACCGTGCCGCTGCTGTAGGTGTGGCTCTGGCCGGCTTCGATCAGCGGTTGCTGGCCGACGACGCCGGCGCCGCGGACTTCTTCCACATGACCGTCGCCATCGGTGATCACCCAGTGCCGCGACATCAACCTGGCAGGCAGTTCGCCGTTGTTCTGCACCGTGATGGTGTAGGCGAAGGCAAAGCGGTTCTGCTCGGGTTGCGATTGTTCTGCAAGGAAGCGGGTGACGACGCTGACGTCGACCTGATAACGAGGATCGGACATGCAAGAGGCCTTGGAAGCTGAAGCGCAAGAGACGCTGGACGAAGCCCAGTCTAGGTCAAGTCCCGGGTAGTAGGCCAGACATGCACGCTGGCCGGCTACCCGTGAGATCAATCGACGTCGGCGACGGTGACGGCCTGCTCACTGAGTTTGTCGGCCAGGCGCACGAAGGCGGCCAGGTCGAGTTGTTCCGGGCGCAGGCTGCCATCGACACCGGCGGCTTCGATCTCGGCATTGCTGAGCAGCAACTTGAGGGTGTTGCGCAAGGTTTTGCGGCGCTGGTTGAAGGCTTCGCGAACGACGCGCTCCAGCAGGCGGTGATCCTTGGCTGGGTGGGGCAGGACGGCGTGGGGCACCAGGCGCACGATGGCCGAATCGACCTTGGGTGGTGGGTTGAAGGCCCCAGGGCCGACATTGAACAGGTGTTCCACGCGGCAATGGTACTGGACCATGATCGACAGACGACCCCAGTCGCCGCCGCCAGGGCCCGCGGCCAAGCGCTCGACCACTTCCTTTTGCAGCATGAAGTGCATGTCGCGAATCAGGCTGGCGTTGTGCAGCAGGTGGAAGATCAGCGGCGTGGAGATGTTGTAGGGCAGGTTGCCGACCACCCGCAGGCTGTTGGGCGCCGGGTTCAGACTGGTGAAGTCGAACTTCAGCGCGTCGCCCTGGTGCAGGTTGAAATTCGGCCGGCTACCGAATTGCTGGTTGAGGATCGGGATCAGATCCTTGTCCAGTTCGACGACATCCAGTTGTGCGCCACTGTTGAGCAGGCCTTCGGTCAAGGCGCCCTGGCCCGGGCCGATTTCCAGCAGGCGGTCTTCGGCCTTGGCATGGATGGCGCGCAGGATGCGGTCGATCACGCCGGCGTCGTGCAGGAAGTTTTGCCCGAAGCGCTTGCGCGCCCGGTGTTGGTATTGCTCGGTCATAAACGGGTCTCGGCCATCTGGTAGGCGGTTTCCAGGGCGACTTGCAGGCTGCCGGTGTCGATGTTGCCGCTGCCGGCCAGGTCCAGGGCAGTGCCGTGGTCGACCGAAGTGCGGATGATCGGCAAGCCCAGGGTCACGTTGACTGCGGCACCGAAACCTTTGTATTTCAGCACGGGCAGGCCCTGGTCGTGGTACATCGCCAGCACCGCGTCGCAGTGCTCCAGATATTTGGGGGTAAACAGAGTGTCGGCAGGCAGCGGGCCACGCAGGTCCATGCTCTCGCCGCGCAGGCGCTCCAATGTCGGTTCGATGATGTCGATTTCTTCGTGGCCCAGGTGCCCCCCTTCGCCGGCATGGGGGTTGAGCCCGCAAACCAGGATACGCGGGTGGGCGATGCCGAACTTTTCCCGTAGGTCGCCATGCAGGATGCGGGTGACCCGCTCCAGGCGCTCCGGGGTAATCGCATCGGCGACTTGCCGCAGGGGCAGGTGGGTGGTCACCAGGGCCACGCGCAGTCCTCGGGTTGCCAGCATCATCACCACCTGGGCGGTGTGGGTCAGGTCAGCGAGGAATTCGGTGTGGCCGGAAAAGGCGATCCCGGAGTCGTTGATCACGCCTTTGTGCACCGGGGCGGTGATCATGCCGGCGAAGTCGCCGTCCAGGCAGCCTTGGCCGGCCCGGGTCAGGGTTTCCAGGACAAAGGCGGCATTGGCCTGGTTCAGTTGCCCGGCAACAACCGGGGTTGCCAGCGGGGTGTCCCAGACGTACAGGCTGCCCGCCGCTGCCGGTTGATCAGGCCATTGGCCCGGCGCCACAGGCAGCAGATCGATCGCCACACCCAGTTGCGTGGCCCGCTCACGGAGCAGGTCACGACTGGTAATGGCGATCAGGGGGTAGGGCTGGGACTGCGAGGCGAGCAGCAGGCAAAGGTCTGGACCAATGCCCGCCGGCTCGCCGGGTGTCAATGCGAAACGCCGCGGTTTCACTTTGGCGCCTGTTCCGCGCCAGGGAGCTTGATTTCAACGTAGGCTTCGTCGCGGATCTGACGCAGCCAGGTTTGCAGCTCTTCATCGTATTTGCGGTTACGCAGCACGGTCATGGCTTGTTGTTCGCGAGCCTGGGTAGTGCTGTCGGTGGCGCGACGGCCAAGGACTTCCAGTACGTGCCAGCCGTATTGGCTCTTGAACGGTTTGGACAGGACGCCTTGCGGGGTCTTTGCCATCACTTCGCGGAATTCCGGTACCAGTGCGTTCGGGTCGACCCAGTTCAGGTCGCCGCCGTTGAGCGCCGAGCCCGGGTCTTCCGAGAAGCTCTTGGCCAGGGTGGCGAAATCTTCGCCGTTGGAGATCCGCTCGTAGAGCTTCTGTGCCAGGGCTTGGGTTTCGGCTTCGCTGCGAATGGCGTTGGGTTTGATCAGGATGTGACGGACATGCACTTCGTCACGCATCTGCGTCTCGCCACCGCGCTTCTCCAGGACCTTCAGGATGATGAAACCACCTGGGGTGCGTGCCGGTTCGCTGATGTCGCCAACCGCCATGCTGTTGAGCATGCGGTCGAACGGAGGTGGCAACTGGGCCGGCTTGCGCCAGCCCATGTCGCCGCCTTCCAGGGCGTTGTCGCTGCCGGAGCGGGCAATGGCCAACTGACCGAAGTCAGCGCCTTGCTTGAGCTGCCGGTAGACGTCCTGGGCCTGGGCCGCCGCGGCCTGGATGGCTTGCGAGCTGGCGCTGTCCGGGGTCGAAATCAGGATATTGGCCAGGTGCAGCTCTTCGGAGAGCTGCATCTTGCCCAGGTCCGAGGCGAGGAAGTTCTTCACTTCCTGTTCCGACACCTGGACGCGCTCGGCGACACGGCGCTGACGCACACGGCTGATGATCATTTCCCGGCGAACCTGGTCACGGGCGTCCTCATAAGAGAGGCCGTCGTGCGTCAGGGCAGCGCGGAATTGATCGATGCTCATGTTGTTGCGCTGGGCAATGGTGCCGATGGCCTGGTTCAACTCATCATCGCTGATGCGAATACCCGAGCGTTCGCCGATCTGCAGTTGCAGGTTTTCGACGATCAAGCGGTCCAGGACCTGTTGGTCGAGGACGCTGGTGGGTGGCACGCCGCCGCCACGTTTGGCGATGGTCTGCTGAACCTCGTGGACGCGCTGGTCCAGTTGGCTCTGCATGATCACATCGTTGTCGACGATGGCCACGACGTTGTCGAGGGGCCGCACGGCGGCGTGAACCGCCGCGCTCAGGACCAGCGCGCCCAGCATCAGCGGGCGCAGACAATCAGAAAGCTTGATCTTCACGTTCACGATAACCTTGGATGCCTTTGTCGAGGAAGCTCTCGACCTTGTTGCCCATGACGCCACCCAGGCCCTTCAGGACAAACTGAAGGAAGATGCCGTGGTCGCCTCGTTCGTTTTGCGGAGCTTGTTGGCTGAACTCGTCATACTGGACCCAGTAGCGGTTGATCAGGCGCATTTTCCAGCAGCAGTTGTCGTACTCGAAGCCACCGAAGGCTTCCAGCGTACGGTTGCGGTTGTAGTCGTACTGCCAGCGGCTGATGACGTTCCACTGAGGCACGACCGGCCAGATGACCGAGAAGTCGTGCTGCTCGATCTTGTAGTAGTCCTTCACGAAGTTCGCGGTACCTGGGGTGCCGTAGTCGCCGCCGAACTGCCATTGGCCGGTGTTCTGGTTGTAGATCACCTGGTCGTTGCGATAGCGATAGCCGGCGTTGACCACCTTGTTCGGGTTGTCTTCAGGCTGGTAGTGGAACATCGCACTGCCGGAACGCGGCTGGTGGCTGACCGGATCCCAGTTGTAGTCGGCGGTTGCACGCCAGTCACGGTTGAAGTTGTAGGCGTATTCCAGGGCGTATGGCGAGACATTGGTCTTGGCGTCGGCGCGGGTCGTGAAATCAACCCCCGGCAACTGCACGGTACGATCCTTGAAGTAGTACGCCTGGCCAATACTTACGCGCTGACGTTCGAAACCGTTGTCTTCGATCCAGCGGCTGGTGACGCCCAGGGACAGCTTGTTCTCGTCACCGACGCGGTCGCTGCCGGAGAAACGGTTTTCGCGGAACAACGAGGCATAGTTGAAGCTGTATTCGCCGGTATCGAACACGGGAATGTCTTGCTGGTTCTTCTCTGGAACATAGAGATAGAACAGGCGCGGTTCCAGGGTCTGGCGATAGTTGGTGCCGAACAGCTCGGTGTTGCGGTCGAAGTACAGGCCGCTGTCGACGCTGGCGATGGGAACGCCCCGGCTTTGTGAGCTGCTGAAGGTTCCGCCGACGTAATTCGTGCCAGCCTGGGCCGCAGCGAACTGGGCATTCACGATATCAGCCTTGCCCTGCGAGCCCAGATCCAGTTCGTACTGGGTGTACTGGTACTTGAGCGACGGTGTGACAAAACCGTACGTCCAGTTGAGTGGCAGGTTGACCCCCGGCTTGAGGTTCAAACGGTCGCCGTTGGAACGGGCCAGGCCGATGACGTTGGTGTCCAGGCGTGGCGCGGTGACGCCATCCTTGTCAGCGAAGGTGCCGGTTTCCAGACTCCGCTCGAAGCGAGTGGCTTCAGTTTCGTAGGTGAAATTGAGGCCTTCCGGATGATAAGGCAGGTTGCCGTTGAAGGTGACCTGTGGCAGGCGGTTATACGGCGTGATAACGGCCACGCTCGCCAACTCATAAGCCTGCACGTTCAGCTGGGCGGTGAAGTCGTCACCGCGATAGCTCGTCGTTGCCTGTTGATTCACATAGTCGACGCTTCTGACGCCGACCTGGTTGCTCTGCAGATCCTGGAAGTAGTACGGGTCGCTGATTTTGGTGTAGTCGACGGTGGTCAGTACACGCGAATCCAGCCCGCCCTTGTGCTGCCAGTTGACCATGTAGCGATCTTTCGTAGAGTCCGATTGCAGGGCGCGATCGTTGCTCTCGTCGCTCAGGAACGCACCGCCGAACTGCCCTTCGGTGGACTTGGTCAGGTAGCGGAACTCGCCTTCGGTCAACATGCCGCGCTTGCTCATGTAGTGCGGATACAACGTGGCATCGTAGTTCGGTGCCAGGTTGAAGTAGTAAGGCGTGGTCAGGTTGAAGCCTGAAGTACTGTCGCTGGAGAAACTCGGCGGCAGGAAGCCGGACTGGCGACGATCGTCGATCGGGAAGTAGATATACGGGGTATAGAGGACTGGAATGTCCTTGACCCGCAAGGTCACGTTGGTTGCCGTACCGAAACCGGTCGCCGGGTTCAGGGTGATGTTATTACCCTTGAGCTGCCAGGCGTTGCTGCTTGGTTCGCAGCTGGTGTACGTACCGTCCTTGAGACGGATGATCGCGTTCTCGGCACGTTTGGCGTACAGCGCGCTACCGCGGATATGCGACTTGTGCATCACGTATTCGGCGTTGTCGACCTTGGACTCGCCCGTGTCCAGCTGCACTTCGGCATGGTCACCGACCAGCAGGGCGCCCTGGTCGCGAACGCGCACGTTGCCGTTCAGCTCTCCACGGTTTTCGGCCTGGTACAGGCTGGCTTCGTCGGCCTCGACCTGCATGCTGCCCTGGCGCATGACAACGTCGCCGGCCAGCGTGGCGACTTGCTTGTCTTGTTCATAACGCGAGGCTTTGGCGCCGATAAAGGTCGGTGCATCACTTTTATTCGTCGTGTCATTCATGCCAGGACGAATGGGTTCGATATAGGAACCAGAGCAATAAGGACCTGCTTCGGCCAACTGCGCGGCAGTCAGCTTGTCACGCGGGACCCAGTCGAGGTGACTGTAGTCGGCACTGCGCGACTTCAGGCCGCGACCCTTGGCCTCGGTGACCAGCACCGGTCCGGCAGCCTTCTCGCCGCTGGAACCGCTGTCCGCCGTGGCATCGCCGCCCACAGCCTCGGCATTGCCGTCATGCACGGGACGTGGCGGCAGCTGGGCCGTGGTGGTCTTGGGCGCGCAATCCCAGGAGCCGGAAGCAGAGACAGAACAGTCATACTGTTCCGCGGCGACCGCGAAGGGGGTGGCAAGAGGTTGCAGAGCCAGCAAACCGCCGGTAACCAGCAACGGGAATTTTTTACGAAACGCGGGGGATTTCAATGCCATCTTATTAGTCCGGGCTTCCTGCGTGCCATCTGCCCGCGGTGGGGGTCACACGCCTATCGATGGTCAGAAAAAGATGCTGGATAATAAAGCAACACCCGCTTGACGGCTAGCGTCGTCGGAGACCCATGTAATGCCTGATCAAGATGTACGCTTGCAACACCTGAAAGTTTGGCTGGATCGGCAGTTGGAAACGCTTTTTCTGGCCGAAGGCTGGGGCGTCATCCCCCCGGCCACGTTGACTCCGGCCAGTAGTGACGCGAGTTTTCGGCGCTATTTCCGCTGGGAGGGCGAGGGCCGTAGTCTGATCGTGATGGACGCTCCGCCACCCCGGGAAAACTGCAAACCCTTTGTGGATATCGCCCATTTGCTGGCGAAATCCGGAATTAACGTGCCGAAAATTCACGCACAGGATCTGGAAAACGGTTTTCTTTTGCTCAACGACCTGGGCAACCAGACCTATCTGGATGTGATCGACAGCGACAATGCCGATGCGTTGTTCGCCGATGCCATCGATGCCTTGCTGGCTTTCCAGCAACTGCCAATGGACAGCGAACTGCCGAGTTATGACGTGGCTTTGCTGCGCCGTGAGCTGGAGCTGTTTCCCGAGTGGTACGTGGGGCATGAGTTGGGTCGCACTTTCGATCCGGCGCAACTGGCCATGTGGCAACGGGTCAGCAGCCTGTTGATCGACAGTGCCCTGGCCCAGCCGAAAGTGCTGGTCCACCGTGACTATATGCCGCGTAACCTGATGGCCAGCGAGCCCAATCCCGGCGTGCTGGATTTCCAGGACGCGGTCTACGGGCCGGTGACCTACGACATTACCTGCCTGTTCAAGGACGCCTTCCTCAGTTGGCCCGAAGCCCGGGTGCGCGGCTGGCTGCAGGACTACTGGCAGCGGGCGGCTGACGTTGGTATCGCGGTACAGGGTGACTTCGAGGCGTTCCTCCGGGCCAGCGATCTGATGGGCGTGCAACGTCATCTGAAAGTGATCGGGATCTTTGCGCGGATCTGCCATCGCGACGGTAAGCCACGTTACCTGGCGGACGTGCCGCGCTTCTTCGCTTATATAGAAGCTGTGGTCGCGCGTCGCCCTGAGCTGGCCGAGCTGGGTGAGTTGCTGACCAGCCTGCGTCAGCCGGTGGGGGCCGTGCTATGAAGGCGATGATCCTGGCCGCCGGCAAAGGCGAGCGGATGCGTCCGTTGACCTTGCACACCCCCAAGCCATTGATCCGGGCCAACGGTACGCCGCTGATCGACTATCACCTGCACGCGCTGGCGGCTGCCGGTTTCAAGGAGGTGGTGATCAACCACGCCTGGCTGGGCGAGCAGATCGAGGACTACCTGGGCGACGGCTCGCGCTATGGCCTGAGCATCGCCTATTCGCCCGAGGGCGAGCCGTTGGAAACCGGTGGTGGTATTTTTCGGGCGTTGCCGCTGTTGGGGGCGGAGCCCTTCCTGGTGGTCAATGGCGATATCTGGACCGACTATGATTTTGCCGCGTTGCGTCGGCCGATCGCCGGTCTGGCGCACCTGGTCATGGTTGACAATCCGCCGCATCACCCGGCCGGGGGCGACTTCAACCTGCTCGACGGCCAACTGCATGACGGTGGGGCGCTGGGCGAGAAACTGACCTACAGCGGTATTTCGGTCCTGCACCCGAAGCTGTTTGCCGCCTGCTCGGATGGCGCCTTCAAGATCGCGCCGCTGTGGCGCGAGGCAATGGCGCGGGGGTTGGTGAGTGGCGAGCATATGCGCGGACACTGGGTGGATGTCGGCACCGTGGAGCGCCTGGCGCAAGTCGAACAACTGTTGAAAGAGAGACACTGATTATGTTGTGGCCAGGGACTCTGATTGGAGCCGGGGCGGGTTTTGCCATCGCCAGTATTCCGGGGGCCATGCTGGGCGCGTTACTCGGTCAGGCGCTGGATCGGCGCTTGCAGTTGCATAGCTTTGCCCATTTGCGTGAACGCCTGGGGGGCAAGCCGGCGCTGCGCAACGACGAATTGCTGTTTGTCTTGCTGGGCCGACTGGCCAAGAGTGATGGGCAGGTGGTCGACGGACATATCCTGCAGGCGCGTGAGGAAATGCGCCAACTGGACATGCACGATGCGGCGCGACGGCGGGCGATTGCCGCGTTCAACCGCGGCAAGTCGGGGCGTGATCGCCTGCACGGCTACCTGAACCATCTGAAGGCGCAACCTCATGCCGCCGAAGGCGTTTTGCGGGCGTGCTGGCGGATGGTCTGGGCCGATGGTCGGGTCGGGGTGAAGGAGCGTGAGCTGATCATGCTCTGGGGCAAATGGCTGGGCTGGACGAGCCATCAGGTCCAAGCCCTGGCCAATGACTACGAGCCGGGGCGCAAGGTGCTGTCGAGCACGACCGGGACTTACGAGGAGGCGCTGGTGCTACTGGGCGTGGCGGCCAACAGTGAGCCCGCGCAAATCAAGCGGGCTTATCGACGCCTGCTCAGTCGCCATCATCCTGACAAGGTCGCGGGCAGTGGGGCGACGCCATTGCAAGTGCGCGAGGCCACGGAGAAAACCCGTGACCTGCACAATGCCTATGTGTTGATTCGCGAGCGAAGGGATTTTCGTTAGCTCCGGGAGAGGCCGCCGTCTTTACGGAAAAACATCGCACCTGTGGGCGCCGGCTTGCTGGCGCTGGCATTCGGATAGGCGCCGCAAGGCTCAAGGGCCTCATCGCCGCCAAGCCAGCCCACAGTGACCGCGTTGGCCGCAGTTGCGCGGCAGGGGCAAGACGGTTTCTACAGGTCTTAGAGACCGCCGACATCCTGGGGGTTCAACCAGCCGCGAATACGCCTGAACAATTGCTCCTGCCCGGCATTGCCCGGCAGGGTTTTCAGGGCAATCTGGTTGTAGCTCGAGGTTTTCTGTCGCTTGCTGGCCTGCAACCGTTCCAGCGCGGCTTTGCGATCCAGCGGCCGGTCCTGGTAGAAGAAGTCCGCCGTCGCCAGCTTCAGCCCTGGCGTGATCTGGGCCAGGCTCTGTGGGGCGGTGGTCGGCGTCTGCGCGGCCACCAGGAGCAGTCTCTGGATCTGCGGCGAGGGCTTCTCGCTCATGTAACGGGCGGCCCAGTAAGCGCCGGTGCCATGACCCAAGAGGACCACGTTGCGGGCATTTTGCTGCTTGGCGTAGGCAATGGCTGCATCGATTCGTGCGAAGATCCGGTCGGCATCGGCCTTCAACTGATCTTCAGCGGTTTGCGCGGCGGCCTGGTCGACCACCTCGGCTTCGGCGCTGGCCGCCTGTTCGATGGGCTTGGCCGTGGTGCTGGCGTCCTTGCTATTGCTGGTGGTTGCTGCCGGTGCCTTGGGCGCTTCGGCCACCCGCGGCTGGATCGCATCGCTTTGCAGGTCCGGTAGGGTCAGGCTCAGGCTGCTCCACTGGGCATCCGGGAACTTGCGCCGCAACGGACCGATTGCCTGGGGCCAGTCAGCGCTTTCGCCGGCACCGGGAATCAGGATCACGGCGCCCATGGGCGAAGGCGTGTTGGCCGGTTTCCACAAGGCCAGGAAGCTGTCGCCGCCGGCTTGCAGTTGCTGTTGTTCCTGCTGGGGCAATTGGCGCTCCAGCGCGGTCGCGTCTTCCTGGCTACGCTCGAGCAGGGGCTGGCGCTCCACCGGCTTGTCGGCGGGCTTCTGCGCCGGAGCTGGTGTCGGCTCGGCGGCCATGACGGGCGCGGTACAAGGTAGTATCAGCGACAGGCACAGCGCAGGCAGTGCCAGGCGGTAGAGAAGGGGCATCGGATTTTCCAGGCCAGAGTCATCCTGGCAGCCTAATGGGTTGGTCAGCATTTGTCAGTGTGTGAGCGTCGGATGATACGATTTTGCTGCCTGTGGGTTATCGGCTGTTTGTATTTTCCCTTGATTGCCTGGGCGGCACCTGCTGCCCATGGGCAGGGGATTGGCTTGTCCGGCGAACAGCGCGAGTGGCTCGACCAGCACCGCGAACTGCGGGTCGGCCTGGTTCTGCAGGCGCCGTATGCACAATACGACCGTCGGCTGCAGCGCTTGTCCGGGGCCAATGTGGAACTCATGGCCTGGGTTGCCAAGAGCCTCGATATCGAGCTGACCTGGCGTAACTTTCCCGATCAGGCACAACTGGAAAAAGCCTTGCACGAGGGCGAGATCGACCTGGCGCCGGGGCTGACCCAGACCCCGGCGGGGTTGCGCCTGTGGCTGTTCTCCGACCCTTACATGCGCGTACCGCAACTGGTGGTGGGTGAACGCAACGGTGCCGGCGTCGTGGAGCTGGAAAAGCTCGACAGCCACACCCGCGTGGCCGTGCGCATGCCCAGTACGGTCGCCGATTACCTGCGTAACACCTACCCCAATCTCAATCTGCAGGGCGTGCCGCTGGAGCGCCAGGCCCTGCAATTGTTGGTGAGCCAGCAGGCCCGTTATGCGGTGATCGATGAAGCGCAGCTCAGCCGCCTGTCCAATGAAGAAGAGTTCGCCGGATTGGCGGTGGTCGGCGATATCGGTTTGCCGCAGCTGTTGCGGGTCGCGACGCGGCGTGACTGGCCGGAACTGGCTGCTGTCGTGGAAAAGGCCCTGCACGCCATCCCCGCACGGGATCTGGAACAATTGCATGCGCGCTGGCTGCAACCGAAGTATCCGCGCCTGGCCGAGTCGCCGGGCTTCTGGCAGAACCTCTGCCTGCTGTTGGCGGTGCTGCTGCTGGCCGGCCTGGCCATTGTCTTCTGGTTGCGTCGCCAGCAGCACAGCCTGGAGCATGAGTTGCTTGCGGCCCGGGAAGCCCTCGCCCGGCGTGAGGCGAGCGAAGAAGCCCTGCGCCTGACCCAGTTCTCCATCGACCAGAGCACGGTGGGGATTCTCTGGGTCAACTGGGACAGCCATGTCCGTTATGCCAACCGGGCGGCGGAAGAGATGCTCGGCTATCCGCCGGGCGGGTTGTTCGACCGGCCCCTGATCGACTTCGAGCCGAACCTGCACATGGACCGTTGGCTGAACCTGTGGCGGCGCGCCCGGGCCAGCGAGGACGGGCCGCAAAGCCTGGAAACCCAGTGTGTTCGCGCCGATGGCAGCATTCTGCCGGCCGATGTGTCCTTGAGCTTCCTGCGCTTTCGCGAGGGCGAATATCTGGTGGTCTACCTCAACGACGTCACCGAGCGCCGTCGCGCGCTGGCGGCGGTGCAGGAAAGCGAAGCGCGCTTGAAGGCGATCGCCGCCAATGTGCCGGGCCTGGTGTTTCGTCTGGAACGTGTACCGCTGACCGGCGCGCTGCATTTTCCCTACATCAGCGAAGGCAGCGAGAGCCTGGTCGGTTATGCCCCGGCGACCCTGCGCCGGCAGGACATCGGCTTGCGCAGCCTGGTGCATCCGGATGACCGGGCCAGCTACCACCAGATCCAGGATCGGGCGCTTGATTCAGACAGCGACTGGTCCTGGCAGGGGCGGATCATGACGCGCGAAGGTCAGCAACGCTGGGCCGAGATCAAGGCCATCACCCGTCGGCTGGAGGATGGCAGCGTGGTTTGGGACGGTATTGTCTGGGATATCAGCGAAAGCAAGCGTATCGAGTTGGAACTGGCCGCGTCCCGTGAACAGTTGCGCGAGCTGTCGGCCCATCTGGAAAGCGTTCGCGAAGAGGAAAAGGCCCGCATCGCCCGGGAAGTTCACGACGAGTTGGGTCAGATGCTGACCGTGCTCAAGCTGGAAACTTCCATGTGCGAGCTGGCTTATGCCCAGCTCGATCCCGGCTTGAATGATCGGCTCAACAGCATGAAAAAGCTGATTGCCCAGTTGTTCCAGCTGGTCCGGGATGTGGCGACGGCCTTGCGCCCGCCGATTCTCGATGCCGGGATTGCCTCGGCCATCGAGTGGCAGGCCCGGCGGTTCGAGGCGCGGACCCAGATTCCCTGCCTGGTGCAAGTGCCGGAGCATTTGCCGGCCCTCAGCGATGCGAAAGCCATTGGCCTGTTCCGTGTCCTCCAGGAAGCACTGACCAATGTCATGCGTCATGCCCAGGCGCATACTGTTGAACTGACCCTGGCTATTGAGGGCGAGGATTTATGCCTGACCATCAGTGATGATGGCGTAGGATTCGTTCCCGCGATCGGTAGGCCGACCTCCTTTGGGGTGGTTGGTATGCGTGAGCGAGTGTTGATGCTCGGCGGCACGTTGCGGCTGGAAAGCGTGGTGGGCGAGGGGACGACCCTTAGCGCACGGGTGCCGTTGGATGTGTAGGCTTTGATGGCCCCATCGCTGGCAAGCCAGCTCCCACAGTGTTCGCGTCAAATGGCGATCTTGCATACAGCCGATACCCTGTAGGAGCTGGCTTGTCGGGACGCCGCACTGCAGCGATAGCGGTTCAACTGACTCAACCTGGAGATAAATGTGATTCGCGTACTGGTAGCCGAAGACCACACGATTGTCCGCGAGGGCATCAAGCAGTTGATCGGTCTGGCCAAGGATCTGTCCGTGGTGGGTGAGGCCAGCAATGGCGAACAACTGCTTGAAGTCCTGCGCCAGACGCCTTGCGAAGTGGTCCTGCTGGATATCTCCATGCCCGGCGTCAATGGCCTGGAGGCGATCCCGCGGATTCGCGCGTTGAACAATCCACCGGCAATCCTGGTGCTATCCATGCACGACGAAGCGCAGATGGCGGCGCGTGCGCTCAAGGTCGGTGCCGCCGGCTACGCCACCAAGGACAGCGATCCGGCGTTGTTGCTGACGGCCATCCGCAAGGTCGCGGCCGGCGGTCGCTACATTGATCCGGACCTGGCCGACCGGATGGTCTTCGAAGTCGGCCTGACCGATTCGCGGCCATTGCACGCCTTGCTCTCGGAGCGTGAGTTCTCGGTCTTCGAGCGCCTGGCCCAGGGCGCCAACGTCAACGACATCGCCCAGCAACTGGCCTTGAGCAGCAAGACCATCAGCACCCACAAGGCGCGCTTGATGCAGAAACTCAACATCACTTCCCTGGCCGAACTGGTGAAATACGCGATGGAGCACAAGCTGCTCTGAGCCCGCGGACCCTCTGTAGGTGCGAGCTTGCTCGCGATGGGCGCCAAGGATAACGCGAGGTACCTGATAGATACCCCGCGGGGTCTGTACCACCATCGCGAGCAAGCTCGCTCCTACAAAAAATCCGCGCACATATCCATTTGCGACAGATTCGGGTTGTCTGCTGACCCTGTTCCGGGCCTCGCCGTCGGGAACCGCCCGCGGGCTTATCCAATCCCGCCATCCTTGTAGGGCAATCCCTACCCCAAATCTTCCAGGCGGCTGAGGCCAATCTCTCCCGCCCCCCGATTTGCGCTGCCGCAAGCCTTCACTAGGCTTAGCCCCACGGCAGTCCAAAACAAAAAGGTGAGGGTATGAGCGAGGTTGATTCAAGCGCTGGGGCGAACGATGTACTGGTCAGCTTTCGTGGCGTACAAAAAAGCTACGACGGTGAGAACCTGATCGTCAAAGACCTCAACCTGGACATTCGCAAGGGCGAATTCCTGACCCTGCTCGGGCCTTCCGGCTCTGGCAAGACCACCAGCCTGATGATGCTGGCCGGGTTCGAAACCCCGACCGCTGGCGAGATCCTGCTGGCTGGCCGCTCCATCAACAATGTCCCGCCACACAAACGCGACATCGGCATGGTGTTCCAGAACTATGCCCTGTTCCCGCACATGACCGTCGCCGAGAACCTGGCGTTCCCACTGACCGTGCGCGGCTTGAGCAAGACCGACGTCAGCGAGCGGGTCAAGCGGGTACTGGGCATGGTCCAGCTCGACAAGTTCGCCCAGCGCTACCCGGCGCAGTTGTCCGGTGGCCAGCAGCAGCGGGTCGCGTTGGCCCGGGCCCTGGTGTTCGAACCCCAGCTGGTGCTGATGGACGAGCCCCTCGGTGCGCTGGACAAACAGTTGCGTGAACACATGCAGATGGAAATCAAGCACCTGCACCAGCGCCTCGGTGTGACCGTGGTCTACGTGACCCACGACCAGGGCGAAGCCCTGACCATGTCCGACCGCGTGGCGGTGTTCCACCAGGGCGAGATCCAGCAGATCGCGCCGCCACGGACCCTCTACGAAGAACCGAAGAACACCTTTGTCGCCAACTTCATCGGCGAGAACAACCGCCTCAACGGCCGCCTGCACAGTCACACCGGCGATCGCTGCGTGGTCGAGCTCGGCCGTGGCGAGAAGGTCGAGGCACTGGCGGTAAACGTCGGTAAGACCGGCGAGCCGGTGACCCTGTCGATCCGTCCGGAACGCATCAGCCTCAACGGCTCCAGCGAGTCCTGCGTGAACCGCTTCTCGGGCCGGGTGGCCGAGTTCATCTACCTGGGCGATCACGTGCGCGTGCGCCTGGAAGTCTGCGGCAAGACCGACTTTTTCGTGAAACAGCCGATTGCCGAGCTGGACCCAGCCCTGGCGGTCGGCGACGTCGTACCTATCGGCTGGCAGGTGGAGCACGTTCGCGCGCTCGATCCGTTACTGGACGCCAGCTGACCGCGGTAACCCAAGAGGCGAATCCATCGCCCCGTGCTTCACCAACCTGCACTGTGGAGAGAAGAATAAATGCTTAAATCCCTGAAATTCAGCGCCCTGACCCTTGGGCTGATGTGCGCGGCAAATGCCATGGCGGCGACCGACCTGACCGTGGTGTCCTTTGGTGGCGCGAACAAGGCCGCACAGGTCAAGGCGTTCTATGCGCCGTGGGAGGCGGCGGGCAAGGGCAAGATCGTTGCCGGCGAGTACAACGGTGAGATGGCCAAGGTCAAGGCCATGGTCGACACCAAGAGCGTGTCCTGGGACCTGGTGGAAGTCGAATCGCCCGAGCTGTCCCGCGGTTGCGACGAAGACATGTTCGAACCCCTCGACCCGGCGCTGTTCGGCAAGGGCGAAGACTACGTCAAGGGTGCGATCCAGCCTTGTGGTGTTGGCTTCTTCGTCTGGTCGACGGTTCTGGCCTACAACGCCGACAAAGTGAAAACCGCACCGACCAGTTGGGCCGATTTCTGGGACACCAAGAAATTCCCGGGCAAGCGTGGCCTGCGCAAGGGTGCCAAGTACACCCTGGAATTCGCCCTGATGGCTGACGGCGTGGCGCCGAAAGACGTCTACAAGGTGCTGGCCGGCAAGGATGGCCAGGACCGTGCGTTCAAGAAGCTCGACGAGCTGAAGCCGAATATCCAGTGGTGGGAAGCCGGCGCGCAGCCGCCGCAGTACCTCGCTTCCGGTGACGTGGTGATGAGCTCGGCCTACAACGGTCGGATCGCCGCGGTACAGAAAGAAAGCAACCTGAAAGTGGTCTGGAACGGCGGCGTCTATGACTTCGACGCCTGGGCAATTCCAAAAGGCCTGAAGGGCGAGCGTCTTGAAGCGGCGAAAAAATTCATCGCCTTCTCGGTGATGCCGCAGCAGCAGAAGGTCTACTCGGAAAACATCGCCTACGGCCCGGCCAACACCCAGGCGGTACCGTTGCTCGACAAGGCCATTCTGAAAGATATGCCGACCACCCCGGAAAACATCGCCAACCAGGTGCAGATCGACGTGGCCTTCTGGGCGGATAACGGTGAGCAGCTGGAGCAGCGTTTCAACGCCTGGGCTGCCAAGTAATACGGCACGTCCCAAGCCCGACGCGGCATAACCTGTGGGGCCTCGGTCTTGCAGGCGCCGCGTAACCTGTAGGAGCTGGCTTGCCAGCGATGAGGCCTGTGAGTCTTGCATCGTCTGACCGGCCGTCATCGCCGGCAAGCCGGCTCCCACAAGGGACCGCGTTGAGCCCGTTGGGTTTGTGTGTTTCAGAAGAACAGGAGGGGCGTCCGGAAACGCGGCGCTGCCTTCTGTAACAATAAAAGAATTCCGGAGTTCGCCATGGCCCTCACCGTTCCTCTGAACGAGGTCACCAGTCCCACCTTGAAGCAGCGCCTGGCGCGTGCCGAGCGGGTCAACCGCTGGAAGGCCCAGGCCTTGATTGCACCGCTGGTGCTGTTTCTGTTGCTGGTGTTCCTGGTGCCCATCGTGGCGCTGCTCTATAAAAGTGTCGGTAACCCGGAAGTGGTCGGCGCCATGCCGCGCACCGTGGCCGCCGTCGCTGCCTGGGACGGCAAGAGCCTGCCCGGCGAACCGGTCTACAAGGCCTTGAGCGAAGACCTCGGCGACGCCCGCAAAAATCAGACCCTGGGCGATCTGTCCAAGCGTCTGAACATGGAACTGGCCGGCTATCGCAGCCTGTTGACCAAGACCGCGCGGGCCTTGCCGTTCAAGACCGAACCAGCCTCCTATAAAGAAGCCCTGGAAGCCCTCGACGAACGTTGGGGCGATCCGGCGTACTGGCAGGCGATCCGGCGCAATACCAGCAGCATCACCCCTTATTACCTGCTGGCGGCCGTCGACCATCGGATCGACGACCTTGGCGAACTGGCCCCGGCCACGCCGGACCAGGCGATCTACCTCGACATCTTTGCCCGCACCTTCTGGATGGGCCTGGTGATCACCGCCATCTGCCTGGTGCTGGCCTACCCGCTGGCCTACCTGCTGGCGAACCTGCCGTCACGGCAAAGCAACCTGTTGATGATCCTCGTCCTGCTGCCGTTCTGGACCTCGATCCTGGTGCGGGTTGCGGCCTGGATCGTGCTGTTGCAGTCCGGTGGCCTGATCAACAGCGCGCTGATGGCCATGGGCGTGATCGACAAGCCCCTCGAGCTGGTGTTCAACCGCACCGGCGTCTACATCTCCATGGTGCACATCCTGCTGCCGTTCATGATCCTGCCGATCTACAGCGTGATGAAAGGCATTTCGCCGACCTATATGCGCGCCGCGATTTCCCTGGGCTGTCATCCGTTCGCCAGCTTCTGGCGGGTGTATTTCCCGCAGACCTACGCCGGCGTCGGCGCCGGGTGCCTGCTGGTGTTCATCCTGGCGATTGGTTACTACATCACCCCGGCGTTGCTCGGTAGCCCTAACGACCAGATGGTCAGCTACTTCGTGGCCTTCTACACCAACACCAGCATCAACTGGGGCATGGCGACCGCACTGGGTGGCCTGCTGCTGCTGGCGACCGTGGTCCTGTACTTGATTTACAGCCGGTTGGTGGGTGCCAGTCGCCTGCGCCTGAGCTAAGGAGAATAAGAAATGCTGAGCCCCTACATGTCGCCCGTCGAGCGGGTCTGGTTCTACAGTTCGCGTATTCTGTGCGGGCTGATCCTGCTGTTCCTGATCCTGCCGGTGCTGGTGATCATCCCGCTGTCGTTCAACTCGGGCAGTTTCCTGGTCTATCCGCTGCAGGGCTTCTCGTTGCACTGGTACCAGGACTTCTTTGCCTCGGCGGAATGGATGCGGGCCTTGCGCAACAGCATCATCGTCGCCCCGGCGGCCACGGCGCTGGCGATGGTCTTCGGGACCCTGGCGGCGATCGGCCTGACCCGCGGCGATTTCCCGGGCAAGCCGCTGGTGATGGCCCTGGTGATCTCGCCCATGGTGGTGCCGGTGGTGATCATCGGTGTCGCCAGCTACCTGTTCTTCGCCCCCCTGGGGCTGGGCAACAGCTTCTTTTCGCTGATCGTGGTGCATGCGGTGTTAGGTGTGCCGTTTGTGATCATCACTGTGTCGGCGACCTTGCAGGGTTTCAATCACAACCTGGTGCGCGCCGCCGCCAGCTTGGGCGCGTCGCCACTGACAGCGTTCCGTCGGGTGACCCTGCCGCTGATCGCGCCGGGGGTGATTTCCGGAGCCCTGTTTGCCTTTGCGACTTCCTTCGATGAAGTGGTGGTGACGCTGTTCCTCGCCGGTCCCGAACAAGCGACCCTGCCCCGGCAGATGTTCAGTGGCATCCGCGAGAACCTCAGCCCGACCATCGCCGCGGCGGCGACCTTGCTGATTGCCTTCTCGGTGATCCTGCTGCTGACCCTGGAGTGGTTGCGCGGGCGTAGCGAGAAAATGCGCACCACCCAGGTATAAGACGGACGCCTGGATTGTGCGGCTAAACCCTGTAGGAGCTGGCTTGCCGGCGATTGCGATGCAAGCTTCACTGACGCCATCGCTGGCAAGCCAGCTCCTACAAGGTTCGTGGCGTTCATGGGCGCGCCTTTCCTATTCACAACCTGAATTCATCTTCCGCATGACAGCGGAAAGCCAATCCCGGTTATGCTTGCCCGTGCCCTGATCATCACGACAAGAAGGCTGCGAGCATGAGCATTTCCTCATTCAAGATCGCCCATAAACTGATCACCGGCCGTGGCGCCATCGAGCAATTGGCCGATGAGCTGACCCGGCTGAATGTCGACCATCCGTTGATCGTGACCGATGCGGCACTGGTCAAATCAGGGACTGTCGAACTGGCACTGGCCCACCTGGGTGGGCGCAATTATCAAATCTTCGACCGTGTGCTACCCGACCCGGAAATCGCCATTGTCGAGGACTGCATGCGGGTCTACCGCGAAGGTGGGCATGACGGCCTGATCGGCCTGGGCGGTGGCAGCGCCATCGACATCGCCAAAAGCGTCGGTGCCTACGCCGGTTATCACGGGGCCCTGGAGGACCTGTTCGGCAGCGACCAGGTGCCACGCAAAGGACCACCGCTGATCGCGATTCCCACCACCGCGGGCACCGGCTCCGAGGTGACCAATGTCGCCATTCTTTCCGACAAGCAGGCCCAGCTGAAAAAGGGCATCGTCAGCGACTACCTGCTGCCGGACGTGGCGCTGGTCAGCCCGCAGATGACCCTGACCTGTCCGCGCAGCGTGACTGCCGCCAGTGGTGTGGATGCCATGGTCCACGCGATTGAAGCCTACCTGTCACTCAATGCCTCGCCGATTACCGATGCTCTGGCCATTGGTGCGATCAAGCTGATTGCCACGGCGCTGCCCAAAGCCTACGCCAACCCCTCCAACCTCCAGGCCCGTGAAGAAATGGCCACCGCCAGCCTGATGGCCGGAATGGCCTTCGGCAATGCCGGCGTCGGTGCCGTACATGCCTTGGCCTACCCGTTGGGTGGGCGCTTCAATATCGCTCATGGGGTCAGCAATGCCCTGTTGCTGCCCTATGTCATGAACTGGAACAAGATCGCCTGTGTTGAACGCATGCAGGAGATTGCCGTCGCCATGGGCGTCAATGTGACCGGTTTGAGCCTGATCGAAGCCGCCGACAAGGCCGTCGCCGCCATGACCGATTTATGCGCCGCCGTGGAAATTCCCGCTGGCCTCTCCAGCTTCGGCGTACCCCTGGACGCGATCCCGAGCATGGCCGAAGAGGCGTCGAACACCGAGCGGTTGATGCGCAACAACCCCCGTCGCCTGAGTGCGATAGATATCGAAAAGATCTATCGCGCGGCTTATTGACGGCGTTAGCTCAAGCATTCTGGGCTTCCACGGCCAATCGTCGCGGTCACGGTGGGCGGGGCAAAGCGGGCGGTATACAATGCCCGCCATCGTGATTCTGCTCAAAAAAGGTGCGTCATGCAGCCCTTCGCCATTGCTCCGTCGATTCTCTCCGCCGATTTCGCCCGCCTGGGCGAGGAAGTGGACAACGTGCTCGCTGCCGGAGCCGACATCGTGCACTTCGATGTCATGGACAACCACTATGTACCCAACCTGACCATCGGCCCTATGGTCTGCACGGCGTTGCGCAAGTACGGCATCACCGCGCCCATCGATGCGCACCTGATGGTCAGCCCGGTGGACCGTATCATCGGCGACTTCATCGAGGCCGGGGCGACCTACATCACCTTCCACCCGGAAGCTACCCTGCACGTCGACCGCTCCCTGCAAATGATCCGCGAAGGCGGTTGCAAGGCCGGCCTGGTGTTCAACCCGGCCACGCCCCTGGACGTGCTCAAGTACGTGATGGACAAGGTCGACATGATCCTGCTGATGAGCGTCAACCCGGGTTTTGGCGGGCAGAAGTTCATCCCCGGCACCCTCGACAAGCTGCGTGAAGCGCGGGCGCTGATCAATGCCTCGGGCCGCGATATCCGCCTGGAAATCGACGGCGGCGTGAACGTCAACAACATCCGCGAAATTGCCGCGGCCGGTGCCGACACCTTTGTCGCCGGTTCAGCGATCTTCAATGCGCCGGACTACCGTGAAGTCATCGAGAAAATGCGCGCCGAGCTGGCGCTGGTTCGATCATGACGGTGTTCGAGCAGCTTTTTCCGGGCCGTCTGCCCAGGCTGGTCATGTTCGATCTGGATGGGACACTGGTGGACTCGGTGCCCGACCTGGCCTTGGCGGTGGATAAAATGCTGCTTGCCCTGGGGCGTCCGGTGGTCGGGCTGCACGGGGTTCGCGAGTGGGTCGGCAATGGCGTGCAGGTATTGGTGCGCCGGGCGCTGGCCGGTGGCCTCGATCATTCGGGGGTCGATGACGGCGAAGCCGAGCAGGCATTGGCGATCTTCATGGAGGCCTATTCCGGTGGCCATGAGCTGACCCAGGTCTATCCCGGTGTCGAGGAAACCCTGAGCTGGATGCAGAAGCAGGGCATGGAAATGGCCCTGATTACCAACAAGCCGGAACAGTTCGTCGCACCCTTGCTCGATGAAATGAAACTGGGGCGGTTTTTTCGCTTGATCATCGGCGGCGATACCCTGCCGCAGCGCAAGCCCGACCCGGCGGCGCTGTTCCATGTGATGAAAATGACCGGTATCCCGGCCTCGCAGTGCCTGTTCATCGGCGACTCGCGCAGTGATGTGCAGGCCGCCAAGGCCGCCGGCGTTACCTGCGTGGCCCTCAGCTATGGCTACAACCATGGCCGGCCGATCGCCGAAGAAGAGCCGGCGCTGGTCATCGACGATCTGCGCGCGCTGATTCCCGGTTGCCTGGAAGCTGGCGCTGAGCTAATGTCGGCGGACTGTGTTCAATCCCCTCCTGGAAACGCCATCGTGGTGGTCACTCGCAAACTCTGGATGAAAGTCATCAAGGCCCTGGCCCGCTGGCGTTGGCGCGCCTGACTTGATCCTGGCCGGTTATCCGGCGCGTTTGCATACCTGACTGTTCGACCCTCAAGCCACGAGGCATATCATGACCCGCGAAGAATTCCTGCGTTTGGCCGCTGCCGGCTACAACCGCATTCCGCTTGCCTGCGAAACCCTGGCCGACTTCGATACCCCGTTGTCGATCTACCTGAAACTGGCCGATCAGCCCAACTCCTACCTGCTGGAGTCGGTGCAGGGCGGCGAGAAATGGGGCCGTTATTCGATCATCGGCCTGCCATGTCGCACCGTGCTACGGGTGCATGACCACCAGGTCAGCGTCACTCACGACGGCGTCGAGATCGAGCGCTGCGAAACCGAGGATCCGCTGGCCTTCGTCGAAACCTTCAAGGCGCGCTACAACGTGCCGACCATCGCCGGGCTGCCGCGTTTCAACGGTGGGTTGGTGGGGTACTTCGGTTATGACTGCGTGCGCTATGTGGAGAAGCGTCTGGGCAAGTGCCCGAACCCGGACCCGCTGGGCGTGCCGGATATCCTGTTGATGGTTTCCGATGCCGTGGTGGTCTTCGACAACCTGGCGGGCAAGATGCACGCCATCGTCCTCGCCGATCCATCCCAGGACAACGCCTACGAACAAGGCCAGGCGCGCCTGCAGGAACTGCTTGAGCAACTGCGCCAGCCGATCACTCCGCGTCGCGGCCTGGAGCTCGATCGACCGCCGGCCGCCGACCCGCTGTTCCGTTCGAGCTTCACCCAGGGTGACTATGAGCGGGCGGTCGATACCATCAAGGAATACATCCTCGCCGGTGACTGCATGCAGGTCGTGCCGTCGCAGCGCATGTCCATCGACTTCAAGGCCGCGCCCATCGACCTGTATCGGGCGCTGCGTTGCTTCAACCCGACGCCGTACATGTACTTCTTCAATTTCGGTGACTTCCATGTGGTTGGCAGTTCGCCGGAAGTGCTGGTGCGGGTCGAAGACAACCTGATCACCGTGCGCCCCATCGCCGGTACCCGTCCGCGTGGCGCTACCGAGGAGGCCGATCGGGCACTGGAAGATGACCTGCTGTCCGATGCCAAGGAAATCGCCGAGCACCTGATGCTTATCGACCTGGGCCGTAACGACACCGGTCGGGTGTCCGAGATCGGTTCGGTGAAGCTGACCGAGAAGATGGTGATCGAGCGTTACTCGAATGTGATGCACATCGTTTCCAACGTCACCGGGCAATTGAAGAGCGGTCTGACCTCGATGGACGCCTTGCGCGCGATCCTGCCGGCGGGCACCTTGTCCGGCGCGCCGAAGATCCGCGCCATGGAAATCATCGATGAGCTGGAACCGGTCAAGCGCGGTGTGTATGGCGGCGCGGTCGGCTACTACGCCTGGAACGGCAACATGGACACCGCGATCGCCATTCGCACCGCGGTGATCAAGGACGGCGAGCTGCATGTGCAGGCCGGTGGCGGCATCGTCGCCGACTCGGTGCCGGCGCTGGAGTGGGAAGAAACGCTGAACAAGCGCCGTGCGATGTTCCGTGCGGTCGCCCTCGCTGAACAAACCCCCGCGTCCGACGCCTGAGGAGCTTTTTGTCATGTTGCTGATGATCGATAACTACGACTCGTTTACCTACAACGTCGTGCAATACCTCGGTGAGTTGGGCGCGGACGTCAAGGTCGTGCGTAACGACGAATTGAGCGTGGCCGAAATCGAAGCCCTCAAGCCGGAACGCATCGTGGTCTCGCCAGGCCCTTGCACGCCGACCGAGGCGGGTATTTCCCTTGAGGCGATCAAGTACTTCGCCGGCAAGCTGCCGATCCTCGGCGTCTGCCTCGGCCATCAATCCATCGGCCAGGCCTTTGGCGGCGATGTGGTGCGGGCCCGCCAGGTGATGCACGGCAAGACCAGCCCGCTGTTCCATGAAGGCAAGGGCGTGTTCGCCGGCCTCAACCTGCCCTTGACCGTGACCCGCTATCACTCCCTGATCGTCAAGCGCGAAACCTTGCCGGACTGCCTGGAGCTGACCGCCTGGACCCAGTTGGAAGACGGCTCGGTCGACGAGATCATGGGCTTGCGCCACAAGACCCTGAACATTGAAGGGGTGCAATTCCACCCCGAGTCGATTCTCTCCGAGCAGGGCCACGAGCTGTTCGCCAACTTTCTCAAACAGACCGGCGGCACGCGCTAAGGAGTTTTCATGGATATCAAGACCGCCCTGGGCCGTATCGTCGGCCATCTGGACCTGAGCACTGACGAAATGCGCGATGTCATGCGTGAAATCATGACCGGGCAATGCACCGAGGCGCAGATCGGCGCCTTTATGATGGCCATGCGCATGAAGAGCGAAAGCATCGACGAAATCGTCGGCGCGGTCTCGGTGATGCGCGAGTTGGCCGACAAGGTCGAACTCAAGACCCTCGACGGTGTGGTCGATGTGGTCGGCACCGGCGGTGACGGCGCGAATATTTTCAACGTGTCCACGGCGTCCGCCTTTGTCGTGGCCGCTGCCGGCTGCACCGTGGCCAAGCACGGCAACCGTGCGGTGTCGGGTAAAAGCGGCAGCGCCGACCTGCTCGAAGCCGCCGGTATCTACCTGAACCTGACGCCGGTCCAGGTGGCGCGCTGCATCGACAATGTCGGGATCGGCTTCATGTTCGCCCAGACCCACCACCGTGCAATGAAGTATGCCGCCGCGCCGCGCCGTGACCTGGGCCTGCGCACCCTGTTCAACATGCTCGGCCCGCTTACGAATCCGGCCGGTGTGAAACACCAGGTGGTTGGGGTGTTCAACCAGGCCTTGTGCCGGCCCTTGGCCGAAGTGCTGCAGCGCCTGGGCAGCAAGCATGTGCTGGTGGTGCATTCCCAGGATGGCCTGGATGAATTCAGCCTTGCCGCACCGACCTTCGTGGCGGAGCTGAAAGATGGTGCAATAACTGAATACTGGGTCCAGCCTGAAGACTTGGGTATAAAAAGCCAGAGTCTGTTTGGCTTGGTGGTCGAGAGTCCGGCGGCATCCCTGGAACTGATCCGTGACGCCCTGGGGCGTCGCAAGACCGAGAACGGCCAGAAAGCCGCGGAAATGATCGTGCTCAATGCCGGTGCCGCGCTGTATGCCGCCGACCATGCCAGCAGCCTCAAAGAAGGTGTTGCGTTGGCTCACGATGCGCTGCACACCGGTCTCGCCCGGGAAAAACTCGAAGAACTGGGCGCGTTCACCGCCGTATTCAAGCAGGAGAATGAAGGATGAGTGTGCCAACCGTGCTGGAGAAGATCCTCGCCCGCAAGGCCGAGGAAGTGGCCGAGCGCAGCGCCCGCGTGAGTCTGGCCGAGCTTGAGGCCATGGCTCGGATCGCCGACGCGCCGCGCGGTTTCGCCCAGGCGCTGATCGCGCGGGCGAAGCAGAAGCAGCCGGCGGTGATTGCCGAAATCAAGAAGGCTTCGCCGAGCAAGGGCGTGATCCGCGAGAACTTCATTCCGGCCGATATCGCCCGCAGCTACGAAAAGGGCGGGGCGACCTGCCTGTCGGTGTTGACCGATGTCGACTATTTCCAGGGCGCCGACCTCTACCTGCAGCAGGCGCGCGCGGCGTGCAAGCTGCCGGTGATCCGCAAGGATTTCATGGTCGACCCGTATCAAATCGTCGAAGCCCGTGCCCTCGGCGCCGATTGCATCCTGCTGATCGTCGCGGCGCTGGACGATGGGCTGATGGCTGAATTGGCCGCGGTGGCCAAGGGTGTCGGTCTCGATGTGCTGGTGGAGTCCCATGACGCCGCCGAACTGGAGCGGGCGTTGAGGGTACTGGATACGCCGCTGATCGGTATCAACAACCGCAACCTGCATACTTTTGAGGTCAGCCTGGAAACCACCCTCGACCTGTTGCCGATCGTTCCTCGTGATCGTCTGGTGATTACCGAGAGCGGTATCCTCAACCGGGCGGACGTCGAGCTGATGGAAATCAGCGAGGTCTATTCGTTCCTGGTGGGCGAGGCATTCATGCGTGCGGACAGCCCGGGCGATGAATTGCAGCGGCTGTTTTTCCCGGAGCGTGGTGCGCCGGCAATCAGTGGCTCGACCCTCGACTAAGCGTGGCTCGTGATTAGGATGACCTCGATGTCGCTGCCCATTGCCCTTACCGTCGAAGCCGGCCTGCGTGCCGAGCAGGATTTGCTGGCCGCGGTCTGTGCCGGTGAGCAGGATTGGGGGCTGTTGTTCTGGCAGCCCAGCGACCGCGCCCTGGTCATGCCTCGGCGTTTGAATCGGTTGCCGGGTTTCGACACCGCTTGCGACGCCCTGGCGGCCAGCGGCTGGCCGGTATTGCTGCGTGAAACCGGCGGTGAGCCGGTGCCGCAGTCCGGCGCCACCGTGAATATCGCCCTGGTGTATGCCCCGCCCCGTCACGAAGGTGACCAGACTCGTATCGAGACTGGCTATCGGCGCCTGTGCCAGCCGATCTGCGCTGCGCTCGATGAGCTGGGCGGCGTTTCATCCCTGGGCGAAATCGACGGTGCGTTTTGCGACGGCCGCTTCAACGTCAATCTCAATGGCCGAAAGATGGTCGGCACCGCCCAGCGCTGGCGTCAGAGCCAGGGTGGTACTCGGCCCGTGGGCCTGGTGCATGGCGCGATGTTGATCGATAACGAGCGCGGCTCGATGGTGGCAGCGGTCAATCGCTTCAACCAGGCCTGCCAGTTGGATGCCCGGGTTCGGGCGCAAAGCCATGTCGCCTTGCATGAGGTGTACACCGCGCCGCTATTCCTTGAGCGGCTCAGCGAGCTGTACCAACAGCTGTTGCAGGACATCTTCCACCCTTAACGGGTGCCGAACACCACCATGGTCTTGCCTTTGACGTGTACCAGGTTCTGCTCTTCCAGATCCTTGAGCACGCGCCCGACCATTTCCCGCGAGCAACCGACGATCCGGCCGATTTCCTGACGGGTGATCTTGATCTGCATGCCGTCGGGGTGGGTCATGGCATCGGGTTGCTTGCACAGTTCCAGCAGGCAACGGGCAACACGACCGGTGACGTCGAAGAACGCCAGGTCACCGACCTTGCGTGTGGTGTTGCGCAGGCGCTGGGCAATCTGGCCGCTGAGGGCGTAGAGAATATCCGGGTCTTGCTGGGCCAGTTCGCGGAACTTGCAGTAGCTGATCTCCGCGACTTCGCACTCGATCTTGGCGCGCACCCAGGCGCTACGCTCCTGCTCCAGGCCAGCCTGCTCGAACAAGCCGAGTTCGCCGAAAAAATCCCCAGCATTGAGGTAGGCGATGATCATTTCCCGTCCATCGTCATCTTCGATCAGGATCGTGACCGAGCCCTTGATGATGAAAAACAGAGTTTGCGAGCGATCACCGGCACAAATGATATTGCTCTTGGCCTGGTACCGGCGGCGCTGACAATGCATCAGCAGTTTGTCGAGGTTCTTGATCTTGGGGGCGGAAGCGGAAGCCAGAGCAACCATGGTTGTATCCCGAAAAGACTGCGCGGTGTGGTTTGTTTTTTTAGGCATAGCTGCAAGGCTGGCAGAACGCCAGTGATTTGGCGCCAGCATAGCAGAGGCATTGTGTGGAAAATGGGGAATTTATGGGGCTGACTAACCAGTCGTCGCCCGTTGCCGGTTTCCTGCCAGGGCGAGCTGCTGTGCTAAGCTGGCTCCCTTTTTTCAGCAGTGGAGTCTAGGTGATGAAGGCACGCATCCAATGGGCTGGCGAAGCCATGTTCCTCGGAGAGTCCGGTAGCGGGCATGTGGTGGTCATGGACGGTCCGCCGGAAAGCGGTGGCCGTAACCTGGGCGTTCGCCCCATGGAAATGCTGCTGTTGGGCCTGGGTGGTTGCAGCAACTTCGACGTGGTCAGCATCCTGAAGAAGTCCCGTCAGCCGGTTGAAAGCTGCGAAGCCTTTCTCGAGGCCGAGCGTGCCACTGAGGATCCCAAGGTGTTCACCAAGATCCACCTGCATTTCGTGGTCAAGGGCCGTGGCCTGAAGGAAGCCCAGGTCAAGCGGGCGATCGAGCTGTCGGCGGAGAAATACTGCTCGGCTTCGATCATGCTCGGTGCCGCTGGCGTTGCCATCAGCCATGACTACGAGATCATCGAACTCGGCTGAGTCGACATTCAACTATCATAAAGTCCATGCAGACTCTGGTGATCAGTCGTTCAGGTCTGCATAATGCGCCACTTTTTTCAGGGCGCCTGGCCAGCAGCAAACCTGCGACCACGGACCCGAACAGACAACCAAAATCGCCATCGCGAAGAGGTGTTAACCGTCCTACGCAGCTGTGTCGTTCACAACTGACGGGCATGCTTGATCACGCGGCGGTGCCGCATCGATATAGAGAGTTTTTAACGGTGAAAAGCAAACTCAAGCTCCACGGGTTCAATAACCTGACCAAGACCTTGAGCTTCAACATCTATGACATCTGCTATGCGGAAACCCCGCAGGACCAGCAGGCTTACGTCGAGTACATCAACCAGGAATACGACGCGGAACGCCTGACGCAGATCCTCACGGAAGTAGTGGATATCATTGGTGCCAACATCCTGAACATCGCGCGTCAGGATTACGATCCTCAAGGTGCCAGTGTCACGATCCTGATCTCCGAACAGCCGGTGACCCCGACCGACAGTCAGATCGAAGAATCGCCGGGCCCGTTGCCCGAGACCATCCTGGCTCACCTCGACAAGAGCCATATCACGGTGCATACCTATCCGGAAATCCATCCGGTCGACGGTATCGCGACGTTCCGTGTGGACATCGATGTGTCGACGTGCGGCGTCATTTCACCGCTCAAAGCCCTCAACTACCTGATCCACCAGTTCGACTCGGACATCGTCACGGTCGATTATCGCGTGCGGGGTTTCACTCGTGATGTCGAAGGCAAGAAGCACTTCATCGACCATGAGATCAACTCGATCCAGAATTATCTCTCGGAAGACAGCCGCAAGAGCTATCAGATGACGGACGTGAACGTGTACCAGGAGAACATGTTCCATACCAAGATGCTGCTCAAGGAGTTCGAACTGGACAACTACCTGTTCGGCGACGCTACCAGCAACCTGTCGGCGCAGCAGCGTGCGCAGGTGAGCGAGCGGGTGAAACACGAAATGCTGGAGATCTTCTACGCGCGCAATATGCCAACGTAAGTTTCCCGGCCAAATAAAGAAGGGCGCCCCAGTGGCGCCCTTCTTTTTACCTGCTCCCTGGCGGAGCCGCGGTGGCTCAGATGCGGTAGGTGCTCTTGGTCATGACCTTGGCCAGCAGGCTCATGCCGAACTTCAGCGGTGCCGGGAAACGGAAACCGCCGGCGTCCAGCGCGGACTCGGCGTGTTGTTCTTCGTCGATGCGCATCTGTTGGAGAATCGCCCGGGACTTTTCGTCTTCGGCTGGCAACTGTTCCAAGTGTTCGTTCAGGTGTTTGCACACCTGGTCTTCGGTAGCGGCGACAAAGCCCAGGCTGATCTTGTCGCTGATCAGCCCGGCGGCGGCACCGATGCCGAAGGACAGACTGTAGAACAGTGGATTTAGCACGCTGGGATGGCTGCCCAACTGGCGGATGCGTTGTTCGCACCAGGCCAGGTGGTCGATTTCTTCTTCGGCGGCCTTTTCCATCGCGGCACGCACGTGGGGCAGCTTGGCGGTCAGGGCCTGGCCCTGATAGAGCGCCTGGGCACAGACTTCCCCGGTATGGTTGATGCGCATCAGGCCGGCGACGTGACGGCTGTCGTCTTCGCTCATCGGCGCGTCGGGCTGCACGATTGCCGGCGAGGGACGGTAGGGCTGGCCGCTGAACGGCAGCAAGGTGCGCATCGCGGTATCGGCTTGCAGCAGAAGACGGTCAATCGGCGAGTAGTGACGTTGGGTAGTCATGCTGACCTCCGGGAAAAATCTCGGCCTGCAGTTTACCGCAATCGAGGGAAGAAGGTTTGCGTTGGGTCATGGCGCCGAGATGAGGAACACAATCTTGCCGGCGCTGTTGTTGAACCTGTAGGCGCGAGCTTGCTCGCGATGGTCGCCCAGGCATCGCGGGGCGGCCTTGCGCGTTATCATTGACGTCCATCGCGAGCAAGCTCGCTCCTACATTAGGGGGCTGGGGGTATCAGCCCGGTGGCCAGTGCATCTGGCGCTGACCCAGCACATGCATATGAATGTGATAGACGGTTTGCCCGCCTTCTTCATTGCAGTTCATCACCACGCGAAAGCCTTTTTCGCAGCCCAGCTCCAGGGCCAGGCGCTGGGCGGTGAACAGCATATGCCCGGCCAGGGCCTTGTCGTCTTCGGTCAGGTCATTGAGCGTGCGTACCGGCTTTTTCGGAATAACCAGGAAATGCACCGGCGCCTGTGGGGCGATATCGTGGAAGGCCAGGACCTGGTCATCCTCGTAGATGATTTTCGCGGGTATTTCTCTGTTGATGATCTTGGTGAACAGAGTATCCACAGCTGTTTCTCCGTTGAGTGGTTCGGGCCAGAGTCTGTACGGACACGACCGTGAGTTCAAGTTTCAGCGCGGGCAATAGGTCTTGGTAACGACACCGGCGAGCTTGCACATCGCCCAGCGCGGCATCAGGCGCGGGGCACGGGCCAGCCAGCGATTACGCCAGCCAGGAATGATCACTGCGCGGTTCTTGTCCAGGGCGCGCACGGCATATAGCGCCACTTCTTCGGGGCTCATCATCAGCCGGCTGCGTGAAAGCTTTTCGACTGCCAGTTGTGCCGTGTGGAAGAACGCAGTGCGGGTCAGCCCCGGGCAGAGCACCGAGACCTTGATACCTGATTTCTTAAGCTCTTCGCGCAGGCCTTCGGAGAAGTGCAGCACGTAGGCCTTGCTCGCATGATAGCTGCTCATCCAGGGCGCCGGGTGAAAGGCGGCCATCGACGCCACATTGAGGATCTGCCCGCCACCCTGTATCGCCATGAGATTGCCCAGGGTATGACAAAGTCGGGTCAGGGCGAGGATGTTGACTTCGATCAGGTCCTGCTCCGTCCCCCAATCCTGGGCCAGGAAGGGGCCGCAAGTGCCGAGGCCGGCGCAGTTGACCAGCAGGTCGATCTGCCGCTCACCTTCTTCCAGTTCCAGCAGAAAGCCGGAAAGGCGCAGCGGCTCGCTCAGGTCACAGGCGCGAAACAGCACTTCGACGCCGAAGCGCTGGGTCAGTTCCAAGGCAATGGTTTCCAGCTGATCACGCTGGCGGGCCAGCAGAATCAGGCTGCGGCCACGGCGCGCCAGGGCTTCGGCCAGAGCCAGGCCAATGCCGCTGGAGGCGCCGGTGATCAGGGCGTAACGGGTCATGCAGTTCTCCATCACACCGGCTCCGAGCCTTGGGACAGAGGGTCGCAGGCTCAGAAACGGTTATTCTTTTTCATCTTTGTCATAGTCTACAGCGGGTGGGGCGGATTCGGCTGCCGCTGCCGCATCGCTGGGGCTGTCGGCCTCGTCGGTGCTGACGGCGTCACCACTTTCGGAATAACCGGCCGATTCGTTGTTGTAGTTTTTTTCCAGGTTGGCCAGGCCGCCGGTCACGGCAACGACGCCAACGATGACCCCGAAGACGACCGAGAGCACGGCCAGGGCCTTGACCGCGGTGCTGTTGGGTGGTGGTGGGGCGCCGTATTGGTTGGCGCCGCTATTGCCAGGGCAGAACATCAGCACGAGGGGGAACAGGCTGCCCACGAAGGGGACCAGGGTCAGTAGCCAGAGCCAGCCGGACCAGCCGATATCGTGCAAGCGCTGTACGGCGATCTGGATGGAAAAGACCACGAAGGCGATCAGGGCCGCGCCGCCGAGTACAACGCCGATGGTGATCGCCGTATTCAGGGAAGCTGCCGCGGTGCCCATGGCGATGGCGAAGATTGCTCCGGCCACCGGCAGGGTCACGAACATCAGTACGATGCTCCAGGCCAGATAGCGCAGCCGACCGATACGCCCGCGGGTGGTGAACGCCTGGAGTTGGCCAAAGGTGGGGAGGGCGTCGCCGACCCGGGCTTGCGGTGGCGCATAGGGTGATTGGTCAGTGGCGCTGTCTGCTGGTGCGGTACTGGCCGGCAGATCATCGATATCCGCCAGGCTCAGTTCGACGGCCGCCGACTCGGCTTCCAGGCGGGCTTCGATGCCGGTCTTGCGCAAGGCTTGCAGATAGGACTCGGCCTCGGCGGCCGAAAGGTCGCGTTTCAGGGCGACAGGCTGGCCGCTGAACAAGCGTTCCAGCGAAGCGACGTCGGTCTTGAACAGCGCGGCCAGGTTGAACTGGGCGGTGGTTTTGTCCACACCGGCCTGCAAGGCGCCGTCGAACACGATTTTGAAGCGGTTTTCGCTCATGAAGGGCGTCCTTGTCACAAGTCATTGGCGTTGCAGGTTAAGCCTGCAACACGGATGTTACGGTCTCGGCCAGTGCCTAGGCAACTCCGCGGCCAGTGCCTGGGCCTTGCGGTACTCGGCATCGAGCCGGGCGACCAATTGGTCGACGCTGGGCAGGTCACCGATCTCACCGACCCCCTGGCCGGCCGACCAGACGGTTTTCCAGGCCTTGGCCTCGTCACTGAGCGGCTTGAGCTTGGAGCCGAAGTTCACTTCGCCCTTGCCTTGCAGCGCGGCGAGGTCGAAGCCGGCGTTTTCCAGGCTCTGGCGCATAAAGCTCGCGGGCACGCCGGATACCGCCGCAGTGTGCACGATATCGGCCGCCTGGGATGTGAGCAGCATCTCTTTATAAGCGTCAGGCGCATGACTTTCCGAGGTTCCGATAAATCGTGTGCCGAAGTAGGCCAGATCCGCGCCGAGCACCTGGGCGGCGAGAATTTCGTGACCGTGGTTCAGGCAACCAGCCAGCAGCAGGGTCTTGTCGAAGAACTGGCGGATTTCGCCGATCAGGGCGAACGGGCTCCAGGTGCCGGCATGGCCGCCCGCACCGGCCGCCACGGCAATCAACCCGTCGACACCTGCCTCGGCGGCTTTTTCGGCATGGCGGCGGGTGGTCACGTCGTGGAACACCAGGCCGCCGTAGCTGTGCACGGCATCCACCAGCTCCTTGACCGCGCCCAGGCTGGTGATGACGATTGGCACCTTGTGCTCGATACAGATCTGCAGATCCGCCTGCAGCCGCGGATTGCTGTGGTGCACGATCAGGTTGACGGCATAAGGCGCCGGATTGTCGAGGGTCGCCAGGCCCGCTTCGATTTCCTCGAGCCAGGCCTTGAAGCCGCTGCTCTCGCGTTGGTTCAGGGCCGGGAAGCTGCCCACCACCCCATTGCGGCAGCAGGCGAGCACCAGCTGCGGGTTGGAAATCAGGAACATCGGCGCGGCCACCACGGGCAAGCGCAGGCGTTGTTCGAGCAGGGCGGGCAGCGACATGGAGAGTGCTCCGATCAGGGGTGAGTGACTTGTGGCTAGAACGGTCGGACAACGACCAGAATGACAATAGCCAGCAATAGCAGAACCGGCACTTCATTGAACCAGCGATAAAAGACATGACTGCGGGTGTTTTCGCCACGGGCAAAACGTTTCACCTGGGCGCCGCACATATGGTGATAGCCGATCAGCAGCACCACCAGGGTCAGCTTGGCGTGGATCCAGGCGCCTTGGCTGAAGACGCTTGGGTTGAGGGCGATCAGCCAGCCGCCGAAGATCAGCGTGGCGATCATCGCCGGGCCCATGATCCCGCGATACAGCTTGCGCTCCATGACGCTGAAGCGCTCTTTGCTGACGCTGTCCTCGCTCTGGGCATGGTAGACGAACAGGCGCGGTAGATAGAACAGGCCGGCAAACCAGCAGATGACACTGACGATATGCAAGGCTTTGACCCACAAGTAGAGCATTTTTGGTGATTCCCAGGTTCACGGTAGGCCGAATAGTAGAGGCTTGAGCGCCCGCACGTCACCTTGACGGTTGTCGCAGGCGCGCGTGGCCCCTATTATCGTGGGCTTTCCAGTGGTTTCGTTGAGGGCAGGTCATGGTCAAGGTCGGTATCGTCGGCGGCACGGGTTACACCGGTGTCGAATTGCTGCGTCTGTTGGCGCAGCATCCGCAGGCAGAAGTGGCAGTCATCACTTCGCGATCCGAGGCCGGTCTGGCCGTGGCCGATATGTACCCGAACCTGCGCGGTCACTACGACGGCCTGGCCTTCAGCGTGCCGGACATCAAGACCCTCGGCGCCTGCGACGTGGTGTTCTTCGCCACGCCCCATGGTGTGGCCCATGCCCTGGCCGGTGAGCTGCTGTCCGCCGGCACCAAGGTCATCGACCTGTCCGCCGATTTCCGTCTGCAGGACGCCGAAGAGTGGGCCAAGTGGTATGGCCAGCCGCACGGTGCGCCAGCGTTGCTGGAAGAGGCGGTCTACGGTCTGCCGGAAGTGAACCGCGAGCAGATCAAGCAAGCCCGTCTGATTGCCGTGCCGGGTTGCTATCCGACCGCAACCCAGCTGGGTTTCCTGCCGCTGCTTGAGGCGGGCCTGGCGGATACCACGCGGCTGATCGCCGACTGCAAGTCCGGCGTCAGCGGTGCCGGTCGCGGTGCCAGCGTCGGTTCGCTGTACTCGGAAACCTCCGAAAGCCTGAAGGCCTATGCGGTCAAGGGCCATCGTCACCTGCCGGAAATTCGCCAGGGGCTGCGCCGTGCGGCGGGCCAGGATGTGGGCCTGACCTTCGTGCCGCACCTCACGCCGATGATCCGGGGTATCCATTCCACGCTTTACGCGACCGTGGTCGACCGTTCGGTGGATCTGCAGGCGCTGTTCGAGAAGCGTTATGCCAACGAGCCATTCGTCGATGTAATGCCGGCCGGCAGCCATCCGGAAACCCGTAGCGTGCGTGGCGCCAACGTCTGCCGGATTGCCGTGCACCGTCCGCAGGATGGCGATCTGGTGGTGGTGTTGTCGGTGATCGACAACCTGGTCAAGGGCGCTTCGGGCCAGGCGGTGCAGAACCTGAACATCCTGTTCGGCCTGGACGAGCGTCTGGGCCTGTCCCATGCGGGCATGCTGCCGTAAGGCATCGATCCCCTTGTAGGAGCGAGCTTGCTCGCGATGGTAGCCCAGGCGGTGCGGGGCGTCAGATGTCCCGCGTCATCATTAACGACCCTCGCGAGCAAGCTCGCTCCTACCGCCATGGTATGAGGTGATGTTGGTTGATATATCGTAACAACAATAGTTGACCGCTTTTCTAGGAGAAGCGGATAATGCCCGTCATCACGCATTATGGCGGCGTAGCGCCGGGAGATAGTCAGCATGAGCGTCGAATCCTTCACCCCCACGGCTTTGCAATTCACCCACGGTGCCGCGCACAAGGTGAAGAGCCTGGTCGATGAAGAGGGCAATGATCGCTTGAAGCTGCGCGTATTCGTTACGGGTGGCGGTTGTTCAGGGTTTCAGTACGGCTTCACCTTCGATGAGGAAGTGGCCGATGATGACACCATCGTTGAGCGCGAAGGCGTCAGCCTGGTGGTTGATCCGATGAGCTTCCAGTACCTGGCAGGCGCCGAGGTGGATTACCAGGAAGGTCTGGAAGGCTCGCGGTTCGTGATCAAGAACCCGAATGCCACCACCACCTGTGGTTGCGGGTCGTCGTTCTCGATCTGATCGTAGAGTGTGTTTTACCCTCAACGCCGCGAATTTCGCGGCGTTTTGCTGTGTCTCAGGCCGGGTAGATCGCGCCCAGCACCCGCAGGCCGCGGGCACCGGTGACGCTGGGGCGATTGGCGGCGATGCCGTCAAGGCAGCATCGGGCCAGCCAGGCGAAGGCCATGGCTTCCACCCAGTCGGGGTCCACACCATGGCTGGCGGTGCTGGCAACCCGGGTGGCGGGCAGCAGTTGGCCGAGTCGAACCATGAGTGTCGCGTTATGGGCGCCGCCGCCACAAACCAGCAATTCTTCCGTGTTCTCCTGGGCGCCAGTCAGCGACTCGACGATGGTTCGTGCGCTGAGTTCGAGCAGGGTGGCCTGAATATCTTCGGCCGCCAGGCTGGGCAGGCGACTCAGGTGTCGCTTCAGCCAGGTCAGGTTGAAGACCTCGCGACCGGTGCTTTTCGGGCCCTTGGTCTGGAAGAACGGATCGCTGAGCAGTGCCTGCAGTAGTCGGGGCTCGACCTGACCGCTGGCCGCCCATCGGCCATCGCGGTCGTAGGGCTCGTTGCGTTGATCCTGGATCCAGGCATCGAGCAGTACGTTGCCGGGGCCGCAGTCGAAGCCGGATACCGCCTGGCCCGGCTCGATCAGGCTCAGATTGCTGAAGCCGCCGACATTCAGCACGGCGCGATGGCCTTCGCGCTCTTCGAAAAGTGCTTCATGGAACGCCGGAACCAGTGGCGCGCCCTGGCCGCCGGCGGCCACATCGCGACGGCGGAAGTCGCCGACGACAGTGATGCCGGTCAGTTCGGCCAATAAGGCCGGGTTGCCGATCTGCACGGTAAAGCCGCGTGCCGGCTCGTGGCGGATGGTCTGGCCGTGGCTGCCGATGGCGCGAATCGACTCGGGGCCGAGTTGCTGTTGCTCCAGCAGCGTATTGATGCCCTGGGCGGCCAGGGTCACCCAGTTCTGCTCGGCGATGGCGGTGCGGGCAATTTCGTCGGGGCCGCTGGCGCACAGGCCAAGCAGCTCGGCGCGCAAGGCTTCGGGCATGGGAATGTAGTGGCTGGCCTGCAGCCGGATGGAGCCGTCGAGCGCTACCAGGGCAATGTCCAGCCCATCAAGACTGGTGCCGGACATCACACCTATGTAGAGCATCGTGGTTTACCGTTTGGCCGAGGCGACTTTGCTGGATTTTTCCTGGTTCATGCGTGCCATCAGTGGCTGGCTCTGTTGCAGGAAACGGGCACGTTCGGACTTGGCGATCGGGTCGGCCATGGGCAGCTTCTGGCCCAGGGGGTCGACATGTACGCCATTGACCTGGAATTCGTAGTGCAGGTGCGGGCCAGTCGATAGCCCGGTGGTGCCGATATAGCCAATCACCTGGCCCTGCTTGACGGTGCTGCCGGTCTGGATGCCCTTGGCAAAACCTTGCATGTGGCCGTACAGGGTCCGGTAGGTATTGCCGTGCTGGATGATCACGGTGTTGCCATAGCCGCCGCGACGACCGGCCAACAGCACTTTTCCGTCGCCGGCGGCCTTGATCGGCGTACCGCGCGGGGCGGCATAGTCGACGCCTTTGTGGGCGCGGATCTTGTTCAGGATCGGGTGTTTGCGGCCCATGGAAAAGCGCGAGCTGATACGGGCGAAATCCACGGGGGTGCGGATAAAGGCCTTGCGCATGCTGTTGCCGTCAGCCGTGTAGTAGCTGCTGTTGCCCTGCTTGTTGGTGTAGCGCACCGCGGTGTAGGTCTTGCCGCGGTTGGTGAAGCGCGCGGAGAGGATATTGCCGGTGCCGATAGTCTTGCCATTGAGCACTTTCTGTTCGTAGATCACTTCGAATTCGTCGCCGGGGCGAATGTCCTGGGCGAAGTCGATGTCGTAGCCGAACACATGGGCCATTTCGCGGGTCAGGCTGTGGGGCATGCCGGCGCGTTGGGCGGAGAGTGACAGCGAGCTATTGATCACGCCGTGCACATAGGCTGAACTGACCACCGGCTGGGTAACCACGCGCTTGAAGGTGAAACCTTTCGAGCCCTTGGTCAGGGTGATGGTCTCAACGTCGCTGACCTTGCTGTGCAGGTTGTTCAGTTGGCCGTCGGGCGTCAGCTCGAACTCCAGGACCTGACCATGCTTGAGCTGGGAAAACTGCTTGGCTTGTTTATCGCTGGCCAAGACCTCATGTACTGAAGCAGCCGGCAGCCCGACCTTCTCGAACAGCGTGGAAAGGGTATCGCCCCGGGCTACGGTGACTTCCCGATGGCTGGGGGCCTTCTTTTCCTCGGGGGCGGGTGCGGTCTTGGCGGTCTCGTGAGTGTCTTCGGCGCTGTTGTCGATCTGGGCGAAAGGCGATGGATTGCCTTCATTTGTGGCTTGATCGAGTTCGACAGCGTCTTTGTCTTGTGTCAGTTGATCCGCTGGGGTTTCCAGCTCCAGGTTCAGCGTTGTCTTCTTGGCCTCTACGTCACTGGAAGGAAATACCAGTAGCGCCAGGCTGAGAAGGGCGGCGATACCACTTGCGGCCAGCAGGTGGGTCTTCGGATAAAGCGGGGGCGCTTTAGTCGGCTCTGTGGTCATAGGTAATTTGACTTTGAAGAAGATGAATTGGAAAAGATGAATGACATGATGAAGATGAAATAACTGTATAAAATATAACCAAATCATCTCTGAAGCAAGTCTGTCATGTGCGGACGGGCGTTTCGTGCCCGTATGCCGGGCAAAACTTGTATTTGGGCGGCGATCTTGTATGGTTGGTTCCCTTTGAATCTGAGCCTTGCAGGTTGGTTATGAAGTCGGTTGAAGAGCAGCTCGCGCTGATCAAGCGTGGTGCGGAAGAGGTGTTGGTCGAGTCCGAATTGGTCGAGAAGCTCAAGCGCGGCCAGCCGTTGCGTATCAAGGCCGGCTTCGACCCGACAGCGCCGGATCTGCACCTGGGCCACACAGTCCTTATTAACAAGCTGCGCCAGTTCCAGGAGCTGGGGCATCAGGTGATCTTCCTGATCGGCGATTTCACCGGCATGATCGGTGACCCGAGCGGCAAGAGCGCCACGCGTCCGCCGCTGACGCGTGAGCAGGTGCTCGATAATGCCGAGACCTACAAGACCCAGGTGTTCAAGATCCTCGATCCGGCCAAGACCGAGGTCGCGTTCAACTCCACCTGGATGGATCAGATGGGGCCGGCGGACTTCATTCGCCTGACGTCGCAGTACACCGTGGCGCGCATGCTCGAGCGCGACGACTTCGACAAGCGCTATACCACCAATCAGCCGATCGCCATCCATGAGTTCCTCTATCCGCTGGTGCAGGGTTATGACTCGGTTGCGCTGCGCGCGGATGTCGAGCTGGGCGGTACCGACCAGAAGTTCAACCTGTTGATGGGGCGTGAGCTGCAACGTGCTTATGGGCAGGAGGCTCAGTGCATTCTCACCATGCCGTTGCTCGAAGGGCTGGATGGTGTGAAGAAGATGTCCAAGTCCCTGGGCAACTATGTGGGAATCCAGGAGGCGCCGGGTGTCATGTACGGCAAGCTGGTGTCGATCCCGGATGCCTTGATGTGGCGCTACTTCGAGCTGCTGAGCTTCCGTTCGATGGATGAGATCAATCAGCTGCGCAAGGATGTCGAGGCGGGTGCGAATCCGCGCGATATCAAGATCCTGCTGGCTGAGGAAATCGTCGCGCGTTTCCATGGTGAAGAGGCTGCGGCCAGTGCTCACCGTGCGGCGGGCAATCGGATGAAGGATGGCGAGCTGCCGGATGATCTGCCTGAGATTGAAATCAGCGCGGCTGAAGACATGCCGATCGCTGCGGTCCTGAATAAGGCCGGTCTGGTGAAGAACTCGGCGGTTGCCCGGGATCTGCTGGGTTCCGGTGGCGTGCGTATAGATGGTGAGGTTGTTGATCGCGCCTTTATATACAAGCTGGGCGCTACTCATGTTTGCCAGGCGGGGAAGAAGGCGTTTGCCCGGATCACCCTCAAGGCCGAGTAACGCTGTCTTATAGATAGAAAGCAAACTATGGGAGCCGCAGGCTCCCATAGTCGTTTTTGCGCTGCTTTTGACCCTTATGACAGAAAAGTGAAAATAAGCGTTGACGGGAAATCCTGTGGCTCTATAATTCGCCCCACTTCCGGCGCAGTCGAAACGGAAAAGCCTTTGAGATTCAATGAGTTAC